>DUBS01000016.1 GCA_012960225.1 Gemmatimonadota bacterium | reverse complement strand
GCTCGAGACTCGTGGGATGTGGTCATCCTTCAGGAACAAAGCACGCTGGGCACCTCCTATGCTGATACTACACTAGGAATCCTCGATGACCCTGAACCCTTTCATTCGGCTGCCCGTGAGGTAGTCGCTCAGGTTCGAGAAGTCGGTGCCGAGCCATGGTTTTACATGACGTGGGCTAAGAAGGCTTACCCGGATCAAATCGCAGCGTTATCTGATGCCTATACTTCGATCGGTGAAGAGTTGGGTGGCCCTGTCATGCCTGCGGGCCTCGCTTGGGAGCAGGTAGTCAGGGAAAGACCGGATCTAGACTTGTTCACTGCCGATGGATCCCACCCCAGTCCGATCGGAAGCTATCTGGTCGCGAGTGTGATGTATGCTGCACTTACCGGGAGCGATCTGTCAGGGGCACCCTCTACGAGCATACAACAGTCCCGTCCGACCGGCAGTCGCACGCTAGTCGCACTGGATGAAGCAGACGCGGCGTATCTGCGAGACGTAGCGACGGGGGTCGTCCGAAAATTTCAATCCGATGTGGATCACTCAGGTGAGTGGCGCTACATCGGAGCCGATGCTGCACACACTCGATACTCGCCTCTCGATCAGATCAACGCTGACAACTTCGAAGATCTGGAAGTGGCCTGGATCTGGCGCGGCGATAACTATGGCCCGCGTCCACTCGCGGTATCCCGTTCGACTCCGCTCTACATAGATGGGATGCTGTACACGGTTGCAGGTGAGAGGAGAACTGTGGTCGCGATTGACCCAGAAACAGGTGAGACCATCTGGGTCTTCCGTGAGCCCCATACCACACGTTTTGATCGCGGAATGCGTAACGGATACGGCAAGGGCGTCGCGTACGGTGAGATCGACGGACGTGGTGTCATCTATATCACGAGCCCGGCCTTCTTCCTTTATGCGCTAGACGCGAAAACCGGTGCACCTATTGAGGATTGGGGCACTCCGGTGCCTCTCGCTGGGTTCCCCCAAACCGGGGTAGTGGATCTACTTCCTGACCTTATCAGGGATTGGGAACCGTGGGAGACATGGGACGGTGGCCCGTATGATCCGGACTTCGGGATCCCTCGTGAGCTGGGCCACATCACAAACTCTTCGCCACCGATTGTGGTCAACGATGTTGTGATTGTCGGCAACTCAGCAGAGCAGGGCTACAACCAGACACGCATCGAAATGGTGCCGGGTGATATCCTGGCCTATGACAGCCGGACGGGTGAGCACAAATGGAAATTCCATGTAATCCCTAGACCAGGAGAATTCGGGCACGACACCTGGGAGAATGATTCCTGGAAGTGGACCGGTGACGTCTCGTCTTGGGCGCCGATGTCGTCCGACCCGGAACGTGGTTTGGTGTACATCCCTACGAATCCACCGACGATCGATTTCTTTGGAGGGTTCCGTGAAGGTGATGGTTTGTTCGGTACGAGTGTGATCGCGCTCGACGTGGAGACCGGCAATCGCGCTTGGCACTTCCAGACTGTGCATCACGACATCTGGAACTTCGATAACCCCACGGCTCCGATTTCACTCGATGTGATGATCGAAGGTGAGCCAACCCCGATCGTTGTCCAAACCACGAAGCAAGGTTGGGCGTTCACGTTCAACCGTGAAACGGGTGAGCCGATTTGGCCGATCGAAGAGCGCCCGGTCCCGCAGTCAGAGGTTCCGGGTGAGAACCTGTCCCCAACACAACCGGCTCCGACGAAGCCGGCTGCGTATGAGATGCAGGGACTCACTGAAGACGATCTGATTGATTTTACTCCAGAACTTCGTGCTGAAGCGCTCGAGATTGTGAGCAACTACAGGATCGGCCCGATCTTTAATCCGCCGATCCAGACGGGGCACCCGTCAGGTCTGCGCTCCTTCGTGAGTTGCCCGAGTGGTGCTACGAACATCAATGGGCCGACTTCGGCGGATCCGGAGCTGGGCATCCTGTTCGTCTCTACCCGCAGAGGGTGTAGATCGGAAAACATCGTGCCCGGTGAAGAGCTGGATTTACCTGATGACATCATGACCACGGGTACGACGATCGCCGAGTGGGCTGTCGCAAATCGTGGGGATTTCGCTGGCCCACAAGGTCTTCCGGTGTTCAAGCCTCCGTACAGCCAAGTTGTGGCGATCGATATGAATACGGGTGAACATCTTTGGGCTGTACCAAATGGGGATACACCCGATTACATACGGAACCATCGTTTACTGCAGGGTCTCGAGATCCCGAATACCGGTCGGCTTTCTTATCCGATCACCATGGTCACGCCGACGCTGCTTCTTACAGCGGAAGGCGCAGGCGGTGCATCTGTACTACATGGTGTAGATAAGATGACAGGCGAACGTTTGGGTACAGTCGAACTGCCTGCCCCTGGGCAGTACGGCATGATGGGATTCATGCATGAAGGTCAGCAGTATGTGGTCGTGCAGATCGCAGGTTCGGGTATGGCGGGATCTCTTGTAGCGCTCCGGTTGCCCTGACGCACGTTATCTACCTGGACGCCTTCCGCCGATCTCGGGGGGCCTGAACGGAACGTACCGTACCATACGCATGCGGTTCACTTCTCCTGCGTAGATATTTCCGTCGAAGTCGACGCCGAGAAACTCGATGCCGGGTCCGTTGTCTTCCTCATACTGCGGGATGAAGTGCGTGACCCATGCTTGTTCAGTCTTGAGGTCTCCGATTCGGATGCCCTTTTCCCAGCCGAAGTTGCTGCGCCATGGATCTGGGGGACCAGTGCGTAGAATGCCTGACAGCCCATCTCCGGCATAAAGGATATCGTTGCGATCAATGAACAGGCCGCTCGGTTTACCGTAATGGGTCCAGATATAGAGAAGCTCACCATCTGGATCGAAAACCTGGATGCGGCTGTTCCCCCGATCAGCGACAAACACTCGGCCCTCGGAATCGATCTTGATATCGTGAGGATCACTGAAGCTTCCGGCTTCTTTGCTTTCTGAGCCGACACCACCACCTACGTCCATCAGGAACGTCCCATCACTTGTGAGCCTGACGATCCGGTTGTTGCCGCCACGGTGTCCGTCTGCGATCCAGATATCACCATTCGGTGCAACAGCTACACCGGACGGTCCATTGAAATGTGTGCGGTCGTTGCCCCAGACACCTGCCTCACCTATCCGCATCACGACTTCGCCCTGTTTTGTGAGCTTCAGGATCTGATGACCGATGCCCATGCTCTCGCCGAGCGTAGCCCGCGCATCTCCGTGTGATCCGCCTTCGGTCACCCACAGGAATCCATCATCATCGAGATCGAATCCGTGAGGGAACGCGAACAGCCCTCGTCCGAAGCTTTCCACCAGATTTCCATCTAGATCGAACTTCAGGATCGGGTCGAGATCCGTTCCAGCGCATTGATTCGCGCCACACCGGTCGAGGATCCACAGATGCTCACCATCAGGGTCAGGGATGACACCGCTGATGATTCCGAGACTTCTTCCTTCAGGAAGATTCTCCCAGCCGGTGCTCGCACGGTACGGATTGTTTGTCGAGATCTGTGCACTGAGATCAGCGACCGATACAGAGTTCAACAAGCAAAGGCCGGTTAGGACTGAGAGGCCTATTTGTTGTAGGTGTCGCATTCCGGGTCTCTTGTCTTAATGGTGGCAGACGAGCTTGGCATCAATAGGTCAGGCGCCTAGTTGCTCCGCTAGGTCCTCAAAATCGGATGCCCAATAGTCGAAATCTGGTTCGGGTGATGTATCTACTGTCCTTCCAGGGCCTCGCTCGAACGGGCGCGCTACAAATGCTGCCTTAAGCCCAACGCGTTGGGCTGCTCTGAGATCACTCTTATGTGCTGCGACCATCATGACCCGATTCGGTGGAAGCGAGAGAAGCTCTGCGGCCATCAGGTACACTTCCGGATCAGGCTTGTAATGGCCGGACAATTCAGATGAGAGGATACAATCCCAGGGCATGCCAGCGTTCTTGGCCATGTTCGTGAGCAAAGACACGTTACCATTCGACAGCGTGGTGATCAGATACTGTGAGCGAAGCCGGTGCAGGCCCCGAACGGTATCAGGCCACGGGATCAGTCGGTGCCATACTCGGTTGAGGTGATCGGTTTCCTCTTCGGACAGGCCGGTGAGTCCGTATTCGATGATCAGTTCATCTAACACCATCCTGTGGAGCACATCGATCTTCGTCCAAGGGAGTTCACCCGTTCGCACGCGGTTCATCGAAGGCCCGTACCCGCCTCGCCACCGATCTGCGAATTCACCCCAATCGACGTCGAAGCCCTTTTCTTGCGACAACATCTCACCCTCACGGATGACCGAGGTTCTCCAATCGACAACAGTGCCAAAAACGTCGAAGGTCAGTGCAACGATTTCCCGTTCCTGCTGCTCGATCGTCTGCACTTTATCGGTCGCACCCAGAGGATCGGATGCTCCAAGAGCGGCGGCGGCGATTGATGTACCTCCTAGAGCGACGAATTCGCGCCGTGGCATCCTCACTTTCTTCTCCTCGTGTTCGGACACGGTTCCGTATTTTCCTTAACCCACTCGGCTCATGAGGAAGATGACGGCCACAACAGCCATCGACACGAGGCCGAAATAGGAAAAGGCGACCATCGCCTTACCGGGCTGGTGTTCCTTGGGAACGTTTGGAGACGTCACCGCTTTCAGGTTCAGGTAGCCCAGAATTGGACCGGTCATGAATGAGATGATCGTGATGAAATCAATCATCTGTGTCAGGCTGCTCACGAACAGGTGCAGGAACAGTGTCATCAACACGCCGATCCCGATGAGTGCAATCCAGTACGGCTGTGAAATGTCCGCGTTGGCGGTTTGATCAGGATCGTCTGTCTTGATGACCTTGATCGCTCGATCGATCGCACGGGGATAGCCGTCCATCACAGTCAGCGCGGTCGAAAACATTGCCGTCACCGCAGCCGTGACCATGATCGGTCCAGCCCATCCACCGAGCGTGCTCTCATATAATGCGATTAACTGCGTAGAAAATCCGGCCGGGGAAGGGCTGAATTCTTCACCCGATCCGTACATCACGACCGCACCGAGAATCAGAAAAGCGAATGCGAGGATTCCCGTGCCCACGTAGGCGATGTTGAAATCAAGACGGGCGGTAGAAACACTCGTGCGCACGTTCGTTGACTTGTCTTTTGCGAGCGTCCAGAGCGAGCTAAGCGTTGCAGCTTCTATACCCACGGGCATCCATCCAGCTAGGGCAATCATGAACGCCAATGTCACCGTGCCCCCTGAGGGCGCGAGCGGAAGCAGACTCAGGTCTGAAAAATCTGCCTGAGGAAGAATGAGCGACGCCGCGACAAGTGTAGACAGAGCAAGCACGAGTACGACGACTTTGATCGCGAGATCTAGGGCTTTGTAGTGCCCAACCCAGAGCAGTAAGAGGCAGCCGGCGTATATCACGGCGGAAGCCAGAGTAGGGGAGAAGCTGGTCCCGAGTGCATACTGAAAGAGTGCTTCCGTGAAGAGCAGAATCGCTGCATTCGTGAACACTACAGTGCTCAGCATGATGAGCAG
>DUBS01000015.1:81728-140508 GCA_012960225.1 Gemmatimonadota bacterium | reverse complement strand
GACAGCGAACTGACTTAGGAAGCCATTCACATACTCACCAACCACTGGAATTACATCCAGGTTATCTGCGATCGTTGGCAGCAACACAGCCAGTACGTACATAGCTACCCGAGTGGCTACGTCTTCAATCGGATTTGTGAATCCCATGGCGAGACCAAGCACCACTAGAACGAGTGCGTAGTACCCAAACAGATCCGGGGCAAAGGCTGCTGCTACCGCAACAACCACTGACCCCCACATTAGACCTTTCTGCATATGACGACCCCTTATTGATGTTTCGCAACAAACGACTGAACTACAGCTTAAGCACGACCCCTTGTATATAAGTCACTCAGGGACTCCCGTAAAATAGAAAATCGCAAACCGTGTTGGCTGGAGCAGCAGCTGGCAGGGTATAATCCGTGACAGATGGATCGTGCTGTCCTTCATCCCCTTGGGAGGTCTTCTACACGTCTATATAATAAAGGGCCATTGAGGCAACTGAGCTGCTTGACCCTGACAGAGAGATATAACTAAAGGCGGCAGCTTCACTGGAGAAACGATGGGCGATAATGTAACCGAACCGAAGAACACTCTTTCGATCCGCGATAACCGGACAGGGCGAGACTACGAGGTCGATATCCTGGATGGTGACGTTATTCGGGCCATGGATCTGAGAAAGATCAAGGTCAAAGAAAGCGACTTCGGGATGATGGCATACGATCCTGCGTTCACTAATACCGCATCAACTTTTAGCACAGTGACGTATATTGACGGGGGTAAGGGGATCCTCCGTTACCGTGGGTACCCGATCGAACAGCTTGCGGAGCAGAGTTCCCATTTGGAAGTCGCATACCTGCTACTTAAGGGAGAGTTGCCAACTGAAACTGAGCTCGCAGAGTTCGTGTCTGAAGTTACGACTCACACGTACGTGCATGAAAACCTCAAGGATTTGCTAGAGGGCTTCCGTTACGATGCCCACACAATGGGGATGATGGTTAGTGCTGTCAGTGCGCTTTCCACGTTTTATCCGGAAGCAAAAGATGTTAGAGATCCTGCGGTACGCTGGCAGCAGATCGTGCGGCTGGTAGCAAAGATGCCGACGGTGGCCGCATATGCTTATCGACGTCGTCGTGGGTTTCCTTATGTGTATCCTGAAAATGAACTCTCGTACACGTCGAACTTCCTGAACATGCTGTTTCGTATTGAAGCCAAAGACTATGAGAAGCCGAATCCCGTACTGGAGCGAGCTCTCGACGTTTTATTCATCCTCCATGCGGATCATGAGCAGAACTGTTCAACCACAACGATGCGTGCCATTGGTTCCTCCGGCACAGACCCATACTCGGCGCTTGCGGGGGCGATGGCGGCCCTCTATGGCCCTTTGCACGGTGGTGCTAACGAAGCCGTACTCAGGATGCTCGAGCGTATAGGTACGCTGGACAATGTCCCCGGGTTCATTGAGGGTGTAAAGGCGAAAAAAGAACGGCTCATGGGCTTCGGTCACCGGGTTTATAAGGCGTACGACCCTCGTGCCAGTATCATCAAGCGTACGGCTGATGAGGTTTTTGAGGTGACAGAGCGTAACCCATTGTTAGACATTGCTTTAGAGCTAGAAAGAATCGCACTAAATGAGGATTACTTCGTCGAGCGAAATCTGTATCCAAACGTCGATTTTTACTCTGGTATAATCTACCAAGCAATGGGTTTCCCCGTGGAAATGTTCCCGGTCCTTTTCGCGATCCCAAGAGCTGTTGGATGGCTAGCGCAGTGGGAGGAGCTTCTCAGAGACCCGGAACAACGGATTGCTCGACCACGTCAGATCTATGTAGGGTCGGATGTTCGTGACTACATACCGATCGGGGAGCGTGGGTGAGCAAAAGGCAGTGAGTACTCCGGTCTGTATAGACCTCCTCCATTTGGGGCTTGAGGGTGCGATTGCATGCTATCTGATCGATGGAGAAGAGCCTGCCATCGTTGATCCAGGTCCGACGACCACACTTGAAAGGCTCACATCAGAACTCGCCGGTCATGGGATTGATAGTAAAGATCTTCGGCATGTACTACTGACCCATGTTCATCTGGATCACGCCGGGGCTACTGGAGATCTCTGCAAAATCTTTCCGCATGCGACAGTGCATGTCCATGAAGATGGAGCACCGCATTTGGTCGATCCCGAGCGTTTGGTCGCCAGCACTCGGAGAACGTTCGGAGATGCACATGATCGCCTATGGGGGGAGATGAGACCTGTCGCGAGTGAGCGAATAAGAATCTGGTATCCAGGTCAGGACGGACCCTGGAAGGCACTCCGTCCTTTGCTGACCCCTGGTCACATCGACCACCATGTTGCTTATCTAGATGAGCGGGATGGCACACTTTTTTCAGGGGACTCGATGGGAATTGTTCTGTCAGGTGGCCCGACTCATCCTCCGACACCACCACCTTCAGTCGATCTGCGCGCCTGGGCTGACACACTTTTACAAATCCGCCAATTAGGCTCAGAAAGATTTGCAGTGACTCACTTTGGTATTTATGAAGACGTTGATAGACGCTGCACTGAGCTTCAGAATCGCCTTAATGATCTTGAAACTAGAGTGCGAATAAGTCTCGAGAATGGTGACGAGGAAGACGCGCAGCGATTTGGAAACGAGGTGCGTGAAGAACTGGGGAAATACATGGGTTCAGAGAGGGCGGTCCGCTACTTCGAAATGTTCTCCGCGTCGATAGATTGGGAAGGTGTAGCTTTCTATTTAAAGCGAAATCCTTAAATGGAGACTGACCTTAACCAGATGGAGGTACATGATTTGATTGGCCAGGTACTCGCGTTCGGTGCTCGTGTCCTAGGGGTTAGCACGTTGGTGATACTCATCGCGACACCTTCCGCAGCTGCTATGGTAGTACAGCAGGATAATTCTTCATTAAGGCCAATTCCGGCACCAGTAGTTCTTCCGCAATTCTACGAGAGAGCACTCGCTCGGGGTTGGAGAAGCGAGGATGGGAGCCCGGGCCATTCATACTGGAAGCAATCGGTCTCATATGATCTAGATGCATCGCTAGACCCCGAGACAGGGCATCTAGAGGGTACAGCTCGGATTCTTTATGCAAACAATGCGCCTGCGACATTGCCCAGCGTTTTCTTGTATCTGTTGCAGAACCTTCATAAGGAGGGTTCACCTCGTTTGAATTCTGAGGAGATCACCGGTGGTGTGACTCTGACCAGCGTATTTGCGGATGGAGAAGAGTTGAATGAGGGGGATTTAGAGGCAGGTCCCAGCTATAGAGTCGATGGGACGCTGCTTGAACTCCGGCCGAGCTTACCAGTTGAGGAAGGAGACACACTTGAACTTGAGATTGGCTGGGAGGTAACCCTTCCTCAGAACGGCTCAGGCCGAATGGGTCACTCAGATCATGAGATGTATTTTGTCGCGTACTGGTTCCCGAAGATGGCTATTTTTGACGACCTCAGACTTTGGGATGCGGAGCCCTATCTCGGGAATGCAGAATTCTATGACGGATTCGCAGATTATACGGTTGCCCTGACCGTACCCGCTGGCTGGACAGTGATGGCTACCGGTTCACTAGAGAACTCTGAAGAGGTCTTCTCGGCTTTGACGCTTGACCGTCTTGAGGAAGCTGCGGTCTCAGACGAACTGGTGATGATTGCGGGGCAGGCTGAAAGAGATGCGGAGACGGTCACGGCGTATCCTGAGGATGGAATGCTGACCTACCGGTTTACGGCCGATAGTGTCCGAGATTTCACGTGGACGACATCTAACATACAGCGCTGGGATGCAACTTCAGCACTGGTTCGTGACCGGGATGAGGATGGTGAGGATGACCGTGTGCTAATCCACTCCTTTTGGCGTCCGAACAGGGCCCCGCTGTGGACGCAGCAGTGGCAATACGCAAAGCAATCGATTGAGCATCATTCAGCCTACACGGGTTACAGCTATCCTTGGCCGCATATGACATCAGTTGAGGGTGCGGACATCATCAATGGTGGGATGGAATTTCCGATGTTGACGCTTATTGGTCCTTACGAGGGGGGGGGAGCACAAGCTCTGTTCAGCGTCACGTCACATGAGCTCGCTCATATGTGGATTCCGATGATCGTTGGATCAAATGAGAAACGACACGCGTGGATGGATGAGGGCACGACCACCTTCTTAGCGAATGAGAGCCTCATAGAATTCTGGCCTGGTGTCGACCATCATCGGGTAGAAGCCAGAAGCTACTTGTATGCAGCTCAAGAGGGGCTCGAGCAAAGCATGATGAGACATGGTGACTGGTATGAGCCGGGCCCAGGTTACGCGACTGCTTCATACGCTAAGCAAGCTACACTAATGGTGGCATTAAGAGAGTTGATGGGGGAGGATACGTGGGAAGCCGCATACCGAGCTTTTATTTCGGAGTGGGCATTCAAACACCCTACCCCGTGGGACTTTTTTTCCACCTTCGAACGCTTTGCAGAACAGGATCTCGATTGGTTCTGGACGTCGTTCTACTTCGATACGTGGAAGCTGGACCACGCGGTTGGGTTGGTCCAGCCACGCACAGGAGGAGGGGGGACTGTTGTTATTGAGGACCGGGGGTTTGCTCTATTCCCAGCTTCGGTGCGTATAAGGACATCAGGTGGTGAAGAATTAGAAGAATTTATTCCTGTGGAGCACTGGCTTGCGGGCAATACTCAGTATGAGATCGAAATTCCGCGCGAAGCTGGGTCTGTGGTACGAGTTGAGGTTGACCCTGATGGATACACTCCCGATGTAGACCGTACCAATAATTTTTGGCCGCGGGGCTAACTTTCCTAGCATCGATCACATGATAGATATGCTGTTTTAAGAGTTGCGGCTTAAGTAAAACTCTTGATGCCCGGAGGGCTCTGCCGTAGGGCAGTCAGATATCGGAAAGGACCCGTGCTGGTTCGCTTCAGTTTAGTTGGGTACTCTACGCTGTCGGGCGAAGAGCTTTTCTGCAGTTCCTGCTGGTGTATAGGTGCGCCGGGGACACGGAGTGCTCGGACATCGTTAGCGATCACATTAATCGTAGTACCATCTTTTTGTAATCGGCCACTTACAGCCAGAAACGTTTCCATACGAACGGCGTTTCGGTCTCGTTTATAGACATCAGGCCTCACGATGACATTGATTGGCCCGTGTTCATCTTCCATCAACACAAAGACGTACCCTTTAGCAGTACCCGGTCGTTGACGTGTTGTGACAAGCCCTGCAACACGCACCGTGCTCCCTTGTCTGAGAAGTGGAAGCCGGTCAGAGGTCAGGGTGTCTTTCGGCAGGACATTTTTGAGCAGCGATAGCGGGTGGAGTTCAGTTGAGAAATGGAGCATTTGGTACTCAGCGATCATCTGTTCAGTTTGTCCAATGTCTGGGAAAGAGAGATTCTCATACGGATTACCCAAGGCGAGCTCGGTTTGGGCGTGATTATCACGACTGCGTTTACAGCTCTTGTTTGTGTCAGGTCCGAGCCATAGTCCTGCCTGCCAGAGGAGTTCACGCCGGGTGAGACCAAACTCGTTAAAGCCACCCACCCAGATAAGGTTCTCGATCGCGGGCCGCTGGAGCCCGGACGGTGTTCTGCGTAAGAAATCAGTGAGAGAAATATAAGGACCGTTACACCTGCGTTCTTTGACGATATGCTCAGCGATTTCCCCCCCCCAGTTTCGCACAAATCCGAGTCCTATACGCAAGTCAGTTCCCTCGGCAGTACACACCACATCGCTTTTGTTTATGTGCGGGAGCAGTGTCTGAATCCCATTGCGGCGTGCATCCCGGCCGAGGACGTCGAGTGAATAGAAGCCCATCGGCTGGTTATTGAAGAGTGCAACATAGAATTCGGTCGGGTAGTGATGGCGTAGCCACGCCGATTGGTATGCTAGCAGGCCGAAAGCAGTGGCATGGGATTTTGGGAATCCGAATTCAGAGAAAGCTGTCACTTGTGCGAATACTTCACGTGCTGTTGCCTCACTGACTCCGTTGGTTAATGCGCCTTTCCGGAAGTTCCCCCAGTGGGCCATGAGAGCTTCTTTGGAGCGTTTCCGGCTCATCGCACGTCTCAGTTCCTCTGCTTGACCATCCGAAAAATTTGCAAGTGCCTGACAAATTTTGAGAACCTGGTCCTGAAAAATTACCACACCGAGTGTTTCACTGAGTGCTTCTTCCAGGAGAGGATGGGGGTAGGGGATCTCATAGTTGGGATTTTCTCGAATTATCTCGCGCCTCTTCACATACGGGTTTACCGCACCACCCACGATAGGTCCGGGTCGTACGATTGCTACTTGAATAGCAAGTTCAGCGAGGTTTCTTGGGCAAGTACGTCGAAGCATCTGGATCTGTGCACGACTCTCAACCTGGAAGAGGCCGACAGTGTCACCTGAGCAGATGCGATCATAGATCGCTTTTTCTTCGAAATCGATACGTGATAGGTCAGGGGCTTTGTCGTGACGTTGAGCGATCAGATTAATGCTGTCCTCAACCAGCGAGAGCATGCCGAGCGCGAGGAAGTCGATCTTGATGAAGCCTGCATCTTCACACGAATCCTTATCCCACTGGCAGAGGACCCGGCCTTCCCAGGCAGCGGGCTCAAGAGGGACAATCTCGATGAGCGGACGGCTTGAGATGATCATCCCACCCACGTGCTGAGAAATATGGCGTGGAAGTCCAGAGATGTTTTCAGCGAGTTCACCAAGCAGTCTCCAGAGATGAGCATCTGCGCGTGCTTTAAATTCAGGCAGAGCGCTGATTTCCTCAGCAAGCATGGAGGCTGAGCGGTGCTCAGCAAGCTTGGATAGCTTTTCGAGTTCACCAATAGGGAGATCGAGTGCTTTCCCAACTTCGCGGACTGCCGAACGAAGCCGGTATGTCGGAAAAGTACAAACGAGCCCCGTATGGTTATATCCGTACTTTTCGTAGACACGAAGAATCAGTTTCTCTCGGATGTCTCTTGGAAAATCTAGGTCAATGTCAGGGACGGTTCGGAGTGCCTCGTTAAGGAAGCGGCCTAGGAAGAGGTCGTTCTTTACCGGGTCGATGTGAGAGAGTCCGATCAAATAGCAGATGATTGACGATACTGAAGAGCCTCGGCCTCGGCCTGGGGGTAGGCCAGACCGGGCTCGATGGGTACCTCCACGAACTTCCCGTGCAACCTCATTAGCCAGTGACATGATATCCCGGTAGACGAGAAAAAATCCTGCGAGTCCGTGCAGATCTACGAGGGCGAGTTCGGTATGTAGGCGTTCCTCAGCCTCTTTTATCTCAGTGCCTCCAGGTTCATACAGCGTGGAGATTTTGGACTTACAAATTGCAGCGAGTGTTTTAAGAGCATCGTTATGATCTGATCCTTCAAAGTTGGGAAACTCGTACCCAAGGTCTTCGGTCAGGTCAAAGGCGGCACAACGTTCGGCGATCAGAAGCGTGTTCGTAAGCGCTTCTGGACGATTTTCAAAACGGTGCTGCATCTCCCAGGGTTCGGGAAGATGGAAGAGACGGTTTGCCCGGCGCACTCTGTGAGCGCCTTCGAGTGTAGTCCTGTTCTTGATCGAGACTAGTATATCTTGGAGCTGATGCCGTTCTGGCCTGTGATAGTGGACGTTTCCTGTTGCGACAACTCCGAGCCCCAGACGGCCCGCGAGGCGGGCAAGTGCTTTGTTACGGGACGCATCTCCCTTGATACAGTTGTCCTGCAATTCAGCAAAGACATTTCCGGGACCAAAGGATTGCACGAATTGCTTTGTCAACGTTTCTGCTTCAGCTACGGAAGATTCGAGTGCTGCTGCGATCGGGCTTTTTCGACATCCAGTGAGTAGGATCAATCCTTCGGAAAGCTCCAGTAGAGAGGATAATGGAAGTCGAGCGTCACCTCGTTCCGAGCCCATGTGTGCTTCGGTCAGAAGCTGACACAGGTTGGAGTAACCGGAAGGGGATTCAGCCAGGAGAGTGACATGGTGGCCATCTTTGGGTTCCTCCACATTCGGAAAGCAATCACGGAGGGTGACTTCGGCACCAGTAATCGGCTGGAGACCGGACAGACGCGCTGCTTGCGCAAACTCCATTGAACCATAAAGGCCATTATGGTCAGTCAGAGCTAAGGCTGGGTAGCCAAGCTCAACGGCACGCATGACCAACTCCTCCGGGTGGGACGCACCATCCAAGAAAGAAAAGCCAGAATGACAGTGCAACTCGATGTAAGGGTTCATCATCGGGTCCTTGACCTCCGCACATACCCACCCGGCACATCACCGAGTGCTTTAAATCACGTTGTCCCCACGTTTGTGGGCTCACCTCACTTGATCCCGAAGCGCAGAAACCGAAGATAAACCGAATATATTGCTCTGCAAATAGGTTAGGGTGATTTACGAATGAGCCTTAAGGCCTGAAATAGGGTTTTATATCTGCTGTTGCCTGGGTACCCGACAGAGCTGTACGATGCGCTCGACCTTAAGGGAGTACATCCATGTCTGACGTTGTATATACCTCTGCTATTGAGATTGTGCGTATCAAAGGCCCACACCGCCACGCCTGGCTTCCGGCTCATGAAGGGCCAGTCGAGTTTGGTGTTCATGGTGCGATCCAAGAGCACTACGGCGTGGAGCCCGAACGTGAAATCACCACCACGCTGGACTATGTGATCGCCTCAACTGGTGGTTGACTATTAGGAACCTTCGGAGGCGCGCTGGAAGCGCGCGGGATCAAGGCCAGTGACGGCACACTAACCGCCCGGGTTAGAGGAGAAGTTGAGACAGAAGATGGGATACTTGTCATTCGCCGGATTCACGTCACATATCAGCTAGAGGCAGAAGAGGAGCACGGGGATACTGTCCAACGTGTGCATGAGATGCACGCTGATAGATGCCCGGTTTATAAGACGCTGTCACCTGCAATAGATATCACAACGGAATATCGGTTGGAGGCGACTATTTCCTGAATAGAGCCAACTCTTGAGGGGAGGCCATCAGGTCATATTAGAGAGATCTTCATTACACCTGGCCAAAGAGTGTCTTGCCTTCACTGAGAAGGTCGCTACATGCGATCGATACTCTTTCCGACATTCCCTCTTCGGCTTTCTTCAGGTACGATCGTGGATCATAGATCTTCTTGTTACCGATTTCTCCATCTACCTTGAGCACGCCCTCATAGTTTGTCATGACGTGGTCCACAATCGGTCGCGTGAACGCGTACTGGGTGTCGGTATCAACGTTCATTTTGACGACTCCGTAAGCCAGTGTCTCACGGATCTCTTCAGGTAAGCTTCCACTACCTCCATGGAAGACAAGGTCCATCTCTGCTTCTGAGCCGTACTTTTCGGTTACGGCAGCCTGTCCCTGTTTGAGGATCTTCGGACGTAGCTTCACAGCCCCAGGTTTGTAGTGACCGTGCACATTCCCGAAAGTTGCCGCAAATGTGAAGCGGCCGATTTTATGCAGTGCTTCATACACAGAGAGCATATCTGCGGACGTAGTATATAGC
The DNA here is from genome assembly GCA_012960225.1 of Gemmatimonadota bacterium. GTDB lineage: Bacteria > Gemmatimonadota > Gemmatimonadetes > Longimicrobiales > Gaopeijiaceae > UBA1142. The sequence continues at coordinate 131,047 of DUBS01000015.1, read as the reverse complement.
TTCTCCTCAGGGGTATTTTCAGTTCCATGTGCACCATCTTCTTCACCTCCGACGACACCAGCTTCTACCTCAAGAACGATCTCCTGCTCGGCACACATATGCAGGTACTCTTGAGACAGGGCCATATTGTCATTCAATGATAGGTTTGAGGCGTCGAGCATATGGTTCTGGAACAGGTTTGTCTGACCTCTGCCCCGTCGCTCTGCCGTGGCCTGTATCAGTGGTTTAAGAAAAGTTTCTGCATTATTAGGTGGACAGTGGTCAGTGTTCATAGCGATCAGCACATCATACTGCTGGGCAAGGATGTGAGCGGCTTCTGCGAGCACGATGCATCCATACGCTGCGTCCTTATTGGCAAGCCCGGATGCGAACTGTCCCGCTCCTGTCGAAAACTGGATGATCCCGTCGGATTTTGATTCCGTGAAGCCCTTCATCGCAGCATTTAGTGTCAGGATAGATGTACAATTGATGGCCGGATATGCGTAGTTAGAATTCTGAGCTGAATCGAGCATCTGCTTGAACTGATCAGGTGTGGCAATCGGCATTCTAGATATTGGGTCAGGTGATTTAGTGTCAGGATCACACTAATAATGTAATAGCAAATGAGAGACTCGTGTTCCCACTATTTTAGTTAAATACACGCCAGCTTAAGTATAGAGAAACCAGCGATTAAATCGGGTCGTAACTTCGTGAGTAGCACCAATAATATTGGATTAAATCTACATACCCGGAGGTGTGAAACGTCCATCAATTGCAGTCCATCCTCCATCTGCAAAGAGGACCGTTCCAGTCACATAACTTGCCGCTTCAGACGCTAGAAATACCGTGGGCCCGGCCATCTCTCGTGCTCTCCCCCAGCGCTTGAAGATGTTGCGTTCAGCATAAGCCGAGTACCATGCCGGGTTATCCTTAATCGGTGCTGTGAGCGGTGTATCAATCACACCCGGTGCAATCGCATTAACGCGCACTCCCGAAGGACCTAGTTCCGCAGCTGCGGCCCTAACCATCTGCACAATCCCTGCCTTAGTGGCTGCATACAAGCTTTGGCCAGGCTCGACGACTACTGAACGAATCGAAGAAAAGAGAATGATTGAGCCTGATCCTTGGGATGTCATGATCCGTCCAGCAGCCTGGATCACATGCGCGTTCCCTTTGAGGTTCACACTCAGCACCCGGTCAATGTCCTCATCCGTGTACTCCAGAATAGGTTTGCGGACATTTATACCAGGTGTGCAGACAACGATGTCGAGAGAACCTTTCTTAACATTAAAGGACTCAAAAGCGGCAGTAACAGCTTCCCCGTCTACGATATTGAGTTGGCTAGCATCTGCTTCACCACCCATCTCGGTAATTGTCGCGGCTGTGTCTAACGCTCCTGCGATATCAATATCCAGACAAAGTACGGATGCACCGTGTTCGGCCAGCGCGGTTGCAACTGCCTCGCCAATTCCTGAGGCACCACCCACCACAGCAGCGTTCTTCCCTTCAAGACTGAACATCGAAACCATCAATCTGCTCCTTAAGCTTAGAACGTAATCTTTTGTTGAATGCGTGTTTGGCGAGCCAAGAAGACTAAGAAAAAAGCAACTGCTGATGCTATGATCCCCATCAGTGTGGGGTCGAGTAAAACGGATACTTCACTAAGGTGCGAGAGTCGAACAGTGAAAAGCACAGCGATTCCCACCCCGATTGCCGAGAGAGCTTCTGGTACCCCTGCTTGCCGCGTATGTAGACCGAAGGCGATCGGCACGAACAGACTGACGCTCAGCACCGAGTAGAATACCCTAAGAGAATCGATCACGGTCGGGATTATAATTGCCAATAAGATGCCCAGAATACCGCCGGTGATAGCCGCGTAGCGGGCCACCCTTAGAACCTGACCATCCGTCGCTTCGGGAGCTAGATAACGCTTATAGAGGTCTTTTGACAGTGATGTGGAAAGCATAAAGAGGATCGCATCAGCGCTACTGACTTCAGCCGAGAAGACTGCCGCGAGACCCAGTGCACCAAAAACTGTCGGTAAGCCAAGCGTTAGCACTGTGGGTACAGCGAATTCTACCTGTTCCAAATCAGGGATGTACACCCGAGCAATCATGCCGAGAAGTGGTGGCGCCAGTGCGAATACAAGGAGGACGAGTCCCTGCATCCCAATCCCAATTCGTAGCACTCGCTCACTCGAAGCACCATATGCTTTCTGGAGCAGGCCAGGGGAGATGATGAAGGCTGGGACGATCAGAGCGACTAAGATGATACCGGATCCAGATCCCGCCCAAAAATCCAAGTATTCTGGTGTGGGTGCTGCTGCGACGACGGCCTCCCACCCACCTGCCATCGACAAGGCGAGCGGGACGCCGATTGCGAAACCGAGCAACAGTACAACGAGTTGAACCATATTCACCCAGGCGGAGGCCAACAGTCCACCGGCGCTGAAGTAGGCTGTTATCACAACGCCACCAATAAGAGCTCCTGCCCATCGAGGTGCTCCGAGCACCCATTCAAGGATTTGCGACATCGCGATGAGCTGTGCAGCTAAGATTACTAGCGTGAGCACCCACAATAGGACCGCGATTGTCGCACGTACCGAGCTGCCATATCGGTACTCTAAATAGTCGCCAGCCGTGTAGAGCCCATGAGCGGAAGCAATCCGCCAAATTCTGGGTCCAAGCCAGATGGCAAGTAATAGTGATCCGATACCAGCTGATCCGACCCACCACCATGCTGAGATGCCGTTTGAATAACCAAGACCTGCCGCTCCAATGATCGACCCTGCTCCAATGTTGGCTGCAAGAAACGTCGAAAAAATGAGCCCGGTCCCAAGGCTTCGATCGGCAACGAAGAAACTCTCACTCCCCCGGACACGCCTCGAGACCCAAAGACCGAAGAAAATGAGAGCGACGGAATAGCCTATAAGGATTCCAAGTTGGAGTGCGACGCTCTGTTCCATCTCCAAGCTCAACTGGGTTTGGCTTTTCTAATTTCGGGTTGCATGGGTCAGTGGTCTGCTACTACCTACCCAGATCCGAGACACTCGGAATCCCTGGTAGGCCTTCAGCTAACCTTACTGCTCGAAGAATCGCCTCAGCCATTACATCAGCTGCTAATGCTCCGATCAGGGTCACGTTCTCTTGCCCTTCGAGTGTCCCAGTCGCTAGAGCAAAGACTGTGTCACCATCCCCCATCGTGTGGGCTGGGTAGATTGTCCGAGCAAGTCCGTCTTGTGCCATCTGGGCAATTTTCGTCGTCTGAGCTTTTGTGAGTTTTGCGTTCGTCGCCACCAGCCCAATTGTAGTATTTGCACCGCTCTCGATCTCAAACTCGAAGTCTTGGCTACTACCTTCACCTCGGAGCACTTTGCGTGCATCCAAGAATCCCGAACCATCCGGGTTGAGCATCCCAGCCACCACTTCGCTTGTTGCTGGATCGATGATATCACCTACCGCGTTCACCGCGACGCCAGCCGCGACCACGAGGCCATTATCAAGCGTGATCGACGCTGTGCCAAAGCCGCCCTTCATGGGTCTCCCTCCACCCATCTTCCCGACCGTAGCGCCTGCACCTGCTCCGACCGACCCTTCTTCTGGAGGCCTAATCGACGCCGTTTCAGCAGCGATGTAGCCGCACTCGGGTCCGGGACGGATCTTTCTGTCTCCCTCCAGTCCCAGGTCGTACAGGATTGCCCCTACAACGATTGGCACAACCTTTTGTCCAACGCGGTAACCGATATCCTCCTCGTCTAGATAGCGCATGACACCTGAGGCCACGTCCAACCCAAATGCACTTCCGCCTGAGAGAACGACCGCGTTTACCTGCTCAACGCTGTTAACTGGATCAAGTAGTGCCAATTCCCTGGTCCCCGGGGCACTTCCACGCACATCAACTCCCCCAGTCGCACCGTCTCTGGCGATAATGACGGTACACCCTGTTGCTCGTTCGCTAAGCGTGTAGTGCCCGAGCTCAAGTCCGCTAACCGCTGTTAGTCCCCAAGAGTCTATCGCCGGATTCTCTTGAGCTATCACTAGCTCATGTGAGATCGGGGCCCCCAAAAAGAGGGCCCCGATCCAAAACTTTCGCATAGTCAAGATTTCCTACTCCCTAGGTAGCTTTGGCTCCACATCCAATCGTTCATCTGGTGAGCCGAAGCAGTAATAGAATCCATTTCCTCCTGTAGCCTGAAGATTTTCCTGGCTACAGCCTCTGGAGTTGTGGGCAGAGTTCCATGAGTTGGGGTTCTCACCTCCACCCTGACGGTCATGATGACCAACACGTGTGCTGCCTTCGCCGTTGCTGGTCCAGTTATCGCAATTAGTGTAGCCCTCACCACCTCCGTAAGATGTACCATCGAGATTCGATCCGGTGAGGATATCGTGCATGTTCGGAGAATCACTCCGGCCATTTACAATGCTACCCCTCTCGTTCAACTGCGTCTCCTTGGTAAGGTTCACATCTTCGGAGTGAAGATGAGTTGCATCACGCGCGATCATTGCTCCCGCGTAGTTGTACCAAGGTCCGCCACCGATACGATCACGGGCGTTAACGGCAGACAGGCCGTTTCTCGCGATTGTGCTGAGGTAGGCTCTCCATAATAGGTCATCGCCCAACCCCGCTGCGTAGGCGAGATCTGTACATTGCTGATCTGCGCCCTCTAGGCCGCCAAGATTTGCTCCGTCACCAGGCCCGGCACTCGTGATGAAGAAATTCATCCTGCCATCCTGAGCGAATACTGGAATAGTGCTTACGAGGGTCAGCGCCACTAACGCTGCAGTCACCTTTTTCACGTTGTTGCTCCTTTTGAGGTCGAACCGGTTCACTCGTATCCTAACGGTGCACCGACTCTACATAGACTGGGGAAATGTCCGGTGCTGTAAGTGTGGAGGCAAGGAGTACTAGGCTTTCGCTAAACATCTAGTTCCATAGCTTGCTCAGCTATGACTAATTCCGAGGCTACAGATCGCGTGCTTACCGAGGTCGAAGCTGGCCGTGATGAGATCCTCGCATTCACCGCCTCTCTGATCCGGATTCCCACAGTCAATCCTCCGGGCGAGTGCTATCGTGATTGTGCTGAACTAATCGGTGAGCGATTGAGTGGATCGGGTATGGATGTGGAATTTGTGGAAGCTCAGAACCGACCTGAGCACACTACGGAACACCCCAGGGTGAATGTGATCGGCCGGCTCGAGGGGATGGCTTCTCGACCGTGTATCCACCTCAACGGTCACTTTGATGTCGTGCCCCCAGGCGATGGATGGAAACTTGACCCTTTCGGAGGAGAGGTTCGAGATGGTCGGATCTACGGAAGAGGAGCTTCCGACATGAAATCAGGTATTGCGGCTGCAGCCTTTGCTGTAGAAGCAATACGGAGATCTGGTGTTTCGCTATCAGGTTCTGTGGAGCTCAGTGGCACTGTCGATGAAGAGAGCGGCGGCTACGCAGGGGTCGCACACTTATGTAAGGCGGGTTATCTGGCTGCTGAACGCACCGACTACGTTGTGATACCGGAACCGTTCGGACCAGACAGAATCTGTGTCGGCCATAGGGGCGTCTACTGGTTTGATGTCATCGCCGAAGGTCGGGTAGCACACGGGAGTATGCCGCACTTAGGTCGGAGTGCAATCAGTGATATCGGTGTGCTTCTGTATGAGATTAGGGCAAAACTTGAGCCGGAGCTGGCAAGTCGAATTTCAGTGATGCCGGTAGTCCCAGAAGAAGCGCGTCATCCCTCGATCAATGTGAACGCCGTCTGGGGTGGCCAGGTATCGGAGGATCAACAATCGCCTTGTGTAGCAGATCGTTGCGTAGTGACTTTCGATCGACGCTTCATCCGAGAGGAGTCTCTTGACGAGGTTAGGCGTGAAGTAGCGCAAGTCGTGGCTGCAGTGGAGCAAGAGAATGAGGGCTGCTCTTTTAGGATCGAAGAGCGCATGTCTGTGCTTCCGACTCAGGCTCCCCAGGACTCACCGCTCATCTCAGCACTTTCTAAAGCCATCAGAAAAGTGCAAGGAAGTGAAGCTGAGCTTGTTGCCAGTCCAGGGACGTACGACCAGAAGCATGTGTCTCGCCTTGCTGGCGTAGACCACTGCGTGGCTTATGGACCGGGTCCATTGGAGGAAGCGCATCAACCTGATGAGTCTTGCTCAGTTGATGATATTGTCACGTCTGCTCAGGTAATGGCTCTTGTGGTGCTTGAGCTAGTAGGGTAGCTGGCTAAGCCTCCTCGGCCCCTGGGTGTCCGTCCTCGATCACAAATTTGGCACGCGTTTCAAGGGAACCGCCAACCTCGGTTACAACTGGAACCACCTTGAACTCTGAGGTCCAGAGATCGGGTGTGACATTAGCGGTAACGTAACCGCGTTGTCCGTTATAGAACTTTAAATGTGAGTTTCTGCGGAGAAGCCTCTCGCCGCCAGCAGTCATATCCTGCCCATCTCCGCCTGAGCTGAGGGAAGTGCACACGAATTCGGTAGCAACTGTTTCCGATGACCGATCATCAAAGTCTCGTTTAAGGTCAGTTACCCAATTTGCGTGGATATCCCCTGTCAGGATGACAGGGTTCGGGGTTTCAGCATCTACCATGCGGTTGATCATAGTACTGCGTTCTAGTGGATATCCGTCCCACTTGTCCATCGACCATGTTTCTTGGCCTTCGGCATCACTGCCCTGGATTCTGGCGACCATGACCTGCTGAGCGAGAACATTCCAGCGCGCCTCAGACCTCGTTAGTCCTTCGAACAACCACTCCCGTTGACTCCTGCCGAGAATGGATTGATCGGGCGAGATATGAGTTGGACAGCTCGGACTAGTTCTGCCAAGACACGGCTGGTTGCTCCGGTATTGTCGGGTATCGAGGATACTCATCTCCATAAGGTTCCCGAATTGGAGTCTGCGATAGAGCTGGATGTTCGGGCCACTGGGCATTGAAGCTTGGCGCAGGGGCATGAACTCGAAATATGCTTGGAAAGCTGCCGTTCTGCGAAGAAGGAATTGCTCCGGGGATTGGTCATCTTCCGGCGACTCGTCAGCCCAGTCGTTATCGACTTCGTGATCGTCCAGGGTCACGATCCATGACGCAGCCGCGTGGGCTGCCTGTAAATCTGGATCCGAGCGGTATTGTGTGTATCGGTTACGGTACTCCTGCAGCGTCTGGATCTCTCGGCCGGTGTGATGCCGCACCGTATCCCGGCCATGCTCCGCATACTCATAAATGTAGTCGCCAAGGTGGATGATAAAGTCGAGGTCCTCCTGGGCGAGGTGTTGCAGAGCGGTGAAATATCCATCTTCATAATTCTGACAGGAAGCGAACGCGAACCTCATGCGGTCTGGGGTGTCCCCTAGATCCGGTGCTGTCTTAGTACGTCCTACAGGGCTGACTTCACCACCGACGATCATTCGGTAGAAGTACTCATGCCCCGGATTCAGTCCACCAACTTCGGCGCTGATTGAGTGTCCAAATTCAGGTGAAGCGATCGCGGAACCAGTTCGAACGATCTCTTTGAAATTGTTGTCTCGAGCGAGTTCGTAATCGATGGCTACTGGCTTTTCATGTGCACCGACGGTTTCTAGGGCCTCCGGATCCAGACGCGTCCAAAGGACGACCAGTTCTGGCTCAGGATCACCGGATGCGACTCCTAACTTGAAGGGATACGAACCTATGGACCGGAGCCGAAAATCAGCTCTACAACCCGGAACGGAAGCCAAAGCCAAGAGTCCAGCGGCGGCTCTACCGACTCGCAAGAAATCACGCCTAGTACCCCGCTTGTAAAAGAGGTCGTACCACTCAGAATCTCGCATTTCCGTCTGCCTTTCATTTCTGAAACTCAATGCTAATGAATCATAAGCTCTCGCTCGATTTCAGCGAGTGATACATCTAGTGACTTTCGCCAAACACTATTTGACTATCCAGATCGATATCCGATTTCTATGGCCTAACACCTGTTGCAGCTTCAGTAATTTCCACATCTTCGCGCCTAATGAAGGCGATCACATTTCAGGGTATCCAGTCTCTTGCTTACGAGGATATTCCCGACCCAGGGCTCCTTGATTCTACGGACGCGATTATTCGTGTCACGGCAGCCGGAATATGTGGCTCTGATCTCCATCCTTACTTCGGTCGCGAGCAAGGTCTGGACGTTGGAACGGTGATGGGCCACGAGCTACTTGGTGAGGTCGTAGAAGTAGGCTCGGCTGTTCAAAGATTCTCTATAGGTGATATCGGAGTTGCCGCGTTCACAACGAATTGCGGTAGCTGTTTCTTTTGTCGATCGGGGTTAACCGCCCGTTGTGAAACCGGCCAGCTTTTCGGCTGGATCGAAAATGGCGTGGGACTGCATGGTACACAGGCGGAATTCGTCAGGGTACCCATGGCAGATTCAACACTTGTTGTTGTTCCAGATGGTCTTGATGAAGGAGTGGCTCTTCTGGCAGGGGATATCTTGTCTACGGCGGCTTTCGGAGCAGAGTTAGCTGGAGTACAAACGGGAGATTTGGTAGTCGTCGTTGGATGTGGCCCCGTTGGGCTGCTCAGTATCCGAGCAGCTCGAGAGAAGGGAGCTCGTCAGGTCGTGGCTGTCGATTCAGTTGTTTCCCGACTCAAACTTGCAAGACGGTTTGGAGCAATCCCAGTGAACTTCAAAACGGAAAAGGCATTTGAAGTTGTAATGGATTGTTCAGAAGGGCGGGGTGCTGACTGCGCGATCGAAGCGGTTGGCTCAGCCGAAGCGACTCGTACAGCCGCCGAGCTACTTAGGTTTGGTGGATCGTTAGCAGCGCTTGGTGTCCATACCGAAGCCCATCTTGCACTCTCACCTGGGGAGATCTATGACCGGAATCTTCGGTATGCTGGAGGGCGATGTTCAGCACGCCATTACATGCCAACTGCCCTAAGGATCGCTGAGCGTGATATGGCTTTGATCAGTGAGCTGATCAGCCACCGACTTCCGCTTTCGCAAGGTGTCGAGGCTTACCGGAGCTTCGCGGCGAGGGAAGAGGGTTGGTCGAAAGTGGTGCTAAAGCCTTCGAATCCTCATTCTTAGCCGTTCTCATTCCAACGGTGGAGGCGGTATGAGCCGAGTACGTTCCTTGTTCTGTAAGGTTGCAGCTGCGGTTTTGCTTACTGGGTGTGCGGATACGGGCGCACCTTTTAACGATTCGATCACTGAATCGAACCTATCCGATGATCTCTATTACTTAGCTTCACCTGAGATGCGGGGACGTCTTGTTGGATCCCCCGAAATTGCTACTGCCTCAGAGTGGATCGCTGATCGATTTGGAACACTTGGTCTTGAACCCGCTGGGGATGATGGGTCTTACTATCAGAATTTCGAGTTGGCCTGGTTTAGCCTCGACGCTCCGAACCTCCTGCGTGTCACTGGGTCTGGGAGGGCACGTCAACCCGGTGATGGGTGGACGCCAATTAACTTTAGTGCATCAACTAGTGCTGCTGGTCTGGTAGCTTTTGCCGGCTTCGGCATTGTTGAGCCCCGCCTAGGTTATGACGACTATCGGGATGAAGACGTCCGGGGCAAATTTGTGCTCGTGCTTGAACGAGAGCCGGGTGTCACTGATCCATCGAGTCCATTCGACGGGGTAGTCACTGCAGAAGCATCCCGTACCTGGCGAAAAGCGCTTTCTGCCCAGGAGCGTGGGGCGATTGGTATTCTGTTCGTGCGAGATGTACACAACCGTCCGGAAACCGGGGATTGGCAACAGGCACATGCTAGTAGTTGGCCCGAAGAGCCGCGCCGGGTCGAACGTTTTCTTCTTGGGGCGTGGGTCGAAGATATCACGATTCCTGCGGCTCAGATTTCGGTCGAGCTTGCAGAGGTACTTGTCAGCGGTTCCGGGAGTACGCTCGAGGAGCTTTCCATGGCTTCTGAAGAAGCTGGAGAAGGGCTTGGTGTCATTGCATTACCAGGCGCGGAAGCCAGCCTGACGGTCAACGTTGAACGTCATACCGTTATGGGTCGGAATGTTCTGGCTATGGTTGAAGGTTCCGATCCGGATCTCCGCGATGAAGTAGTCATTATTGGTGCCCACCACGACCATGATGGCACCGATGGTGAGACCGTATTCCCGGGGGCAGACGATGATGGCTCAGGGACAGTCGGTGTAATGGGTGTTGCGGGCGCTTATGCTAGAGCTATCGAAGCTGGTGAGCGCCCTCGACGGTCCGTGATCTTTGCGATCTGGGATGCAGAAGAGCGTGGACTACTAGGTGCATGGTACTATACGCTAAGGCCGCTCTTTCCTCTGCAGAGCACAGTGGCGAAGCTCAATCTTGATATGATTGGACGTCACCAGGAAGTCCCCGAAGATGGTGCCGGTCGTTTCCGAGGACTTGAAGTTCAGAGTGCTGAGTCTAATTCGAATGCGACCAATATTCTCGGTTACAGCCGAACGCCCGACTTAGCGGGTCAGATCGAAGCGGCGAACACGTTCGGGCTGGAGCTCAAGATGCGCTACGATAATAACGAATCGAATTTGTTACGCCGCTCAGATCACTGGCCATTTCTTCAGAATGGTGTCCCGGCGGTTTGGTTTCATACCGGACTACACCCAGATTATCACCGTGCCGGGGATACCCCGGACCGAATCGAATATGAGAAGATGACGCGCATTGTCCGACTCGTTCACCAGACCAGTTGGAACCTGGCGCAAGGGGATACCAGACCCTCACTCCAAGAGATGGGGAGCAGACCAAGAAGCTGAGCTAGCTCGACATTTCGATTTGGGGCCGTACTCACTCTGGTCGCGGCGCCGTAACCAGATCAATAGGTGGCCCTCCACAGACCCAAGTCAGAAATCCTACTGTTTCACCTGGACTGCTACAATTCCGATCCGTATATCGGATTCCCTCCCCGATCTGCTGAAAATCTTCTCGGCAAGCGCTGTCTAGCGAAGGGTCACATTGATCGATAGACCATGGTCCAGCGCTATACCACTCTTCCTTGCCCGATATCGGTTGACAGCTGAAATGAATATCGGTCCTGACTCCAGCACCAGCCATGATACGGAAATCTCTTTCTGTTGGGTCGGCTTTCGGATCCCAATCCCAGATCGCAGCTACTTCGAACTCCCGTGAAGTGTCACCGGGGACGAGCGGCTGTTCGGGTCGGTCTCCGGGGATAGGGATCCTCCAAAGTCCTGTACTTACGGACACGTGCGCATTCAATAAACCAATAACTCGGTCGCGGAGCAGATTTTCTACGTAGACCCGACGAAGCCCCAGAGACACGTACGCCAGCGGCAGGGCTGATGTTGTATTGAGAATCCTGACAGTGTTGTCTGACCAAGGCATAAGTATCGGTCGGTTGATTCTGCGCCCCATCGCAGATCCCGGTATGGTGCCATCCGATACTTCTTCCAATTTCGAAGTCCCATCCCCGATGCAACTAGCCAGCGGGAGAGCTAGCCCTGCCAGACCCGCCGAACTCGCGTGCTTAAGGAATGCGCGTCGGTCCAATCTCAAGCGAATGAAACCGCTGTCGTCCATTCCTTTCATTCTTCCACTATTACGACGTTAAAGCTCTGACAGAGCTCGGCGCTGATGCTCAAGCCGGTCTTCTCGCTCCCGAGCGAAGCGCTCGACGGCTTGATAGATAGAAGTTGGGTCGAGATTTGCCTCTGCGATCACATCGTCCTCTGTGCCTCCACTTAGCCAACGATCGTTCTGATCTGCATAGAGGGAATACTCTTCGGTTAGTGGACCCAGGTCAGGTAGGGGCGGCACGCGCTTAGTCATGGTACTGATAACCATGCTGTCATAACGGGAAGCATGTGGGTAAATGTGCCGCTGGTACTGCTCAGATTGGTCGGCAAACAACTCGGGACTGATGACTGCTGCAACACGGACATTGATGCCTTCACTAGCCAGCTTGTCGAGTATGCTAACCAGATTCACTGTCGAGCTGGCACCCTGAACCCAGACGGTTCCCATGGCTGGCAGATCAGGATCGTAGTCACGAATAAGATAGATTCCTTTGGCGGCAGCCTTGAGGTCTGTATCCGCGAATCTATTTCTGTCCGCAACTAGAATATCTGGCCGAGCAACGTGAATCGTAATAATCCCAACTTCCGGAGTACGAGCTGCTTTTGCGACGGCAGCAAAATAACCCGCAGCGACGTCGTTGTAGTCCCAAAAGTAGAGGTTGATCACCTGTCCACGTGGGAAGAGTGTCCAAACCTGAGGAGCAAATATACCGAAGTGGGTACGTGCATCCGCTGCGGTTTCCGGTCCGGAATGTCCCGCCAGAATTGTTAGCACGCCCAGCCGGAAGGGGCTGTCCTGGTTTTGTTGGCTGAATACTCGAGCAGGTGTGTACATGAGTGGTGTGAACGCACCGTAGGTTCCTGAAAGGCCCCACAGCCCGGAGTGAACTGATGGGTCAGTGGAAGCAGACTGGTTGACTAAGCCAATGATTGTGGAGGCATTTACAGCTTCTTGAATGGACGCCTTAAGGCGAGTTCCTCCTGGATTGTGCACAGGATCATAGTGCCCGAAGAAGTGTGATTTCTCTACGTTGATTGAGCAAGAAAGATCTGCGGCCACCGTAAGAAAGCGTCCTCCCGTAACGTAGTTAAGCCACTGACCGATTTCGCTTATTGCCCTCCTCGTTCCTTTCTTTTCCCCTGGTGGCAGGAAGAGATTGATTGTTCCTGATGTGGCATCGCCTGAGTGCGGATCAGTCACCGTGAATTCCACCGGCTCAGTTGGTAATCCAGCAGGAGTGAGCCTCTCGTCTAGAAAAGGATCTTCAGCGTCGTTGATGTTAACGGGTGTCTCGCGGTCCAAATTCCCCGCGATGGAAAGGAGTCGGTCGGAGATCCAGTCACCTAATCCTGACTTCTCATCCATGATGGAAAGGAGGATATCGACGTTGGTTTTGAATTGGATGAGCTTATCAGATTCTGATCCCGGTACACCATCTCTTATACCTTCGAACTCTACGCCATAACGTCTCTCGAAGGACTCAGCCAATGCTATGAAATAAGGGGAATTGATTCCAAAACCGTAGGGATGACTGGGGAAACCAACGATTTGGTCTCCGATGCCAGCTAATTCCCCGTTCTCGGCTCCCGGCCACCATCCCTTCACCGTGTTACCGATAAGTACCATCGGTCGCCGATCATCCTCCGGCCAATCCTCCATCAGCTTGAGACCGGCGAAGATATCGCCGAAGTCGTTTCCATTCTGGATATCCAGAACATTCCAGCCGTAGGAACTCCACTGCTGTGCAATGTCGTAGCCCTTGAATTCTGACTTGACTACTCCTCCTATGAGGGAGTCATCGATACCCGCGTTATTGTTGCTCAGGAAAATTCGCAGGCGCTTGCCGACCTGCTGTGCAACCGCGGCAGTTTTGAGTTCCTGGGCGTGTCCTTCGGTCATCGCAAACTCACCTTCTAAAGCAATGACCTTGAGGTTGGAAGGCGCACCGATGAAGTCCCAGAACAAGGCTTTACCAGCTGCTGTGGCGATACCGATACCTGATGGACCCCCGTTCACGTCGTTGGTTACGTCCGTGCTTTCGGCATGCCCCATGAGAGGCCGTATTCCACGCAACTTTGCCTGAGCGAATAATGGATGGTCGGCGAGACCGTTTTCGTCGAGAATTTTGGCCATCGCACCCTTGCTTCGCCGAAATCCCAGGGCATCGACTGAGAGCACAGCAACTTCGGGGTCACAAGCGTACCTGTCGTCTCCAGTTGTGGCATACCTGCGAGCCATTGCCTCGTAGAGAATCATCCAAAGCGCGTAGCACGTAGGTATACAATGTCCACCGGCGAGCATGAATCGATCAGCAAAGGGGTGCTTGGGCTCTCGAATGTCATATGAAAGCCCACCGAGTTCAGGCCCACCGAGATGTACGGCAACGTTAAACGGTGTGTAAGCGAGGGGTCCTCCGAAGTGGCCTGATCCTCTGTAGTTACCGAGAAGAACCAGAAGCATCGAGGTCATGAATGCTACATCATCGAAGTATTCTCTATCGTAGTCGGGTACCTCCACAGCGTGTGCGGAAGGCATCCGCTTAGATTCAATTGTAGTCACATTCGTGACGCTGAGATCGTTCAAGACTTCTTCGCTCATATTCTTCCAGGTTGGTTGTCAGTCAACAGATTACGAAATGTCTACTGTCCAACTTATGATCCATCATTCCTACAAGGTCAGCTGCACACCCGAATCCAGAAAGGCCCGAAAACCGTCGGCGTCCCTTGATGCAGCACCGATACGACTGATGGCTTCAGCTAATTCCTCATCCGCATTCGCTGTCGATATACGTAAGAAGTGCTGGCCTTCGCTACCGAGTGTGCCGAAAGAACGTCGGTCCATTGTCGCAACTTTGTATTTGTACAGCAGGAATAGCTGGAAGAGAGTAGCTGGACTCGAGTCAGTACGGATGTCCTCGGGCAATTCATCGAACGCCTTAATCCCACCCATGTTTTGGAGTGCGCCTTCGATGTTTGGAAAAGCGTAAAAAGCCCCCTTCGGATTCTGACATGTGATTCCACTGATCTCGTTCAGGCCTGTCACAACCAAGTCGCGTCGACGTTGAAAGGCCTCGACCATTATTTGGATAGAGTTTGCGCTCTCAGGCGATTCCAGGGCTTCGATAGCCCCCCATTGGTTATAGGGAGGGATTGACGCGAAATAGTTGATGGCGAGTTGCCGATGGGCCAAGGCCTCTTCTACAGTTGGATATACCGCCCAACCGACCCGACCACCTGTCCAAGCATAGGTTTTTGAGCAGCCCGACGCGATGATCGTGCGTGCCTCCATTCCTGGCATCGATGCGATTGAAGTGTGCTTGTCACCATCAAATGTGATCGCCTCGTAGGATTCGTCAGAGTAGACCCGAAGATTTGGACTTGTTTTCTCGATTATGAGTTCAGCGAGTTCATTAAGTTGTCCCCTCGTCGCGACACCACCAGTTGGATTTGATGGGAAGTTTAAGAAGATCAATCCCGTTCGATCACTCAGCAGGGGCTCGAGGTTATCTCGTTTCAATGCGAAGTCATCCGATTCCTCAAGGACGACAGGCATTGGATTGCATCTGAAGTAAGGAATAAACGACTCGAAGAGCGGGTAGCCAGGTGAGGGATAGATGACCTCTTCACCTGCTTCACTGTATGTCATATGAGCGAAGCCTATCGGAGGGCGCCCTCCTGGGTAGATGACGACTCGCTCTGGATCAATATCGAGTCCGTGTTTCTCGCCCATTGATTTGGCGACGGCCGAACGTAGCTCAGGAATCCCTTGGGGGTCACAGTACGTGGTTAGCCCCATGTCTAGAGCCTTCTTTACAGCCGCTGTGATGTGATGGGCCAGGGGAAAATCTGGTTGACCAAGGTTGCATCTGATTACTTGGTCGCCGCCCGATTCCACCTCAGATATTCGCCCTCCAAGGGCGAACGCTGCCTCAGTGCCAATTCGGTTCACACGATTAGCAAAGAGTTCTTTGGGTGAGGAGGCAATTACCATTGGCCCAATTCTCACTTCCCTAAGTGGTAAGGATTACCTGTACCTAAAAATCACGGGAGGATCGCTGGGTCTCATCCTCCGGGCAAGCATTAATTGGAAGACAGGATATTTGAAAGTGTGAGTTCTTTCTCAACAGTTTCTTAGAGTTCTGAATCTTTCACTTGCTAATCAGTTAGTTTGCCTAGCGATTTAAAAGAACCAGGATGCAGAGACATAACCTATGGCTGGGATGAACCCGTACTCAGATCCCAATCCCAGCGTTCCGGGTGATGCTAGTTCTGCTCCCAAACCTCTGAACGCTGCCGCAGTCACGGTTAGGGAGCTGGTCGCAGACCAGTTCAGGCCCGGCGAGACCAACACGCTTCTGTCGCGTGCATTTACGAGCGTGAGTCCACTTACGCCCACGAGTGGATGGACTTGGTATGATAGTTGGCTCGCAACAGTCCATTGACCTATAGTCTGCATATCACCCTGTATAAAGGGTTTAGAGTTTATCGTCTCAAGTAATTTCGATGTATTTTGAGCTCCGAATCCGTCATACTGTAATTCGACCGCGAAGTAGAGGTTCTTCCCTCCGGGGGTGAAGAATCGATCGAGTCCAATCGCACCCCGCATCGTCACTTCAGCATTTGGATGTTCTCGAATTGCCAGTTCTGCTCTAATTGCGGTGGCCTTTAACGCACCCGTAGTGAATAGCGCACCGGCTGGCTGATCATGGAGGATGCCGGCCCAAGTTCCGAACGCCCAACCACCTTTAGATGTTTGCACGCGGCCGAGTGCAGTGACTGTTGTACCAAACGCGGTTTCCGTAGGGCGGACAACTGCCTCGATTTCAGTGAAAGGTCCGGTGAACACCCTGACTCGTAAAGCATCAATCCCCCCCCGATATTCGCGAAATGGGTCTGAAGGATTGAATGGTGCGAACGGGTCTGCCGGTGTCAAAATCAATGTGGTAGCCCATGAGACTGCTTGGCGGCCGATTGTGACTTCTAATGGACCGCCAGAAAATCCCAGACTTATCCGATCGAGACGGTGGCGCCATTTAGTGTTGGACCCAGAGTGAAGGTCCCAATCCAGGCCTAGCCAATCACCTGTTCGTGCAGCTGATCCTCCAGGTGCGGTAATGGAGAATCCTGTTGAACTCGGTGTCTGCGATAATACGTGCTCGTAGGCAATATCAAGGGTGAGGCCGCCTGAAGTAAGCACTGGCATAAGTCGTGTGCGTGCTAGCGTTGTGCTTCCGGATACGCCTAAAGCAGAGTTCCCCTGGTATGCTCCAACACCGAGGACATATGCTGAGACTTCCAATTGACCTTTAGCGGCACTAGGAAGAGTGGTCGCTAAGAGTAAAAGGGCGGCCGTTATCCTCACGGAGAAACGGACGAGTGATTACGGCGTTCGTCCGATTCGATTTGCCCGTCAACCAGTGTGATCAAGCGCCTCGACCTTTCCATGACCCGAGGATCATGGGTTGAGAATAGGAACGTGGTGCCATGGTCTTGGTTGAGTCGTTCCATAACGTCGAGTAGATCTGTGCTTGCCTTAGAGTCGAGATTTGCAGTTGGTTCGTCGGCGAGGATGAGAGCAGGATTCGCCACTACTGCACGGGCTACAGCTACGCGTTGCTGCTGTCCTCCGGAGAGTTTTCCGGGCTTACGATCCTCCAGTCCGCTCAGGCCAATCTTATCAAAGAGTTCCAGTACTTTCTTACGACGTTCATCCTTGGGAACACCACTCAAGAGGAGCGTGAATTCTGCATTCTCGAGTGCAGTAAGCACGGGTAACAGGTTATATGACTGGAAGACAAAGCCGATTCTTTCGAGTCGTAACTGTGCTAGATCTTTATCACTCATTTCGGTGATTTCTCGGTCACCTATCCAGATCTGACCCCGGCTCGGTCGGGTAAGCCCTCCGATCATGTTGAGCATGGTCGTCTTACCAGATCCCGAGGGCCCCGCCATCGCAACGAAATCACCAGTCTCTATCTCTGTGGAGATACCTCGCACTGCTTCGACAGGATCCGGCTCTTGCGGGTAAATTTTCCAAAGGTTTGTTGTGCGCACCGCGGTCTTCATCATTGCTCGAATTTCATAGCCTCAGCGACGTCCAACTTGGAGGCACGCAAGGCTGGGTAAAGGGACGAGATTATCCCGATGGTCACAACTACAAAGGTGCTGATAAGTAACTGCTCTACACTAAAGTGTGGGATGATAATGGGTTCCATAATTTGACCGCCGAACTCTAGGCCGTCTTCCATGAAGATGCTGAAGTCGAGCCCATCCCTGAAGAATCCCCAGGTGAAAAGTAGGCCGGCCGAAATGCCGGCTACGCCACTTACAACCGTGAGGAAAAGTCCTTCTAAGAAAACATAAAATCCAGTTTCTACACCCGTAAGTCCCATCGCTTGTAGAACACCAAATTCACGACGACGACCCAATACTGAGATCATGATTGCGTTGAGTATCGCGAGTGCGATAATGGCAAGAAGGATCGAATGAAAGATGTAGTTGCCAGTTGAGTCGAGCCGGATCGCTGCCGCTAACTCTGGGGACGATTCACGCCATCCAAGAACCCGGATTTGCCGCTCATTCTCTAATTTCAGCTGTAGAGTTTCGACCCCAATGTCTGTCAGTTCGGATTCTTTGAGTAGGAATGCTAGGGTCGAAGTTGCCCCGGGAGTGTGCAGCCATTCACGTGCTGTATCAATCGGTATATGGATTAGCGATTGATCGACCTCGGGAATCCCCGTCTGAAAGATGCCTGCCACGCGGACAAGTTGACCCTCTACATCTCCTGTAGAAGTCTGCGCGGTGAGGACGAAGCGGTTTCCGACCTGCACGTCGAGACGCTGAGCCAGTTCAGTTCCTATGTATGCATGCAGACGGTCTCCTGCTTCCAGGTAACGGCCGTCCTGCAGCTTGTCTTCGATGTCTGAAAAGGCTCGCTCTAGTTCGGGGTCTACCCCCTCGATTCGAACCGGAACCGCTGCCGTGGTGGAGCTTGCAAGGCCATTGACTGAGAGGCGAGGAGCCCACGAGAGCAGTGATTCTCTTAGGACATCGTTCGCCACCTCCGATGCGAGCCTTACCACTCCTGCTTCAAGACGGTGCTCGAGTTTTCCAGTCTCTAGGTACTCGGGTGCTTGGATCGCAATATGTCCGCTTCCCATACGGACACCCGAATCGATCATCTTATCGTACGCCCCCTCCGCCAAGCTTCGGGAAAACACCAGGAGTGCCAGGCCGAGTACCATTGCCAATGAAGTCAATGCGCTCCTGCGCGTATTTCGTCCTACACTGCGCATTGCCAGCTTAAGAAGAACCGTGAGTCTCATCAGTCAGCAAGTGCATCTGCAGGCGGAACTCGGGTTGCCTTCCAGGCCGGGTACATTGCCGCCAGGATCGAGGTCAGGAATAACCCAAGAGCAGCTACGATCGGTGCTTGCACGGAGTACTCCACCCGTAGGACGGGTCTCCACTGAGCACCAGCGACGCTGAAGCCACTGATGACCGTGGTTAGGTCTATGGGCGAGTTGTGCCACCACACGAGTATTGGCCAAGTAATCAAAGCCCCCGCGATCAGTGAAATCATGCCGAGAATGATCCCTTCATAAATAACTGTCCGTCCAATCCCGATTGGTGCAGTCCCGAGTGCACGAATGACAGCGAATTCACGGCGGCGCTCAAACGTTCCAATCAGCATGGTATTCGCGACACCGAAAGCCGCCATCCCAAAGATGACAATAACAATGATGAAGTGAGAGGCGTCCATGAGACTAACCATTTCCGCAAGTTCAGGACGCAGATCCGTCCATGAGCTGACTTGAACCGGTAACTCACTGTCTGAAAGGAACTCACCAAGAACTCCTGCAATGCGAGGGCTGTCCTTCGCATTGCCGACAGTTATCACGACCTCATGGATGCGGGTTGGGCCCATCGCCATCAGGAATTGGAGGTCAGGTAAGGCGAGCAGGGCATAGTTTTGGTCAATCGCTGGTATCCCGGTATCAAGTATTCCCACCAGGGTGAAGAGGTCGTTTCCCAGTGAACCGTCTGAGGAGGGTGCGACCACGACGATCTCGTCTCCGAGGACTGCACCGAGTTGTTCGGCCATCTCGTCTCCGACCAGGATTTCATTTGCTCCAGCAACTAGAGTCCTACCACTCACGAGCCTAGAGAGAAGTGTGGTGACACGGGGTTCACGGTCAGGATCGACCCCCATGAGGAGTGCTGCCTGGGTTTCTTCTCCATAAGAAAGGAGGCCACCACCGTAGACACGGGGTGCGGCGCCGGAGACGTCCTCTTGTGAGGTGACTCGGCTGATGAAAATCTCCAGATCAGTCCCCCCATATCCACCGATTGTGTGGTGCATGTTGCGTTCCGGCAGATAGTCCTCGGAGTGGACTTGTACCTCTCCCAACATGAGGCGAGTACCGTTTTCAATGAGCTCCACCAACATGCCGTCGCTTACTCCCACAACCAGTACCGCTCCGAGATATCCGAATGCTAGCCCAGAAGCCGTAATCAGTGTGCGGAGGCGGTTCCTCCAAAGATTTCTCCACGCCACCCGCCACCATAGTCGCTCATGGGCCATCCGTTAGCGTCGTGCTCTTAGGTTTCGGAGGCTGAAGAAGCTTTCGTCAAGGCTGATGTCGAAATCGAGTTCATGGTACGTGAGCTCAGTGTGTTCCTCCGGGTTGTCTGCAGGAATCACCAGCATCGATGCAGGAACGAGCCTGTCCCCCATAGTTCTATAACCCGAGAAGGTCATCGTTCGAACTAAGCCACCATCCTCATCGTAATAGCGGACCCAGGTTGGCATCAGATCAGCTTTGCGGACTTGCTCATCGATGCGTCCCCAGACAACAGGCGCCTCGGGGCGTGGAGTGAGTTGAAACTCCCAGACTTCAACTCCCTCTCGTTCACCTTCGAACGATATTTCAAAATCGTAGTCATCCACGATCCTACTTTCCTTCACGAGGTCGTCATTCGTGAAGTGAGATCCCATCCAAGAGCCCATCATGAGTGAAGGTGGGACTTTGATTGTCCTATCGACCCGGGGCAGATAGTTCCACACCTCTTGGCCGGCTTTAAGGGTAGCAGTACCTGCTTCACGGGCCGGGGACTGCACGCGAACTAAGGAGTGCTCAACACCCAGTGACCAGATTTCCATGTCCAGAGAGCGAGACCAGTGCTCTGTCGTGATCTCCATCGTGATCTGCCCGCGACTTGATTCACCTCGAAGAAGTTGATCGACCCGGTCAATGATCTCACGGGCTGTCTGCGCTTGAAGAGGAGAGGAGAGTAATACCAGTAAGGACGTGCTTAACAGTTGGGTCACTAGAGTCCGGACTGTCCGATATCGATCTATACCGTGCATGGGGTGATCCCTGGATTTTTAAGTATGTCTCAATCTAATAGTTGTGTGGTAAGAATGATGCCCATTTAAAGAATGGATCACGGTAGGGGATGTTAGTTTCGAGCTGCCTCGATTGTTTCTTCAATTGCAGCCCTCAGGGCATCACCGTGGAATCCTCTTCGGGTCAGATAGCTGTAAAGTCTTCTGTGGACCTTCTCGCGGCTCTGAGAGCGATTAGTGTCTGCGAGTGCCTTTACAACATTTCGGTTCTGTCGCCTCAGCCATCCTTCGGCTACTTGCCGTGCGAGTGATGAGTCATCAGTCCCCTCATCCTCGAAGACATCATTGATGACTCGATGTGCGATATTTTCATCGAGACCTTTCAATCTCAACTCCGAGGAGAGACGAGTTTTCCCTCGGGGGCGGTGTCGTAGGCGATCACGGATAAAAGCCGCCGCGACTGCTTCATCGTTGAGTAAGCCTTTGGCTTCGAGTTGGTCTAAGCACAAGTCAATACGGACTGGCCGAAAGTCTTTTTGTCTAAGCCGACGTTTGAGTTCACTGCGGGTTCGCATTCGGTAGGACAGGAGATTGAGTGCAGCTTCACGCACACGCATATCCGCATCGTCATTGAGGAGATGATGACGGCGGTCTTTTGTGAGAGAGTCTCCGACTCCGAGTCGATTCCGTTCGAGAGCTTCCAGGGTGACCTCAAATGGCTCATCACAGTCGGTGTGGATGAGCACCTTGAGTCCTCGAGGTCGGAGCGGCTGAATACGGGTAATTAGAGGTTCAGGCTCGCTGGACATACCAGAGTTCTTTGAGGAGATCGTGATATAGGGTGATGCTTCCGCCGCTGTCGAGTATGACTGTACGGTACTCGCGAGACATCGGTTGCCGCCACCACCCTTCATCGATGCGCCAGTGTTCACGGATAATTTCGACGTGGCGTGTGGGTTTACCCGGAAGGCTCACGAACTCGGGTTCTCCGAACTCGTCTGTGCGTACGGTCACAACGTGTGGTTGACCGAGAGGTCGCAGATGCGGTGTGTTGTTCACGGATCAAAATTGAGTAATGCATGACGTCGTTCAGGTATTCTTGACCACGGATCAACTTCGACCACGCGGTAAAGTGGGGAACATCCCAGACGAAGCTTGAGTTCTTTTATAGCATCTCGCAGTGAGTCTGGAACTTCTTCTTGAGTCAGACTTCGGCCTGCTAGGGTGCGTCCACCGTCTTTTTTTCGGTCGAAGAGTGCGGTTTGTGTGCTTGATACCCCAAACTGTGTGAATTCGATAAAGAGCATCACAACGGCTTTAGGTGGTGGTGAGATCGCCATCTTCATGCGAAGCGGATAGGCGATCCTCTCTCTCTGAGTAGTGGGTTTTCTGAGCACTGCTTCCACAAACCATGACCCCCCACCTTCGAAATGAGCACCTACTCGGACGCTCACAACACTTCGATCTCGGCGGGCCGGATGGGAGAGGGCGAGTTCAATTAATCGATCCAATGCTGTATAGAGTGTCTCGGTGAGCCCTACTGGGTTGGTGAATTCCAGAGATACACGAATTGGTTTGTGATGATGCCATGGTCGTACGGGATCAATGCGCCTGCCGGTAGCCCACATGAGTGCTTTCCGCCCTTCTTCGCCGAATTGGGAAATCAGCGAGGGTTCAGGAAGGCGTCTGAGATCTCCGAGGTTTTCAACTCCGAGTCGCTCCAGGCGCTGGATGATCAATGGATTGACGGGGAGCGTATTCACAGGGCAGCGGGCAAGAAAAGATCCAAGCTCCATTTCCTTCACGATCACAGGCTCACCTGATCGTGCAGATGCTGAAGCGACCCATGCACCGAACTTTCCGGGAGCCATACCTGCGCGGGTCGCCGCTACAAGAGGAGGAGGAAAGATCCGAAAGAGTGAAGATAGGGCGAGGTTTGCCTGATTAGATGGAGAACCGAGAAGGCGATTGAGACCATCCATTCCTAAGAAGACTCGCCCACGACCAGCGGGCTCGACGATAGGAGTCAATTCGGAGAACAGGTCGAGCATGGATTCAACCGCGGCATTGTAGTGTGTTGGGTCGGGTTCGAGCAGCGTTAGGGAAGGGCAGAGAGAAACTGCCTGGGATATGGATTGGCCGGGCCGGACACCAGTTACGTAGGCACGCTCAGATACCTGCCAAATCTTGCTGCGGATGCTCTCACCCGGAGAAAGAAGTGCAACTGATGTGGTATCGAGTTTAGGAGAGCGAAGGAGTTCGAGGCGGAGTTCGAAAGTAGGAAGCCAAAGGCAGAGTGCCTGACGGCTACCCGCCGAGATATGTCCGGACGTGGAGTACAAAGTTGGGTCTGGATCAGGGCCGCAGGCCCATCCAATGTTGGATGAGATTGGAGCCCATCCCGGGGGTTGTTTGTTCTCAGCTGGATCCCACTCGTGAATGAGAGCCTCCTGAGATAAACCATGACCACTTGGATAGAGTTTTGACATAACAGTTTGAAACCAACGGAATAGAACAGAGACAAAGGTCCCCGGCTCCCGACGCTGCACCACATCACCCACCCACTTACGCCGGTACCGGGGACTTAACTATTAACCGAATAAAAACCGAAATAGGTATCAAAATTAGGCTGGATAGTTAGTGGGTGCAAGGGGGTTTTCCCCTTGCGATGCCAGCGTGTGGGAGTGACCGTAGATACATACCTAGATATGATCAGATCTGATTTCGTTCTATCAACTGATAACTCATGAAAGCACCATCTCTTACGCTTGGGATTGAGGAAGAGTACCAAGTTGTCGCCCCAGAAACCGGCGAGTTGCGCTCCTATATCACACAAATCCTGAAGGATGGCCGGATCACGGTCGAAGATGTTAAGCCAGAATTGCATCAATCCGTGCTCGAAGTGGGAAGCAGCATTTGTCATACACCTATTGAGATCCGTGAAGAAATTGTACGGCTTAGGACTGCGGTCATCGACCTTGCTGCTAAGGAAAATCTCAAAATCCTTGCTGCAGGCACGCATCCGTTTTCGTCTTGGATGGAGCAAGAAATCACGCCACTCGAGCACTATATGGATGTAGCTGAGAATTTGCAGGAACTTGCTAAGCGAAACCTCATTTTTGGCATGCATGTCCATGTCGGAATCGAAGACCAAGAGTTCCTGATTGATGCCATGAAAGTCGCGCGCTACTTCTTGCCGCACGTCCTAGCCTTGTCGACAAGCTCACCTTTTTGGATGGGCCGTAAGACGGGTCTCAAATCTTATCGCAGTGTCGCATTTAGGAACTTCCCACGCACAGGGATCCCTCCAGCATTCAATACCTACGCGAGCTACGACCAAATCTTGCATACGCTGGTCAACGCAAATTGTATCCCGGATGCGTCAAAGATTTGGTGGGATATACGACCCCATCATCTCTATCCGACACTTGAGTTCCGTGTTTGTGATATCTGCACTAAAGTTGACGAAGCTGTGTGCCTCGCTGCGATCTTCCAAGCGATTATTGCAAAGTTGTGGAAATTGCGTCGGGACAACATGACATTCCGTGTCTATCCGATGTCACTAATCGAGGAAAACAAGTGGCTTGCAGTTCGCTATGGCGTACAGGGCAACCTGCTCGATTTAGGGCAAGAGTGCGGTCGTCCGGCACAGGACGTCATTGGTGAGTTGATTTATTGGTTTCTCGATGACGTGATAGATGAACTCGGTAGCCGAGAACAGATAGAGTATGCTCTTACTATCCTCAAAGAGGGGTCGAGCGCAGATCGACAACTCGCCGTATTTGAGGAAACTGGGGACCTTAAAGCTGTTGTAGACCACCTGATAACTGAGACCGCGGAGGGCTTGGAAAAAGCTGAATAACCCTTCACCGAACATCTTGCTCCTCTCGTTATAGTTCCGGTAACTTCTGCGCCGCCCGGCGCGCTTCTATCTATCCCTAGTACGACGGTTTCCTGGCTTCGACGAACCCTCTAAAAGGCGATTGTTCCTTGTCTGACTACCTTCACGCAATAGTTCCCGACGGAGACAGGATCACCGTTGAGGATGGACAATTACAGGTTCCTCACCGGCCAATTGTTCCCTTCATTGAAGGTGACGGAATTGGCCCTGACATCTGGGCTGCTACTCGGTCTGTCATCGAAGCAGCTGTCAGGAAAGCTTACGGTGGCGAGCGGCAGATTGCTTGGATGGAGGTATACGCGGGGGAAAAAGCGAATGCTAAGGCGGGTGAGTGGCTACCCCAGGAGACATTTGACGCGCTCAGCGAATTCAAGGTCAGCATTAAGGGACCACTTACGACACCAGTCGGGGGAGGGATTCGATCTCTCAACGTCACAATCCGTCAAGTATTGGATCTTTATTCTTGCATCAGGCCTGTGCGTTGGATCAGGGGTGTGCCTTCACCTATGAAGGAGCCCGAAAAACTCGATGTAGTGATCTTCCGAGAGAACACAGAGGACGTCTACGCGGGGCTCGAATGGGCCTCGGGCACCAGCGAGGCGGACAAGATTCGAAGCTTTCTTATCGAGGAGATGGGTGCGGATATCCGCCAGCTCAGTGGGATTGGGATTAAGCCGATAAGCCCTTTTGGTACGAAGCGACACGTTGCAGCGTCTATTCGTTACGCGATTGAGCGAAACCGTTCTTCAATAACGCTTGTCCATAAGGGCAATATCATGAAGTTCACGGAAGGAGCTTTCCGTGATTGGGGTTATGAAGTTGCTGAGGAGCAGTTCCCCGACCAAACCGTTGCCGAGGCGGAGACTTGGAGTGGCACCAGTACAGAAGGCAAGATCTTGGTTAAAGACCGGATTGCTGATGCGATGTTTCAACAAGTATTACTGCGTCCAGACGAGTACGATGTGCTGACAACTCCGAATTTAAACGGCGACTATATTTCAGATGCCTGTGCAGCACAGGTAGGTGGGTTAGGAATGGCGCCCGGTGCGAACGTGGGTGATGAGATCGCGGTGTTCGAAGCAACCCATGGGACTGCTCCCAAGTACGCAGGTCAGGATAAGGTGAATCCAGGTTCGTTGATTCTCTCCGCAGTGATGATGCTTGAACACATGGAATGGAACGAAGCGGCTGATCTCGTGAACAAAGGCCTTGAGGGCGCGGTAGAAGCGAAGACCGTGACATACGATCTCGAACGGCAGATGGAAGGTGCGACTAAGGTGTCGACCTCACAGTTTGGAGAGGCGATTATCCAGCACATGTAGGAGACTGGCGCGTGACGCCACCACGTAGTTCACAGGTCTGGAGACACGACGGCATGGTGGTTCGTTACATCGATGTAGAAACGTTGAAGCATGAAACACCGATGCTAGCGGTTGGAGTCTTCGAGGGTACAGAGACTCCGGCCGGTTGGCTAGAAATCATCGATAGAGCACTCGGCGGCGCAATCCTGAGAGTACTCTCTTCCGGAGACTTTAGAGGAAAGTCACGGGAAGAGTTGGTTCTTTATGGACCAGAGAATACCGGGCTCAAACGGCTGCTTCTACTCGGCCTGGGCCAGCCTGACAAATTGGATTCAGAATCTGTGCGAAGGACTGCGGGTCTTGCTGTTCGGGTTGCAGAACGGATGAGACTGGAATCACTATCGATCTCACTCGACGCGTTTTCGAATATCGATGCCACGTCGATAGCTCAGGCGGCTGCCGAAGGTGCTGTCCTCGCGGGATGGAAATTCCGTGAACTGAAGACTGATATATCTACCGGAACCTCTGACGTAACTACTGTAGATATTCTAGGGCTGAACAATGCTGCTGGGCTTTCAAGAGCAGTTGAGACGGGTGCTAAGATTGCAGACGCTGCGAACTTTGCTCGTGCCCTCCAGTCCCGCCCCGGGAACATTGCGACGCCGGCCCACCTTGCAGAGGAAGCAGAAAGGATGGCTGCTCAGGTTGGTCTTGATATTACGGTGTTCGATGAAAGGCGAATGCTCGATGAGGGTATGCATGCCATCCTCGCTGTTTCTCGTGGATCTCAAGAAGAAGCGCGCCTCATCGTAATGAAACACAATGGGGGTGACGATGGTGAACCTCCGTTGGTACTTGTCGGCAAGGGACTCACATTCGATGCAGGTGGAATCTCCCTTAAGCCCCCTAAGGGTATGGAGGACATGAAGTTTGACATGTCAGGAGGCGCGGCGGTTATGGGTGCTATGAAGGCGATCGCTGAACTGGGGGTGCCGGTAAATGTTGTAGGCATTGTCCCATCTTCGGAGAACCTACCCTCTGGCAATGCTCTCAAGCCTGGCGACGTCATTGATACGCTAGCTGGAAAGACCGTTGAGGTGATTAATACCGATGCGGAGGGCCGTTTGATTTTGGCGGATGCACTCTATTACGGCGCCCGACTAGATCCTGCTGCGATGGTGGACTGTGCAACACTTACTGGTGCGGTTGTGATTGCGTTAGGGCATCAGGCTGCCGCAGTCCTTGGCAACCAAGAGGATCTCATCGATGAGTTGGTTAGTGCAGGAAAGTCGTCAGGTGAGCGTTGTTGGCCACTCCCGTTGTGGGATGGTTACCGTGAACAACTGGATAGCGAGACCGCGGACCTACGCAATGTTGGAGGCCGACCCGCAGGATCAATAACTGCCGCCATGTTCCTCTCTGAATTCGTTGGTGATACGCCCTGGGCACATCTTGATATCGCAGGGACGGCCTACGGGGATGGGAAGCTTCCTTACCAGCGTAAAGGGGCGTACGGATTTCCAACTCGGATGTTAATTGACTGGGTCCGGAGTCGTGCGGGGTGACGAAATCCTTCGGTAAGCATTCGGCGCCCCGGTCCCGGTCACGGGTCGGGGCGCTTGCTTATTTGGGAGTCTTTGCTCTGGTGTACATCACCAGTTTCGGAGCAAGAGAAACTGAGGCTCAGGATCCTCCGGATACATTGCAAATCATAGCAGACAGTCTCTCAGTAGACAGTTTGGAAGCTGTCCTGGTTTCTGATAGTGCGTCTGCAGATACGATTTATTACAACCTTCCGCGTTTCGAAGGCAGAGTTCC
Source organism: Gemmatimonadota bacterium (assembly GCA_012960225.1). GTDB lineage: Bacteria > Gemmatimonadota > Gemmatimonadetes > Longimicrobiales > Gaopeijiaceae > UBA1142. The sequence goes on along the minus strand of DUBS01000015.1, from coordinate 103,197 downwards.
TGATGGATGGGAGACGGGTGTCTGGTCATGGGATCGCTCGGCGATCATGGCTAGCTCAGCGAACACGCTAGCGGAACTTGTCGCTGAAGTACCCGGGGTGATCGTTCTATTGGGCGGTGATTATGGCACGCCAGCAGCGATAAGTGCTTTCGGATCTGGTGGTGGAGGAGTGCGGATCTTACGTGATGGTTTTGAACTCTTCCCGGTTGATGGGGGCGTAACTGACTTAGCTAGAGTCGGGCTCGGAGGTATCGAGCGTGTGCGACTAGAACGTTCCCTGGGAGAACTGTTGATCGAGATGTGGTCTCATGAGTTTAACGATGGCCGCCCGTATTCACTCATTGAAGCCGGAACCGGAGAGTTGGAAACCAACCTGTTTAGAGGCTCGTACGCGGATCCGACTGCATTGGGGGGTAGTCTTGGGCTGGCTCTAGAGCGTGTCGACACGCAAGGTCCCGGGAGAAAAGAGAGTGGCAATCGAGTAGGCAGTTGGATTCGTTATCAAATTCATCGAGGAGATGACGCAGGTCTCGCAGTTGACTTCAGGCGGATGGGTACTAAGACAGCGGTTACCGACTACGCATCCTCGGTAACGCGAACTGATTGGGCTGCCCGTTTTCGGGTGCGTCTTGCAGATAATCTTACCGCGGAAGCATATACTGGGAATTCAAGTCATGGTGTTGAGGATACTCGCGATCCTTACGTGCTTGAGGGTGGTAGCAGAGCTCAGCACGGTCTGCGATTTGGCTATGGACGCCGTGGACTTTGGGGCCGGGCAGAATACCGACTTTTCGGTGGAGATCTACCTAGCGATCGTTTTGATTTCCAAGTGGGGCTAGACCTCGAGAACTTGGGAGGATTGGCTGGGAGTGTGGCTCGATCCTCATGGTCTGAGACCACGGCCGTGAGTCAGCAGGTACGCGTGTGGACACGGCCATATCTTGGCTTTTCTTTATTTGGATCTTGGGAATCGGGTGCACACGGTTCTCGCACTCTGCCGATCATGGATGGTGTCCCGGAATCTAACTCGGCAGTAGCTGAAGAAACTCTAGTGATCCCCGCAGGCCGACCTGACCCCTTTGGTATCACGGACAGGACCGCAACCCGTTTTGGTGCCAGATTCGCTTGGAGAGACGCGACCATTTCTGCAGCAAGACTTAGAGTTGAGTCTGATTCCTTGATCCCGTTAGGGATTGAGCCAGACCGCGGATCGCCCTTGCTAAGCGGTGCGATCAATGAGGGGTGGGAGGTCTGGGGCAGTTTACCAGCTGTGCTAGCGGGCTTGCGGTTGGAGGGGTCGGTACAGGAGTGGCAAAGGGATGCTCCCTATCTGCCGAAAAGAATTTACAAAGCCGCCTTAGTATACCGACGAAGCTTCCTAGAATCGGGTAACCTGGAGCTTTGGGGGACGTTCGGCGTGCGTGGACATGGTCCGATGACGGTCCACTTATTAAAGAGGGGTAGCGAAGCGGAAGATCATTCTCTCGAGACTGTTCCTGTCTATGAAAACTGGTATGGGCGGATCCAGGTTCGAGTAGTGACGATAAGAATATTCGTTGCCTGGGAAAACATCACGACCAACCGCAACCTGCAAATGTTCCCTGGCCGTGTGCTCCCTGCGCTGAGGAGCGTCTATGGCATCCGATGGTCGCTCTGGAACTGAAGGTGATTCACGTCATAATGACTAATGGGTCGCTTCCAACTCCTACCCTACATGGGTTCTGTCAGTCGCATTATCTTTCTCCGCTCTCTGGAGGGTGACCATGATCCGGAGCATGACGGGGTACGGAGAATCAGAACGCGACTCACCGGTGGGTCGCCTGCGGTTAGAAGTAAAAACCGTGAACCACCGTTTTTTTAATGCTAGCGTCAAGACTCCCGCCCGGCTTGAAAAATTCGAGAGAGACATCGTCGCAGTTATAAAACAGAGCATCCTGCGAGGTCATGTCAGGGCCGTGTTGACTGTGGAATCGGTATCCGGCGGAGAAGAATCTAGTGCTCGTGTCGATATAGAGCGTGCGAAGGAAGTGCGTGAAGCACTGGAAGTGCTCAGGAGTGAACTCAAGCTTCCAGGAGATGTGGATTTGGGGATGATGGCTCGCTTTGGCGAACTGTTTCGGTCACCAGAGACTAACCATATGGAAGTCATTGAAGCTGATTGGATTCGGGAGTTGTCAGCCCAGGTAGCTAAGGAAGTCTGTCAGATGAGAGAGGCTGAGGGTGAGCGGCTTCGTTCGGATATTGAAAGTTCTCTCGCTTCAATAAATGAAGCTTTGAACCGCGCGGAAGAGAGAGCTCCCATCCGGCTTATAATGGAACGTGATCGACTTAGAAAGGCGATAAAGGAATTAACTGATGATGCCCGAATTGACGAAGATCGACTCGCTAGGGAAATCGCCTATCTGACCGAAAAATGGGATATTAATGAGGAAATTGTGCGGTTTCGGTCTCATGTTGAACTCTTCCTTGAAGCTATTGAAGCTGACGGATCTGAACCGGTGGGAAAGAGACTCGGTTTCCTCGTTCAGGAGATGCATCGGGAAGCGAATACCATTGGATCCAAGGCCAATGACCTGAAGATCTCTCATATGGCAGTCGCTCTGAAAGAGGACGTCGAGCGTATTCGAGAACAAGTAGAAAACGTCGAATGAAACGTGCAGCTCCCATTGTTCTATCAGCTCCCAGTGGTACTGGAAAGACGACTCTCGCCCACCGTTTGATTGAAGAATCAGACAACTGTGTGTTTTCTGTATCGATTACTACTAGGGCTCCACGACAAGGTGAAGAGCACGGTCTAGACTATCTTTTTGTGGACGGAGACAAATTTGATAAGATGATTGAATCGGGTGACCTCGCCGAATGGGCTTATGTTCACGGTGGTAGGTATGGTACCTCGAAGAAAATCTTGAACGATGCAGCTGATCTAGGCCAGTATGTCGTACTTGATATTGATGTGCAGGGCGCGCTACAAATCAGGGATACGATTCCAGATGCAAAGCTTATCTTCGTCTTGCCACCTTCTGTCGACGTACTGCTCGAGCGTTTGAGGATTCGGGGTACAGAGGAATCAGAGGTATTAGGACTCCGTCTTCGCTCTGCCCTTGAAGAACTGGAAGTAGCTCTAGGTTTCGATTATATCATCATCAACGAACATCTTAGTGACTGTGTGCAAGAGATCAGAGATATTATTGAAGGGAAAGAATCTGTTGGCTTGAATTCAGAAGCAATAGAGAATATAGAGGTCTGCCGAGCAGGCATCACCAGCATCCTCGAAAGAGATTACCAGAAGGTTATTTAAAGGAGTGGATCAATGAGGGTATTTACACCGGATGAGGTTGCTGTAGGCACTGAGAGCAAGTACCTGGGAGTCCTCGTGGCGGCGAAGTATTCCCGAGAACTCAATACCCTCCCGAGTGAGGCAATGCCGCTGGGTGAGGAAAAAAAGCTTACAACGAGAGCACTCGAGGCTCTGACCTCTGGGCAAATCGAGTTCCGTCTTGTGAAACGTAGGCGAGAGGAAGACGAACGGGGTTAACCGATTGTAAGATTTCCCGAACCCATATCTTTCTACGTAGGCCCGATGGAAATGAAGGAAACCGCGATGACCAGCCAGCGTCCATGGAAGGACAGTCGCATCGTTCTGGGTGTAACTGGGAGCATCGCAGCGTACAAATCGATTCAGGTTGCCCGTGACCTGACACAGTTGGGTGCTAAGGTAGATGTTGTTTTGACAAAGTCAGCTCAATATTTCGCGCCACCACTTAGCTTTGAGGGGGTAACAGGCCGCCCAGCTCTGACGGATCTGTTTTCAGCTGAGGGTGCGGCCCTACATGTTCGACTCGGCCAAGATACAGATGCTCTTTGTGTCGCTCCCGCTACGGCTGACTTCCTCTCAAGAGCAGCACAGGGTAGGGCCGATGATCTAATCTGTACCACGCTATTGGCTACCCAGGCGCCTGTGGTAATCTGCCCGGCGATGAATTCACAGATGTTTGCTCATACTCAGGTCCAGGCAAATCTCGATCATCTAAAATCAAAGCTCGGGTACACGATTGCTGGCCCAACGGAAGGCGCGCTAGCCGCGGGTGAGGCGGATGGGCCCGGTCGAATGATTGAGCCTTGGCAGGTTGTGGAGCACTTGGGTAAGGCGCTTGCTGGGACTAGCCCACTCAGTGGAAAGCAGATCCTTGTCACCGCTGGGCCTACCAGGGAACCTGTCGACCCAGTGCGCTATATCGGAAATCGCTCTTCCGGACGTATGGGTTATGCTATCGCACAGGCAGCATGGAGGCGCGGTGCTGAAGTTTATTTGGTTTCAGGACCGTCTTGGATGGAGCCTCCGGTCGGTGTCCACTTGATTTCAGTTGAGACTGCGCTCGAGATGCATGATGCAGTCAATCATGCTCTTCCTGAGATGGACGTTTCCGTTTTTGCTGCGGCCGTTACCGACTTCAGACCGGATAACCCAGACGACGAAAAACTCAAACGGGAAGATACGGAAGGAGGTTTTGCGGTTTCTTTCACGGGAAACCCTGATGTGGCAGGAGATACCATCTCTAGACGCAAACCCGGCAGTGTAGCGGTAGGCTTCGCACTTGAGACCAGTGACTTGATCAAGAACGCTGAGCAGAAGTTGATAGCGAAGTCGTTTGATCTATTGGTCGCAAATGATGCAACTGACGAAGAGTCTGGCTTTGATGTGCCGACAAATCGAGTGACCATTCTCTCACCAGAAAGGGATCCGGAAGAGCTTCCATTGATGCTCAAGACGAGCGTCGCAGAGGTGATTATTGATCGTATCTGCAACCGGTTGGCCGACGACCTATGACAACCAGGCGATCTCAAATTGAGGAGGCTGCTCAGCTGCTTCAGCAGCGGAAAGAAATCAATGATCAAGACTTTTTCCTCCCTCATTTGACCCGTGAGGAAGCTCTCCGGGCAGTGTCCACTTTCCGTGAACAGCCCCCTTCTTCAGATTTCCTGAGTTCTGTTAGTCACCAGGGTACAGCTGTGCAATCGAAGCAGCCGATCCTACCCAGTCCCGAGTTGCCCAAATCGTACAAGGACCTCCGTCATCACGCGTTAGCTTGTACTCGGTGCGGCCTTGCTGAGAGTCGAAAGAGTGTAGTGTTCTCAGACGGTATTGAAGATGCGTCTGTGATGGTTGTCGGTGAGGCGCCAGGCGCGAATGAAGATGATACCGGTATCCCATTTGTCGGTGCAGCAGGAAAGTTTCTCGATTTGTTACTTGCGACGGTTGACCTCTCACGGGAGAGGAACACGTACATTTGCAACGTGCTTAAATGCCGTCCCCCAGGTAATCGAGATCCCAAGCCTAACGAGATCGAATCGTGCTCACCTTTCCTGACGAAGCAAATACAGCTAATTCAACCTGAAGCTCTACTTGCCGTTGGATCCTTTGCGGGTCGACTTTTAACTGGTCAAGAGAAGACTGCACTTGGTCGTATCCGGGGAGAAGTGCATAGCTATCAGGGTGTTCCTTTGATTGTGACTTATCATCCTGCGGCTTTGCTCCGGAACCCAAAGTGGACGTTTGCATTCTGGGAAGACTTGCAACTTCTTCGCCAAGTACTGAACAGTGGCTGAGCTGCTCGTATGAATGCTCGCATTTCAGGTAAGACATGATGGAAGCCTCACTCAATTTTTCTGAGTCCTCTCCGGAACGTAGCCCTCCATTCTCACTGGAGGCTGAGACAGCGGTGCTGGGAGGCATGCTGATTGACAGCGAGGCGGTGACAAGAGCTGTAGAGCACCTCGACGACTCAATGTTCTATCGTGAAGCTAACCGGCGGCTCTATCGCGTAATGCTGAGGCTATTTGAACGCGATAAAGCGTTAGATGTCATTACGGTGGCAGAAGAGCTGAAAAAAACAGGAGAGATCGACGAAGCTGGAGGTTTTGACTATCTGTCTGCACTTGTGAGTGCAGTCCCGACGGCCGCAAATCTTGTGTACCACGCACAGATTGTGCGGGAGAAGGCCCTACTTCGTCGTCTGATCGAACAATCTTCTCAGATTATTCGAGATGTCTATGATCAAGGTGAACGAGACGTCGATGAAATCCTGGATAAAGCTGAAGCCCGTATCTTCCAGGTCTCTGAGACACATAAGCGTGAGGGATTTGTATGGATCAAGGAGATTCTGTGGCCTACATTCGAACACATCGAAAGACTACAAGAATCTGAATCTGGAATCACTGGTCTGACGACGGGTTTCCCTGACCTTGATAGGATGACGGCAGGGCTTCAAAAAGGTGACCTATGTATTGTTGCTGCCCGCCCCTCGATGGGGAAAACATCGTGGGTGCTCAATGTCGCAGCCAATGCAGCGATTTCACACAATATTTCGGTAGCTATTTTCTCTCTAGAGATGTCCGCTCAACAGCTTGTGCAGCGGATGCTGTGTTCAGAAGGTCGTGTTGATGCGCAGAAACTTCGGCTTGGGCGTCTATCTCAATCGGAGCATGAGCGTCTTGCAAAAGCAGCTGGGTACCTTAACACAGCTCCTCTGTGGATTGATGATCAACCGGGTGCCAACGTGCTAGAGATCCGGGCTAAAGCCCGTCGCCTGCAATCGGAACTTCGTGCGGATAACAAGGATTTAGGGCTACTCGTCATCGATTACATGCAGCTAATGAGTGGTACGCAACGCTCCGAAAGTCGTGTTCAGGAAGTAAGTCAAATTTCAAGAGGCTTAAAGGCACTTGCTCGGGAACTTGATATCCCAGTTGTGGCTCTGTCCCAGCTTTCTCGCGGACCTGAAGCGCGAACCGACAAGCGACCGATGCTTTCGGATCTTAGAGATTCAGGTTCTATCGAGCAGGACGCTGATACGGTGATGTTCTTGTTCCGCCCTGAATATTATGCCCCCCCGGAAAAGCGAGACGAGCTGCAAGGGAAGACAGAACTGATCATTGGTAAACAGAGAAATGGTCCAACAGGTGTAATAGAACTCTACTTCCAAAAAGCTTATACAAGGTTCGATTCAGTATCCAGAACCTCACCGGGAGTGCGGCCGAATCCTGAATCCGAGACGTCGGCCGCTAGTCAGTGAGTGCACCCCAGGATTCTGGGAAAGCATCACCCCATGTGGGTGTCGTGGTGCCTGCGGCGGGGTCAGGAACCCGAATGGGGGGCACTCGTAAGCCATTCTTGGAACTTGATGGCGAACCTCTTTTAGTACATGCGTTGCGTCCATTTCTTAGAGACGATCGTGTTGTTTCAGTTGTGGTGTCTCTTGCACCCCAGGATGTCGACGAAATAACTGACTGGATCAGAAGGCTGGATGACCGTATCAAATTAGTTAAAGGAGGAGTCAACCGGACTGAATCGGTTAGGAATGCCGTGAGTGTACTCCCTACGAGCCTAGACGTGATCGCCATCCATGATGCCGCCCGCCCGCTGGTGACGAGTGCTATAGTCGGGAAATGTATTGATCTTGCAAACACTGGTGTGTGTGCAGTGTCTGGATGTCCTGTTATCGACACGATCAAGCGCGTTGACGAAGAATTTCAAGTGTTGGAAACAGTAGACCGAAGTGTTTTTTGGCATGCGCATACACCTCAAGTTTTCCCTGCCGATCTCCTTCGGCAAGCGTACGAGAGTGGAGAAGTTGGAACAGACGATGCTGTGCTCCTCGAATCTTTCGGCGCTCGTCTGCAAATGGTCGATGATGGGGGTACAAACATCAAGGTGACTCGGCCTACGGACCTCATGATTGCCCAAGCAATCCTGCGTCTACAGTGTGGTGATGTCTGACAAATTCTTAAACATCGATTTGCTCAGTGATTCCGAGGCGGATCTTGATCTGGTGGTCTCGCATGTCCAGGGAGAAGGTGTAATCGCGTACCCTACAGAGACGGTGTATGGCTTTGGGTCTCTGCCGACCACAAAGGGGGTCGCTCGTGTTCAGGCACTCAAGCATAGATCTCGGGAAAAGCCACTGATCATACTTACTCCCACAGCTGAAGAGGTTGCTGGGTTGGCTTGGAATGATGAGGCGCGTCTGCTCGGGTCGGCCTTTTGGCCAGGAGCATTAACCTTGGTACTCCACGATCCCCGAAGTATCTTCCCGCCAGGAATCCGCAGCGAGAGTGACAAGGTTGCAGTACGCATGAGCTCTAGTCCAATTGTTCAGCGCATATTGAAGAAATTGGGTGCCCCCCTCACTTCCACAAGTGTGAATTATCCCGGTGAACTACCTGCGAGATCGGCTTCCCAGGTCGTCGAAGTGGTTAGTCGTCTCAATGGAAGCGGCGTCATGTTAATTGATACGGGTACGCTGCCGATTTCTGAGCCATCTACAATTGTGGACTGCACAGTGAATCCACCGGAAGTTTTACGAGAAGGCAGGGTTCAGATTTCGAACCTGGGTGAGGTCATACCGGAGCTACATGGAAAAGCGATCTAAGATCGAGCAACCCTTCCGGCTGCTATTTGTATGCACTGGTAACACGTGTCGGAGCCCAATGGCTGAGGTTATCGCTCAGAATGAAATAGAACAGCGGGGCTGGAGTAGTGTTGAAGTGCGCTCAGCCGGCATTGCTGCATTTGATGGCGCTGGTGCTTCAAGTGGGGCATTAAGGGCTGCGGAAGCGCATAGCCTCGACCTCACGAGACATCGTGCCACGTTCTTAACTAAAGAGGTTGCGGTTTGGGCAGACTTGATCCTAGTGATGTCTGCCGCCCACTTCATGAGTGTCACCGAACTTGGCGCTGGTGAAATCTCCTCATTAATTACTTCATTTGCGGACGCACGGGAAGGTGGAGGAATATCGGAGTCAGTGCCTGATCCGGTTGGAGGAACAGAACAGGAATACTTGGAGACATTTGATTTGATTAAAGACTTGGTTAACAAGGTTCTGAAGAGAATTGGCCCTTCAGGCTGTAAATGAATTTCACGGCGAAGACCCGGCTACTAACACTCCTCGGTGACCCCATCCTACACTCTAAGTCGCCCGAAATTCAGAATAGGGCATTTGAAGCCGCGGGAGTGGATGGGGTCTATGTCGCTCTGCAATGCAAGGAAGAGGACCTTGAGGGTTTCATGGTTAGCATCGCTCGTTCTGGAGGTGGGGGCAACATTACGCTCCCTCATAAGGAGAAGGCCGCAGCGGTCGTAGAGATTGCGAGCGAAGCAGTCGTACAAACGGGCGCCTGCAACACTTTTTGGGGAGATGAAAGGGGCCGAATCCATGGGGACAACACTGATGTAGATGGCTTTAGAAGTGCGTTGAGATTCTTCCTCGGCAGCGTGCCCTCTGGAATCAGAGTTCTCCTCTTAGGAGGAGGAGGAGCTGCGAGAGCCTCCCTATTAGGTCTGATTGACGAAGGGGCCGATGAGATCGTGATTTTCAATCGTACCCCCGAGCGGGCTCGGTCGATGTCACGACGTATTGGAGGAGAGAGGACACGGGTCATCCCAGTCCTGGAGGAAATTGAAGGAGAAGATTTCGACCTGGTTATTAATGCTACTTGTCTCGGACTTGAAGAAAATGATGTCTCACCAGTGGATTTAGAGTGTTTGGGTTGTGTTGGGGCAGCGATGGATCTTGTATATGGAAGGCATGTCACATCTTTTGTTCGAGCAGCAGAGGCGATGGATATTCGGGCCACTGACGGGGCTGAGATGCTAGTTCGGCAAGGGGCTGCATCATTCGAAAGATGGTGGGGGATACCCGCTCCAGTTGAAGTTATGCAGGCAGCGATGGAGAAGAGTTTGGTCGATTGAATTTTGTGATCTCGGTCTAGCCAATATCATGATCTAGATCGATGTGTTCTTTAGCGCCCCTTTCAATTAACGCAGGCGTTATCTTCCTATTCTGGTCAATTTCCATTTTTAAAATCAGGAGCTTACACACCATGCCAATCCGCGTTGCCATTAACGGATTCGGACGGATCGGACGTAACATTCTACGTAGCGCCAAGCAGGCTGACCGTAGCGACCTAGACTTTGTCGCTGTGAACGATCTGACAGATGCTAAGACGCTCGCCCATCTCATGAAATATGATTCGGTTCACGGGACTTATATGGGGGACGTTAAGGTTTCGGATGATGGGTTGGTTTTGGATGGAGACAATATCCGGGTTCTAAGTGAAAGGGACCCCAGTGCACTGCCTTGGTCAGAACTGGAAATCGATATCGTAATTGAGTCGACGGGAATGTTTTGTGATCGAAAGGGGGCCGCGAAGCATCTTGCAGCTGGTGCTCGTAAGGTGATTATCTCCGCCCCTGGTAAAAATGAAGATCTTACGGTAGTGCTCGGGGTCAATCAGGATAAGTATGATCCCGATGAACACGATGTGATATCTAACGCGAGTTGCACGACAAACTGTCTGGCACCAGTGGTCAAGATTCTGGCGGAGACGGTCGGATTTCGACACGGATTGATGACTACGATTCACGCGTATACAAATGATCAAAGCATCCTTGATCTTCCCCATAAGGACCTCAGAAGAGCTCGTGCGGCTGCACTCTCGATGATCCCAACGACCACGGGAGCAGCAAAAGCGACAGGTCTAGTGCTTCCCGAGGTTGCAGGACACATCGACGGAATGTCAATCCGAGTTCCAACTGCAGATGTCTCGCTCGTTGATCTTGTTGCTGAAGTCGACCAGAACACGACTGAACAGGAAATTAATGCAGCTTTCCGAGAAGCTGCTTCTGGGTCGCTCAAGGGGATCTTGAGCGTGTCAGATGAACCACTTGTGTCCATCGACTACACCGGGAACCCACACAGTTCAGTAGTTGACTCACTTTCAACTGCGGTTATGGATGGTCGCATGGTCAAGGTGCTGGCTTGGTATGACAATGAGTGGGGCTACTCAAATCGTGTCATTGACCTCGTGAGTTTTGTTGGAGAGCGGCTCCCTGCTTCAACGAGGGACTAAGGGAGTCCATGTGCGACAAGAAGAGGCTTGAGGATTTCGATCACCGGCAGCTTTCAGGTCGGACGATTCTCGTACGAGCTGATCTAAATGTCCCTATGCAAGATGGCGAGATTTCGGATGATCATCGCCTTGTCGCGTCGCTTCCGACACTAAAGTTTCTCCGCGAGGCCGGTGCCCGTGTCATCTTACTTTCTCACTTAGGACGCCCCAATGCGCGTCCAAGTCGTCTGTACTCGCTAGAGCCCGTTGCTGAACATCTTGCCGAGCTTCTGTCATCGGACGTCGAGTTCGTAGCCGACCCGATAGGAAGAGGACAACCGTTATCCGCTGATCTTGTGATGCTTGAAAACACGCGATTTCTCTCTGGCGAGATAGACAACGCCTCGGATCTAGCCAAATCTTGGGCGGAACTTGGGGATCTATTCGTGAATGACGCTTTTGGAGCTGCACACCGGGCTCATGCTTCGACGGCAGGGTTAGCGGATGCCATGAGAGGAAAGGGTGGAGAGGCGGTGGCAGGGTTGCTAATGGCCCGAGAGCTTCACTTTCTTGGAAGAACGATGGGCGAGCCCAGGCATCCGTTTGTGGGAATCCTTGGTGGTGCAAAGATATCTGGAAAGATCGACGTAATCTCTTCCTTACTTCAGCGTGTGGACCGATTACTTATCGGTGGTGCGATGGCAAACACTTTTTTCCAGGCTATGGGGTTGTCCACTGGAGAATCACTTGTCGAAGATGACCGTGTTCCAGTTGCGCGAGACCTTATCCAGAAGAGCGGAGACAAGTTGCTTTTGCCTGTAGACTGTATAGTAGCGAAGGAACTCCGGGAGGATGCGCCCCATCGAGTCGTAGCATCTACTGCGATTCGGCACGATGACATGGTATTAGATATTGGGCCAGAAACGGCTACTACTTTTGGGAATGTGATTGACACTGCCCATACAATCTTGTGGAACGGACCTATGGGAGTTTTTGAGACTCCACCATTCGGTGTCGGAACCACAGATCTCGCCCATTCCGTGGCGAATGTCTGTGATAGAGGGGCTTTGGTTGTAGTAGGGGGTGGGGATTCTGCGATGGCAGCTGACCTTGCAGGGGTAACTTCCCGGCTCACTCATGTCTCGAGTGGGGGTGGTGCCTCGTTGGCTTTCTTGGCAGGAAAGACGCTACCCGGTGTTCATTCCTTAAGTGATAAGGAGTAGACGTGGCGGTCATTGCAGGAAACTGGAAAATGCACATGGCTCCGGAAGAGGTCCGTGCCTTTTTCGGTGCTTTTGAAATTAATGAAATGATGGCTAATAACGAGATTCTGATTTTTCCTCCAGCGATCTCTCTCTTAGCTGCTTATAAGTGTGAGGACAGAGATCCAAGAATCCAGCTTGGTATCCAGAATGTTCACTGGGAGGATCGGGGAGCGTTTACCGGTGAGATTTCTGCCGCGATGGCAGCTAATGCAGGTGCCAGCTACGCTCTTGTGGGACACTCTGAAAGGAGGCAATTGTTCGGTGAGACGGATGAACAAGTTGCACTCAAGGTTGCCGCCGTTCTTCGGCAGGATCTCGTACCAGTGATTTGTGTTGGGGAGACACTTAAAGAGCGCGAAGCGGGCCGAGTCAATGAGGTGATCTTGAACCAACTTGATTTGGCCTTAACCTCGATCCCTGATCCTGAAACCCATTTTTTAATCGCATATGAGCCAGTTTGGGCGATTGGTACAGGAAAGACAGCAACGCCCATGGATGCGGCAGGAGCCCACGGGACGCTTCGGAATCGATTGGAGCAGGCCATCGGTGCGACTACTGCAGCTCGGACGGAGATTCTTTATGGAGGTTCAGTCCAACCAAGCAACGCAACAGAACTCCTTGCAGCGCAGGATGTAGATGGAGTCCTTATTGGTGGTGCCAGCCTCAACCCCCAATCGTTTGGCAAGATTACCTGTGCGGCTGGCTGAAGCTGCCGTTGACACCCCTCGGGTGCTCTCCGACGTTTAGCGGGTCACTCCGGCGGGGAATAAGGGAATACAAGGAAGATGTATACATTCTTGCTAGCTGTCTTAGTAGTCGACGGCATATTTATGTCAGTCGTAATCCTTCTTCAGTCTGGAAAAGGTGGCGGTCTAGCCGCGGTCGGTGGCGGCGCTGCGATGACTGAAGGGATATTAGGAGGGCGACAAGCAACTACGGTTCTGACCAGAGCTACATGGATCTCGGGCACTATATTCTTGGTCCTAGCGCTTGTGCTATCGGTGATGTCCTCACGTGCCAGACAACCCCAGTCCGTGATCCAGGTCGAAGCTCCTTCCGCGGCGCCCGCTCCTGTCTCAGTGGTTCCGGGTCTCGGCGAGGAACCCACAGAAGGTGCTACGGCAGGTACGACTGAAGACCCGGGTAATTCGGGTAACTAAGGAACCCTCAGTGGTATTCGGAGGCGCTAACGGCCTCCTTAGTGGGGTCTGCTGTGCTATCTGTGCGGCCGATGTCTGATTCTCTAATAGCTGGGCTTGATCAGACTCAGCTCCTTGGACTGTACCATTCGCTCGTACTCACGCGAGCAGCTGAAGAACGGCTAGAGATGTTACAAAAGCAGGGCCATGTGACCGGAGAAATTTACCGATCATTCGGGCAAGAAGCTGGTGCCGCCGGCGCTGCCTTTGCACTCAATCGTCAAACAGACGGGACGGGTGACTTTCTCGCGCCGACGGTACGAGCTTCCGGAGCCTTGTTTCTATTCGGCGGGAAATTAGTCGACTTCTTTCGTCAGTACATGGGGCGGGTGACCGGTCCAACGGAGGGTAAAGAGGCCAACATCCATTGGGTTGATTTTCAAAAGGGAATCATTGGTCCGGTCTCACCACTTGGAACCATGTTAGAGGTCATGGCTGGAATTACACTTTCTTTTAAGGTTAGAGATGAGTCCCGAGTCGGCATGGTCTTCTGCGGCGATGATGCATCGTCAACGGGTGCCTGGCATGAAGGTCTCAATTTTTCCGCGGTTCAGCGTTGTCCATTGATTCTGATAGTTGAGGCTAATCAGTGGGCGTTTTCAACAGCCACACGCAAGAATACTCGAGTCCGGAGTTTTACTGAGAAAGCAGCTGGGTATGGAATTGGTTCAGAATCTGTGGATGGGACTGATGTCATAGCGGTATATGAAGCCGTGAGCAGGGCGGCGGAGCGCGCAAGGGCAGGAAGAGGTACTCAGATGATAGAACTGAGGTATTACAGACGCCTTGGTTATGCACAGCATGATCCTCAGGATTACGTCGATCCGGACGAACTTTCCCTGTGGGTGGATCGTGATCCCATTGATTTGTTCAAGCTCAGGATCTTAGAAGAAGGTTGGGCAGGAGAATCAGTCCTCCACAAGATCAGCATACGCGCAGAAGAGGAGAGCAGGTTGGCGGCAGAGCAGGCGACCGGCGAACCGGTTCCGGATGGCCGGGAGGCCGCGAAAGGTGTTTACACAGATACTATAACCGAGCACCCGTGGACACGGACGGATGGGCCTTATAGAAGAGATAGCAGTGAGCTAAATACATGAACCATCCTGCTCCCAAGCACCTCAAGAAGACAGCACGTGGGGAGCCCGTGACTCTACTGGAAGCGGTCAGTGAGGGGTTGTTTGAGGAGATGGTTCGGGATGATAGCGTCTTCTTAATGGGAGAGGATATCGGCGTCTATGGAGGTGCATTCAAGGTTACTCGTGGTTTTCTTGATTATTTTGGAGATCTACGTGTAATAGACACACCCATTGCAGAGGGCGGGTTCACTGGGGCCGCAGCTGGAGCCGCTCACATGGGTTTGCGGCCCGTTGTAGAGATGCAGTTCATGGACTTCATCTCACCCGCATATGATGTACTCACAAACTATATTGCTACCTCACTATACAGGGGTGCTGGCCCTATGCCGATCGTGGTAAGGGGGCCTGTCGGCGGGGGTAACAGGGGAGGACCTTTCCATTCTCAAAATGTGGAGATGGCGTTCTTCCACACGCCGGGGTTCAAAATCGTCTATCCGAGTACGGCCTACGACGCTAAGGGTCTCATAAAAGCGGCGATTCGAGATGACAACCCAGTCATCTTTGAAGAACACAAAGCTCTATACCGCGCGCCTACTCTTAGGGAAGTACTGCCGGACGAAGATTACGTTGTACCACTTGGTAAAGCTCGCACTGTCAGGGAGGGCTCTGATCTTACTCTCGTCACATATGGAGCAATGGTCCATAAGTCTGTCGAGGCTGCAAGAAAGCTTGACCAAGAGGATGGTGTAGGGGTAGAAATCATAGATCTTAGAACGCTCTTACCTCTCGATGAAGACGCGATTGTGGAGAGTTTGAAGCGCACTGGAAGGATTCTTATCGTGCACGAGGATACACGCACGGGCGGGATAGCGGGTGAGATTGCAATTCGCTTGAACGAGAGAGCATTCGAGTGGCTTGATGCACCGATTCTCAGAGTAACTGCAATCGATTCTCCTGTTCCGTATGCTGGCTCTTTGGAAGATTATTTCCTGCCACAAGTTGAGGATATTGTTACGGCTGGGAGATATCTTGCTGCGTACTGAGCATGCCGCGAGATTTCGCGTATATCTCCTCCATACTGGAGTAACCTAGCGTGGCTCGCATAGAAGTTCCTATGCCTCAGATGGGTGAGTCGATCGCCGAAGGGACTGTCTCTAAATGGCTGAAGCAGGTCGGTGATACAGTCGAGCGTGATGAGCCAATCTTAGAGATTTCCACTGATAAAGTGGATGCGGAGATCCCGGCACCTTCGGCGGGCATACTGGTCGAGGTAGGGGTTGAAGAAGGAGAGACGGTCGAGGTCGGTACAGTTCTGGCTTTGATTGATCCAGAAGGGATAGCGTTAGTCGATACAACACCGGACAAAACTTTAGAGCCAGATTTAGCAGAACCATCTCTGGTAGTGACTCGGACCTTAGATGTGAGCCAGAGTGCGGAAGAGCGGTTACGGACACGCTCTACCCCGGTTGTGCGCAAGATCGCAGCGGAACATGGGATTGATCTTGCCAACATCGTAGGCAGTGGGCATGCAGGAAGGGTCACCAAGCAGGACATTATGGCGTTTATGGAATCTTCTGGTGCCACGGGGGCAGACTCTCCCACAATTTCTACGGCGCGTGCTAGAGACGGCGTCCCGATTCCATCAGAGCCATCAAGTTTGTGGGATTCCTTCTACAAAGAAGTACAACATCCAGAGTATCCGGTGCGACCAGCCGATCAAGTTGAAGGCATGGATAAAATGCGGCGGCTCACTGCAGAACATATGGTAATCGCGAAACGGATAGCTCCTCATGTGCATTCTTTTATCGAGATTGATTTTTCAGTAATCGATCGGATTCGAACCTTAAGTCGCAGTCGGTGGGAGGCACAAAATGCTCGAGTGAGCTATACCTCTTTCGTAGCGTGGGCCGTATCACGTGTACTCCGGGACTTCCCTATGGTGAACTCAGTTGTATCGGGGAATAACGTCATCTACAGAGGGAATGTGAATCTAGGTATGGCAGTAGATTTGGATCCGGGCCTCATCGTTCCCGTAGTCCATGATGCGGATCATCTTGGTCTCATTGGCATTGGGAACAAGATCGTGGATCTAGCGGGACGTGCGAGGGCACGGAAACTCATGCCTGACGAGATTCAGGGAGCCACGTTTACGATCACGAATCCAGGTGTTCTGGGAACGGTGGTTGGCTTACCGGTGATTCCTAAGGGAACCTCAGCGATCCTAGGAATAGGTTCTATTGAGAAGCGTGTGGCTGTGGTGACGGACCAGCAGACTGGGACGGACGTCGTAGCCGTCCGTAAGCGATCACTTTTCTCTCTTGGCTATGATCACCGGATAGTTGATGGGGCGGATGCTGCCAGATTTCTTTCAGCTCTTAAGGAGATGCTGGAAAGCTTTCCCGAAGACGCATGAACTCCCCACACAGGTCTCTTGCTGTTCGCGAGCTAGGTACCATAGAGTATTCAGAGGCGTTAGAGCTACAGGCTCACCTCATCCGCGAGAGGCGAGAAGCGACTATACCTGACACGATCTTGCTTCTTGAGCATCCGCACGTCATTACGCTCGGCTCAAGCTCTGATTATGCGCATGTGCTACTTGATGCGGGCGAACTCGAGAAAAGAGGAATTGCGCTCTTTGAGGTTGGGCGGGGAGGTGACGTGACATATCATGGTCCCGGACAACTTGTCGTCTATCCTATTATGGATCTTAAGCCAGATAGAAAGGACCTACATCGGTATCTACGGGATCTTGAGAGTGTGTTGATTAAAGTCGCGTGTTCATTCGGGGTCCAGGCGAATCGAGATCCGAGTGGAACAGGTATCTTTACAGAACTTGGTAAGCTTGGAGCTATCGGGGTTCGGGTCTCCTCTGGTTGGATTACATCCCACGGTATTGCACTCAATGTTTCAACTAAACTTGATTTCTTCGAGACTATTATTCCGTGTGGTATCCGTGATTGCGGAGTCAGTTCGCTTGAGCGGGAGCTACAGGCTCCCGTTTGTATGACTGAGGTCAAAGAGTGCATGGTAGAGAGCTTCAAGCAGGTATTTTCTTCATAAATTGATGTAGTTAACACAACAAAAAAAGCCATGAGTACGGCGCCTACGGTGCCGTGTGTAGTGAACTAAAAACAACGAATCTCCAAATCAAAAATCGTTGTCACTCAGTAAGTTGCGTCGGCTAAATCATATGTTTACTAGCCCACCCGAACAGACCTCGAAGAAACACTTGACGGGACATGTAAGTGATTAATTAACAGTGACTTAGGACGTCATTGGTAAAAATACACTTGTTTATAGATGCGATCCTTGCGTCCTCCTCTCATAGTCCCTAAATCACTCGTGCGTTTCAGATGCGGCTCATTAAAGACGATGGCGTTGGTCATCCCTCTGATGAATCTGAAAGGTGAGTTGCCGAGCATGACGGTGCAGCGGTGACACGGGCGAATCGGAACTTGGAAGACCGATAAGTCAGATGGGGGAGGTCGCTGGCCCTCATCGAAAGCCCTGAAGAGCTCTGGGGCGCTCTCGGTCGCGGACCGCGCGACAACACGAGGGTTGGAGGGAGAGAGGCCTAGCCGCCCACACGAGGGCGGATCCAAGCAAAGGCCAGGATCCCACCAGCGCAGTAGGAAAACGGAGGTCGTGGCGTGAAGCGGCAGCCGGATTCCTCAAGAAGAAGCGGCCCGGTCGTAGCTTGCTACGGTCCGGGCCGTTTCGCGTTTATGGAAGTTCTTTTCGGAGCCACTGTGATGCATGGAGAAGATGCTCCCAAGCAGCACTCTTCTAACCGCTGGTTTCAATCTTTCCCAAAACGCTCCTTTGGGTTCTCGAATTCTAGGTAGTCCATGTACATGCCCTTCTCGCGCAGCCCGTCGAGCCATTCCTGAAATCCTGATTCGACAAGTCCACCCGACTCAGTTCGATCCTTTGCTGCTCTGGTAGCCAAGTGATTTGCATATTCATTCTCGGGGTGTCCATCATGACCACGAACCCATTTTGGACGTACATCGTGCCCCTGAAGTTCAATGTCGAGATCTTTCCATAGTTCCAGGTTCAGAATCGCACCGCGCTTCCGTTTCCAATTATTTTTTTTCCAGCTAGGCAACCATTGCGTGATACCGTCTACGAGGTACCTGCTATCAGAGATGAAGTGTACTGTACATCGCCGGTTCAGCATTCGCAGCCCTTCGATTGCACTACGCAGAGCCATCCGGTTGTTCGTAGTGTCTGACTCGGAGATCCAATAGTCCCGACGCTGCCACTCCCCTTCTTGCCAGGCTTCCATAAGACCTGCTGCACCGCCCGGGTTAGCGCGGGTTTGAAACTGATTGCCTAGGCAAGATTCGTCGGCGTGGATAAAGATCGTATCAGGGCTCATGCTCACTCTCGAACTTATGTCGATAGCTCAACGTAACTACGGTATAAGATACCCGGGAGGGCACTAGATCGCTTGGTTGACCCGATATCGGTGGTCGCTAGTTTTGGCACAGCAACCACACAGGCAAACAAGTGAGTGTTTTCTGATCCGCACTGCATATCTGCTTCTAGAAGATGGACGACGCTTTGATGGCAACCTTCTTGGTGCCGAAGCGCTTGCTCTTGGTGAGGTAGTATTCAATACCTGCATGAGTGGGTATCAGGAGGTTCTTACTGACCCGTCGTACACTGGCCAACTCGTGACGATGACCTACCCTCTGATTGGAAACTATGGAGTCAACGCAGAGGACCGGGAATCACCGATGCCTCAAGTTGCTGGCTTCATCGTCCGTGAAGCGTCCAGGGTCCACTCTTCATGGAGGTCACAGGAAGGACTGGATGAATATCTTCGTCGTCACGGTATAACAGGTATCTCTGATTTGGATACCCGAGCCCTCACTCGCCACATAAGGTCACAGGGCGCCATGCGAGGAGCGATAGCGCTAGCCGATATGCCAGTAGAGAAGGTGATGGGTAGAATCCAAGACCATCCTCATATGGAAGGACTCGATTTGGCATGTGGAGTCTCAACCTCGGAGCCCTACGAGATTTCCGCAGTCGGTGACGAGCGTTTCCACGTGGTAGCGTACGACTTTGGTGTAAAGGCTCATTCTCCAAAACTTCTTTCTGAACGGGGTTGCCGCGTGACAGTGATCCCTGCTGATACACCGGCAGAGGAGATTCTCTCGGATCCTCCGGACGGACTATTTGTATCGAATGGCCCGGGTGACCCAGCAGCCGTAGAGAAGGCAGAGGCTGCGATTCTCGGACTTGCTGAAGCAGACATACCAGTTTTTGGTATCTGCTTAGGTCATCAACTGATCTGTCGTGCATTTGGGGCGAGCACCTTCAAGCTTCCGTTCGGGCACCACGGCGCTAATCACCCAGTAAAGTTTCTTGAACAGCAGACAGTCGAGATCACCTCTCAGAATCACGGCTTCGCAGTCCGGAGTGGTGTAGGAGATGAAATACCTGGAGCGCCCGGTCTTCGGCTTACCCATGTTAATCTCTACGATGGAACAGTTGAGGGAGTAGAACATCGAACCTTACCAGTGCTATCAGTCCAGTATCACCCGGAGGCTGCTCCAGGCCCCCACGACAGTCGTTATCTTTTCGATACCTTTCTCAACTTGATGGAAGAACGGAGAGGCTGTTAAGTCGCTCTGTCACAACAACTCTCATCACCTTGCGGCCTCGATTTTGCCTTGTTACAGTCTCTGCCCCCTAGCTAAGAAGCCAGGGACTGATGACTCTAAAGAGACGTTCCTGCGGAGGGACCATGACTAAGGCAGACCTGGTCGAGCAGGTGACCGACGCGATCGGTCCCGGGATTACAAAGAAGGATTCTGCTATGGTTGTGGACGGCTTCCTCAACGCAGTGAAGCTGGCGCTCAGCAAGGGAGATAATATTGAGATCCGTGGGTTTGGCACCTTCAAGGTGCGCAAAAGAAAGACACGGATGGCTCGAAACCCACGTACCGGTGACCCAGTTGAGGTCCCGTCTCGCTCGGTGCCTGTGTTCAAACCTTCAAGGCATCTACGCGCTCGTGTTGCACAGCTAGACGAACTGGCAGACTGAAGAGACCCGCTCTCAAACTCGGTTCGGGCACAAGGCGAGCTTTAACGTTTCTTGTCTCCGGTGCATCTGATTTTCAATGATCGGATCTATGGAAGGCGCTGCGGCGAGAGTGAATTACCTTGATGGTATTCGGCGCTTGAGGGAATTATCGGTGAATGATCATGAACGGTCCTTAGCGGTTCCTGCTGACGAGGAATTCGTAGAACGGGGTAAGGCTGGAGACGACTCAGCCTTAGACGTCTTGGTCAAACGCCACCATGCAGCAGTATATCGAGTAGCGCTCTCGATATTGAGTGACGAAGGCGCTGCTCAGGATGTGGCCCAGGATACTTTTATTAAAGGGTTTCGAGCGATAGCAGGATTTCGGGGAGAAGCATCGTTTCGGACGTGGATCCTCACTATAGCAGCTAACGAAGCGCGAGGTGTGATAAGGCGAATAGGGCGGCGAAAAGAGATGTCCATAGATATGTTGGGACCGGTGCACTCCGAAGCCAAAGGACCAGATGAAAGGGCGGTGATTGCTTCAGAAGCTGCCCGAGCAAGGATGATGATGGAGCAGTTACCCGAGAAGCAGAGGCTCGCCATAGCATTTAGGGTAGATGAGGGACTGAGTTTTAGAGAAGTGGGAGAAATGATCGGATCTAGTGAAAGCGCTGCAAGAGTGAATTACTTTCATGGTATTCGGCGCCTGAGGGACTTAATGGAATGAACAGAACAAAGTGCGAATGGATTCGGGAGCTAATTCCCGACTACGCAGCAGGTAGGCTAGCTGACGACAAAATAGAATTGTCCGACCTTCATTTCACGGGTTGTAATGAGTGCCGTGACGAACTCGACCTCGCGCATCTCGTATTCTCGAGTCGAGCGATGGAGCCAGAAGGTTTGGCGGACAAGATTAAGACGGCAGTACGCAATGGAATGAACAGAACAAAGTGCGAATGGATTCGGGAGCTAATTCCCGACTACGCAGCAGGTAGGCTAGC
>DUBS01000015.1:0-81687 GCA_012960225.1 Gemmatimonadota bacterium | reverse complement strand
GCCGTGACGAACTCGACCTCGCGCATCTCGTATTCTCGAGTCGAGCGATGGAGCCGGAAGGTTTGGGGGAAAAGATTAACGCAGCTGTGCACAATCGCAGGGTTACTGGCCATCGCCAGTGGTGGGGAGCCGCGGCAGCAGCTGTCGCTTTATTGGCTATTGGACTCAATGTGATCATGGACCGTTCTGGGTCTGGCGATCTTCCGTTGGCCGAATCTGAATTCGAAATCGAGAGTGAAAATCTGTGGCTAACTGATGACGCACTTATCGCCGGTGCACCGATGTTGGGAGGACTGTCGGATGAAGCGTTAAGGCAGCTTTTGGAGGAACTTATAGTAGGTACGTCTGGAGGTGCTGCATGAGGTTCACATATAGGACTAATCTGATGCTCTTGGCTGGACTCGCTTTCTCGCTCATGACTGTTACGTCCCTTGAGGGGCAGCGTGGACGGCGCGGTGGTGGCAGGAGAGGACCACCTCCGCCTTCTGAACGAGCAGGGCTTGAGCAGAGGGTTCGCGTTCGCATGGGTCAGAGGATTAGAGAGCGGCTTGACCTGAGCGAAGACGAGTGGAGGGCGATAGCCGACCAGGCGAGCGATTTCGATGAAAAACGGGGTGAACTCATGCGGAATGAGCTGGCACTAAAGAGCCGCGTAGAGGCGATATCTCGCGTAGAAGGTCGCGAAAACGACGAGGAAGCAGGCGAGATTTTAGATCAATTAATCGTTCTCCGAGAGCAAGAACTAGAGCTATTTCAAGAAGAACAGAAGAGACTTCTTGAGATTCTCTCACCATCTCAATTGGTACGTTTCCAGGCTATGCGGCAGCAACTCGGGGAGCAAATCAGGCGTCTTCGCGGCGGTCGCGATGGTGGTAGTCCGGGTTGGTGAATTGGATGGACAAGAACCCTTCTGGGATCGTGAAGCGAACATTCTTAACGATCTGAGGCCAACTCTGGGGCGTTGACGAGGGGTTCAAGCGGTTCCAATCTCCTCTGACCGGTACTCCTCTATTATCTACTATCTATGTCAGTCGCCGTCCGAACTCTGTTCTTCGCTATCTACCGTGACAGACTAGGCGTCTCCGAGCTCTTGATCGACTTGCCGTCTGGTTCAACAGTAGCTGACCTCGTCAATGAACTCAGAGGTCGGGGAGCACCGTTTGATATGCTTCCCGAGAAACCTGCTGTGGCGATTAACCAGACATACTCGTTCTTAGATGAACCACTTAAGGCAGGTGATGAAGTGGCCTTCATTCCACCAGTGGCGGGTGGTTAGAAGTGATCTTTGCCGAAGTGTCTTCCGACCCGATCGACACGGCTGCCCTGCTGGCTAATATTGGATCTGATGAGGATGGTGCAGCACTTCTCTTTATCGGTGTTGTTCGGGACCACGCTGAAGGAAGAAAAGTCACAGGTATGCGTTATGATGTGTACGCTGAGATGGCCACGGAGGTTCTTCGGGAGATTGCATTAGAGGCTAGCATCCCCTTGGGCACTGATCGGATTGCAGTAGCGCATAGATTCGGTGAGTTGAAGATTGGGGAGATTAGTGTAGGCATTGCTGTCTCAAGTCCACATCGGGCAGAAGCTTATGAGGCGTCTCGGTTTGTGATTGAAGAGATTAAAAAACGGCTACCGGTCTGGAAGAAGGAGCATTACGTGGACGGTGTATCAGAATGGGTGGAGGGCACTATTCCACCGGGCGCTGGCCTAGAGGGCTCAACACATGTAGTCCCCTTAACTGATGAGGGACTAGCATGATTGATCAGTTCGGCCGTCGCGTCGAATATTTGCGTGTGTCCGTCACGGATAAATGCAATCTCCGCTGCATCTACTGCATGCCGCTTGAGGGACTGACCTGGTTGAAGCGGGATGAGCTTCTTAATTATGAAGAGATTGAAACCATCGTAAGGACGATGGCCGGAATGGGGCTCCGCCGAGTTCGAATTACTGGAGGCGAGCCGCTAATCCGGCGGGATCTCCCGGATCTTATCCGTAAGATTTCTGCTATCCCAGAAATTGAAGATCTCTCGCTCTCTACTAACGCGGTTCTGCTGGCTGATCAGGCACAAGACCTCAGAGATGCGGGTATTCAACGCTTGAATATCTCGCTTGACTCCCTGCAACAGGATCGGGTTGATGAGATTGCACGTCGGCCTGGTTCATTCCCAAAGATTTTCGAAGGGCTTGAGGCAGCTGAGCGCGTGGGTTTTGCACCGATCAAAGTCAATGTCGTCTTGATTCGTGGAAGAAACGATGACGAGATCGAAGATTTTGCTCGCATCACTAAAGAGCGGCCATGGCATGTGCGTTTTATTGAGATGATGCCCACGGGATCGAACCTCGATCTGAGTGCTAATAGTTTCATATCCTGTCAGGAAGCCTTAACTCGCGTAAGAGCCATCGATCAATTGGAACCAGTTGATGGTCCTTTTGGGAATGGACCTGCGGACTACTATCGATTCCCAGATGCACCTGGGACCGTTGGAGTCATCACTCCGATGAGTCATAACTACTGTCATCGTTGCAATCGTATGCGACTCACTGCTGCCGGACAGCTTCGCCCATGTCTATTCGGAGAGATCGAGACGAATTTGCGTGATCATCTTCGAGCTGGTCGGGACCTCCGTCCGCTTATTGAGGAAACACTCCAGATTAAGCCTGAGCGCCATTACTTGGTCCAGGGAAGTGAAATAGGGTCAGGAGGTCTCGTGGCTCTATCTCAGACTGGTGGGTAGACCTCTTCGATCAGGCCTTTTACACTCCACTTTCTCAATCCTAACCTGGGTTGGTCGTCCGGCCTGGGATCACACTACTCAAGCATAATTTTCTGGTGACTACAAAAAAAATTGCTGTGGTCGGAGCAGGGCATGTTGGTGCTACGTGCTCCCAGCTCTTGGCTCAAAAAGAACTAGCACAAGAAGTCATCCTTCTCGATATCGTCGAGGGGATACCTCAAGGGAAGGGTCTGGACCAGTGGGAGAGTGCTCCGATCGAAGGTTTTGATTCGCGAGTAATCGGAGCTAATGCCTACGAGGCAGCAGAGAATTCGGAAGTCTTTATCGTGACGGCTGGAATCGCTCGAAAGCCGGGAATGAGCCGAGATGATCTGCTCAAGACAAATGCAGGAGTTATCGGTTCCGTTAGCCGAGAGATTAAACGGGTCGCACCTAATGCAATTGTTATCGTGGTCACAAATCCACTAGATGTGATGGCACAGGTTGCTCTCGAGGAAACCGAATTTCCTCGAGAGCGGGTTATCGGAATGGCTGGAGTGCTTGATACCGCCCGTTACCGGTCATTCATCGCCCTGGAGCTTGATGTAAGCATCGAAGATATCCAGGCGCTGGTCCTTGGTGGCCATGGGGATACAATGGTTCCACTCGCGAGTTATACCTCAGTGAGTGGCATACCTCTCTCACAATTGCTTTCTCAAGATCGTATTGATGCACTAATCGAGCGGACTCGGAAGGGCGGTGGTGAGATCGTGAGCCATTTGAAGACAGGGAGTGCATACTATGCGCCGGCAGCTGCCGCCGTACAGATGGCAGAGGCGATAGTGAAGAACAAGCGTAGGATCCTTCCTTGTGCTGCTTGGTTGCAGGGTGAGTATGGTATGAGGGACCTCTACCTAGGAGTTCCATGCATGCTTGGTGAAAATGGAATTGAGCGAGTTATTGAGGTAGAACTTGATGGAGAGGAACGTGCGGCGCTTGAGAGTAGTGCTGAGCATGTCCGATCAACTGTTGCAGCGCTTAAATCACTGGATTAGGAAATGAGGTCTCTTCTTGGTGGATGGGTTGGGATTGACGACTTAACGACACCGAACCACACTTGGCGTATGAGCGACATAAAGGACTGTCAGAATACCAACTCTAATCCCTACCGGGATCGCGAGATACTCGTGTAGCTGAAGATATCCAGCTGGCGAGATGGCCGTGATTCCTTACAGAATCGCGGCCATTTTATTGCCATCTAAGTACATCTGTTCTTGGTATGGATGTCGTATGCAAGCTCAGTAGAACAACACAGAACAGATGGGGTGTAGCTCAATTGGCAGAGCGCCTGGCTGTTAACCAGGAGGTTGGAGGTTCGAACCCTCCCGCCCCAGTATCAATCAAGAAGAGTCCCTCTATCTATGCTTGCTCACTTCAGCACTGCCCAGTAGGGTATGGCTGCTATTGGCAATATCCCGGTAGGATTTGCTCTGATCCTCGAAATGCGAATCATTGACCTGGACCAGGAGCGATAAGAGTGAGATATCAGCTTCACAACAGAGACTTCGGGCTATGTGCGCTTATCCTGGGATTCTTAGTAGCGAGTTGTGGTGATCCGTTTGCCCCGGAGGTAATTGAAGAGACTGACTTCGCCACTTCCCTCGGTATTGATCTCTCTGCAATGACCCGAACTGCCACGGGTCTTTATATAGAAGAAATTGAGTTGGGGACAGGAAAGACAGCGACTGCCGGAGATATCGCAACTGTTACTTATACCGGCGTATTATCGAATGCTGCAACATTTGATGCAGGGACATATTCCTTCACATTAGGCAGTGGGGGTGTGGTCCCCGGATTCGACGAAGGTGTTACCGGTATGCGGGTAGGAGGAACTCGAAGGGTCGTGATTCCTCCAGAGCTCGGCTACGGAAATAGCGGAAGTGGTAGCATACCACCGGGTTCGATATTGATCTTCCGTATCCATCTTGATGCACTGGATTCAGATCTATTCTAAGGTCACGCTAAGAGCTTTCCGACTCACATCTTAGGTAGGGTCACTCCAGTCTGTTCCATGTATTTCCCCTGCCGATCCGCGTAAGCCGTCTCTGGTTCTTCGTCACCCTCAAAGAAGAGAAGCTGCGCTATACCTTCTCCTCCGTAGACCTTGGCCGGCAAGGGCGTCGTGTTCGAGATCTCAAGTGTGAGATATCCCTCCCACGTAGGTTCAAGCGGAGTAACATTCACAATCAGACCACACCGCGCGTAAGTCGATTTGCCCACGCAGATGACCAGCACGTTTCTTGGTATCCGGAAATGCTCTTCCGTGCTTGCCAACGCGAATGAGTTAGGTGGTATGATGCACTCGGACCCCTCAATATCTACGAAGGAGCGGTCGTCAAAATTCTTCGGATCTACAATGGAGTTGTGGACGTTCGTGAAAACTTTGAATTCCGATGATACACGGATGTCGTACCCGTAGGAGGAGAGACCGTATGAGATATTCCCGTCACGGACCTGAGCCGGCTCGAACGGGTCAATCATGTCATAATTCTCGCACATCCGGCGTATCCACTTATCACATTTAATTGGCATCTGGACGCTTAGCACTCACGGTGTTTGAGATCAGCGGGGCAGGGAGCCGGGAGGGCTTCACCCCCGAGGACGCGGTGCCCAAGATATACGAGTTCCTGAAGATCGTGCAAATCAAGTGGAAATACTACCAAATCATGCCGTGTCCAGTTGACACTCAAGCGGCGTCTCGGATACCTTTTCTCAACACTTAGTGAACAATTTCACAAACATAAGTTGAGTCATGTCGGGAGCTTACCTCCCCCTCCTTCTGCTCTTCGGCATTTCCGTCGTTAATGCGATCGGGATGGTGGTCACATCACACATCTTGAACCCGCTTCGGCCGACGCCCCAAAAGCTCATGCCCTACGAGTCCGGCATGATTCCCTTAGGGGATACCAGGGCCCGTTTCAGTGTAAAATTCTACATGGTCGCGATCAGCTTTATCGTGTTTGATTTAGAGACGATCTTTCTGATACCGTGGGCTGTTCAAATGCGTGAATTGGGTTGGAGCGCTTTTGTTGCGGTGTCACTGTTTGTGATCGTTCTTGCGGTTGGCCTTCTATATGAATGGAAGAAGGGAGGGCTCGAATGGGATTAAGGGACGTGCTGCCTGGGGGTGGGACGTCGTCTGTAACCGGAGGAATGTTCGGCGATGGGGGCCCTACCTTCCTCACGAGCAAGATCGACTGGATTATCAACTGGAGTAGACGTAACTCCTTGTGGCCAATGCCATTTGGTACCGCGTGCTGTGCGATTGAGATGATGGCGTCTGCTGCTTCCAATTATGATTTAGCTCGGTTCGGTATGGAGCGGATGTCATTCAGTCCACGTCAGGCTGATGTTTTGATCTGCGCTGGCAGAGTGCCGTATAAGCTAGCTCCGGTGCTTCGACGGATCTGGGATCAAATGCCTCAGCCGAAGTGGTGTGTCTCAATGGGAGCGTGCGCGAGTTCTGGGGGGGTATTCGATGTTTACTCTATGGTCCAAGGTATAGACACGATCATTCCAGTCGACGTCTATGTTCCAGGCTGTCCGCCCCGCCCGGAAGGATTGATATACGGGCTGATGATGATCCAGGAGAAGATAAGAGAGGAATCACTTTCCAGGCACTTCGAACACCGTGCTGAGGATCCAAGTTCGGTAGCTCGACCCCACGCGAACGATGCCCAGGTAGTTGGACTCACCGGACCATTCGGTAACTCGACTCAGCAAGAGGAACTCTCGAACAAAGAATCAGGAGCTACGGAAGAGCCTCCGGAAGAGCTGATCCCGTGACGCTTGATGAAACGAAGGCGGGCCTTGATGCCGTAGAGGAGGGTCCGCACCTCTCAGAAAAATCAATGGGTAGTTCAGATGGCAAGATAGCTGATCCAGATGGCCATCCCTCGGTTGTTGCGCTCTTGTTGCGATTTGGAGATTCGGTATCAGGTCATCGGGTGTCCGCGGGTACACAGCACGTCGTTTGGATTGATTCAGCGCGTAATCTAGAGGTTTTGCACTGGCTTCGTGATGATCAGGACCACCAGTATGATATGATCTCTGATATCACTGCAGTTGATTATGGGGCAGGGCGCCCAATTGATGTCGTCTATCAGCTATTCTCAACAGTTTACAAGCGTGCGCTGAGAATTCGTTGTGAGCTCCCGCTCGATGGCTTGGAAATTGATTCAATCGTAGAACTCTGGAGCGCCGCCAACTGGCTCGAACGAGAAGTCTATGACCTGTTTGGTGTGACTTTCCGTAAACATCCTGACCTCCGGCGTATTCTAATGCCGCATGACTATGAGGAAGGACATCCTCTGAGAAAAGATTTCCCATTGAGGGGTCGGTTTTCACGCGCGGAGCAGACACGTCGAGCACTCGATCAGTCAGTGGAACACTCATACATCGCTGAAGAAATGGACCTTGGACGTGACCCGCAGCAGGCAGTCCCGATCATCGGGACGAAGGATGGGGATGGGTAGCGAGATTTCCGATGAGTAAGAGGACTGTGGAATTCAACGTCGGTCGTAACCCAGAGATGGGAGTTGATGGGTCTGTGGTGGACAGCCCGATATTTCCCTTCGATATGCCGGAGCCTGACCTCGGTACCGAGAACATGTTGATCAATATTGGGCCGCAGCACCCAGCAACACACGGTGTACTTCGACTTGTTTGTGAACTAGATGGGGAAACGGTAAAGCGTGTCATCCCGCATATCGGGTACCTGCATTCCTCTTTTGAGAAACTTGGTGAATACCGCACCTGGAATCAGATCGTTCCACTAACTGACCGTATGGATTATCTGGCCCCCCTAATCTACAACTGTGTTTACGTCATGACGGTCGAAAAACTCATGGGGATAGAAGTGACCGAAAGATGTAAGGTCGTGCGGGTGATCTGTATGGAAATGGATCGGATTTTCAGCCATCTGCTTTGGTTGGGTACCACGGCGATCGATGTTGGTGCTTTTACGCCCTTCCTTTACGCCTTCCAGGAGCGAGAACGTATCTATCAGCTTCACGAAGCTTTTACTGGTGCTCGGATCACAACTTCAGCGACCCGAGTTGGTGGGATGATGGCTGATTTACCAGAAGGGTGGACCAATGGATTACAAGATTTCCTTGACACGTTTCCGAAGACGCTTGAGGAGATTGACCGCCTGCTCACGAGGAATCAGATCCATATTGGGCGCAGCCAAGGTATTGGGGCGATCAGCGCTGAGGATGCGATCAATTCTGGATTCACTGGTGCGAATCTTCGAGCATGCGGTGTGGATTACGACGTCCGTAAAGATCAACCTTACTACGACTACGAGACCTACGATTTCGAGATCCCCGTTGGACAATACGGAGACTGCTATGACCGCTATTTGTGTAGGATGGAAGAAATGCGACAGAGTGTCTCTTTGCTCCGGCAGGCACTAGAGCGACTACCCGGTGGCCCGATTGATGTTGAAGATCCAAACATATCTCTGCCCTCCAAAACGGATTGTATGTCCGACATGGAGAGTATGATCCACCACTTCAAGCTTATTACGGAAGGCATACCGGCTCCAGAGGGTGACTGCTACATGCCAATCGAGGGTTCGAAGGGAGAACTCGGTATGTATATCGTTGCAGAAGAAGGTGGAACGAAGCCTGTGCGCTGGAGGATCCGACCACCTTCTCTGGTGAATCTATCAGTTCTGCCGAAGCTTGCTGAGGAACACCTCGTTTCGGACTTGGTCATGATCAACGCGAGTCTGGACATTGTGCTCGGGGAGATCGACCGATGAGTGATGTACCGCTCAAGAATCCAGGTTGGGCTGGAAATACCGGTGAGTTTGACCTTACAGAAGAGCAAATAAGGGGAGAGGACTTTATCGGGGAGCGGCCCTTACATGGTGGGCACTCTTCGGTTTCAGGAACGATGCCCTATATGCTGATTGAGAAGAACCCTGAGGCCGAGCTGTTCGAGGGAGAATATCAGGAACGCCTCAAGAAAATTCTTACCCGGTATCCGAAAAAGCGAGCAGCGCTACTTCCAGTGCTTTCAATGGTCCAGGAACTCAGAGGGCACGTGAGCCCTGAGTCGATGGATCGTGTCGCTGAATTACTCGATCTTTCTCCGGCATACGTTAGGGGTGTGGCGACTTTCTATACGATGTATAACAAGCGCCCTGTCGGTCGACATCTTGTCCAGGTCTGTACGAATATCTCCTGTAACTTGTGTGGTGCGGATGAGGTGCTGGCAGCGTTCCTAGAGTGTACGGGCACCGAGCTTGGAGAAATTTCGGAAGATGGTGATTTCACTGTTATAGAGGCTGAGTGCCTCGCCGCATGTGGATTTCCTACGTGCGTGCAAATCAACTCACGTTACTTCGAGAATGTTACGCCTGCTGATATACCTAAGATTGTCGAGCACCTCCGAGCCCAGGTAAAGGGAGGCGACTGATGGCGTATCCCTATGTCTCAGATGTAGAGGTCAGAGTCATCAGTAAGTACTTCGGGGACCCTGCACATCGTCGTATCGACACATACGTAGAACGTGGGGGCTATAAGGCCCTAGAGAAGGCTCTATCCTTAGAGCCTGACGCAGTTACTGACGAGATCAAGGCGTCAGGTCTTCGGGGGAGAGGTGGGGCAGGATTCCCGACTGGAATAAAGTGGTCATTTATGCCGAAGGAACCGACTCGACCTCACTATTTGCTTTGCAATGCAGATGAATCTGAGCCGGGCACCTTTAAGGACCGCGAGTTAATCCGATGGGATCCCCATCAGCTCATTGAAGGATGCTTGATCGGGGCCTACGCGATACGTGCCCAGCACGTCTACATATACTGCCGAGGGGAATTCTTCGAAGTCAACCAAATCCTGGCCAAGGCTGTTGAAGATGCCTACATGAAGGGATATGCAGGTGAAGACATCCTTGGTACAGGGACAACGATAGATATCACTGTTCACCAAGGTGCCGGGGCCTACATCTGCGGAGAAGAGACCGGTTTGATGAGCTCGCTCGAGGGTGACCGCGGAGAGCCTCGGATTAAGCCTCCGTTTCCTGCCGCTGTGGGTGTCTTTGGTATGCCTTCGACAATCAATAATGTCGAGACGCTTGCGACAGTACCGCACATTGTCCTGAACGGTGGTGAGTGGTACCGACAATGGGGCACTGAGAAATCGCCTGGGACTAAGCTTTTCTGTGTAAGTGGCCACGTACGCAAGCCGGGTAATTATGAACTTCCGCTAGGCTTCCCACTCATTGACTTGATAGAGAATGTCTGTGGTGGTATACGGGACGGAAATCGCCTTAAGGCTGTAATTCCAGGGGGTTCTTCCGTTCCGTTGATTAACGCGGAAGATGCTCGTAATTGTGAGCTAGACTACGAAGGGTGTGTAGAAGTAGGCACGATGCTTGGATGTGCTTCCGTCATCGTAATGGACCACAAGGCAGACATCGTGAAACAGATTCGTCGCATGGTTGACTTCTATGCACATGAATCCTGCGGACAGTGCACACCATGCCGGGAAGGCTCAGCATGGACGGCAAGAATTCTCCGCCGAATTGAAAAAGGCCAAGGGACCGAGGAAGACTTAGACACACTGATGGAGATGACAGAGCAGATGGTCGGCACAACGATTTGTGTGCTCTCGGACTCCATAGCAGCACCGGTCCAATCGTCTATAAACAAGTTCAGAGATGACTATCTCGAACTCATCCGACGTGGTGATCAGGCTGGAGCTGTCTAATGGCAGAACTTGTCACGCTCACCATCGATGGCCAGGAAGTCAGTGTCCCTCGTGGTACGACAATTCTTGAGGCTGCTAAGAAGATTGGGAAGCAGGTCCCACACTACTGTTATCACCCGGGCATGTCATCACCGGCGATGTGCCGTCTCTGCCTCGTAGAGGTTGAGGGTGCTCCAAAGTCTATGCCATCGTGCGTGACGGCAGTGACGGAAGACCAGATAGTACACACTGAGTCAAAGCAAGCAGTTGGGAATCGCGAGGGAGTGCTCGAGTTCTATCTAGTAAATCATCCATTAGACTGCCCGATCTGCGATATGTCGGGAGAGTGTGACCTGCAGGATTACGTTCATGCCGAGGGCAGGGCGCATGGGCGCTCGGAAGAGCCGAAGCGCGTGTTCGGAAGAGACGACTTTGGAGGAGACGTTCTTTTCTACGGAGATCGGTGCGTTATGTGCACACGTTGTGTGCGCTTTATGAACGAGGTGGAGCAGGACGAGCGGCTCACTGTGGTCGAGCGCGGTAATAGGTCCGTGATCGACACCTTTTTTGAAGAAGGCTTAGAGGGAACACACTGGCATGGAAATATCATTGATATTTGTCCGGTGGGAGCGTTGGTATCGAAGGAATTTCTTTATAAAGCTCGGGCTTGGGATCTTGAGCACACCCCCTCAATTTGTCCTAGCTGTTCACAGGGTTGTAACATAGAACTTCATACACGAGACAACTTGATTCAGCGCATCAAGCCCCGGGAAAATCTTGAGGTCAATGGTTGGTGGATGTGTGACTACGGTCGCCACAACCACGGATGGATGAACCGAGGTATCCGATTAGAAGATCCTTTGGTCCGCACTCTGGACGGGGCTGCTGGGCCTATGAGATGGAGAGATGCTCTAGAGCAGTTGCTTCAGCATGTTGGTGTTATGGGGGAAGGGCGGGTCAAGGCGGTAGCTACACCCTTCGCGTCGAACGAAGACCTTGGTACTCTGGCGGAACTGGTAGGTACGCTCGGAGGTGGGGATATGGTCTATCGTTCGGTCCGCGTAGAAGAAGAGGTTGTCCTCAAGGGCTTTCCAACGCTCGCACGGCGGAAAGACCTCGCACCAAACACTAATGGTGCTGAGTTAATTGGGTTCACACGGGTCGGAGATGACCAAGCTGCCGGCGGTCTTGAGGACATCGCTAAGCATGATGGTATCGTTATCATCATGGGAGATGAACTCTCCGATCAGGCGGAAGATTTCGGGCAAGAGGCTGGGTTGTTTGTGTATCTCGGTGATCAACAGAGTCCCGCAGCATCGAATGCTCACTTCGTATTTCCGTTGACTACCTTCGCAGAACAGGAAGGGAGTTTTACGAATATAGCGCGCCGGGTACAGCGATTTTCCCCTGCGCTAGAGCCGTCTAGCATGGCTAGGCCCGCTTGGCTGATTTTGGGTGCACTCGCAGCGGAATTGAACAATGGGGATGCTCCGCGTAGTGCGGCTGATGCATTTTCGGGTCTTGCGCGCCGAGTTGAGGCATTCGCCGGGCTTACCTACCAGGACATAGGGATCCGGGGAGCGGTTGTGAACGAAACCTACGTGCTTTCGGAGAGCTGAACTGATGGAGTCTCTCCAGCCGATCTCGGGTCCTTGGGCGCTCATTGCCATGTCCCTCAAAGTCACGATCATCTTTGGGGTCTTAGTTTTAGTAGTCGCGTATAGCACTCTCGCGGAACGAAGGGTATCAGCTTGGATTCAGGACCGCCGAGGTCCTAATCGGGTCGGGCCATTCGGCTTGCTTCAACCAGTGGCCGATGGAATAAAGAACCTCCTTAAGGAGGAAACGCTGCCCGCCACGGCTTCTAAGGCTTTTTTCGTCTTGGCACCAATATTCGTTCTGGTTCCTTCTCTCATGACATTCGCCGTGATCCCGATTGCTGCCCCGCTGCCAACTCCCGCAGGCATTGTCGACATGATCATAGCTGATGTTCCGATTGGGATACTATATGTACTGGCCTTCAGCTCACTCGCCGTTTACGGCGTGGTACTGGGTGGCTGGGCCTCTAATAACAAGTATGCTTTTCTCGGAGGACTGAGGGCTTCCGCGCAAATGGTGAGTTATGAAGTTGCTCTAGGACTCTCCCTCATCACCGTACTCATGATGTCGGGTAATGTCACATTGACCGAAGTGGTTTGGCAGCAGCAGCAGCTCGGTATGTGGTTCGCGTTCCCGCTTTCACTTGCCTTCATTCTTTTTGTGATCTCAGCGTTTGCGGAAACCAACCGACTTCCATTCGACATGCCAGAGGCTGAGTCGGAACTTGTGACTGGTTATCACACCGAGTACTCAGCTATGAAGTTTTCGGCTTTTATGATTTCCGAGTTTGGCCACATGGTGACGGCCTCTGCGCTTATGGCGACTCTCTTCCTTGGTGGTTGGGACCTTCCCGGTACCTGGGATGACGCATTCTGGCATGAGGGGCAACTCATCAGGGGATTTACTCAGGATGGAGTCATAGTCCTAGCGAATCCGGCTTGGTGGAAAACAGTTCTCACATTTGGTGGTTTTGCAATCAAGACATCGTTCTTCATGCTTCTGTATATCTGGATCCGGTGGACTCTTCCGCGGTTCCGCTATGACCAGGTCATGGCGTTAGGCTGGAAAGTTATGCTCCCGACAGCGCTTGCTTATGCGATGTTAATAGGTGGTACGATTCTTGTGCTCGACGAAGTGGGAATTCGTTGGGGATTTTCCTACGGACTTGCTTTGACCGCTGTCAGTGGGGTCGCGACTGTGGGATTCATATTTTTCCTGGATCGCGGGCGAACGATTATCGGCGCTGCGGGCCAGAGTCGGCAAAAAATATCGATTACAGGCATCTCTCAGCCCGCTACTGCGGGGGACTAGAGGTACGTAAGTATGGCGATCTCAGTAAAGGTTATGAACCGGCCGGAGCCGGAAGACACATCGTACTTGAGGGCAGCTCTAAGCGGGATGGCCCTAACTTTCAGACACTTAGTGAACCCATCGAAGGTTACCCAACAGTACCCGGAAGAACCGACCGACCTGAGTCCTCGGTGGCGTGGTACACACCGTATGGAAGTGCACGCTGATGGACGACCCAAATGTGTAGCCTGTGGCCTGTGTCCCACGGTCTGTCCTGCCAATTGTATCCGCCTGGTAGGTGGTGAGGACGATCAGGGAAATCGTTATCCAATTGTGTACGAGATCGATGAGTTCCGGTGCATTTTCTGTGGAATGTGCCAGGAGGTTTGCCCGGTCGAAGCAATCCATGTAGGACAGCATTTTGAGAATGCCGAGTACACTCGGAGCCGGTTCGTGTATGACCTAGATCGTTTGATGGAGCAGGATCACCCTACGACGCTGCTTTGGGATCCGTCCGATCCTAGCTCAGAGTAACCCAGCCATGATCGAGGTTCTGTTCTATGTTTTCGCTGCGGTTGCCCTCGGGGGTGCTCTCGGCGTTGTATGGGCGAAGAGTCCCGTAGGGAGCCTTCTCTACATGGTGGCCACCCTGGCAAGCCTGGCCTGTATTTTCGTCCTACTCGAAGCGCACTTTCTAGCAGCAATCCAGGTGATTGTCTATGCGGGTGCGATCATGGTTCTTTTCCTATTTGTAATCATGCTTCTCAACCTCGGCCACGACTATCAGCGGGATCTGAAGGGGGGTGCATTCTCCCTACTATCGTTTGTGATTATTGGATTAATGGCAGGGGTCCTAGTACGACAATTTGGTGAGAACGCAATCACTGAGCCGACAGCGGGTGGTCGAGCGATCGATGCAGCTCTTGCACAGCACGGTGCTGTTGGGGCGATCGCGCAGCCGCTGTACACCACGTATGTCGTACCTTTTGAGATTACCGGAGTCCTTCTTCTGGTAGCGATTGTGGGTGCCCTTGTGCTCGCTAAAAAGGGTGGCCAGTGATTACTGAAGCACTTGTACTCAGCGCGATGATCTTTGTGCTTGGAACGTTCGGTGTCCTCGTACGCAGGAACGCGATCATCATGTTTCTCTGCATTGAACTCCAGCTCAACGCAGTAAATCTAGCGTTTATAGCCTTCTCCCGTCTCATGGGGATCGACGGCCAAGTATTCGTATTCTTTGTGATGACAGTGGCGGCGGCGGAGGCTGCGGTTGGCTTGGCAATCATCATCTCAGTCTTCCGCCACTATGAAACGGTTAACGTGGACAATTTCAAACTCCTGAGGTGGTAGGTCCGATGTACAACGCTCTTGGCGTTGGCATACAGGAAACGGTTGAGACCGCAACACAGTTTCAGCCGTTCTTTCCTGGCCTCATCATTCTGCTTCCACTGATCGGCTTTCTTATCAATGGTGCGCTGGCTTTAAGACATGCTCAGGCTTCTGCGAGTGCGGTGCGATTAGGTGGTGAACTGGACCTAGGCGAGGCCGATCATTTACCCGCGACACATACGCTACCTAGCTATGTGGCCCCCGGTGTGATGCTTGTGGCATTCCTTATCGCATCCGTGAACTTCGCACGGATGCTCAGCGTTGAGCTACATGATCCTCACGTCATTGAGTACTGGACGTGGATAGCAACTGGTGCGTTCACGGTTGAGGCGGCAATCCAACTCGATCAACTGTCCATTTTGATGACTATGATCGTAACGGGTGTTGGCTTCTTGATACACCTATTTAGCGTTGGCTACATGCGTGACGACGCTGGATACCCTCGGTACTTCTCTTACCTGAATTTATTCATCTTCTTCATGCTCGTACTAGTCATGGGTGCGAGCTATCCGCTCATGTTCGTCGGGTGGGAGGGTGTGGGGCTCTGCTCATATCTGCTGATCGGCTTCTGGTTTAGTGATCGTGAGAAATCGGATGCTGGTAAGAAGGCGTTTATCGTCAACCGAATAGGGGATTTTGGTTTCCTGATTGCGATGTTTCTGCTATTCGGAATGTTCGGTACCCTGGACTTCGTTCCGTTATTCTCCCAGGCAGCCGACTTGGAATACGGAAATGGGTTGGTGACGGCCGTTACCCTTTTCCTGTTTCTGGGTGCCGCTGGTAAGAGCGCACAAATTCCCCTTTATGTGTGGCTCCCGGATGCTATGGCGGGCCCGACACCCGTCTCAGCTCTGATCCATGCCGCCACGATGGTCACCGCGGGTGTGTATCTCGTTGCTCGGTCGTCCGTGCTCTATGCTCTGTCACCGATTGCTAGCGCTACCGTTGCTGGGGTAGGGGTCCTTACTGCCTTGTTCGCGGCCACGATTGCTCTCAAGCAGAATGACATCAAGAAAGTTCTGGCTTATTCCACCGTATCACAGCTTGGATACATGTTCGTCGGTGTAGGTGTTGGTGCCTACGCTGCAGGAATTTTCCACCTTATGACCCATGCCTTCTTCAAGGCCCTCCTATTCCTCGGCGCCGGTGCAGTGATTCATTCGATGCATCACTCTTTGCACCGAACGAACAACCATAAAGACCCGCAGGATATGCGGAACATGGGAGGGTTAAGGGCCTTCATGCCTATCACCTGGGGCACCATGTGGGTTGCCACTTTCGCGATCTCAGGCATTTGGCCTTTTGCTGGTTTTTTCTCGAAGGATGAGATTATTTGGCAGACTGCGGCTTTCGGGGGAGCCGCTAAGGCACCGTACCCTATGCTTTACCAGGTATATTGGGTTATCGCTTTGGTAGCAGCGATCTTAACTGCGTTTTACATGACCCGGATGATGGTCATGACTTTTCACGGCGCGAGTCGTACGGGTGTCGAAGAAGTGAAGCACCTGCGTGAATCTCCGCCAGTAATGTGGATACCGCTTATAGCCCTAGCGCTCTTCTCGGTGGTGGCTGGCTGGATCAATGTGCCAGAAGCACTTCGTGAGACTTTTATGGGGCTTGGCCCCCTGACCGGAGAGTGGCTCCACGATTGGCTTGAACCGATAACGGAACAAGCTCACCATATTCAGGAACTCAATCTCGGCGAGGTCGCAGAACAGGCACCATTCGGGGGAGGAGAAGTTACCTGGGCATTGGTATCAACAACGCTTGCGCTCGTGACGGTGCTGGCATCCTTCCAATTCTTAAGACGGCAGAACGTGAAGGTGCCGGCGGAAGATACCGAGCTTAGTGGTCTTTCCAAGGTCCTGTATAACAAGTGGTACGTCGATGAAATTTACGACCGCCTAATCGTCCAACCCCTGATAAAGAGCTCTCGCTTCTGCTGGAAGGTGATCGATGCCAAAGTCATTGATGGAGTAGTCAACGGTGTCGGTTGGGTTGCTCGGGCTCTCGGCTTCGTCGTGAGCATGTTTCAGACTGGAACAGTAAACATGTATGCTTTTGTATTAACGATTGGAGCACTCATCATTCTAGGTGTGTCAGTCTTTTGATGACGGCCTTACTCGACTTCGTCGGCTACTCTGGCTGGGTGCTCCACACGCTTATCTGGATGCCAATTCTTGGCATCATACCTGTGCTGTGGGCTGATGAGCAACGCGTGAAACATGTGGCATTCTGGTGGTCAGCCGTTGTTCTTATCCTCAGCCTTGGGCTTTGGTGGGCATTCGATCCCACAGTGGGTGGGATGCAGATGGAAAGCGCGACTCCCTGGATTGAGTCCTGGGGTGTGAGCTACTCCCTAGGGATAGACGGCATCAGCCTTTTCATGGTGATGCTGACAACGTTCAGTGCTTCGATCTCAATCCTCGCATCCTTCAACTACATCCAAGATAGACAACGCCCCTTCTACGCTCTGATGCTGATCCTTCAGGCGAGTGTTGTTGGAGTTTTCTTGGCTACAGACCTCTTCCTGTTCTATGTCTTCTTTGAACTCACGCTGGTACCGATGTATTTCATCATCGGTATCTGGGGTGGTACACGACGCATCTATGCTGCGATTAAGTTCTTCTTATACACGGCACTAGGATCCCTTCTGATGCTCGTGGGAATTCTGTACCTCGTATATCGCGCGAAAATGTTCATAGGTGCTCCGACATTCGCGTACAGTAATCTTCTTCAAGTACCTCTGAGTGGTACGGAACAACTCTGGCTCTTTGGTGCCTTCGCTCTTGCATTTTCGGTAAAAATTCCGGTATTCCCGTTTCACACATGGCTTCCTGACGCTCACGTAGAAGCTCCGACACCTGGTTCTGTTATCCTAGCTGCTGTACTGCTCAAGATGGGCACATACGGTTTTCTGCGGTTTCTGCTCCCACTTTTCCCGATTGCTGCTCAACACCCGGTGGTTGTTACTACAATGCTGGTTCTCGCTGTGATTGGAATTATCTACACAGCCTGCGTAGCTGCAGTACAGTCCGATGCCAAGAAGCTCGTTGCTTATACTTCAGTTGCTCACATGGGCTTCGTTGTCTTAGGAGTTTTTGCACTGAATTTAAATGGCCTGCAGGGTGGGCTTATCGTCATGATCTCGCATGGGATCAGTACTGGTGCACTCTTTCTGTTGTTAGGCATGCTTTATGAGCGCCGCCATACCCGGGAGATCCAAGAATTCGGAGGGATCGCTAGGGTTGCACCATGGTTTGCGACAGCGTTCGTCATCACTGCTCTTACATCGATCGGGGTACCGGGTACGAGTGGTTTCATTGGAGAATTCCTCGCTCTGCTCGGGGCTTTCGAAACCCATAAAGTTTTGACATTGATAGCTACACTTGGGGTAATTTTTGCGGCTTACTACATGCTCCCGATGGTCCAGCGGGTCTTCTTTAATCCGCTGGACAAGCAGGAGAACAGGGAAATCGAGGATCTATCCAAACGTGAGCTCGTGATCCTCGTGCCTCTTTGCGCGCTCATGATCTGGATAGGATGGAATCCGACACCCTTACTGGACCGGATGGAACCCAGCGTTCAGGTGGTTCTTGAGCGGTTAGATGAAGCGACTCTTGAGGATCAAGCTAGAGTCGAAGATGAGGCAAATGAGCCTCAAGTCGTCGACGGTGGTCAAGAATAGAAATGATCATCGATTTTAGCAGACAGCTTCACTATGTATGGGCTCTCCTTCCAGAGATCATTTTGTGTGTTTCCGGGATGGTCATTCTGGTAGTGGGTGTCACTGGGAAGTACAGAGAGGCTCATTTGGCAGTAGAAGGTGAACTCGAGCCTGGGAGGTCTGACGATCTGGGATGGTTAGCACTCTTAAGCCTTCTTGCGGCGGCTGTAGCTAATGCGTGGCTCTATGGCGTCACAGAAGTTGGTGTGAACTCGATGATCGCCGTGGACCGATTCCGACTTTTCTCCAACTGGATTTTCTTACTAGCAGCGGTGTTGGGAATCCTGATTTCGTTCGCTTACGTGTACAGACAGCGGCTTCAGGCTGGTGAGTTCTACGCCCTGATTCTTTTCGCAACTGCTGGCATGATGTTCATGGCTGGTGCGCGTGACCTAATCGTAGTTTTTCTTGGCCTCGAAGTGATGTCGATCGCAGTGTATGCTTTAACGGCTTTCAATAGGCGAGACAGAAAATCTGCAGAAGCCGGATTGAAATACTTCCTCCTGGGGGCTTTTTCTACCGGATTTCTACTCTATGGGATTGCGCTGGTTTATGGAGCTACCGGGAGCACAAATGTAGCGGTTATAGGGGAAATTATATCGAGTGGAGAAGGCTCTCGTAGCCTTCTCTCTGCTGCTATTGCTCTGTTGACTATTGGCTTTGCATTCAAGGTATCGGCCATCCCATTCCATATGTGGACTCCTGACGTTTACGAGGGTGCTCCAGCCCCGGTTACCGCTTGGATGTCAGCGGCGGTCAAGGCTGCTGGATTCGTCGCATTCCTTAGAGTCTTCATGGTTGGCTTCGGCGACCACTCCATATATGCACTTTGGTATCCGATCTTGTGGTGGCTTGCAGCAATCACAATGGTCGGAGCGAACCTCATCGCCTTGGTGCAGACGAACATCAAGCGCATGCTCGCGTATTCAAGCATTGCGCACGCCGGATATCTGCTTGTCGCAATTGCTGCAGCGAACGAGACCGCAGCTGCTGGGATGCTCTTCTACCTTCTTGTCTACACACTCATGAACATTGGCGCATTCGCGATCGTTATGAGTGTCTCTCACCACTCTGAAGAGCGACTGTACATTGATGATTACGTGGGCCTTGGCTGGTCCCAGCCGCTGCTCGGTGTTTTGCTCACAGTCTTCCTGCTATCCCTGGCCGGGTTCCCAGGTACGGGTGGGTTCATGGG
Organism: Gemmatimonadota bacterium; assembly: GCA_012960225.1. Taxonomy (GTDB): domain Bacteria; phylum Gemmatimonadota; class Gemmatimonadetes; order Longimicrobiales; family Gaopeijiaceae; genus UBA1142. The sequence goes on along the minus strand of DUBS01000015.1, from coordinate 62,013 downwards.
GAAGATTTATCTCTTGTTGGGTGCCGCAGAATCGGACCTCTGGACTCTGTCGGTTATTCTTGTGCTCACCACGGTGGTATCCTACTGGTATTATCTACGTATTGCCTGGGTCATGTGGATGAAAAATCCAGAAGTTACAGGTCAATATGACCGTATCACTGTACCCCTTCCTATGCGCTTCGCGTTACTAGTGAGCGTAGGTCTCATTCTGTACATCGGCATACTCCCGAGCGGAGCCCTAGAGTTCGCGAGGGCGAGTATTGAGGGACTCGGAACTTTTGGGGGTGGCCTGCTAGGCCAAGCCCCCTAATGAAATCGCATATTTTCAGACAATACGACATCCGGGGTATTGTCGGAGAGGATTTAGATCCTGAGGTCACCAAAGCGGTCGGTCGAGCTTTTGGATCACGTGTGCACCTAGGCAGTAGCTCGCGGTCACCCACAGTTGTAGTTGGTTACGATAATCGGCTTACCTCACCGTCTCTAGCCGAAGGTCTGATCGTAGGCATCCGTTCTGCAGGTGTAGATGTAGTTGATGTTGGCACCGTCCCGACTCCGGTGCTGTACTGGTCGGAAGTGATGCTCGGTGCGGATGCAGGAGTCCAGATTACGGGTTCGCACAATCCGCCCGAATGGAACGGAGTCAAGATGACTCATGGTGGTAGCTCGCTCTACGGAGATGCTATCCAAGATCTTCTACGTTCCATTCAGGCATCAAACTTCAGTAGCGGCTCAGGAGGGTACGAACGGGTTACGGTACTTGACCGTTATGTGGATGATATAGCTGGTCGGTTTAATTTGGGGCGACCGATGAGGGTAGCCGTTGACTGTGGGAATGGTACCGGGTCAATCCTGGCTGTTCGATTGCTAGAGGCGATTGGGGTGGAAGTGACACCGCTCTTTTGTGAATCTGACCCCACTTTCCCGAATCACCATCCTGATCCGACAGTTGATGATAATCTCATCGACCTAATTCGTAGTGTTGAATCAGGCAATCATGACCTTGGAGTAGCTTTCGATGGTGATGCGGACCGGATCGGTGCTATCGATGATCAAGGTCGGATCATCAGGGGTGATATTCTCCTCCTCTTGTTCGGTCTTGATTTGCTGAAAAAGAGGGGTCCGGGTCAAAAGCTTATCTTCGATGTTAAGTGCAGCCAGGTGCTCCCAGAACTATTTGAGAAGGCTGGTGGAGAGCCCATCATGTGGCAAACGGGGCACTCCTTAATCAAGAATAAAATGAGAGAAACCGGAGCTCTCTTAGCAGGAGAACTATCTGGTCACATCATGATTGCGGATGACTATCTTGGTTTTGATGACGCGCTATATGATGCATGTCGGCTGATAGAGATCATCAGTCGTTCTGGACGCACACTATCAGAGATAGTCTCGGATTTCCCGGAATACAGATCGACACCGGAGATCCGTATAGATGTCACTGAGGATCAGAAGTGGACCGTTGTATCCGAAGCTTTAGTCTACTTCAAGGAAAAATATGATGTGATCAGTGTAGATGGGGTTCGCATCTTATTTGGGGATGGCTGGGCGCTGTTGCGGGCCTCTAATACACAACCAGTGATCGTGGCTCGCTTTGAAGCTCGATCCGAAAGCCGTCTTATGGAGATTCGAACTGAAATTGCCGAGTGGCTCACGCAGGCTGGTGTGCCTTTCACTTGAACAACCAACGCTGAACATGTCACCTACTCCTAGTACGAACTCACTTCTCTCTGCGCTTCGTGGCAGCTCATTTCTTATTGTGCTCGTCCTCGCAGTGGGTGCACTTGCGACTCTTTGCAGCCTCGGTGCGAACGCCTACGTAGAAATTATGTGGCATACGCAAGTGGGTTACAGCAGCGTTTTCTGGAAAAGGGTCGTGTGGGAGTGGGGCGTACGCATTGGTGTGGGTATTGGAGTCGGTTGGCTCGTATTCCTAAACCTGAGAGTAGTTGCAGCTAAGCTAGCAGGGATCCAGATCAAGCGTCGTTTTGGAAATCTAGAGATCTCAGAGCAGATCCCCCGCAGCTTTGTTCTCATGGGTGTCCTAGGTATCTCAGCTCTTCTTGCGCTGTGGTTTGGTGCTGGGGTTCCAAACAATCTAGGCCTCCAGGTACTTCTCCTGAGTAATGCGAGTCCGTGGGGCATGACAGATCCGATTCTTGCTCATGATGTCAGTTTCTACGTCTTCTGGTTCCCGGTTCTACTCGGCTTTCTCATGTTTGCCCTTATCCTCAATTTCCTTGTGCTTTCAATTGTTACTGTGGGATATGCAGCGACTGGAGCGATTCGGTGGAGTAGGGGAAAATTTTACGCGGAGGATCGTGCTCGTATTCACTTGGCCATACTACTGGCGTTCTTCCTGGTGCTTATGGGTGTCCGGTTTTGGTTCGAGCGCTATGCGCTTCTTTTGAATGGCACTTCTGGAGTCAGTGGGATTCTTGGTTATACCGATGAACAAGCTCGGATACCCGCTCTTCAGACCCTCACAGTTATCTGCAGCTTGTCAGCTATCGGGGTACTGTGGAGTGCTAAAAAGAAGCTGATTGCGCCTCTGGTCGTCTCGTTAGTTATGGCTGGGCTAGGAGTAGTTCTAATTGGCCAAGTGTATCCTGGGTTTATTCAAAGATTCCGGGTTGAACCAAACGAACTTGAGAGCGAAACGCCTTATATAGAATACAATCTTGAATACACACGATATGGGTTCGGGTTAGCTGAGCTAGAACGGAAGTCGTTCGAGTACGAAGTCGATTCAGCCATCGATTGGGTCAGTGCAGCTCAGCAATTTTCTGGACTACCGGTCTGGAGCTCGGATGCTCTATTAACAACGTACAGGGAGCTTGAAGCGCGTTTCCCCTACTACGATTTCCGAACTGTTGCGATTGATCGATATGATGGCCCCGCGGGCCCTGTCCCGGTTGCGTTGGCGGTTCGGGAGATTGAACCGCTCGGGATCCAAGATCCAAATTGGCAAAACCGCATTTTGCGTGAGAGATATGTCGAAGGGATGGGGGCGGTAGCAAGTTTAGCATCTACACGTACTCCTGAGGGTCGACCTCCTATGCTGATCTCAGGAATTCCCCCTGACGCCGCCGCCGGCGCCTCGCCTCTTGAGGGACTTGATCTTGAGTTCTCACAAGTATTCTTCGGTACACGAACCCAGGATTATGCCGTTGTAAGTCCAAGTGCTGAGCAGTTCCAAGCTCCTGACGGGACACTTGGTGTACCAGGAGTGGATTTCCCAAAGGGGATTGAATTGGGGTCCGGTGTCCGTAAAGGACTGCTTGCTTGGCGCTTCCGGGATTGGAACCTGTTGTTTTCGTCAGAACTGAATAGTGAGAGTAATTTCATCTACCGTCGCCGAGTGGCGGACCGGATTCGGGCGATCGCTCCGTTCCTTCTCATTCCTGAACAACCCTATCCTATAGTTGCGAATGGAAGGGTTATGTGGATGACTGAGGGCTTCATTGGAAGCCGGACTTTTCCGCTCTCATCAACGCAGTATCTCGGGGCATTCGGTCCCGATCTAACGTACGTGCGGAATTCAGTAAAGGTGCTTGTGGATGGAGTGACGGGGGATGTGATGTTTTATCGTATACCGGTTGATGACCCAATCTTAGATGCTTATCAACTCGCGTTTCCGGGGCTCTTTAGGCCCATTACTGAGATGCCAGAAGAGGCACGAAAGCACCTGCGGTATTCTAGGGAATTCCTTAACCTTCAAGGCCGTGTACTTCTCCAGTATCACCAGGAAACAGCGCCCATATTCCACGGCCAACAGGATGTATGGGCTTCACCCCAGGAACTGGCTGAGGGTACGAACCCGGTACCATATCAGCCTGAATACGGAATCTATAAGCTTCCAGGAGAAGACGAGCCACGTTTTCACTTGACGACGGTGTTCGTGCCTGCCGGCCGACAGAATCTTACGGCGATCTTGGGAGCCGGCACGGACCAGGACGGAGTTCCAGACCTAGTACTATTTGATGTTCCTGTTGCAGATCAGATATCCGGCCCTCGGCAAATTGAAGCACTGGTTGAGCAAGATCCTGAGATATCACAACAGTTCTCTTTATGGCGCACGGGTGGCAGTGATGTCTGGACCGGACATCTTCATGTGATACCCGTTGGGAACCAGATATTGTATATGGAACCTGTCTTCTTGGCGGCCGAAGCAGACGCGATCCCGGAACTACGGCGTTTCGTTGTAAGTGATGGTCGACGAGTGGTCATGACTGAGCAACTCTCTGGGGCGATCAGCGAACTAGCAGGGTTTGTAATCCCTGAAGAGTTGTCCATTGAGGCGGAACAATCTGCAGAAAGGAGTCCTTCGGCTAGAGATCTCTCTTGGTCTACGGACGCACTTGATTTACTGGAAAGGGCTGAAGCCCGTGCTCAGGAGGGAGATTGGAGTGGCTTTGGAGAAGCTCTTGAAGAACTGCGCTTACTTTTGGAACAGCTGAATAGAGACCCTCGCTGAAATTACCTCTAGGAGAGGGACTCCAGCGTTGATCGGCCTACTAACCTTCGGTAGCTTCGGCGCCCTTTGCACAACAAGCACATAACTTATGGATATACACGAATATCAGGCGAAGGAACGCTTCCGGTCTGTCGGTATCCCTGTCCCACCGGGTCGAGTTGTGAGCACTCCAGAGGAGGCTGAGGTAGCAGCTGAGGAATATGGTGGGACAGTAGTTATCAAGGCTCAGGTCCATTCGGGTGGTAGGGGGAAAGCTGGGGGCGTGAAGTTGGCAGAACACCCCAAAGAGGCGAGGGATTACGCATCAGAAATTCTCGGTATGGATATCAATGGTCTTCCAGTTGATAAAGTTTTGATCACCCCTGCTGAGGACATTGATACGGAGGCTTACGTTGGTGTTCTTCTAGATCGCAAGGCACAGGCGGCTACATTCATGGTCTCGGCGGAAGGGGGCATCGATATCGAGGAAGTAGCCCGTACTAATCCGAGCGCGATCCGAAAGCTTAGCGTTGATCCACGTTACGGGATGCTCCCACACCAGGCCTATTGGTTGGCTAGCTTCTTATATAAGGATCCAAATCTTGTGGATCAGGCTAGGAAGATCATCGCACAACTTTATGATGCCTTTGTAAGCTCAGGTGCCAAGCTGGCTGAGATCAATCCTTTGATCACTACGCCTGCTGGGGAAATGAAAGCGATCGACGCGAAGATGAGCATCGATGATAGTGAGCTTTTCAGGCGACCTGACATAGCAGAGATGAGGGATACCTCCTCGGAGCCGCCTTCAGAGACAAAGGCGCGTGAAGCAGGACTCTCTTACGTAAAGCTTGATGGGGAGGTCGGTTGCTGTGTGAACGGTGCCGGGCTAGCCATGGCTACGATGGATCTCGTGAAGTACTACCGTGGTAAACCCGCGAACTTCCTCGACATTGGTGGTTCTTCCAACCCGGATAAGGTTGTAGCTGCCCTGGAGATCATCACATCTGATCCTAATGTTAAGGTCATTCTCTTTAACATCTTTGGCGGGATCACTCGCTGTGACGACGTGGCTAACGGCATCATCGAAGCAATTGAGAAAATTGACATTGAGTTACCGATTGTTATTCGGCTTACGGGTACAAATGAGGATCGTGCTCTAGAGATCCTTGAAGATGCTGGTCTCTCCGCCTACACATCGATGGATGAGGTGGTGAAGAAGGCCGTAGAGTTAGCGGGGACTGCGTAGTGGCGATCTTCATTAACTCTGACACAAAGGTTCTGGTCCAGGGGATAACTGGGCGAGACGGCTCATTCCACACTCGCGAAATGATGGCATACGGAACCAGAGTTGTGGGAGGTGTGACCCCCGGGAAGGGTTCACAAACCTTTGAGGGACCCAAAGGGACTAACGTGCCCATCTTCAATGGAATGGATGAGGCTGTCAGCGAGACGGGGGCGAATACTTCAGTTATTTACGTGCCGCCAAGATTTGCTGCGGGGGCGATACTGGAGGCGGCGGAGGCGGGTGTAAAGCTAATTGTCGCGATTACTGAAGGAGTACCCGTTCTAGATATGGCGAGGGCTCATGCCTTCGCAAGAGATCGAGGTGTGCGTGTTCTGGGACCTAATTGTCCGGGACTTATCTCACCTGGAAAATCAAAGGTCGGGATACTGCCCGGTCAGATTGTAGCAGAAGGACCCATCGGCGTCGTCTCACGATCAGGCACGCTTACCTATGAGGCTATTTTCCAGTTAACGACTGCTGGATTAGGTCAAACAACGTGTGTTGGAATTGGGGGAGATCCTCTCATCGGTACGAATTTCATCGATTGTCTAAAGGCTTTTGAGGCAGATTCTGAGACAACCGCTGTGGTCATGATTGGCGAGATTGGGGGAACGGATGAGCAGGAAGCAGCCGTTTATGTTAAAGAGAGCATGTCCAAGCCCGTCGTCGGTTTCATAGCGGGACAGACAGCTCCTCCAGGTCGGAGAATGGGACATGCGGGGGCAATTATCAGCGGATCGTCAGGTACTGCTAAGGAAAAAATTAGAGTGTTCAATGAAAATGGAATATCTGTTGCGGAACGGACGGCTGATATCGTTGGCCTGCTACAGAGCAGGCTCGCCTAGTTCAGTTTTACTAACTAAGAGAATAGTTCATGGATCAGACGTTGGCGATTATCAAACCAGATGCGGTTGGCTCGGGTAATGCCGGGAAGATCATCGCTCACCTGGAGAATAGTGGATTTAGTATCAAGGCAATCAGACTCGCGGTACTCAATCGCGAACAAGCTGGAGATTTCTACTCAGTTCACGAGGGAAAGCCGTTCTATAAAGGGCTAGTCGACTTCATGACATCCGGTCCGGTAATGCCTATGGTGCTTGAAGCAGACGCGGCTGTAGAAAAATTGAGGGGAGTGATTGGGGCGACGGATCCCGCGGAAGCTGCCGAAGGAACGGTGAGGAATCTCTATGCTGAATCTAAGGGCAGAAATGCGATTCATGCGTCTGATTCCGACGAAAATGCTCAGGTTGAAATTGGCTTCTTTTTTTCTCCAAATGAGTGCTAACGTATTGGTTAAGCATCAGTAGTTAGGTGTGTTATCAGTCTAGACATTTCTTGCTCTGGAACTAGCTTTTGTGACCATGCTCAGGCTTGATCTTGCTCGCCTTGACCGAGAAGGGTCTGTTGAATTGAATGCTCGGTTACCGGCTGCTTCCGCCCTTTGGGAGGGGAGTGGTGTTGAGTGGGATAGTCCGGTTGAAGTAAAACTCACCGCTTCTCTAGCCGGTTCCAGAGAGATTGTAGTTAGGGGTTGCCTCAACGGGAGGCTAAAACAGGAATGTAAGCGTTGTCTTAAGCCAGTGGGGAGTTCGATGGAACACGAACTCACACTGGTGTTTGTTTCCGCTGACGAAGAGAGTGCGGAAGAGGATGAGGGGGTTCACCTTTACGGACAAGGCACTGAAATTGATTTGAGTAATGCAGTTCGTGAAGAGGTTGTTTTTGCGGTAGATCCGTATGTGATTTGTAGGTCTGACTGTGAGGGCCTTTGCTCTCGCTGCGGGATTAACAGAAACAAGCAGAAGTGCAATTGTACTGAGGATCACACTGATCCTCGGTGGGAGGCACTGAGGGTTCTCAAAGAAAAGTGAGTAGGTCATATGGCCGTTCCCAAGAAGCGGACGTCGAAACAGCGTAAACGGAAGCGCCGAACACACTTCAAGGCAGAACATGTGAGTGTTAACACCTGCCCGAAATGTGGAGATTTAAAGGTACCTCATAGGGTTTGTCCCAATTGCGGAAATTATAGAGGCGAATCGGTCCTTGAAGTCGGCCTAGATCAGATTTGATCTTGCCGCCTGTACTGAGTTAGGTAATCCCCATGCGCATCGTTCTTGATGCGATGGGCACGGATGACGCCCCGCGAACTGAGGTAGCTGGGGCTATTGAAGCTCTGCGTGAGCACGAGCCCGATGTCGAGTTGATACTTGTCGGCGATCGAGAGGTGATCGACGCAGAGCTGGCAAGACACGAAATGGTGCCCAATCGCATTTCAGTCCATCACGCGCCTGACCGCGTTCAGGCGGATGATTCCCCTGCGTCAGTAATCCGTACGAAACCCAATTCTTCGATTGTAGTGGGTCTCGAGCTTCAGAGGAAACGAGACGCTGATGCGTTTGTGAGTGCTGGTTCTACCGGCGCTGTAATGGCCACATCACTTTTCAAACTCAGACCTTTACCAGGGGTGGACCGTCCCGCAATAGGTACCTTGCTACCAACAGCAGAAGAGCAGTGTCTGCTCGTTGATGCGGGAGCTAACGTCGACTGTAAGCCCCAGCATCTGGTACAGTTCGCACACCTTGGAAACATATATGCTCGGGAGATAATGGGGCGCACTAAACCTCGGATTGCCCTGCTAAATATTGGGAAGGAACCGGGTAAGGGTGACGAGCTGAGTGCGGCCGCCTATGAGGTGCTGAACAGAGAAGATAGTCTAAATTTTGTCGGGAATGTCGAAGGCCGGGATATAATTGAGGGTGTCTGTGATGTTGTCGTTTGTGATGGGTTTGTTGGCAACGTGTTATTGAAATTCTACGAGTCAGTCGCTCAGTTCATTGTCGGTTTAATAAAAACGGAACTAGGTGCTTTGACTGAGAACTCTCTGGACTTCGATCGTATATTCCGGATTCTGGATTATTCAGAGACTGGAGGGGCGCCACTTCTAGGTGTTGGAGGTGTTTCGGTCATTTGCCATGGCGGTTCATCAGCAAAAGCCATTAGGAATGCTATCAGAGTAGCCGCCCAAGCAGTGCGTTCTGATATGGTGGCGCAAACTGCGAACCGTTTATCCAGATCAATAAGTAGTGCACCCGAAGGGGTCTCATGAAGAAACCCAGTCCACTGGTAGAAATCACTGGAACCGGTCGGTTTCTACCAGACGACATCCTAACAAACGATGATCTAGCGGAACGCTTAGATACTTCAGACGAGTGGATTCAAACCCGTACGGGTATCCGGGAGCGACGGATAGCACCTCCTGATATGGGTACGGCCTACATGGGTGCAGCTGCGGCTCGCAAAGCGATGGAGCAGGCTGGAGTTGAGCCGGGCGAGGTTGATGTCATTATTCTAGCGACAGCTACACCCGATCGCTTTTTCCCTTCAACAGCCTGTGACACGCAAGCTTTGCTCGGGTGCTCGAATGCAGTTGCTTTTGACGTGATTGCTGCCTGTACCGGATTTATTTACGCGATGAGTGTCGCTGAATGCTATGTAGCAGCCGGTCGGGCTGAGGTGGCTCTAGTAATAGCGACTGAGAAAATGAGTTCGATTTTAGATTGGGAGGACCGCTCTACAAGTGTGCTATTCGGGGATGGCGCCGGCGCGGTGGTACTGCGACCGGCAAACGGATCTGATAGGGGAATTCTCTCCTCCCATTTGGGTTCCAATGGAGATCTTGCTGACCTCTTATATCGTCCCGGTGGCGGGTCTGCGGTGCCGTTTAGCCAACAGGTTCTTGATGAGAAAAGCCATCTTATCCGGATGGAGGGTCGGGAGGTATTCAAGCATGCTGTTCGTTGCATGGCAGACTCGTGTAACATAGCTCTGCAGAATGCAGGTCTCGTGGCGGACGATGTACAGCTACTTATACCTCATCAAGCAAATATCAGAATTATCGAGGCCACGGCAAAATATGCGGGCTTGCCGATGGAAAAAGTGTTTGTCAACGTGAACAGGTATGGAAATATGAGTTCTGCAACGGTCCCTGTCGCACTTGATGAAGCCCACGAAGAGGGATTGATCGCTCCTGGATCAAACGTACTCACAGTAGCCTTTGGATCTGGGCTGACTTGGGGAGCCATGGTACTGCGCTGGTAGCCAGATCTCTATGTCAATTGCTTTAATCTTCCCTGGACAGGGGTCACAATATGTTGGAATGGCTAAAGCCTTAGCCGAAATGGAACCAATTGCTGCCGAAACGCTTGCACTGGCAGATGAAGTTCTTGGATTCAGACTTTCAAAACTGATGGTGGATGGACCAGAGGACGTGCTGACAGTTACAGAGAATGCACAACCGGCCATCCTTGCTCATTCAATTGCAGTTTTGCGCGTGATAGAAGAGCGTCTGGGTAGAGTCACATTTTCTGCGGGCCACTCGCTTGGTGAGTTCAGTGCTCATGTGGCTGCCGGAACCTTCTCCTTCTCTGATGCTTTGAAGATAGTGCGCCTAAGGGGTGAGTTGATGCATGCATCTGGTACTCGAACACCAGGGACCATGGCAGCGATTCTTGGTCTTAGCGATAAAGTGGTAGCTGATATTTGCGCCCGTGTTACTACTGGAACATGTGTGCCTGCTAACTTTAATTCACTCGGTCAGGTTGTGGTAAGTGGAGATATATCAGGAGTTGATGAAGGTATCATGTTGGCTCGCGAAGCCGGTGCTAAGAGGGTTTTGAAACTCAAGGTGTCTGGAGCTTTCCACTCACCTCTGATGGAGTCGGCTGCGAAGGGACTCGGTGACCGGTTGGATAGCATTGAAATGCGAGATCCAAAATTTCCAGTGGTCTCAAATGTCACTGCAGACTTCGTTAATTCCGCCAAGGAAGCTCATAGACTACTCGTACAGCAACTGACGTCACCAGTACGTTGGAGAGATTCTATCACTACGATGCTCGACGCAGGGGTCGGGCATTTCATCGAACTGGGTCCAGGCGGAGTTCTGTGTGGGTTAAATCGCAAGAACGCTAAGGGCATCCCTTGTCATACTGTGGGTGAGCCCAATGACGTGGAGGCATTCAATGAATGAAGTGTTAAGTGGACCAGATCTGAAAGGGAAGGTTGCGCTGGTTACAGGAGGTTCTAGAGGTATTGGGCGCGCGATCTCAGAAGCATTCGCGTACGCAGGGGCTCGCGTCGCAATTATGGACTTGGATGGTGAGGGTGCTACAGCGGCTGCTGGTTCGCTTCCAGGTGAAGGCCATTCAGGGCACCAGGGTAATGTCGCAGACCGAGAGAGTGCTACCGGAATAGTCAAGCAAGTGCAGGAAAATCTGGGGACCATCGATATTCTCGTTAACAATGCTGGGATTACCAGAGATAACCTCTTGTTACGTATGAAGGATGAAGAGTTCGATGATGTTATAGAGGTCAACCTAAAGGGAACCTTTAATCTGACCCGTGCGGTTGGCAGGGGAATGCTCAAGCAGAGGAGGGGAGTAATCCTCAACATTGCCTCAGTGGTTGGGCTGATGGGTAATGCGGGTCAAGCCAACTACGCTGCTTCCAAGGCAGGGGTGATAGGGTTTACGAAGAGTGTTGCAAGGGAATTAGCACCACGCGGGGTGCGCTGTAACGCAATTGCTCCCGGATTTATCCGTACCGACATGACTGATGCACTTACAGAAGATCAGATTGGGGCGCTCCAGAGCCAGATTCCGCTGGCAAGATTGGGAGAGCCTAATGATATCGCAGGTGTCGCACTGTTTCTCGTGAGCCCCGCAGCTTGCTACATTACTGGGCAAGTCTTAGCGGTCGATGGCGGTATGGTTATGGGATAGGGCATTGGGCCCTTTCTTCCTGTAGACGAATAAACGGAGGCTACATGAGCGAGTCGATCGAGGCACGAGTGCGTGAGATCATCATTAACGAGCTGGGTGTAGAGCCAGAGAAAGTCACTGATGATGCTTCGTTCGTTGAGGATCTTGGCGCTGATTCCCTCGACACGGTTGAGCTTGTCATGGCGTTCGAAGAAGAATTCAAGCTGGACATCCCTGACGAGGACGCCGAGAAGATGAAAACTGTGGGTGACGCGGTAAGATATCTAAACAAGCAGAGCGAGAGCTGAGGCCGCACAACCACTTACGTAAAATGCTGAATGGGAATAGGAAAGAAGGGGGTCTGCGTCGCGTAGTAGTCACTGGCGCTGGCTTGGTTTCACCTGTAGGTAATGATGTGGAATCCTGCTGGGCGAGCATGCTAGCAGGCAAAAGTGGCGGGGGACCTGTCACGCTGTTCGATGCTACCGATGACTTTGCCTCGCGTATCGCATGTGAAGTTAAGGGGTTCGACCCTCTCGAATACCTTGAGCCGAGGGAGGTCAAGCGTCATGATCGCGTGTCACAGTTCTCTGTTGCTGCATCTGCACAGGCACTCGCGTCCGCAGGACTGAATGGACCTCCTGACGGCGTAGAACCAACTCGCTTCGGTGTCATCTTCGGCAGCGGTATCGGAGGGATATCCACATTTGAAGAGCAACATAGGAAGTTGATTGAGCAGGGTCCTAAAAGAGTCAGCCCATTCTTCATACCCATGTTCATCCCGGATATCTCAGCAGGCTATATATCCATGCGTTGGAATCTTCAGGGTCCCAACTATGCTACCGTTTCAGCATGCGCATCATCGGCGCATGCGATTGGGAATGCCATGCGACATATCCAGCATGGTGATGCGGACATGATGATTGCGGGTGGAGGTGAAGCAACAATAACCCCTATGACATATGCCGGGTTTTCCTCCATGAAAGCCTTGTCAACTAGAAATGAAGATCCTGGAGGTGCTAGCCGTCCATTCTCGGCAGAGCGAGATGGCTTCGTGATGGGGGAGGGTGCGGGTGCTGTCGTGCTGGAGGCGCTTGAATGTGCAGAGGCTCGGGGTGCAGAGATTATGGCAGAACTCGTTGGCTATGGACTCTCAGCTGACGCCTACCACATTACCGCGCCGCCGCCTGACGGTTACGGAGCTCAGTACGCTATGCAGATGGCCCTAGACAAGGCAGGCGCCACTCCAGACGATGTCGACTACGTTAACGCTCATGGCACCTCGACGATGGCTGATGCTATAGAGACAGCTGCGATCAAAGCAGTACTAGGGGAGCGGGCATATGAGGTTGTCGTCGGATCCACCAAGTCGATGACTGGGCATCTGCTCGGAGCTACGGGTGCGCTTGAAACGATCGTTTCAATCTTAGTCTGTAGGACCGGAAAAATTCCTCCGACCATCAATTTCCAGGCACCTGATCCAGAGTGCGACCTTGAGTACGCGCATGGCGGAGTAATTGAGCGCCCGATTCGACTTGCGCTCTCCAATTCGTTCGGTTTCGGAGGACACAATGTTTGTCTCGCGATCCGGAGGTGGGACTGATTGACGGTTGTGGCTTATCATGGCGACTAGCAATCGCAATTCTAGAGAGTATTCAATGAGAGTTGGAACTGGCTACGATTCCCATTGCTTCGAAGAGAGTCGCAGGCTCGTGCTTGGCGGGGTACATATCCCGGGCCATCCCGGGTTGTCAGGTCACTCTGATGGAGACGCGATTACCCATGCTGTGATCGACGCAATGTTGGGTGCAGCTGCCATGGGTAACATCGGCAGTCACTTTCCGCCGGATGATGAGACCTGGAAGGGAGCTGATTCGATGGACTTGCTTGAACGAACCAGGCAAATCCTAGAGTACAAGGGTTTCAGCGTGGTTAATATTGATGTGACTGTGATCTGTGAAAAACCGCAAATCGCTCCCCATCTAGACGCGATGAAGAAGCGATTTGGGGAGGTTTTGCAGCTCACCTCAGACCGTGTCTCGATTAAGGGAAAGTCAAACGAAGGATTAGGTTGGATAGGATCGGGTGAAGGTTTGGCTGTGCACTCTGTAGCATTAATTGATCGGTCCTCGAATTTTCCGGACTCAGGTAGTATAGGAAAAGGAAGCGGGGCTCCCTGATCCGACCCTTTGCGGGCGTATGGAGGTAGTTGCTAGTGGCAGAGCTCCTGTCTTTGATGGACCGAATCCCTGTGGGCCTCCTCTACGTTGGATTGGGAATTGGCGCTGCGGTCGAGAATGTGATCCCAGCAGTTCCGGCTGACACCTTTGTCGCACTCGGTGGGTTTCTCTCAGCGTTCGGGCCTCTGGATGTTCGATTGATCTTCGCTGTTACCTGGTCACTAAATGTAGGATCGGCGCTTGTGATGTATCGACTAGGATATACTCATGGAAGGCCCTTTTTCATGCGGGGCTGGGGACAACGAGTACTAAAAGATCACCAGATGGATCGCATGACACGTTTTTATGAACGGTGGGGAATTTGGGCAATTTTTTGGACTCGGTTCCTGCCTGGACTACGAGCAGTGGTCCCCATCTTCGCTGGGATAACGCAACAGCCGGTTGGACCTGTAGCAGTACCCCTTGCAGCTGCGTCCGCCATTTGGTACGGGACACTGATTTGGTTGGGAGCCTTGACTGGTCATAATCTTGAAGCATTGAGCCTACTTCTAACCCGGACCAGCAGCGTACTAGCAGCGATTGCAGTACTGGTACTTCTAGTGGTGATTCGCTGGTGGTGGCGAACTAAGAACAACGAACCCGATGAATGAACTCAACGCTAACAGGTCTATTGAGGAACCCATTAGGGCTTTTAGGCTAGAACAGTTCCAGGACTATCTGATTTTCGAGCGAGGTCTCTCCAAGCGAACCCTTTCTGCTTACCAGCATGACTTGGAGAACTGCATAGAGTTCCTAGCCCGGCAAGGTATCACCGATCCAAGCCATGTGACCCCGACGGTTCTGAGAACGTGGATATTCTCTCTCCACGAAGTTGGGCTCGCACCATCATCGATAAGGCGGGCACAGTCGGCAGTTCGCACTTTTTTCCGTTTCTTACTTGCGGAAGGTTGGTTATCAATTGATCCGACAGAGCGTCTGGAAAGTCCAAGAATTGGAGCTCGGTTACCCGAGTTCTTGACCAAAGAGGAAACACAGCGGCTACTGGATGCTCCGAATCCGCAGAAGTCCCTCTACTGGCGTGACCGGTCAATCCTTGAGTTGCTCTATGCTTCAGGTGTCCGCGTGTCAGAGCTTGTGGGGCTACTGATATCTGGATTGGATTTAGATGATTCTTTCATCACAGTATTCGGGAAAGGTGGCAAAGAGCGGATTGTGCCTGTCGGAGTACCAGCCTTGCTAACTCTAAAAAGATATCTTCGCGAACTCCGCCCAAAACTCGACCAAACGGAAGGTAGAGGACATGTGTATCTCAACGCTCGAGGGCGTCCACTCACGCGAGAATCAGTCTGGAAACTGGTCAGGGATTCGGGACGCCGAGCAGACATAAACAAAAGTGTCTCGCCGCATACGTTGCGACACACTTTCGCGACGCATTTGTTGGAGGGTGGGGCTGACTTGGCTGCTGTCCAAGAGCTACTCGGTCATGTGGATATTTCAAGTACTCAGATTTATACGCACGTAGATCGCGAATACCTGCGTCAGATTCACGGGAAATACCATCCTCGTGCCTAGAGCACTCAATACGTGTCTGACGAGAAAGAAGCTCAACTAAAGTAAGAGACCTAACCGAAAGGATAGGTCTCTTACTTAACCAGTACTGACCTCAGTGTGGTCTAGCTTTCCGCCCCCTGGTTACCTACTCCAGACGCTCTTTCATCCAATTTCTGAAATAATCCCGTTTGCCCGTCCGAAGTCATCAGAAGCTGGATCGCTTCCGCCAGGACTCGATCTCGCTCCTTACGGAAGTCCGCCTCTGAGCCAACATCGTCCATGCGTTGAGCGATATTGATACGGGCCTGCCAGTGGAGGTATGAGCGCACGTCTTCATCTGAGAGCAATTCTCCTGGCAGCCCCTCTTCTTCGAGCTGTGCCAGGAATCTTTCAAACTGCCCTTCAGGGAGGCTTGGTTTCTCGCCCTCTTCGAGAAGTGTTGTTGCGACTTCGAATCCGAATTCCGCAAGCCGGAGCCCCAGAAGAACACGCGCTTCATTTGCACTTGCGATCAGTTCGCGTTCCATCGTTTTCAAAGTATCGTTTTCGATTTCAAGATCTGGGAAAATCCCGCCACCGTTGATAAGCGTGCGACCCATAGGAGTCGTTACCCGGGGAAGCGTGTCGAGATCTTCTTCAACGGGGCGCCCTTGGGCATCTCTGACTCTCTGGAGGGAGCGTCCCAAGGGTGTCAACCATGAGCCGGTCGTGAAACGCAGGCGCCGGTTGAAGGGCAGCGGCATTACAGTTTGAACAACGCCTTTACCGAATGTGCGAGCACCGAGGACTAGGCCACGATCGTAATCCTGAAGTGCACCAGCTAAGATCTCCGCTCCCGAGGCCGTGAACTCATCAACGAGGACGATAATCGGTAGATCCGGAACCAATTGAGGCCAGCGATCATCCCAGGAATCTGCGGTGGTCTCACTTGCGAGGCCGCCAGGTGCCCTCTGGACAGTGCTGGCAAGCTTCGAACCAGGTTTCAAGAATAGATCTGCCAGCATCAAGGATTCGTCGAGGAACCCCCCGGGATTTCTCCGCAGGTCGATGATCAAGCCCTCAGCTGAGTCCATATTAAGCAATACGTCGTTCATTTCACTTGCTGCGTTACGTGCGACACGGTCCAGAACGACGTATCCAAGTCCATTTTCTAGTGTGCCGAAATGGACTGCGGGACGGTGTACTTGAGCCCTCTCGATATCAAATGCGATTGGCTCGTCAAAACCCTCCCGCTTGATTTTGACGAGAACGTCGGTGCCGACAGGGCCTCTGATCGAGTCTGCCGCCATTCCAGTAGTCCATGATGAGGCGTCGTGCTCGTTCACTCCGACGATAGCGTCACCGACTTGAATTCCTGCTTGGTTCGCTGGAGTACTACGGAAGACGGCTGTAACCGTAATCCTCTCATTCAACTGAGTAATCTGTAGGCCGATTCCAGAATAATTACCCGTAGTCTCTTCTTCCCATGCTTCAGATTCGACAGGGGTAAAGAGTTCTGCGTAAGGGTCCTGAAGTGCATTGATCAACCCATCGATTGCTGCTTCCCAAAGTATGGAGTCACTGAACTGATCCATGTGCATTTGGGTTATGGCCGATACTGCACTATCAAGAATTGCAAGCTGTGGGGTGTTGTCCTGTGTCCTTGAATCTGGTGGAATTCGCGTGTTCTGAGCTTGTGCGGAGGTTCTTGTCAGAACCAGGATCAATGTCAGTATAGCTATGCGATGTATCATTGAGCGCGCCCTCTGCGGCAGCATGTCGGGTTCAATAACCTTTAAACACCCTTACAAGAAATGGCGTTCCCTGAGTAATATTCCAGGCTTGGTATCCCGTCCCTGCAACAAGCGGACGGGAACGGATACCTTTACTTTGTCCTTCCCGAAAGGGTTGGCGCTGTGAGTGGACGACTTAAAATAACCACACGGCCCATGAGCAATTCCGAGGTCCGCCCCCCACTGAGGGTGGCACTTGTTCAGTTCAAGCCCACGAAAGCTGAAGTTTCAGCAAACGTGGAGGCTATTCAACGCACGATCGCAAGTCAGTCTAGCTCGACGGATCTTATCGTTTTTCCGGAGACTTCACTCAGTGGGTACTTCCTAGAAGGAGGTGTCGCTGAGTCCGCCGTAACTACCGAAGAACTCATCGGACTAATGGGTTCCCCGCCCGACAGAAGCCCAGACGTGGTGATTGGCTTTTACGAACGCTGGCGCCGCCGGCTCTACAACAGTGCCGTGTACTTAGAAGCTCGTGAGGGCAGATGGAAGGCAAGACATGTTCACCGCAAGATGTTTTTACCAACGTACGGAGTCTTCGATGAAGCACGTTTCGTTGAGCCAGGCACGGACGTCCAGGCTTTTGAAACAAGATTTGGTCGGATAGGGATGCTCATTTGTGAGGATATGTGGCATTCTCTGCCTGCCGCCATTCTAGCCCTTGGTGGCGCAGAACTTCTGGTAGTGCCTAGTGCCTCTCTTGCACGAGACTTCTCACCCTCAGGTGGCCGTTCTCGGAACTTGGAGCGATGGGAACAGATCGCCTCGGGAGCTGCACTTGAGCACGGGATTTTTGTGATTGTGGCTCAACTCGTCGGCTCTGAGGGGGGCAAGCTGTTTTTTGGGGGATCCATCGCAGTTGGACCGGATGGGAACTTCTTAGCGCGAGGTCCTCTTCTAGAGGAATCTGTCACATTGGCCTCGCTTGATGCGGGATCAATTAACCGGTCACGGATGGCTTCTCCTCTTCTCGCCGACCTCGAACAAATGCTGCCCCACCTTCAGAGATCCCTTGAGTCAACACGGCCTCATGCGGTTCTTGGGGACTCACATGCACCATTGGAGAATGAAGCTCAAGAGGTGGTTGGCGAGGGACTGGTAGGTGAGGGCCCCGTATCGGATAAGGATTTGGAAATAATCCATAAGGCAGAACTCAACCTTGACCTGGATTTAGTCGAAAAAACTCTGATCGAGTTCATTCGGGACGAAGTCCGCAGACGAAGAGGATTCGAAAGAGTAGTTGTGGGTGTTAGTGGCGGAGTCGATTCAGCTGTATCGCTCGCCTTAGCATGTAAAGCTTTAGGTCCTGAAAACGTTTATGGGTTCTGTCTTCCGTACAGAACATCAAGTCAAGAGAGTCTTGAACATGCAGCCCTCGTCCTTGATATGACCCAAGCTCACGCTCGGACCATTGAGATCTCGGATCCTATAGACCTATACGTGAAAGAGTACGAACCAGAGATATCGCCTCTTCGCAAGGGAAATCTCATGGCTCGGTTGCGCTCAATAATACTCTTCGATCAATCGGCAAGGCTTGATGCACTTCCTCTCGGTACTGGAAATAAGAGTGAGAGGTTGCTTGGATACTTTACTTGGCATGCTGATGACTCTCCGCCGATCAATCCCTTGGGTGATCTTTTTAAGACGCAAGTTTGGGCTCTCGCTCAACACTTGGGTATCTCAGAGGTGATTATCGAGAAACCAGCTACAGCTGATCTCGTGAAGGGCGTTACTGATGAAGACGAGATCGGCGTATCGTATCATGCAGCAGACCCGATCCTTTTCGGTTTGGTTTCTGGCTACAGTGTTGAGGAACTTGTTAGGGGTGGGTTCAAGGAAGACGAAGTTGAACTTGTGTCGAAACGCCTCCAGGGAACACACTGGAAACGGGAACTCCCTACCGTTGCAGTGCTTTCATCAAGCGCGATTGGAGAGTTCTATCTGAGACCAGTCGACTACTGATACCCCAAAGTATTTAGCCACAAAGTACGAGCGGGTCGGAAATCTAGTTCAGCTGATAGGTCTGCTTCTCGGAGACAACTTCGCAGCCCAAAGCCCTGAATTCATATCAGAGAAAAAGATATGACCTTTATGAGGTTGGGCGCCCCAAACGCTTACCTGGTTACTGAGAAATCCGCCAGGATCCTGAGGTTTATAGACTGCGATTTCCCGCCCCTGGTGTGCGAGATTCCCCATTAGCTCACCAGATATATCTACCACGCGCAGACCACCCTTGTAGTGTGCTTGGTAAAGCACGTCATCTTCGATCCACAGGTTGTGTGTCCCAGACTCTGGAATCTCGTAACGTGCCACATCGAGCGGGTTCTCAGGGTCTGTGAAATCAATGATGTGGAGGTAGCCTCTCATGCGCCCCTGTACACCTCCTTCAGCAGTGTCAGTGTTGTAGGGACGGTTGTCGCTTCCCAGTCCCGCCCAGGGCTCATTTCCACCACCACTCATCTCGTCTCCAAGAAACAAGTAGAATTTTCCGGTTGACTCCTGGTGGTATGGAAAAGCTGCGTGGGTAGCACCCACCGGATACGGGATATTGGTTACGAATACGGGATCTTCTATCGTGCCCCCCCATTTTCCATTCCCGACATCAACGACAACGACACCATTTTCCCATTCTGAGGAATACGCAATTCCATCGTGCACCCAGACATCATGCACACGGCTGTTTGGGTGGTTGTACTCACTCACATACATCGGATTATATAGATCGCGGATATCGATGATTACGTACTTGTCTCCTCCGGCAAGTGCGAAAAGGTAATCTTCGGTCGCAAACATATTGTGAACGCCACCAGTGACGCCGTGTGTCTCAAACGTTGAAGCGATAATGGGGTGAGCTGGGTTTGCCATATCCAAGATCACCACGCCATTACTTCGGTTAGAAGCTCCCTCGCGGGAGAGCGCAGCATAACGACCGCTCGGTGGAGCTTTCACATCGTTTACTGTTCGTGCGTCGATCTGGATTGAATCTGTTGCGAACATGTTGGTCGGGTCGGTGACATCCCAGAAGTACGCCCAGCCCGCGGCCGACCAAGTGCCGGTAATCGCGTAGTCCTTTCCATCAAGTCCCTCAAATACCCAGAGGTCCGATGTGTGGGAATTTCGGACCGCACCTTGCCCTTGCAACTCAATCGGTTGAACGATTTCACGGCCGTGTACCAATACTGTCTTACGGCTGGTAAGGGAGCCTGATAGCGCGAGAATTGTATAGCGCCCAGGAACTTCGGCCACGAACGAGCCCTCATTCATGATTGCTGCGGAACCGGGTGCCCTTATTGAATCATCGGGTATAAAAGTGTATGCCCACGTCACTGGCAGGTCTTCAATCCTTCCTTCTGGTCCTAGGCCGGTGGCAGAGAAACCGAGCACATCTCCTGTTCGTGCTTCGTCACTTCCTCCTTCAATCAAGAGTTCAGTAGCTGGGAATGACCTTACCGTGTGTGAGGTCTCTCTAGAAGCTCCTTCGATTGATGCTGTTAGAGTCACCGTTCCCTCTGAATGTCCGGTTATCGCTCCGTATGCATCGACTGATGCGACCGTTGGATCAGAGGTGGTCCATGTGAACACAGGCGCCGGGCGCCTGGTTCCGTCTGCATGGAAAGCGCTAGGGTGATGGGTTAGGGTTGTCCCGACGAAGAGCATTGGTGCGGATGGGTTGAGATTGATTGTATTGATCCCCGGCCAGGAGATACTGACGGGTATCCGTAGTATGGGTATCTCCCCAAGAACACCAGCTGGAAGTGCTGCTGTGGCTACGATCTCAAAATTTCCAGCGCTGAATGCCTGAACCACACCATTCCGTACACGTATAGCCTGCCGGGGCGCTGCGTAACGGATGGGAACATCAACTAAGGCCCCGGAAGCATCAAACACCCTTACGGTCAGTGATGTAGAGCCGCCAACTTCGAGCGAGATCACATTCGGCTCTGCCACCAATCGCAATCCACTTTCTTGGCTTGTAAGCCCGATTGGAAGAAAAAAGAAAAAGTTCAAGACAAGCAAATATCGGCTATATCTCTTCATCATCATTACCCTGGTGTTGTGCAAGACCGAGACTTCAACATGCACATTTGTTGACGTTACCCCAAGCCGGCAAGAGAATCAGGTTCAGGAAAACTCATGAAAAACCTCAGGAAGGGTGTAACCCGTATGAACGAGCGCATGTCATTCTCAGTCTCAATGATCGCCATGAGTATTATTCTCGCGGGTACTGCTTGCACGCAAAATCAAGTCACCTCCCCTGAAGAGCAAT
Organism: Gemmatimonadota bacterium; assembly: GCA_012960225.1. GTDB lineage: Bacteria > Gemmatimonadota > Gemmatimonadetes > Longimicrobiales > Gaopeijiaceae > UBA1142. The sequence continues at coordinate 40,749 of DUBS01000015.1, read as the reverse complement.
TTGGTTTCGAGATAGGAACTGACTACGAACTAATCAATTATGAGCAGTTGCATGAGTACTGGATCAAGTTAGCTGGTGAATCTGATCGGATGGTTTTAGATACGCTCGGATTCACTGAGGAAGGCCGGCCTCATATCCAGGCGATTATCACCTCTCCAGACAACCATCGGAACATAGACCGCTATCGGGAGATTTCCCGCAGGATGGCGAAGGCTGAGGAAGTCAGTCCTTCTGAAGCCCTGGAATTAGCCGAAGAAGGCAAGGCGATCGTTTGGATTGATGGGGGACTACATGCTACCGAGGTACTCGGTGCACACCAACTCACCGAACTCGTCTATCGGATGAATGCCAATAGTGATACTGAGACACTCCGTATTCTTGATGACGTCATTTTGCTGGCTACCCACGCGAACCCGGATGGACAGTCACTCGTCTCCAATTGGTATATGAGACATGAGGACGAGCTAGAGCGTTCTACTGCGGGGGTACCTGTCCTCTATAACAAGTATGCCGGGCACGACAATAACCGCGACTTTTACATGGCTGCGCTTGCAGAGTCACAAAATATGAACACCTCGGTATATCGGGTTTGGTACCCTCAGATCGTCTACAACCATCATCAGACTGGACCTGCGGGCACCGTCATGTTCGCCCCACCATTCCGTGATCCTCCGAACCACTATCTGGATCCACTTATCATGACGGGACTGGATCAGGTTGGATCTGCTATGCATCAACGATTCGTTTTAGAAGGGAAGGGCGGCACCACAATGAGATCAGGGTCATCTTACTCGACGTGGTGGAACGGAGGTCTTCGAACCACTCCATACTTCAAAAACATGATCGGTCTGCTGACGGAAACGATTGGTCACCCGACTCCGATCGAGATCCCGTTCATCCCTGATCGCCAGATGCCTCACGGTGACCTGCCGTTACCGGTCGAGCCGGGAACCTGGCATTTTCGTCAGTCGATTGAGTACTCACAGACCGCGAACTGGGCTGTTCTCGATTACGCCTCACGGAACTCAGACCATCTTCTCTACAATATTTGGCGGATGGGTACGAACTCAATCGAACGCGGCAGGGTCGACACTTGGACTACGTACCCGTTTGAAATTGATGCTGCTGCTGAGACGATCGAGCGCGGTACGAGAGATGACTGGGAGCGCATTCTGCGTAACCCTGAAGACCGCGACCCTCGAGGTTTTGTCATTTCCTCTGAACAACGGGATTTTCTGACGGCGACGAAGTTTGTCAATACGCTTCTATATAACGGAGTAGATGTTCATAGGGCGACGGCTAATTTCATGGTTGATGGGAAGTCTTACCCGGCAGGCTCATATGTCGTGAAAGCGGCACAAGCGTTTCGGCCGCATGTGCTCGATATGTTTGAAAAACAGGAACACCCGAACGATTTCCCATATCCCGGCGCACCGCCTACTGCTCCATATGACAACACAGGTTGGACGCTGGCTTGGCAGATGGGTGTTGATTTTGATCGCATCTTAGAGGGCTTTGATGGGCCTTTTGAAGTAATTGATGAAATCATTTCGACACCACCTGTTGGCATGATTGCGGGCCAGGAGAACGCAACTGGGTATCTAGTCGACCACATCAATGATGCATTCATCGCAGTCAACCGAGTGCTCGCTGCGGGTGGGAGTGCCCGCTGGTACGTGGATGACATAGTTGCCGAGGGGCAAACCTTCAGTGCGGGTGCTTTCTATCTCGAAATTGATCGATCAAGTATCGAACAGCTTGCCGAAGAGAAAGGACTAGATTTCTTAGGAGTGGCGAGCCCACCAGCAGGAAATTCAATGGAATTGAGCCCGGTACGAATCGGATTGTGGGATCAATATGGTGGCTCGATGCCATCCGGATGGACGCGTATGATTCTCGAGGATTTTGAGTTCGATTTCGACGTGCTGTATCCCCCTGATTTTGATAGCGCTGACTTAAACGAGTATGACGTACTTGTGTTTGAAGATGGAGCGATCCCAGCAGGTGCAGGTGGTGGACGAGGGGGACGAGGAGGAGGCCCGGATCCTGCCACAATACCGGAAGAATTTAGAGGTCGTGTAGGCCAGGTGACCATCGATCAGACTGTGCCAAGAATCCTTGATTATGTGCGAGGTGGAGGGGCAGCGGTCACGATCGGGACCTCTACGAGCCTTGCGACGCACGCTGGGCTTCCGATTTCAAATCACTTGGTTGAAAATGGAGTGCCGCTTAGCCGTGAAAAATACTTCACTCCAGGATCCGTACTCGATATGAAAGTTGAACATGTGAGCCCGCTCACACACGGATTTGGGGAAAGAGCTAACGTGCTCTTCAGCCATAGTCCAACGTTTAGACTGTCAGCTGGCGCGGATCCGCAGCGGATCCGAACAATCGGTTGGTATGACACTGAGGAACCGCTTAGAAGTGGCTGGGCTTGGGGTGAGCAATACCTAGTGGGTGGGGTCGGAGCTATAGAGGCGGACTACGGTGAGGGCAAACTCTTTATATTCGGGCCCAAGATCACGTTCCGGGCACAGCCTCATGGTACCTTCGGGTTCCTGTTCAACGGCATCTATTACGGTGCCGCTAACTGAACTGTGATTTCTGGATAGGAAGACAGGTTTCTTTCACCTTTCCTTTAGGGGAGAGAAGATGGTTGAGACTCCGGCGGATGTCTCAACTTGAGGCGAGCTGATCTGTCTGTCGGGGTGATTGGGAGTCAGTTTGGTTGATCGAGCGGTCGCACGAGCAACTCACTTATTGCCATATGTTCGGGTGAAGTAACAGCAAAGAGAACTGTGTCGGCGATATCCTGAGGCTTGAGCTTTCGTTTGCCCTCCCAGGCTTTATCCCAGGCATCTTTATAGGCCCCCTCCGGGACACTTTCATAGAGTTCAGTAGCCACCTGTCCTGGTTGAATATCAGTGACTCGGATTCCGTGAGCAGCACCAAGTTCCAGATGCAAGCCCCATGAAAGTGCTCTGACGGCAAATTTTGTCGCTGCGTATACGGTTCCACCGGGGAAAGGTCTCCGGCCTGCGATCGACCCAATCATCACGATATGGCCAGATCCCTGTCCGAGCATGGTCGGCAATACGGCTCCGATACCGTGGAGAACTCCATTCACATTGACGTCCACCATGCGCTTCCAGTCGGATATACGCCGGTCGATTATCGGTGAAGCGGGCATCGTTCCAGCATTATTCACAAAGATATCGATTCGACCGAATTCTCTATTCGTGGCCGCTACTAATGCTTCTACATCTGATAATTCAGTGACGTCAGTGCGATGAGCTAGTGCACAGTGTCCTTCGGAGCCCAGCTGGGAAACTAGTGCTTCGAGACGGTCCAACCGTCGAGCAGCGACAGCCACTCTCGCACCAGCTCTCGCCAGTGTCAGGGCAGTTGCTTCTCCAATACCTGATGATGCTCCGGTAATAATTGCAACACGACCTTGGAGCGCTCCCTCATCCCCTTCGGGACTCAGCTTGTAACCCCAGTTCCTGCTTGAGCTAGGAGAATCAGTAGTGCCCTCTGGATACCTAAGGTTCCATCACGGTTGATGAACCATTCCCCAGGTGAGTGTGCACCACTCCCCTGACCGCCGCCGCCTATAGTGATAGCTGGGATCCCTTGGGAGATGGGAATATTCGAGTCAGTAGAACCTCTACCCAGCGAGGGTTCGATTCCGAGATGGCGACTGACAGCGATAGCCTGTTGGACGAATGGTAAGGATTCTGAAATTTCACCAGACGGACGATCACCGATCAATTCCATTTCGAGCGATAGTTCTGCTCCATCACGGCGTTGGGTATTGGATTCCTCGACCGCTCGGCGAACCGAACGTTGGAACACTTCGTCGATGGCCTCGAGGTTCTCTGGACTCTCCGAACGCATATCAACCTCCATCCAGGCCTCGAATGGGATCGAATTAACAGAAGTCCCTCCTCCTATCCTACCTACATTGTAACTCGTGCGTGGTCCAAACTGTGTGATCGCGTCAGCGGCGAGATCGAAGTAGTCGATTGCGCGCCCGAGTGCATGCGCTGGGTTAGGGAGCCCAAAGGCGCCCCACGAATGCCCGCCAGGTCCTCGGACAGTAACCCGATATCGATGCGAGCCGAGTCCCTGATGGGTGATGCCGGTGTGTCCAGTACCATCAATCGAGATGAATGTGTCGATTCTCGGGCCGCCTTCACGGAAGAGATGCTTCATTCCCCGAAGGTCTCCGAGGCCTTCCTCACCGACAGTGCCAATAAAAAGGAGATCCGCAGTCGTCTGCAAATCAGCCTCGTTTAGAACACGAAGTAGTGCGAGCACCGCAGTTAAACCACGGGTATCATCTCCTATCCCAGGAGCGAAAAGCGTGTCACCTCTTTGTCGGACAGTGACATCGGTGCCTTCCGGGAAAACGGTATCGAGATGCCCTGCGACAGCGACAACCTCGCCCGAACCTGTGCCTCGCCTGAGCGCGAGTACATTGCCCTCTGCATCTGTCCATGCTGAATCGACGCCAAGATCGAGCAGCATTTCCAGGAACCGTTCAGCTCGCTGGTCTTCGTCAAACGGAGGAGCAGCTATTTCAGTGAGTTCGAGTAAGTCTGCCATGGTCCTCGCATCCCGTTCCTCCACGAGTTCCAGCGCCCGTAACACGGAAGGGAGCGTTACGAGTGCAGCTACCTGTGCTTCATAATCGGGTTCCTGTCCCGTCACTGATTGCGGAGTACTAAGCACTACCGCTGCAATGAAGAAGGTCACAGTGCGTTTGAGTTGATTCATCACTCCCGCGCTCCGTCGTCTGTGTTCATTTGTTTAGGTACCAATAGCCCTTATCTATCTCAACAAGATAGTTAAGGAAGCCATTCTAGCCCCTATAACATCAATTGAAACCATCAGATCGCATAAATTATGCCATGATTTGAACTATGATAGGTTGATTTTGATGTATCTTTAACCGAAAGTTTGCCCGACTGCTACGCCCCGCAATCCTAAGGACATAGGTAGCATAACGTTGGAGCTTCTTAGACGGTGAAGCACGAATACCCTGCGACCCTCCCTCTTCCGGCACCCATTGTTCAATGGCTGGCTGCCGTCGGTAGGGTTGCCCGTGTCACTGCTGAACATGCCGGGGAACTCGGACTTTTAGCATGGCGTATCGTCGTGGCGATTGTTCGGCTCAAAGTATCAAGACGTGACATAACTACGCAGCTTTACATCATGGGTGTGCAGAGTTTGCCCATCGTTTTCGTGACAGCATCCTTGGCGGGGATTGTTACGAGTCAACAGGGTGGCTACCAGCTAATCTCGTCTTCGCCGCAATATGTGCTTGGGACGCTAGTCGTGCAGAGCGTGATCCTTGAGTTGGCCCCTTTGCTGACAGCTATCGTTTTGGTAGGGAGAATCGGTGCACGTATCACGGCTGAGCTTGGGACGATGGTTGTTTCAGAGCAGATTGATGCCTTCGAGTCATTGGGCCGGGATCCGGTGGCGATTCTTGCCGCTCCACGCTTCATTGCAGCGGTCATCTCGCTGCCGCTCCTGGTCGGTTTTGCGGACGTGATTGGTATTGCGGCCGGAATGATTGCAGCGAACCTCACCATCGGCCTGGGCAATGAAACATTTATCTACGGAGCCCGTCTATTTTGGCACAACTGGGACTTAGTCTATGGACTCTCCAAGTCCATCGTCTTTGGAGCAGCAATTCCGCTCATCTCGGTCCATATGGGTCTTCGTACACGAGGGGGAGCCGAGGGTGTTGGCCTTAGCACGACCCAAGCGGTGATGTTCATGATCCTGACGATACTGATTCTGGATGCCATGTTCCCACCGCTTATGCTACAGTAGGAATACCAAGACTGTGATCACGTATCGAGATATCCATAAATCATTTGATGCACCGGTACTCTCCGGTGTGGATATGATGGTTGAGACAGGGGAGATGTTTGCGCTTTTTGGGCCTTCAGGCACCGGGAAAAGCGTACTCCTGAAGACTACAATTGGGTTGATAGTTCCAGACCGAGGAGATGTCGAGGTTGATGGCCTTTCGGTCTACGAGAGTGATCCAGCTGCCCTGTTGAAACTGCGCAGCAAGGTTGGATACGTATTCCAGCACTCGGCTCTATTTGACTCGCTCACAGTACTAGACAACGTAGCGATGGGTCTCCCCGAGGAAACTTTGCAGAGACTTTCAACTACGGAAAGGGCTCGCCGAGTTTGGGAAGCGCTAGAGACTGTCAATTTGGAACCGGCCGAAGTGCTCTCGAAGATCCCTTCGGAACTCTCGGGCGGAATGAAAAAAAGAGTAGGGATCGCGAGAGCGATTGTTGGTGGTCCAAAGATCCTCTTGTGGGATGAGCCCACCACCGGCCTTGATCCAGTGAACACTGCAGCAGTCGAGCGACTCATCAAGAGATTGTCTAAGGAGCTAGAGGTAACGTCACTACTTGTGACCCACGATGTGGAGGGTGGTCTGGATATTTGCGATCGAGTGGCGATGTTGGATGGGGGAATTCTTAGGTTTTGTGGGACTCCCCTCGAGTTTAGGGCTTGCCCGGACCCGGTGGTCCAGGCATTCGTAGATCGTGCAGCAGCGGAGGCTGCTTTAGATATGGTTACTGATACCTATGTCTGAGTCTAAGAAGAACGTGGGATTGGGGCGGGATACTCCCACTGATGCAGAGCTACTGGCGGCTGTTCCCCGAAGAGCGACCGGGAGACAGGCACGCCTAGGCCTATTCGTGATTGTGGGCCTATTGTCCTTTGTCACAGTCCTCTATTGGATGACGGATCCTGCGACCTTCCGAGGGCGGTACATGCTCGTGACTACGATGGAAGACGCGGGTGGCGTCCGTGGTGGTGACCCAGTTTCCATGAAGGGCATTATCATCGGCCGTGTCCACGACTTCGAACTAATACGAGGTGAGAGAGTCACGATCACCGTAGAGATTGAGGGTGAGTGGGAGATCCCAGTCGGCTCACTTGCGAGGCTCGGTAGCGCTGGCCTGTTTGGTGGGCGTACGCTTCTCATTGATCCCAGCGGAGCAACCGAATATTACGAAGCTTGGGATACAGTTCAAAGCGCAAATATGCAGGTGGTAGATCTTCTGGATTCTGCGGGAGAACTTTCCGGCCAAGCCGGAGATGTAATGACCCAGATTGAGACCCTTCTCAGCGCCGAGACGATTGATGCAGTCCAGGGCAGTGCCCATGAACTTGAGGTTTTGCTCACTGAGTTTGGGGATGGTGTCCGCGAGCAGCGCGAGGCACTCGGATCACTCACTGAAAGTCTAAATCGCTCAGCGGAGGGGCTGGAGGATGCTACGAGTGGACCTGAACTCGCCCGTGCTGTCGCCAGGGCAGATTCAGCGATGGCTATGCTCACGAACACTGGTGAGAATCTAGACAATGCAGCTGAATCACTGCGTTCGATCCTAAGTCGGATCGAGAGGGGTGAGGGGACTCTCGGACGACTTGTTCAAGATGACCAGCTCTACAACAGCCTCACTAGCGCGGCCGAGGGCATAACAGCATTTCTAGCGGATCTTCAAGAGAACCCTTCGAAGTATATCAATCTGTCCATCTTCTAGCGGACGACTCGAAGGGACTACTACCAGCCCGGCGCTATATTGAAGCCCCAGTGCCAGCTCTTTTGGGGGCGCTGCCAAGGGTAAGCGTAATATGCCTCGAGTATCAGAAAGCCCAGCACGTTAAACCTCGCGGAAATTCCCGTTGAGAAGACTGGCACACGCTCGTATCCGGAACGGCTGAATGCGAGTACCGGTGGGTTATCCGAGTCCCAGGCGAGGCCGGCATCCGCGAATGCCACGAGCTCGACAGGCACAAACTGGAAATTGATTAAACCGTACTGCTCGACGCCGACCAGCGGTATTCTGAGCTCAATGTTTGCAACTGCGAGCTGTTGGCCCTGGAGGCGGTTGAATGCCATACAGGAGCCACCAGGATCTGAACCTGGGGGAGTACATTCGCTTGCGCTGAAACTCTCGTAGGCGTAGCCACGGATAAATGTTTCGTAGCCAAGGAATAAAGGCCGAAGCATACCGAAGCCGTCAGAAGTGCTCTCTTCAGGCGAGAGGCCATATCGACCGTAGTGCACTGTCCGGACTCCAACGGTGAGGTTCTTGGTTGGGGCGAAGTAGCGTCGCCAATCAGCTACTACGGTTGTGAAGCTTGCGGTACCTTGAGTTTGCTCAATCGAGAAGCGGTACCGACCCCCACGAACTGGTGACACAAATCCGAAGATGGAGTTGTCACCTACAAGTGCCACTGACGCTTGAGCCATATTCAGTGGGGTAGGTGTCATAGCATCGAGGCTCTCTCGTTCCCACCCGGTAATCTGACCGAAAGCGTTGGTATAGTACTTCTCCAGCTCTATGTCATAACTATAGCGGACGGCACCCAAAGAGACTTCGAAGCGTTGGGAGGAGGAAAACGGATACGCGAGTTGGCCACTCACAGAAGTGGTGAAAATCCGGAAGCGGTTTAAGCCGTAGTAATCGCCCTTATCATCAGATCCGAAACTGTAGTAGCCCATTTGATAGGGGATCCTTCCAGCGCCCACACCCCAGTTCCACCTGTTACTCAAGTCTGTATAGAATACTTCTCCACCAATGTCCTTAAAGGTGCCCTGCGCCATGAGAGCAGCTCCGAGGACTCTGTCTCCTAGCATATCACTGAAATATGCTGAGGCACCTCCACCCACGTAGTTGCCGAAGTTGTCAGTTCCAACACCGATAGTGGGTTGGCCAACGAAATCGAGTGTAAGGCCAGACTCGTTGCTCAACTCATATTGTTCGACCGCTGAGGTTGGCCATGTATCGGACGGCAGCAGCCCGGTCTCTGCATCAGCCAGGTATGTCGCGATACGGCTGAAGCGGTCTGGCATCGTTGGGGGTAGCTTACGACCTAGTTGATCTTCGGCATTTTCGGCGACCAAAATTTCAGGGAACTCCTCATCCAATTCCTTCGTATAGACATGGAATTCGAGTTCGTCAAAAACTGTATATGCGATCAGGTCGCTTGCTGGGGCTACACTCATTGCGGGTGCCAGATACGTATGTCCGCTCACCCCTGTTGCTAGGTTGGTTACCCTGCTTATGCGGCCGTCCTCAAGGCTCAACTTATAGACGTCACTAAAGCCATCTTGGTCAGAGATGAAGTAGAGGCTTTCACCGTCATCTCCGAATTGCGGGTTGATATGCTTCACATTCCCAAATACGGGGATTGTCCTCACCTCACCTGTCGCTACCTCGATCATCGCGAGTTGGAAACTGTTGTATGTGAGCAGCTCGAAATTTGTGGCCGCACCTCTGTCGCTCGTAAAGGCGAGAGTACGTCCATCGGGTGACCACGAAGGTTGCAGGTCGGCGTACTTGTCTTGGGTGAGCTGAATGGTCTCACTAGTCTCTAGATCGTAAAGAAAAAGATCGGTGACACCTCCGACTGCTCCCGAGAATGCTATGTAGCGCCCATCCGGTGACCAGGCAGGATTACTTACCGCACCGATGCTTTCCTCAAACTTGATCCGACGTTGTACGACACCGTTTCGGGTTGCCGCTATAGCTATCTCGTTATTGCCACCTGCGGATACGACATATGCAAATTGTTCGGAATCTGGTGACCACGTCCCAGACGAATCGATATAGCGTAATGCCTCGACATGAGGATCCGATTCTGCGCTAGCGAGTTTTCTGATGATCTCACCAGTTCTGGTATCAGCCATGTAGAGGTCAACCGAAAAAATGTCTTTTTCGGAAAGGAAAGCTACATAGTGGCCATCTGGACTTATCGAGGGTTGGATGTTGACGCTTCCTGCGCCTGTGCTTGGAGCAAGAAGCAAGTTTCCTTGATCTAAAGGAGCGCTGCGGCCTTCCATAATCGGGAAATATTCTTCCCCTACCTTCTCCTTCCATCTTACCGAAAGTGTATCTGTTGACAGCCCGAGCACGTCTTCGATTGCCCCTTCGAAGCCAGCCTGTAAGGCGCGTCGGTATATCGAGATCACCGTGTCATCCCCGTACATGCCACCGATATAAGCCCACAGGGCCTGACCAAATCGATACGGGAAGAACCTTGATTCACGTGTCATCTGCTCAATCGTCGGCAGATCATCACGTCGAATCGCATCACGAATCCACATCGCGGTTAGTGGATCATCCCGCCCTACTGAGAGGTACTCGGCCATCCCTTCAATCAACCAAAGAGGCAGAGTGGATAGCCCTTGCAAGCCGCCGCCACGCCTCGATTGCGCGATGTTATACTGGAATGCGTGGACCAACTCATGACCAAGGACATGGTCTGTATCCCAATAAGACCCTGCTAGTGGCATGATTACTCGGTTCTTGAGCGATTCAGTTACACCACCGGTGCCCTCTCCTATGAACCCCGAAAGTGTATTTGTTTGCTGGAAATCAGGATGGTCAGCGTATAGGATGATTGGTTTGGTGCGCTCAAATTCATGCTGGAAGGTCCTGGCAAACCTCTCGTACCAACGCTCGCCCATTCTTGCGGCATCTAGGACGGCTTCAGTTTCTTCTGGATAGTAGTGAATGTCGAAATGATCTGTGCGTAGGATCTCGAAATCGAAATCGTCAAACTGCACCTTGTTACGACCGAAGTATTGTGCTGAAGCCGTTGGCGGAATGATTGCAAGAACCAAGGTCGCCAGCCCGAGTGTCCATATTACTCTGGTGCGCTCAAACGCCATTTTAGATAGGAGCATCTTTCCCAACATATACCGCCTCATCTGAGGTGCTACCCAGTCTACCAACTAGGACGAGTGCGTTCGCTGCCCTCTCACATACCGAGTATACCAATTAAAGGTTCGTTAGATGATTAGAGAAGTGTTCACCAGAACCTTCGGCCACGGACAACCAACTCGTCATGCGTTGACTGGCTGGATGTTCACCACCGAGATTCTTTAGGTTCTCAAGCTGAAAAGCAAGACAAGATCTTTGCCACTGCTATGTGGTCACGGATCCGGTACTTCTCAAGTGGTGAGCACTCCAATGAACAAACGACTATCCCTGCTAGGATCGGCCCTGATCCTAGTTGTCTTTGCTTGCCAGGATGCTGGCAAGCCGGTGCTGTCTGTCTCTCTGGAGGAAATGCTCTCTCCCGCTTCTAGTCCAAGTGGAGAGCCATTCCTGTCCTCTTCTGAGGACGGGGTCTACCTGAGTTGGCTAGAAGAGGTAGCCCCGTCGATGTATGAGTTGCGCTTCTCAATGCTTCAAGATGGTGAGTGGAATAAGCCAGGTGTAGTCGCTTCCGGTGATGATTTCTTTGTAAACTGGGCTGACTTTCCGTCAGTTCTGCCGGGTCCCCAGGGTAGCCTATGGGCGCACTGGTTACAACGTGGATCCGAGGAGGGCTACGACTACGGAGTGCGAATTGCTGAGTCTGGTGACGGAGGTAGAACGTGGTCAGAGCCGTGGACTCCGCATGAGGATGGTACTCCGACAGAACACGGGTTCGTCAGTATGATGGAATCCGGTTCTGGAATTGGGGTCGTTTGGCTCGATGGGCGGAAATTCGTTTCGGGAACGGATGGGGAGCCGGCTCCACGTGAGATGACCCTTCGCTTTCGACAGATTCAAGTTGGGGGCGAACCTGGTCCTGAAACACTTCTTGACGCTCGAGTTTGCGATTGCTGTCAAACGGATGCGGTGGTCACTCCGTCAGGACCTGTGGTCGTATACAGGGATCGCACTGATGAGGAGATTCGAGACATCTATGTCACACGATTCTTGGATGGTGCTTGGACAGAAGGGATTTCTGTCCACCAGGACGGCTGGGAGATCGGTGGTTGTCCTGTAAATGGACCTGCGGTCGCGATGGCAGGAGACCAACTCGCGGTGGCTTGGTTTACTGGGGCTGCGGACGTTCCGCGAGTGAAGGTTGCATTAGCGAACGCAGATGGTCTGAACTTTGAGGAACCAGTTCAGTTGGATGACGGGAACCCTGCAGGCCGAGTCGATGTACTCGGACTGTCTAATGGGGATTTCCTTGTGACCTGGCTGGAGAGAACTGGTGGAGAGAATGCTGAAGTGCGAATGCGCAGGGTTCGGTCAGATGGAACTATTAGCGAAGCTGTTACACTCACCTCGTCCTCTTCTGCCCGTGCAAGTGGGTTCCCCAGATTAGCACAAAGTCCCGATGGAAGTTTGGTGATGGCTTGGACCGATGTCTCGATGTCACCTGCCCAAGTGCGCATTACACGGATTTATTTGGAGGAATGATGAAAACCAAGTGGGTGAGTGGAGCGTTTCTCGTAGTCGCAATATCAGCTTGTGCAGTTGATGACACGACGGGTCCGCCACAACTCGGTGCTCCCATTCCAGGATATACAGCGGCGACACTTGAAGGTGACAGCGTATCCTTGTCATCTCTTCGAGGTGAAGTCGTCCTTCTCAATCTTTGGGCTACCTGGTGTGCGCCTTGTCGAAAAGAAACTCCTTTTCTCCAAGAATTATTTGAGGAACATCAGGAAGATGGCCTCCATCTCGTGGGAGTTTCCTTGGATACCGGTGCGGCAACGGAGCAGGTTGAGAGGTTCGTTGAAGACTATGGGGTCACCTATACGATCCTCCATGACCCCGAAAATAGGGCAATGGAGCTTTATCGGGTCTTGGGTCTTCCGGCTACGTTCCTTATCGATCGAGACGGAGTACTCCGCTGGATGCGCTATGGCCCAGTTGGAGAAACTGACCAGGAGTTCTTATCTAAGCTTGAGGACGCCCTAGGTTGAGCGTAGTCGATCCAGCTGCAGTCGAAACTCCAATAGGATGTGTAGACCTCCAGAGGGTTCGGTCAAACGCCAAGAAAATCGCCTCCTATGCGGAGGAGCATGGCCTTAAGTGGCGCCCGCACATAAAGACTCATAAATCCAGGGAAATTGCTCGCCTCCAAATTGATGCGGGAGCCACTGGGATCACTGTGGCTACCCTTCGGGAGGCGGAAGTCATGTCGACGGTCACTCAAGACCTGCTACTCGCGTACCCACCGGTTGGCTCCCTCAAGCTCAAGCGACTGACCCAACTCCCTCGCGAACTCGATTTGAAGGTCGCACTTGACTCAGCTCAGGTTCTCGAACCACTGGCTGCTGCCTCCACTTCTGCAGGCCGCCGAGTCGGGATCCTCATAGAACGTGATGTTGGCCTAGGACGTGTGGGAGTCCAAAGCGTTGAAGAGGTCGTGCAGCTAGCAAGACTGGCTCAGCAGTTGGATGGCGTAGATTTCCGGGGGCTTATGTTCTATCCAGGACAGATCAGAATGGCTGAGGTCGAGCAAGATGCTCATGTGCGAGAGGTGTCTACTTTGGTTGAAGAGATGACCATCGCTCTGAGCGCTGCTGGTTTGGTACCGGAGATCGTCAGCGGAGGCTCAACGCCCACGCTCTGGCGGAGTCATAATTATGGAGGGATTACTGAAATCCGGTCTGGGTCGTCCATCTTTTTTGACTTGGAGGCGCTCAAGGTGGGTGTCGCCTCGCACGACGACTTGGCTTATACGGTTTTAACGACTGTAGTGAGCACTGCCGTCCATGGTGGCGCGGTTGTCGATGCAGGTTCGAAAGCGCTCTCCAAGGAAGCCAGATCAGCCGAAGGTGACTTTGGCGTACTGTTTGACCGGCCTGAAGTCACGGTAAAGGCCCTAAACGAAGAACATGGAGTTCTAGATCTGTCACGAACTGATTGGGAACCAACAATTGGGGAGCAGGTGCGCATCATCCCGAATCATGTATGCGTGTCAGTAAATTTGCAGGACTCACTCTTGGCGCAGGATGGTGATAGACATGTGATGTTGAACCTTGAAGCGAGGGGACGCAGCCTCTGGGTTGGGGAGAGTGCCCTTAACACACATTAGAATTAGATAATGTTCTACAAAGATCACTTATAGGAGTCAGATATAAATGAGCGACTTGGTACGAATCCATACCGATCACGCGCCTGCAGCGATCGGCCCATACTCACAAGCGATCGTAGTGGACGGGTGGGTCTTTTGCTCGGGCCAGATACCACTTGATCCAGACACTGCGGAACTCGTTGGGGGAACTATAGACGAACAGACAGATCAAGCCTTGAGCAATCTTTCCGAGGTACTGCAGGCAGCGGGATCCTCACTTCAACATGTTGTCAAAACCACGGTATTCTTGGCTGACATGAATGATTTCGCGGCGATGAACAAAGTGTATGAACAGCACTTCGGTGAACATCGACCTGCGCGTGCAGCAGTACAGGCAGCTGCCCTGCCTAAGTTCTGCGATGTTGAAATCGAGTGCATTGCTCGGCTAGTCGTATAGCAATTGCCAAGAATCCCATGTTTCTAAGAAAATACGGTCACGTCATATTCTACTGAAAATCGTTGCTCGTAAACTGACATATTGGTATCATTGCCTCTCCTAACATGATCTAATGTAAAGCAAAGAGGAGGTTTTCTTCGCACATTAGGCGGCTAGGTTTAGTTGGGGAGTAACTTCCTTAGCATTTATTATGTTTTCTAAAGTCCAAACTCCATTCGGGAGGACAAGTATGACGCTTACTACGTCAAAACGTCTCCAATCCGCCGTGTTAACAGGGGCAGCCTCACTCGCCCTTGCTCTCGCGATCGGGTGGACACCGAACCACGTTGCTGCCCAATCAACGGGGACACTCGTCGGTACGGTGACGGACGCTGCGTCACGGCGTCCACTTGAGGCGGCCCAGGTCTACATTCCAGGTACCGGTATCGGTGCCTTAACAAATGCAGCCGGCCGTTTCTTACTTCTAAACGTACCAGCAGGCGAGTATACGCTGAGCGCTGAACTGGTCGGCTATCGGGCTGGAGAACAAACAGTCACGATAGGGGCCGGTCAGTCGGTTCAGGTTGACATCGGTTTGGCGCAAACTGCGATCACTCTGGACGAGATCGTGGTCACCGGTGCTGGAATCGCCACTGAGAAACGTAAGCTCGGTAACACGATCGCGACGATCGACGTTGCATCGACGATCGAGAATGCTCCGATCGCGGACTTCTCGCAGTTGATCGCGGGACGCGAACCCGGTGTGGTTGCTCTACCTTCATCCGGCTTCACCGGTGAAGGCGCGCGCATCCGGATTCGTGGATCTTCGTCGCTATCCCAGCTGAACGAGCCAATCGTGTACGTGGATGGGATCCGGGTGGATCGCTCTGCCGTTCAGAACTTTAATGGACAGGGTAATCCTTCTCGGCTCGACGACATTCCCCCCGAATCAATTGAGCGGATAGAGATATTGAAGGGTGCGGCAGCGGCCACGCTGTATGGCACCGAGGCATCCAACGGTGTGATCCAGATCTTCACTAAGCGTGGACGCGCAGGAGCACCGCGCTTCACTGCTCAGGCGGATTTCACCGGTATCCAGGTGCCCACAAATCGGATTAACAATATTGCCGGGTTCGCTCGTAATGCTGATGAACAGGCGATGATTTCTTCTCGTTGGGGTAAAAGCGTTGGGCTCTATGAAGTAATCGAAGAGCCTTTGGTCCCAACTCTGCTTGAGACTGGGTTCAACCAGACCTATTCGGCGTCAGCGTCAGGTGGTTCTGAAGCGTTCCAGTACTATGTCTCAGGGCGCTTTGCCAGTGAGGATGGCGGTTACGACGCGGCTCAGAATTTTGAGCCGGTCGAGGGCCTCGATCCTGAAGTCGACACGAATCGCCGAGTATCCCTCAATTCGAACTTCACGCTCATCCCGAGTTCTAAGGTCCGCATTGGCATCTCGACTCTGTACTCGGACATGGAGCATCACACGCCTGATAACTCGAACAACATTTACGGCGTGTTCAGCTCAGCTCTGATGTCGCAGTTGCATAAGGCCTCGGCTAGCAACCTTTACGGTAATCCGGCCTTCGCGACTACGCGCGAGAACATGTACCAGTTGAACGTTGCGAATTCGAGTCACTTTGCTGGTTCCATGAATGTGGGCTACACACCGATGGAAGGGTTCCGTCTAGACGGTGTGTTCGGTGTGGACTTCACTTCTGATGACACGTTCAACTTCCGTCCTTATAAATGGAATGTGGACGGATTCAGTGGCTCAACGCCTGACGGATCTCGTAACGTCCAGCAGCACCGTAGCCGTGAGATTACGACGGACCTGAAGGGTTCCTACATCAATAACATGGATGTGGGCGACATGACGTTCGAGAACACTGTTCTGTTTGGTGGCCAGGGCTTCTTGCGCCAGAATCAGTACGCTGGCGGTAGCGGACGTGATTTCCCAGGTCCGGGGCTCGAGACACTGTCTGCGCTCGCGAACGAAGGCTCGTTCGAGTCTTGGGTGCGGGTGGTACAGATTGGTGGATATGTCCAGGACCAGATCGGTTGGAATGACTGGGTCTTTGCCACAGTGGGTGGCCGCTGGGATGCGAACTCGGCTTTTGGTTCAGAGTTCAGCACAGCTTTCTATCCGAAGGCTTCACTCTCAGTGATCCCGAGCCAGGGACTGGAATGGAACAGTGATCTTATCTCCACGTTCCGGATTCGTGGTGCAGTCGGGCAGTCTGGCCTACAGCCTGGCGCGTTCGATAAATTCACCACGTTCTCACCTCAGCCTTCCGAGGAAGGACCAGGTGTCCAGCCGGCAAACCTTGGTAATGCAGGTCTCAAGCCTGAAGTCTCAACTGAATGGGAGTTCGGGACTGAGGTCGGTCTATTTGACGACACATGGTCGCTGGACGCGACCTACTGGACGAGGCATGTGAACGATGCCCTCGTGGCTCGCCGTTATCCCGTTACAGGTGGATTTACACAGACACAGCTCTCGAACATCGGGGCATTGGACGCCTATGGTCTGGAGTTGAATCTGCAAGGCTCGCTCATTCAGACTGAGTCCGTGAGTCTGAACGTATTTGCCAATGCGGCATACCTGAACGAGATGGTGACCGACATGGGTGGCGCACCGCCGCTCAAGACTGGTAACACCTATCCTCGCTACAGGAACTACATCTTGCAGGGCTATGCTCCTGCATCGTTCTTCGGAGCGAAGACTGCCGATGTAGCGATTCCGCTGAACATTGACGGTACATGCACAGAGCCGACTCAGGCCGCGGCTCTGGAATACTTCGCAGGGCCAGTTGATCCGAGCAGCTTCAAGCCGCTCGCGATCGGTAACTCTAATTTTGATTCGCCGAATGGTCAGTTTGTGTCTCACAACTGTGGGGCGGGACTGCTCGAGAGTTATCTTGGTAAGCCATCGCCTGATTGGGCTGGTTCATTTGGCTTTAACGTACTGTTCGCAGGGAACTTCGAGTTCGCAGCGCTAGCGGAGTACAAACTTGGTTACCATGCCCAAGACCTGTCTGGCCAGTTCAGGCGCTCGAATTCCTTCATCGGTCGTAACACACCACAGTCGGCTCGCCTATGGTCTACCATGCTCAACCCGGCAACATCAGCCCAAGACCGGCTGGATGCTGCTATTGAGTGGGCGACGCAAGTAGAGTCGTTGGCTCCGATGAGTGGGATGAACGCAATCTATGAGGCTAGCTTCATCCGCCTACGTGAGCTCTCGCTCTCGTATCGGGTACCGGCTGACGTCGTCAGTGGTTGGGGTCTGTCAACTGCGACGATCAACCTTGGGGCTAGGAACTCGTACCTGTACATGCCTGGTAACTACCCGGGTATGGACCCAGAGGGTAACGTAACTGGCCGCTGTAACGGTGGCTTGAACTGTAACTTCCTTGACGCGACCGAGGGCTGGGGACTGCCGATTCCACGGCGGTTTACCTTGTCCACTCGGGTCACGTTCTAACGGGAGGCGAGAGAAATGAAAAACAAAATAAAGGCTTCCGTCTTAACACTGGTAACCGCGCTCACACTATCGGGTTGCGGTGACCTACTAGACGTGAATAACCCAAATAACCTGGTTGAGGAATCCATTTCCCAGGCGGCGGCGGCTTCGGCTGTCGTCAACGGCTCGCTGTCGCTTGTATCGACAGCGATTTCACAAATCTGGCAGCCGTACCTGGTCACATCAGACGAGATCTATTGGATCGGATCACGTGATGCGTGGCTTGCATTGGATCAGGGATTCATCGGTAACCCGGAGAACGAGTTTAGTGATGGAGCGTTCCCGAGTGTTGGACGTGGTCGCTGGATGTCTGACCAGGCGATCAAGATTCTGACGGGCCATGTTGCCGACGATCCAAGCTTCGGATACGACCTAGCTCGGGCTAACCACTTTGCCGGGATCATGTACACGGTCATCGGTGAGGTTATGGAGGACTTCGCGTTCTCGGATAAGACCGAGTCCGGTCCTCCTGTCGGGCCAGGGAGCATGTCTACGGTACTCGACCAGGGAATAGCGTATCTGAGTACGGCCATCGGTAGCTTTGAGACCCTCGGAAAATCAGATAAGGCATTGGCAGCGAAGGCCATGCGCGCTCGTGCACATCAGTCTCGGGCGATTTGGGACGTGATCAATCCGACAGCGTCAGGTACGTTTACGACAGTAAATTCCTCCGCGGCAGGAGCTGATGCGCAAGCCGTGATTACGGCCGCTGGTGGCAACAGCGCGGATGTTACCTACGACTTGGTTTACTCGTCAGGCTCCCAGTCGAACAGCATGGGGGGGTGGATCAACGACCGTAAGGAAAACCAGTATTCCACCCAGTTGGTCACGCTCGATGCCAATAACAACAGAACTGGTGTCGCGATGATGGATCCGATCGATAATATGGTCGATCCTGCTGTGACGAAGAGGATGACGAGTTGGGGGTGTGGATCGGCTGACGGTAACTGTGGACCGTATTCGCCTCTTACGATCTCGTCCACGCGGCTCATGCATCTCATCCTCGCTGAGAATGCTTTAGCGGGTGGTGATGCCGCCACGTTCACCACGCACATTAACCATATTCGTGCGATGGATGGTCTGACCGCCTTTTCTGGTCAGATTTCGAACAATGACATGTTGCAGCACACACGTCGAGCGAACACGATGATCATGGGTCTAAGGCTTGCCGATATGTACCGGTTTGCCCTCACAGATCCGAAATGGGAAGCCCAGTCTGACGCGATTTCTACGCCGGGCGAGATGCTACCGATCACGATTATCGAAATCCGGGCCAACTGTCACTTGAACGGCCAGGGCTGCGGCGGTTGAGCACTCTCTACTAAGAGATAGCTAAGCGTCATGGGGCGCACCCACACATTATGTGTGGGTGCGCCTCCCTTTTTTCACCCCGATCCTCCATCTTTCGCATCATGCGAAAAACACATCTGATTCCGATGCTGTTGCTAGTATTGGCTACTAGCACGGCCTGCGAAATTTTTGAAGACCGATCGCCTGAGAATCTTTTCCTGAAGATGAGTGGTGATCCTGGAGCTTCGGTTCAGCTGATGATGTCGACAGAATTCATTGCCGGTGTCAACGAGGTTGGAATGACGGAGGTGAAGGTCTTCCGATCTGATACGATTGTGGTCGCGTTGCCTGTCGATACTGTGATCTCTATCTCCCGGTATAACCAGTTCCTGCTTGAAGCTACGCCGTTCTCTGCGGATACGATGAATGTTTCAGTGAGAATTGATGTCGATACCAGAAAACAACTGGATGAATCCGGGGACATCTTCCGAATAAATCCCTGGCGATATGTTTATGTGTTTAATCAACCCGTAACCCGGTCAGTTGAGATCATCATATGAGGAGGGTGGCCGATCGATTCCGTGGAGGCATGCTGGCAGCCAGCACACTGCTACTCATGGGTTGCCACACCTATATGCCTGTACAGCAACCAGTGCCGGGCATAACGGTGCGAGTTAGGGTCCCGTTGACGAGTGCGGTTCAGGGGCCGAATCAAGCTCCTGAAACCGTATCCATTGAAGGAACCCTTATAGAGTTCGGGGACACGGTTGAGGTTTTAGTCACAAATCGCCAGGAGTATGGAGCATTTAGGGAAGTTACGCGGGTTGATACTCTGAGAATCGCGGCCAGCGGGATCATAGGCTTAGATGAGCGTTCTTTTTCTACAGGTCGAAGTGTAGTGTTGGGACTGCTAATCAGTGGTGCGGCAGCAGCGTTCGCGTGGACTGCATTGGGTTTTGAGGGCGGAGGTAGCAGTCCGACACCAGGTCCAGATGGACCACAGCCTAGTTTTCTCCTATCGCCCATCGTGCGCGCCATCTGGGGACTTATCCACTGGTAGTGCAGGTTGCTTGACTCGACACTTGAGTTATCGACTACCCAGGTCCTCAGGTCTCTTAAGAAGGCCTAGAACTGATGGTTGAACGCTAGGGATTATCACTCTAAGGGTTTCCCCATTTGAGCTAGAAGCGACATCTTAGCGGGACGACGTACCCGTGAGCTCAATCGGGAGGGGAACGTTCCACCGTGGTGGCTAGAATCATTACAAAGCTCGTTGGGTGGGCTGTATCGATCTTTTATGATGTAGAGCGACGAGGCCCTGGATTGCCTGAAGGTCCAGTGCTGATCACAGCGAATCACCCTAATGCGCTCATTGATCCACTCGTTGTTTTCCAAACAGCTGGTCGGCCATCGAGACCACTCGCGAAGGCCCCGCTTTTCGATCAAGTCATTGTCGGTACTACCCTGCGGGCACTCGGGGGTCTACCAGTCTATCGGAAGCAAGACGATCCGAAGCTGATGCATCTGAATGATCGAACTTTCGACGCGGCCATAGATGCACTCCATGCGGGTTCTGCAGTCCAAATCTATCCGGAAGGGCAAAGCCATTCAGAGCCGTCCTTAACACCAATTCGGACCGGAGCCGCAAGAATTGCCCTACTAGCTGAGGCCCTACGTGATTGGGAGCTTGGTCTCTACGTTCAGCCTGTCGGTCTGACCTATGTGGAGAAGGATCTCTTCCGTGGTCGGGTCGTGGCAACGTTTGGGCCGGCGTTTCCGATTGACGATCTTCGCGAGAAATATGAAAAGGATGAACGAGCAGCCAGCAGGATTCTTACAGATAGAATCCAAAAGCATCTTGAGGCAGTCACATTAAATGTTGAAGAGCATGAAGACCTCGAACTCGTAGAGGTGGCAGACAGACTCTACTCTAGAGCGAAGAAACTTGTTGGTTATCGAGAACGAGATGGGATCGGAGATCGTTTGCCCAGGATGCAAGTGTTCGCTGAGGGTGTTCGCTGGCTAAGGACCATGGACCCTGAGCGTTTAGAGAACCTCAAGGAATTAGTGCGTCGCTATCTTCGTCTCCTGACCCTTTTTGGTGCGAGCGAGGGAGATGTGCCTCCTAGATATAAGTTTTGGATGGTTGTCCGCTATTCTCTGCGGCAGCTGTTCATGTTGCTTATAGTGTTTCCACTAGCTTTTCTGGGTAGTGTTGCTTGGTTAGTCCCATTTATTCTCACTCGGTATGTATCTCCTCGTTTTAGCTTGAAAAAGGACCAGATTGCGACGTATAAGTTCGTGATCGCTATGATGGCTTTTCCAATCTGGTGGATAATTTCATGCGTAGTGGTTTATGTATTCACCGAGTTGCAATTATCCCTGCTTGTGGCTGCCGTACTTCCTCTATCCGGCCTTGCTTTAGTTGCGTGGCATGACCGACAAAGGCAGGTGCGCCAGGACGTCCTTGTGTTTCTAAGAACACTCCGCTATCCGCGTGGACAAGACCGCCTCGCGGAATACCGTCATGAACTTGTGCAGGAATTCGACCAGCTAATGGAAGCCTGGAAAGGGAATCTCTAGCCCAGAGTCGTTCTCAGTATCTGTGCCTACTTGGCGAGCAGGTCTCCTCCTCCTATCGTCTGGGCCCGTTAGAACTCTCGTAGCTAAAAGAGTCGAGGAGAGCAGAGGGGGCGGAGGGGGACTGGTGTCTCCGGCGGTCTTCAAAACCGTGCGGCCCGGCTAGAACCCGGGTAGGTGGGTTCGATTCCCACACGTCCCCGCCACGGCTTCGGCGATTAGTACATCGCTTTAGTTAGGTAATCGAAACCTCAAGCCGATCTCAAGGCGGCCGTCATTGGTGGGTCCACCCTCTATTGCTATGGGGTCAGGGAAGTCTTTGAGATGCGCTGAGACAAACGCATCAGCTCCGCTTAGGAATAAGAGGAAAAGGCCGAAAGCAACGAGATCCTCTTGTTGATCACCCCTTGCCTCACGAAGTCTTTTCAGGTCAGCAAGAGTGGCGTCAGATTCGAGTGCGCCCTTGATCTGATTCAGGTCAGTGACACCCTGGGTGTTGAGGTTTTCGCGTAATAGGGTTTCCCTGAAGTTCGCGCGAGACACCGCTTCTGATATTCGTCTCCGAGTTCGGATAATCCCGTAAGCCAGAGCACTCTCTATAGCGAAATAGACCCCTGCTCGGGCATTTGCCCCAATCGATACGTGGCCCCAACCAGGAACGAGAACGGCCCGGAGAAATGCACCACCGGGAGTTACGGAAGCAGTGATCGGTAAGAGAGCTGACACAGTTGAGTCTGTTACCGTATTCTCATCGCCTAAAGTGACTTGCTGTGCCTCAAGCCGGCCAGCTCCCCAAGCCGTCATGATTACGGCTAGCATATAGAGCAACAAGGTGTTGCATCGGCTGTTGAGGAGGCCCTCCCTCATGGTATTGAACCTGTCCACTCGATAAGCTTCGGGGTCTCACCCTCACGGAGTAGTGCGAACGAACGGTGATATACCCAGTCACCAGTGTTTATGTACCACTGTTGATCGCCGACATCGATGATCTTGGGGACGTGCGTATGCCCGAGAAGAAGCAAATTAAGGTTTGGTTGACTCTTAATTTCTTTGACAGCCCAGGCCTCTAATGCAGCCGCGTGTTCGAGTTCTGTACCACCTGGAGCTTGCTTTCGATCTTCAGTATGAGAGACTCCTTTGGCGATACGGTCACCTAAGGCAGGTGGTAGCATGCCGAATGCCCAGCGCGTAACTGATCCACGCAGGAGCAGCCTCGCGACTCTATATCTAAGATCCCCGGTACCGAGGCCGTCTCCATGAGCCAAGAGGGTCTTGAGCCCGGCAAGCTCGGTAATGAAGGGGTCTTGATGAAAATCTAGTCCAATTTCCTCTCGTAGGTATTTGCCTCCCCACCAATCGTGGTTGCCTCCCATCAGTGTGATTGGCACACCGGCATCCACAATCTCCCGAAGTTGCAGGAGAGTGACTTCATGTCCTCGCGTGTTACCCCATTGGTACTCAAACCAGAAATCGAATAGGTCCCCATTGAGGACAATTCGTGATGCGACCCCTGCTGCTTGCCCGAGCCAGGTCGTGAAGGCCTCTTCTTGTTCGAACGAAATGGCACCAAGATGGACGTCAGAGGTGACGAGAACTGTTTGCATAGGATGTATTCGGGACACCAGCGAACTTACTCCTGAACAGCTAGGACCTGGAAGGGGTAGGAGCATAATCCACCCGAAGCTAGCTTAGCCCATGGTTACCTTACAGCTTAAGCAACCATCATCATTTTTCCGGACGATTATCGTTGCCGGAGTTGTGGTTATTACAGGGTGTATGCCTAAGCAAGCAACAGTGGTTGCTCCAGTGCCAGATGCTCTCGGCGCGGCGTTAGTCCTGCAAGATCAAACAGAACTAGAAAGTCCGATCCGGATTCTTTTTGTCTGGGAACTGAACGACGCGGGTGTAGGGGTAAAGGGCAGAGGTGTGGCCCGCGTGGCACCGCCCTATAGGGCACGCCTTGATCTATTCCTAGATAACGGAGAATTAGTAATTAGGGCGGCCCTTGTCGACGGAGAACTCAGGCTTCCCGAGGGAGCCCGAAGCGACATCCTGCCACCTCCAGACCTCATGTGGGGCACACTCGGAGTATTCCGGCCGGAATCGGGCACTGAATTGGTAGGAGGAGATCACTTGGACAACGGTCTGATTCGGCTGCGATATCGCTACCTGGATGAAAGGGAACTTCATTACTCCATGGAAGATGGAATTCTTAGGAAACTTGAGATGTTATCGGATGGGGACGTCGTCCAATGGGTTGAAGTCTATCGAGATGAGGAGACTCGGTATCCTGCACGGGTCACGTATCGGAACCTCACAGACTTTCGTGAACTAAAGATCACCAGGCAGCAATTGGATCAGGTTGAAGCCTATCCAGCGAGCATCTGGGATCCGAGAGCACCATGAAATATCAATCGAAGCAGCTCAGTGTGCTCCTATTAGCGGTCACGATGTTAGCGTGTAATTATTCGTTTCAGGCAGGTTCGTTTCCGCCGCCTCATGTGCGGTCGATTGCTGTCTTGCCGTTCGATAATGAAACCAATCGTTTTGAGCTATCTGGAGAACTCTACGATCAATTAGTGAGGAATCTCCCTAGAGCTCTCGGGATCAGAACTGCAGGGGAAGAGATTGCTGATGCTGTTGTGCGTGGATCCATAAGGACTTATGAAGTCCGGGCACCCAACTATCGTGCCGCTACGCAGGGACAGCCAGCCGAAGTTTTGCAACGCCAGGTGAACATCGTGGTTTCAGTTGAGATCATTGATCTTGTGGAAAATGTGGTCTTATGGGAGTCCTCCAGCGTTGTTGCTCAGGGAGAGTTCTTGGAGGCCAGTGAAACTGAAGAAATCGGACGTATAGAAGCCATTGAATTACTAGTTCAGAAAATTGTGGACGGCGCTCAGTCTAACTGGTAGATTCGGCGATCATTTTTGCCGGGGAAGGCCCACAGACTTCTTCTGCAGTCACCTAAACTTGCCAGGGAGTAGCCGTTGCTCCGAGCCTTCGGATTAGGCGCGATTCTCTTCATATTCTGGCTACTGCTGTCGGGCCATTATACTCCCATGTTGATTGGATTCGGCTTGGGTTCATGTGGGCTTATTGTCTACTTGGCAATGCGCATGGATGTAGTCGACCATGAGGGTGTTCCGCTCCAACTTGGTGGTCGTTTCTGGATGTACTTCCCGTGGTTAATGAAGGAGATATTCATCGCGAACGTGAATGTCGCTCGCGTTATCCTCAATCCAAGACTCCCGATTAGCCCGGTTGTAACTCATTTCAAGGCAAGTCAAAAGTCAGACCTAGGCAAGACGATTTATGCTAATTCAATCACACTGACGCCTGGGACGATCACGACTAATATCCAGGGCCAAGACCTTGAAATCCACGCTCTCACGCTTAAGGACATAGATGGTCGTGAAGAGGATGAAATGGATCATCGAGTGAGTTGGGTCGAAAGTGGCTCAAGGGGAAACTCGTAGTGTTTGTTGCAGCGACGGTCGGTGTACTAGCGAGTATGTCTCTCGCGATGACACGCGCACTCATGGGACCCACGGTTTATGATCGGGTACTCGCTGTGAATACGTTTGGGACAAAGACTGTGCTGCTGATTGCAGTTCTGGGCTTCTTAACTGAGCGTCCAGAATTTCTTGATCTCGCGATTGTATATGCTCTTATCAATTTTATAGGAACGATCGCTGTACTGAAGTTTTTCGAATACCGTGATCTAGGATGGACACGACATCCCGAAGCGGACGCAGAATGATTGATCTCATTCTCGAAGTACTCAGTTGGATCTCGATTATCGGTGGGATCTTTTTCATGATGGTTGGGACGATTGGAATCGTGCGGATGCCGGATGTCTACACACGCCTCCACGCTGCGGGTATGACGGACACGATGGGTGCCGGACTACTACTCCTAGGGATGTGCTTCCAAGCCGGCCTCACTCTCGTTCTGGTTCGTTTGGTACTGATTTATGCCTTTCTTCTTTTCACGAGTCCGATCAGTACTCACGCCCTGGCAAGTGCTGCGCTGTCCGGTGGAGTTGAACCCTACACAGTACCAGCAGACCGTAGTGGAAAGCTTAATTCTTTGAATGGCGAACAGAATTCTTAATGATTGAGTTCGTAGATATCGCGTTGCTTGTGCTGCTTGGGATTACGGCATTTAGCATCATTCGCCAGAAGAATCTTTTTGCTGCCGTGATGATGGTAGGCATATACAGTCTTTTGTCAGCTGGGTTGTTCGTGGTGATGGACGCCGTTGATGTTGCATTCACTGAAGCAGCCGTGGGCGCAGGAATTTCCACGGTTCTTATGCTTGGCACACTCGCCCTGGTTGGGCATAGTGAGCACCAGCCACAGCACAGGCCAATCCTGCCTCTTTTCGTCGTTATCCTAACAGGCGCAGTTCTTGTCTATGGTACTCTCGATATTCCTCCGTTCGGGGATGCTTCAAACCCAGCACACCACCATGTGGCTCCTCACTACCTAGAAGAATCCGAACACGAGATCGGAGTACCCAACGTTGTCACCTCGGTTTTGGCATCATATCGGGGTTATGACACGATGGGCGAAACGACAGTGATTTTTGCCGCCTTGGTTGGTGTACTACTTCTGCTATCTCTTGGGCCTCGACCTCGCCGGGTATTCTTGAATGGTCGATGGATTACGGTCGCAGCCAGCGAAAAGGATGCGTCCAAGGAAGGGGTGAGAGACGTTCAAGAGGATAGCGTTCAAGTTTCGCATGAAGAAGAAGACTCGGGGGACACCAATGGATGATCGTGTGATCCTCAGGGTGGGTGCGAAAATACTTATCCCCTTCATCCTATTGTTCGCGCTCTATGTCCAATTCCATGGAGACTATGGTCCGGGTGGTGGTTTCCAAGCGGGTGTGATTTTTGCTGCGGGGTTCGTGCTATACGCGCTTATCTATGGTCTAGGAAATGTTAAGAAGGTGCTTCCTCCTCGAGCGGTCTATGTCTGCTCTGCTCTCGGAGTACTGCTATACGCGGGGGTTGGTTATGTGACGATGGCCTTGGGTGGGAACTTTCTAGATTATGGGGTTCTCGCGCACGACCCTGAACACGGTCAACACTATGGCATCTTGCTTGTGGAGCTTGGTGTTCTGATCACGGTATTTGGTGTGATGGTTGCGGTATTCTATGCGTTTGCTGGACGCAGGAGAGTCGACACTTGACGGCTCTAGGACTGTTCAATTATTGGGCTGTCATCTTCTTGATGATGGTAGGGTTCTACACGCTTATTGCCCGTGGTAATCTGGTTAAGAAGATCATTGGGCTGAATATCTTCCAGACGTCAGTCTTCATTCTCTACATCACGATGGGGAAGATTACGGGAGGCACTGCTCCGATCTTCGTTGAAGGTGGGGAGGATGTCATCTATTCGAATCCGATTCCTCACGTATTGATACTTACCGCGATTGTGGTAGGCGTCGCGACGAGCGCAGTCGGTCTTAGCCTTGTGATCCGGATCAAGGAAGCATTTGGCACCATAGAAGAGGATGAGATCCAGGACGAGAGCCTATGACCGACCATCTTCCCGTCTTGCTTGTCGTCGTTCCTCTGGTTGCAGCCCCGATCGCTGCGCTACTGAATCACCCACGTCTTTCCTGGGCTGTTGCGGTTGCGGCCACGCTGTGGGCTCTCTATGCCGCCCTAGAGTTGCTTTCACAGACCATGGCTGCCGGAGCGATTCACTATGAACTAGGAGGTTGGGCCGCACCCTATGGGATTGAGTATGTAGTGGATCCGCTAAACGCCTGGGTCGTTGTTATTGTTACTTTGATTGGTGCGTTGGTTGCGCCTTACGCGCGCGTAAGTGTTGAAAGAGAAATTACTGAGGACAGGATTCCTCTCTTTTACGCGGCCTTCATTCTTTGTCTTACCGGTCTGCTTGGAATCGCTGTGACGGGTGATGTGTTCAACGTCTTCGTCTTCCTAGAGATCTCTTCTCTCTCAGCGTATGCCTTGATTGCACTTGGCAGCGATCGCCGGGCACTTACAGCGTCTTTCCAGTACCTGATCATGGGTAGTGTGGGAGCGACGTTTATAGTCATCGGCATCGGCCTCATGTACGTCATGACTGGTACGCTCAATATGGCGGATTTAGCGGATCGTCTCCCTGAGGTTTCCGGCACGAGGACGATCCCAGTAGCGTTCACATTCCTGACTGTCGGGATCACGCTGAAGTTGGCGCTATTTCCACTTCATTTGTGGCTTCCGAATGCATATACGTACGCGCCCTCAGCTGTAACAGCATTCATTGCCTCTACTGCTACCAAAGTGGCGGTGTATCTCCTGCTTCGATTCTTCTTCACAATTTTCGGTGCGACGTTTTCATTCGATGTCATGCAGTTAGATCGAATCCTGATGCCACTGGCCTTGATTGCGATCGTAGCTATGTCCCTGGTTGCCATATACCAGGAGAATGTCAAACGCCTACTGGCGTACTCGAGCGTTGCGCAGATCGGCTATATGGTGCTTGGGATAAGCTTTGCGTCTGTGCTGGGGTTGACCGCAGGGATCCTTCACCTGTTTAACCACGCCCTCATAAAGGGAGCACTGTTCATGTCGATGGGCTGTGTAATGTACCGAGTCGGATCTGTCCGGTTAGAACGAATGCACGGACTCGGTCGTGCTATGCCTTGGACGATGGCAGCGTTTGTAGTGGGAGGATTGAGCCTGATTGGTGTCCCACTTACTGTTGGCTTCATCAGTAAGTGGTATCTGGTTCAAGCCGCACTTGAGCAAGGCATGTGGCCAGTAGCGGGGGTGGTGCTCCTTGGTTCGCTGCTTGCTCTGATGTACGTCTGGAAGGTCGTCGAAGTTGCGTACTTCCGTGAGGCTGATCCCGAACTCGAAATCTCCGAAGCACCCCTCAGCTTGTTGGCACCGACCTGGGTGCTGGTCCTCGGTAATCTCTACTTTGGAATCAATGCCAGTGACAGTGTGGATATAGCTACACGTGCTGCAGAAATGCTACTGGGAGCCTTGTCGTGATTGACACCAACCTCGTAGTGGGCATCTGTCTGCTTCTCCCTGTATTAGGGGCCATTCTTGTTCTAATCCTTGGCAGCCGACCTAACGTTCGTGAAACAGCAACACTCCTTATCGGTGTCTTAACCTTTTGGCACGTTTGGGGACTGCTCGACCCCCTTCGTGAAGGCGCACGCCCGAGGCTGGAGCTACTAGAGATCGTGCCCGGTGTGCAGCTTGCGTTTGAAGTCGAGCCTCTTGGACTACTGTTTGCGCTCGTGGCTTCCTTCCTTTGGATCGTCACTACTCTCTACGCGATCGGATATATGCGTGGGCACCATGAGAAGAACCAGACGAGGTTCTTTTTCTTCTTTGCGATAGCAATTGCTGGGGCAATGGGTGTTGCATTCAGTGCGAACCTCTTCACGCTTTTTGCATTCTATGAAATCCTAACACTTTGCACTTTTCCACTTGTAACACATCACCAGACTGATGAGGCCCGGAAGGCAGGCCGGGTATATCTGGGAATTCTTCTCACTACATCAGTAGCATTTCAGTTATTAGCGATTATCTGGACCTGGCAGCTTGCTGACACCGTAGACTTCACAGAGGGCGGGATTCTAGCCGGTACCGCATCTAACGGAGTATTGAGCGCAATCCTAGTGCTGTTCGTATTCGGTGTTGGGAAGGCTGCGGTTATGCCGTTCCACCGCTGGTTACCAGCTGCTATGGTGGCTCCGACACCAGTTTCAGCACTCTTACATGCGGTTGCTGTTGTTAAGGCTGGTGTCTTTACGGTACTAAAAGTGGCTGTCTACGTATTTGGTATTGATTTGCTTGGTACACTTGCCGCGACGACGTGGCTTGCATGGGTCGCAGCCGCCACGATCATTCTGGCTTCTCTGGTCGCTTTTCAGAAAGACAACCTGAAGGCGAGGCTTGCGTACTCCACAATAAGCCAGCTGTCCTACATCGTGCTGGGGGCATTGTTGGCGAATGAATCGGGTGTGATTGGTGGGGGTATGCATATAGCAATGCATGCATTTGGTAAGATCACGCTGTTCTTTGCAGCAGGTGCAGTATTAGTGGTAACCCATGAGAAAGACATCAGTCGTATGCACGGACTTGGTCGAACGATGCCGATCACCTTCGGCGCATTTTTTGTTGGCTCTTTGAGCATCATTGGGTTGCCACCAGCTGGAGGTTCATGGAGTAAATGGTTTCTTGGCATGGGCACGCTTGAAGCAGGGCAGGTTGGTCTGCTCGCAGTTCTCATGCTCAGCTCTTTGCTCGGCCTCTATTACCTGCTTGAGGTGCCAGTGAAGGCGTTCTTCTTCAGGCCACTCGATGATGCTCACCGCGGCAAAGGCATTAAGGAAGCACCATTGCCTTCGTTGATCGCAATCGGCATCACAGCATCAGCAACGGTAGGGTTCTTTTTTTGGCCAGATCTCTGGCATGAACTGATGACTATGGTCGTCTCTGGAGTTGGCCAATGAACCAGAACTACCACGATCACCAAATCAAAGAACCGGTAGGCTGGCTGGATAAGCCGGAAGCAGTAAGACGTTTCTTTTTTGCTATTTACCTGATTTGTGGCGTGCTGCTTGTGGCCGAATTTTTTCTGATCAGTGCTGAGAACGCTCATCCGCATCCACTTGAGGAAAGCGTGCGGTTTCTTGTGTATCCGATGTATGGATTCATTTCGTTCTGGTTCCTGGTGCTTGTTGCCAAGCCCATGAGAAAACTGTTGATCCGCTCAGAGGATTACTACGAGAGAGGCTCAGACGATGCTGAGTAGCCTGCCTCCATTTGTGCTCTTCTTCGTTGGCGCGGTTGTTATCGCGTTCACACGGGGCACGGCTCGCAAGGTGCTCATCCTCGCTATTCCACTCGTAGGTGGACTCAACCTTTGGTTCGGGGTTGAGCCAGGCCTGCATCTTCAATTTGATCTGATTGGCTACACCCTGACGCCATACCGTGCCGACAAGCTCAGCCTACTGTTTGGGTATCTGTTCCACCTTGCCGCTTTCCTAGGGTTTGTCTATGCGCTGCACCTCGGGGACGGTACACCCGAAGGCTCAGTTGCTGGAGAGGTTGGTGAGGACGACATCGTTGGTAATGCCTCAGCAGGACTGCAGCATGTTGCGGCTATGGTCTATGCCGGGAGTGCACTAGGTGCGGTATTCGCCGGTGATTTCATCACACTCTTCATCTTCTGGGAGCTCCTCGCGATCTCATCGGTCTTTCTGGTCTGGGCCCGGAAGTCTGAACGATCATATGCGACTGGGTTCCGGTACCTGATCATTCATGTGATCTCGGGTGTCCTGCTTCTTTCAGGGGCACTCATGCTTGCTCATGAGACTGGCTCGATTGAGTTTGGTCACGTTGGGTTGGTTGGTACTGGGGCGGCCGGATGGATTTTATTGCTCTCCTTTGGTATCAAAGCCGGTTTTCCGCTGCTCCATAATTGGATCACAGAAGCTTATCCGGAGAGCACGCCCACCGGAACGGTTTTTCTGAGTGCATTCACAACGAAGGTAGCCGTCTACGCGTTGGCACGGAGTTTCGTTGGTACCGATGTACTGATCTACATCGGTACGGCGATGACATTTTTCCCGATCTTCTATGCCGTTCTGGAAAATGACCTCCGTCGTGTACTCGGTTACTCGATGATCAACCAGATCGGCTTCATGGTTGCGGGAATTGGGATTGGGACGGGCATGGCAGTAAACGGTGCCGTCGCGCACGCTTTTGCTGACGTGATCTTCAAGGGCCTGCTCTTCATGTCGATGGGAGCAGTCATGACGATGACCGGTCGGACAAAGGGAACCGACCTCGGAGGTATCTATAAGACGATGCCGTTCACGGCAGGCCTCTGTATAGTCGGTGCATCGGCGATTTCAGCATTCCCTCTGTTCAGCGCTTTTGTAACGAAATCGATGATTATGGTAGCGGCGATCGAAGAGCATCATTACATCGTTTGGCTTTTCATGCTCTTCGCTTCTGCAGGCGTGCTTGAGCATGCCGGCATTAAGATTCCGTTCTTCTCGTTCTTTGCACACGACTCTGGTATTCGTGCCAAGGAACCGCCCCGTAACATGCTGATCGCGATGTCGATTGGAGCAGTCCTATGTGTACTGATTGGGGTCTTCCCAACACAGTTCTATACTCTGTTGCCGTATGAAATGGATTATCACCCATATGACCTGCGGCATGTGGTCACACAGCTTCAATTGCTGGCTTTTGGGGCCCTAGGATTCATCACCCTGGTCAAGTCAGGCGTCTATCCAGACGAAAAAAGAGCGATACATGTTGATGCGGAGTGGCTCTACCGGAAGGCCGGTCCCTGGTTGGCAGGAACCGTTGGAAGAGCCGTCACGCGTGTGGATGTATACGTGCGTTCCTCTGTCCTTGAGTTCGTAGGGTCAATCATGCATGGGGCGGAACGCACACACGGCCCGGTTGGACCGCTAGCTAAGAGTTGGCCAACGGGCAGTATGGTACTTTGGGTCGCGATACTGCTTGTGGCCTATTTGCTGTTTTACCTATAGCGGACTCTCCCTGATAGGACTTCGTCGTGAGACGATCTCAGGACTTATGATCAGTTCAGATCCTACACAGAAAGTGCTCGCTAGAAAGGAAATTATTTCTCGATACGGGCCGACCCGAATTGGGACTTTGGTTTTCACCAATGGATGTTTTGACCTACTGCACCCGGGGCATGTGTCTTGTCTATATGAAGCGGGACGGTGCGGCGATCATCTGGTTGTAGCGATTAACTCTGACTACTCCGTTCGGTTGCTGGACAAGGCTGATAACAGACCTCTCATTCGGGAACAGGACCGTGCGGTTGTGGTGGCTTCGTTGGAATTTGTGGATGCGGTGTGTTTATTCGATGAGGCTACGCCTATAGACCTTATTAATCAGCTTGGACCAGATGTACTTGTGAAGGGTGCTGACTATCGTCACGAGGACGTAGTCGGACACGAAGTAGTCGAACAAAGGGGGGGGAGAGTCGCTCTTGTTCCGTTACTGGAAGGGTATTCAACGACTGACTTGGTCGCTCGTATAAAAGGAGTCACTTGAAATGAATGGACGTACTGGAGGGCGGAAGGCAGATCAGATTCGGTCAGTAATCATTGAAACTGATGTGGCTCCCTATGCGGAAGGCTCATGTATCATATCTACTGGAGCCACACGTGTACTCTGTACCGCATCAGTTAGCACAGACGTGCCACCTTGGCGCGAAGCGAGTGGTGCTGGATGGGTCACCGCGGAATACGCGATGTTACCTCGAGCGACACACACGCGCTCACGCCGTGAACGTTCGGGTGCAAAGGGAAGGACCCAAGAGATCCAGCGTCTCATAGGGCGATCACTACGCTCAGTCACTGACATGAAAATTCTGGGATTACATACTGTGACCGTAGACTGTGATGTACTACATGCAGATGGTGGCACTCGGACAGCATCAATTACAGGCGCCTGCGTCGCGGTGTCATTAGCCTTCGAACACCTTGTCAGCGAAGGTCTCATCGCGCGTAATCCGATGAGAGAACGTGTGGCGGCAATCAGTGTCGGGTTGGTAAGAGGGGAGGCGATACTCGACCTAGACTACGAAGAAGATTCAAACGCTCAGGTCGATATGAACGTAGTCGGTACCCAAGGAGGTGGGCTTGTTGAGGTCCAAGGAACAGCTGAAGGCGACCCGTTCCCGCGGGATGACCTAGATGCGATGCTCGACCTGGCTACGGCTGCACTGGAGACTCTGTTCGCGGTTCAGGCCAGCGCACTTCGGATTGGTTGAGTGGAACTGCTGCTAGCAACTCGTAGTGCTCATAAAGTTCAAGAGATAAGAACGATCCTTATCGGCATCCCACGTCTAACAGTGTTAGATCTCGATGATATAGGCTTGGAGTGGCGCGATGAGGAGGAAGCGCTTGAACCCTTCGATACGTTTGAAGAGAACGCACGCTCTAAGGCTGAGTACTTTTATGCGAGAACTGGGCTACCGACGGTAGCTGATGATTCTGGTTTAGAAGTAGACGCGCTCGGAGGTGCGCCGGGTGTTCGTTCAAAACGTTTTGCACCTGAGGAAGGGCTCACAGGTCATAAGCTTGATCAGGCAAATAACAATTATCTGGTGGAGCGTTTGGGTGCCCTCGAACTGGAGAAACGAACAGGTCAGTATGTTTGTGTTGCTGCTCTTCTGGGTTTCACGTCTCAGATGATTGTTACGAGAGGAGAAGCTAAGGGCTTGATCCTGGCTGAACCCTGTGGAAATGGAGGCTTTGGATACGATCCCTATTTCTTTGAGCCCAACTTAGAGATGACTTTTGCTGAACTTCATCCCGACCAGAAGAACGAACTGAGTCATCGAGGCAAAGCATTCCGGGCTCTCGAGATTATCCTTGAGAGAATGGAGACATAGACGTGCCTGAGGCCCACGTGGACCCACTTCGGATTGAGCCAACCGAAGATCGTGAGAGACTAGAGATCGAATGGAAGGATGGCATCGTCTCAGAGTACGTGCCGCGCTACTTAAGATTACTGTGTCCGTGTGCTGGTTGTGTAGATGAGATGAGTGGTGTGCGGACTCTGGTTCCGGAATCTGTCCAGATAGGTATTTATCCAACTGCTATACATTATGTAGGACAGTATGCTTTACAGTTTATTTGGAGTGATGGGCACTCGACGGGGCTCTACACGTTTGAGTACCTAAGAGAGATATGGGATGCGGAGTCTGGATCGCTATAGGATTAGCGTCGGAGGGTTCCACACTATTTCGTCCAGAGTACAATCACTCCACAGAATGTGCCGCCTGAGATTCCGTATTCGAGTGGGATTTCGGCTGGACGGCGATAAATCTCAACTCCATTTAACTGATGGAAGGGGATGATATCTGAAAGAGCCAAGCCCGTCGCACTGCTCTCGGTTCTTACGCCATCTATGTAGATCATGGGGTCGCACAATTGTCCACCGATGCCTCGAAGGGCGACTCGGTCAGCACCAAACCCAGTACCCGTTACCGATACCCCTGCGATGTTCCTGAAAAGATCTTCAGTCCTGAACGCTACTGATTCTTCAATCATATTGGGTGTAATGAAGTGGCCGAGCCCACGATTGAAACGTGCCACGAACCCGTTCCGTACGAGCGAGTGCTGTGTGATTGGGCGATTGAACTCGACGACGAGATCTTCGATCGCGAGCGCAAACGGCTGCATCCTGTATTCAAGTGTCATTTCTGCGCCTGCTCCCAGCTCGAATACTCCCGCAGCCATGGCACCATATCCGAGTGCATCCGCGAGCACGAGGAAGTCACCCGGGTCGGGGGATGTGAGCTCAAAGCCCCCGGCGTCATTTGTATAGGTCACGTCGATCGTATCGCCACCCTGACCCACGAGTACCATCTCCCCCAGCTGGATTCTTCGTTCGGTTCCAGTCTCCATCAGTATTCCTCTGATGGTCTGTGCACTTGCTGCATTCGCGAGCGAAAGAGAAAAAATCGCCAGGATGCCGAGTCTTTTCAGGTATCGAAACGCTTTCGAAGTCATAGCAGATTTGGAATTGGGCTCATTATCTGATCATCTTCCGGTTTCTTACTTCGATGGAATAAACCTAACGCGTTCTCAGGCCGTTTCCATACAGAAAGACACGGGATACGGTGAAAACGTTAAAGGCCTCTTACACCAAGAAAATCATTCTGCTCCAGGCTATTCTCTCAGGATCTGGCCGACAAGTTTGTCTGGATCAGCACCCGCTACTGGCTCGAACTTTTGCACACGACCTGCGAAACAGTCAGCAATGAACAGGTTTCCTTCTTGATCGGTTGTGATCCCGTGCGAGCATGCCAGGCGTCCCGGCTGTAGTCCTGGTGCACCCCAGCTGTATAAATGGTTGCCTTCCAGATCAAACTTCATAAGACGGTTTGTAGGAGCGTCCCCAACCCATATGTATTGGTCTGTGGTAATGAGGTGATTCACCATCAGGGTTCCCTGATTGTCTGGCCAGTGGGGTGAGGTGAGTGGCCACATATCCAAGAAATTTCCGTTCTCATCGAATACCTGCATCCTCGCGTGACCACGGTCTACAACAAAAATTCTACGGTCCGCGCTGATTGCTATACTGTGAGGTGTTCTGAATTCGCTCGGGCCTGGGTTTTGTGGGTCCACAGGGGCAGAGCCCCAGTCCATCAGGAAATTGTCATCCGAGTCATATTTGGCTACTCGCGTGCCACTGTAGCCGTCACTGATGAAATAAGTGCCGTCTGGTAACCAAGCTATGTCTGTTGGGCGGTTAAAGTTATTCGGTCCACGGCCGAGCACGCCCATCTCTCCCAATGTATGAACGAGTTCGCCCTCATATGTGAAGCGGTAGATCACGTGGAGCTGGTCGTCGATGATCCATAAGTGCTTGTCTGGGTCATATGGACTCATTTTGATCTGATGTGGTCCGCGTCCGCATGGTAGTTGAGCGAATAGTGAATCAGCATGTGGCCAGTCATCAACGAGGTTGCCTTCTCCATCGACGATGAAGATCGAGTGTTCAAAGCGCCGCTCCCATCCGCGGAGGTTACGGGTTTCACGACATGTGGCGCTAATACCGTCAGTATTACCTGTCGCGTTACCGACCAAGTTGGTACTACCGTATGGTGTCCATGGTGCTGCGCCTTCAGGGAGTGGCAACTCCCCTCGCATGGCTACCCATATTCTGTCCGGTGTCTCTGCGTACACCCCGCCCATCGAACCCCAGGTCCAACCATCATGAGAGTGACGATCATCGGGTAATGGTTTGGGCCAGTCCTCCACTACCTGGTAATGGCCTGTGGGCCAGTCTTGGTGGCTCCAGCGAGTCATCCCTTCAGACTGGGCCTGTTCAGCCTCAGAATCTCCGGTCGGACTGCAACTCGATACTAACATGAGTGCCATCACGATTGGCATAGTTGAGCAAACTGTTCTGTTCACAGGACACCCTCTCCCTGTTGGAATCCTGGCGTTGCCCGACTCATTCGCTTTCTTAGGCGTAGTTTGTCGGTAGCCTTCCAAGCAGGGTACAGATAGCAAGTAATGCTAGCAAGCTACGGAAATCCTTAATCCGGTGATGCTTTGTCATACATGTGTGGTAGGCATTCCAGCTCCTCGTATTAGGCATTGAATGGTGACAAATCCATTTAGTATCGCTCGCGGTTTGATGGCCTGAGCCACATCTTGGGCGCATGTCTGATCCAATCACCCGCCTGAACACAGCCCTCAATAGCCGGTACTGCAGTGAGGTAGCAACATCCAACAACAGGAAGAAATAGTGACTGCAATGACACATTCGAGTTTCGGAGCCTTGAGTCTCCTCATGTTGGCCCTAGTCGGCCCCGTCGAGGCCCAGGACAAGCGTCCAGTCCAGACCGAAGATATGTTCGACATGCGTTCGGTCGGAGCGCCGGTCGTGAGTCCGGACGGTGCGTGGATTGCGTACACAGTCAGCCGGACGTCGCTCGAAGATGAACGCTCGTATACACGAATCTACATGTCTCCGGCTGAGGGCGGGGAGGCCATTGGTCTGACTGTGGAAGACAAGTCCGCGGGCTCACCGGGGTGGAGCCCGGACGGTCGGTACTTCACCTTCACTGCGTCCCGTGATGAAGGCGAGAACCAAGTTTGGGCACTCGACCGGAGGGGCGGTGAAGGCTTTCCGCTCACCGACGTCGAACAGGGAATTTCTGGGTATCGGTGGTCCCCCGATGGCACCCGCCTCCTCCTGACGATCCGTGATGCAGAGGAGAAGGACGAAGACAAAAAGGAGAATGCCCCTCCGGAGCCGTGGGTGATTGATCGACTTCAGTTCAAGCGTGACAACACGGGGTACCTGACGGGGAATCGAAGGACACACCTGTACGTGTTCGAGCTCGGTTCCAGAAAACTCCGCCAACTGACGACCGGTGATTGGGACGAGTCGCTCGGTGTCTGGAGTCCTGATGGCACGCGTATCGCATTCGCTTCCAACCGCACAGATGAGCCGGATGGAAACGAAAACTCAGACATCTGGATCGTCCCTTCCGACCAAGAGGAGCCGACGGCCAGCCCTAGGCGCGTGACGACGAACGAAGGCTCTGACCGCTCTCCCGCGTGGAGCGCTGACGGAAGGTCACTCGCCTACACCACCGGCATTCGCCCGGACCTAATCTGGTACGCTACGACCCATCTGGCCGTCATTTCTATAGACGGTGGAGAGCCGCATCTGCTCACGACTGATCTGGACAGGAATGTGAGCCAGCCGCGCTTTTCTGATGACGGTGACTGGATTTGGTTCCGACTCGAGGACTCCGCTGAGAATCACGTCGCTCGGATCCGTCCGAGCGGCGAGGATCTCGAACGACCGATCTCAGGATCCCTCTCGGCGGGTGCATTCGACTGGGCTGGGGAGACCTTTGCAGTATCCGTGAGTTACCTCGATCAACCTGGAGAGATCTATCGAGTGACGGGGGCAGAACGTGGATCGGGCGACCTGAGTCGAGTAACCGGGCACAATGACGATTTCCTGTCCAAGGTCCTAGTTGCTGAGACTCGGAATATCCAGTTTCATTCAGCCGACGGTACCGAGGTCGAGGGCTTTGTCACCTTCCCGCCGAACTTCGTGGAGGGCCAGCGTTATCCGACGCTGCTGCGAATCCACGGTGGGCCGGTCTCCCAGTTCAACCACGGCTTCCAGTTCGAGTCGCAGCTCTTTGCCGCGAATGGATACGTCGTCGTCCGTACGAATCCACGTGGTTCCTCGGGCTACGGGCAAGATTTTTCAGCAGCGCTCTGGGCGGACTGGGGTAATCCAGATTTCCAGGATGTAATGGCTGGTGTTGATTACTCGATTGAGCAGGGATGGTCAGATCCAAATCGCCTCGGTGTAGGGGGGTGGTCGTATGGCGGGATCCTCACGAACTACGTGATCACGCAAACCAACCGTTTCCAGGGTGCGATCACTGGGGCGAGCGAAGTTCTCTACATCGCGAACTACGGACACGACCACTACCAGCGGCAATGGGAAGCGGAGCTCGGCTTGCCATGGGAGGGGGATAACCGAGAGAACTGGGAGCGTATCAGCCCGTTCAACCGTGTAGAACATATCGAGACGCCCACGCTCATCATGGGTGGAGAACAGGATTGGAACGTCCCGATCCTTAACTCCGAGCAGCTGTACCAGGCGCTCCGGCGGCGGGGGGTCGAGACTCAACTGGTTGTCTATCCTGACCAGGGCCACGGAATTCGGGTTCCAACTTACCAAGTCGATCGGTATGAACGGTATCTCAACTGGTATAATGATCATGTTCGTGGCGCGAACAGGCCCATCAGTGAATAAGTAACCCTGACTACGTTTTCTTCCTGGAGGCGCTCCATGAAACCAGTCGTGCCTGTTCGGTTGGTGGCGCTTGTCTTTGTCTGGAGTCTCGCTTGTGGCGATGCCGGAAGTGTTGATTCGCAGAATGCGTCTTCCGACTCTTCTGTCGGCCCTCCGACGTACCTGACTCTAACCGGACCCGCGAAGCGCTTTTGTTCGGCGATCTGGGTTTCGGAGCGAGTGCGTGAGGAGGCATTGTACAACAGCATTCTTTGGACTGATCAGCAGGTTAGAGACTACGAGGGTGGCCGTCTCGCCTTCAACGTGGACGAGGAGCGCAGAGTCGTTACCGCGTCGTACCAAGGCGTTCAGGCCCGGGCACGTCATTTTGGCGACCAAGGATGTGTCTTACTCCCCAACCACTCCGATGGAGTTTTCTTCACTCCTCGGGCAGTCAACAGCGTGCTTCCTGATGCGGCCTCCACGGCGTGGCCAATGGGTGACGCGCTCCCGGACGAACCACTGCCAGATGACGTGGATGCTGAACTTCTCGCCGAGGCCGTCCGGGTCTTTTTCGCCAACTCGGACGACAACCGAACAGCGTTCCTCGTGGTGCACCGGGGACGGATCGTGGCCGAGGATTATGGATCTGGCGCACACCGCGACATGCAACTCGAGAGTTGGTCGATGGGAAAGAGCCTGACCGCCACCCTCGTAGGGCGCTTGATTCAATTGGGTTCTCTGGAGCTGTGGCAGCCGGCCCCCGTGCCCGCATGGCAGAACTCTGATGGCGACCCGCGTGCTGATATCCGAGTCGCTGATCTTCTTCGCATGTCGAGTGGCCTCCGTTTCAGTAATACTGACGCCACTCCTGAACAGATGTTTCGTTCTTTCGTGCCAGGCCAAGTAGATCATCGCCTAGGCTATGTGGCACCTATTGATGCGTTTGCGTTCTCGATAAGCCGGGACGCAGAGTTTCCACCTAACACGGTAGGTCGGTACCGTAACTCGGATCCGTGGACACTCGGCTACATCGTCCGTCAGACCGTAGAGCATGACCTGGGCGAAGAGTACCTAACCTGGCCTCAGCGCTCTCTCTTCGATGAGATCGGAATTCGCCGGTTCACGCTAGAGACTGATCCCTACAGCAACTTCCTTCTTACCGGTTACAACTTCGGAACGGCTCGGGACTGGGCGCGTATCGGGCTCCTGTACCTCCAGCGAGGCGTCTGGAACGGAACGCGCCTGCTGTCTGAGGAGTTCGTGGAATTCGTGAGTACCCCAGCTCCCGCGTGGGAAGATCCATACTATGGTGGCCTCTTCTGGCTTAACACCGCGGACGAGTCTGGCCGAGGCGGACGAATTCCTAGCCTTCCGGCGGATACGTACAACGCCTCCGGAGCGGGAGACCAACGCACCTATATCATCCCTTCTCGTGAGTTAGTAATTGTAGTACAAAGCCATCGTTCGCCAGCCGCACACGCGAGGGATCGGCGGGATCGAGAGTACGAGGCACTCGGTTTGGTGGTCAAAGCTGTGGATGCGGGATGGAACTGGTAGTGTGTGTTCGGGATAAGCTCCTTCCAGAACCCTATGAAATGACTAGTTTCCCACCCACTTCGGGGCGTGGCGCAGTCCGGTAGCGCACCTGCTTTGGGAGCAGGGGGTCCCCAGTTCGAATCTGGGCGCCCCGACTTGTGAAAGACTATGCCCTGCAAGCACTTACACGCTTAC
>DUBS01000014.1 GCA_012960225.1 Gemmatimonadota bacterium | reverse complement strand
GGAGGCACCCCCATAGTACCGGGGGGCACCCTCCTATTTCACTGCACCCACCGCTGTACTATACAACACTGTCTTGCGCGGTCCCTACCTTTGCCGAAGCACCGTAGGGTACCTCAGAAGCTGTACCCGTCCGGCGAGTACGCGACGGCTCCTGGGAAGTAGACGTTCTCGATGATGGAGCGACCCATGTAGACGGGCGATGTCACGGTCCTGCCTCGAGCCAGGGTCCGCATGAACGCGTTCTCTTCCTCCGGTACGGGTATCCCCACCTCCAGGCAGGTGCGGACGATCCCGGCCATCTCTTCGGGCTCGTCCCGCTGGGGGTAGTGGCCGGCAGTCGGCAGGAACCAGTAGCTGCTCTCCACCGACCTCTTATCGAGGTAGTTGTACCAGATGTGATTGCCGATGCGCGGTGGGTTCACCGTGTCCTGAAGTCCCCAGATCAGCGCTGTCGGAACTGGGCTCTCACGGAGGTTATCCAGCCAGCTATACTCATTAGCCGCCCGCTCCAGCAGGTACTTTCCAACGTAGAGACGCGCGCCGCCCCCGTCATTGAAGGCCTGAATGTCAGCGCTGGCGAGTTGCTGGGGTGTGCCTTCCGTTCGCCGGGGCTGGGTCTGCCGTTCCCGGGTCAGGTCGGGATCCCGCAGCGCGAGCAAGGAAATCTGGGCCTGGAAGAGGTTGGCCAGGGGAAGAAAGAGCCCACCGTTGGATATGAAGTGGTAGTTGATCTCGTATTCTTTCTCCTCGCTGGCCAGGTAGTTGCCCAGAAACGCGAAGCCGACGCTCCCGCCACGATCGTGGGTCAGGAGATGGAACCGAGACAGCCCCACGACCTCCCGGACGAAGTAGTCGACGAGTTTCGCGTCGTCCTCCAGCATGTACGAATAGCCGTCCTGAGGCTTGTCCGAGAAGCCGAAACCGGGGAAGTCGAGGACGGCTACAAAGTAATCCTCTTCCAAGAAGGGAATCATCTCCCGGAAGTCGTAACTCGAAGTGGGATAGCCGTGGAGTATCAACAGGGCCGGGTTTGAGCGGTTTCCAAAGGTCCGGTAGAAGACGTTCAATGAACGGCCCTGGTTGTTGCGAGTCGTCGAGGTCCACTCGAAGTACTGTCCGCCGCGGTACCATTCCTCGGCGAGAGGGGAGTAGAAGGTGAAACCGGTCTGGGAGTCGAGTGAGGGTGTGCCGATGACAGCCCCACTCGCGTCGCCACCAGGGTTACCGTCCGAACATCCCGCGTAGATGGGACTTGCCAACGCCGGGCTCGCCGCAGCGAGCTTCACGAATGCTTTTCTATCCATGGTATATACCTTTTCTTATAAATACTTTTCTTAAATTCTTTAAAAAACTTGGTGCTGCTACTCGGTTTGGTGTGGTGCTACCTGACTAGGACCAGGGTCCCCAGTTGGTAGTTCCACACCGTCTTGAACTGCTGTAGGAGGCTATAGCCGAGGGTTCCTCCATCAGTCTCGCCCACCATGACTCGAAGACCATCTACCGAGAAGCTTACTTCTTCGTACTCCAGTCCTTCGAGGGTATAGGACTCGCCTTGAGCAGTGAGGTGTCCCGAATGCTCAAGAGCTTCCTTGGTTCTTGCCGTCAGGGTGAGTTGGCCGCCTGAATTCCCGGTATCTATTCCGAGAGTCAGTGGGATTTCGCCAAGCCTGAACGGGACCTGGTCCTTCTGGCCATCGCAATCGCGACAGGCAAAGGTCAGCGTTGCGTGCACGTCCTCCGGCTGGACACGGCTTACCAGCGCATCACCATCGGGGTCGAGCCGGGAGAAGAACAAATTGCTGCGATCGTAATCAATCGTGAACTCGAAGTTCTTCAGAATCCCATGTCCAATGAATCCGAGGTACTGTGGCACAATACCCTGTTCGATGAAGCCGAAATCCGCACTTTGCGCCCATCCCACGTCTCTGAATCGAACGTCACCCCACAGGGTGAGAGAATCGACGTTCTCGTGGGCAAGCACGACCACTCTCTGACCTGAGCCAGCGGAACCGGAGGCGATCTGCCGAGACGGGCCGAGCGTGAGAAGATGGTTGTTCAGGAACAACGCGAATGGTGAACCCGTGTCGAGCATGTAGAACCCGGACTCCCCATTAACGGCTCCTTCGACCATGATGAACTCGTCCACCAGATGAAACGGAACGTCCCGGCCGATCGGGGGAACGGTCTGTTCGATCTCTGCTAGGGTGGGTGTCCTCGCGCCCGGAGGGAGTTGGCCGCTCGCGGGCTGCGCAGAAGCAAGGACTAAGCTCCCGAATGCAATCAGGATGGAGCGGGTCATTCTACTTTGTATTCCCCCCCGTCCCCGCACGCTGTGAGCAGGAGCACAACTGTCAGTCGGATGTAGCGCATGCGTCTAATCTGCGGTGATGCTCGATAATTTGGCCAGCAGGGGGCGGTACTGGTGCGACTCGACACACATCGCCGCTACTGGAACGCCATTTCCTGAAAAAAAATTTAGTGGCGTTGCTCCCGACTACGTTGCGGTCCTGCGGGGTGCCCAAGCAGAATTAGGGCATGAAAAAAGACCAGCTGTGTGCGCTTGCGATAGCCTGGCTTGTAACAGTAGCAGTTACATCGCTCTCGGCTCAGACCGATATGGCCCCACAGGGATGGCGATATTTCGGCGGGAATAAAGCGTTCATGAGATACGCTCCGCTTGATCAGGTCCATAAGGGCAATGTTGGAGAACTCAGTGTTCTTTGGCGCCGTGCTGCGACGGATCCCGCATTTACTGCCAGGTTTCCAGATCGTGCAGTATCTGGAAACCTTAGGTCGACTCCGATCTTGATTGATGATGTCCTCTATGCACCGAATGCCCTAGGTCTTGTCGAGGCATTCGATCCAGGAACTGGGGAGACCATCTGGCGCCAAGAACCGTTCGATGCCTCACCAGAAGAAGCTTTTGGACGCAGCTCTCGCGGCG
This sequence comes from Gemmatimonadota bacterium, assembly GCA_012960225.1. Classification (GTDB taxonomy): domain Bacteria; phylum Gemmatimonadota; class Gemmatimonadetes; order Longimicrobiales; family Gaopeijiaceae; genus UBA1142. The sequence continues at coordinate 3,128 of DUBS01000014.1, read as the reverse complement.
TGGATTACTGGGAAGATGGAACTGAGCAGCGAATCCTCTCTGTCCGGGGAGCCCACTTATATGCACTCGATGTTAAAACCGGGAACAGCTATTTCAATTTTGGAGAACAAGGCCGAGTAAACCTGATTCCGCCTTCTGCACGTTCTTTTAGTTGGTCCTCTGGTCCTATCGTAGTTGGGGATGTGGTGGTGATCGGAGGGGTCGTCGACGGAGCTGGAGATTCCGGGATGAACTGGCGTGAAAGCCAACCAGAGCATGTACGCGGGTATGACGTTCGCAGCGGACAACTACTCTGGACTTTCCATGTAGTCCCGCAAGAGGGCGAACTAGGTGTCGACTCTTGGGGTGAGGACTCGTGGAAATATTCCGGGGACCTGGGATCGTGGTGCTGCTTCAGCGCGGACGAGGAACTCGGCTTTGTATATGTGCCATTTTCCGCCCCTACTGCTGCCTATTTCGGTGGTCACCGTCCTGGCTACAACCTTTTTTCGAACAGCCTCGTTGCGATCGATGCTAAGACAGGAGAGCGGGTCTGGCATTTTCAGATGGTCCACCACGATCTCTGGGAGTACGACACTGTTGGGCCTCCTATACTCGGCGAAATCACGGTCGATGGCCGGAGAATCCATGCTGTTATGCAGCCTAGCAAGACTGGGTTCTTATACGTATTCGACCGCCAAACTGGGGAGCCTGTTTGGCCAATCGAAGAGCGTCCGGTACCCCAATCAGATGTGCCCGGGGAACATTCGTCACCGACCCAGCCCTTTCCCACCAAGCCAGCTCCGTTTGCTCAGATCGGTATCACAGAAGACGACCTTATTGACTTTACCCCCGAAATCCGGGAGCGAGCACTGGCCATAGCAGATTCATTCGTCTTCGGCTCAATCTTTACGCCTCCATCCATCGTAACTGAAGAGCCTGGAAGGGGGGGGACACTAATGCTTCCTGGATCATGGGGAGCTGGTAATTGGAATACTGGTGCCTTCGATCCGGAGACAGGAGTCTACTATGCATTCGCGCACTCTATCCCAAGGGTGTACCGATTAGAAAAGACCACAGATCCGAATTCGGAAATGCCCTATTGGAGTCCCAACCGGGATGCTCCCTATCTTGATGGACTACCGATAACGAAACCTCCATGGGGACGGATCACAGCTATAGACATGAATACAGGTATACATGTGTGGTCGGCTACAAACGGGGATGCACTCAGAGACCACCCACTCCTCAAAGACCTGGACCTCCCACCTCTCGGAATAGCTAGTCGGCCAGCCGCTTTAGTGACTCGAACACTCCTCTTTATGGGGGATGGAGCCAATGTCTTTGGGGGCGTGCAGCGCAATATGTGGGGAAAAGGATTTCGAGCGTACGACAAGGCCACGGGTAAAGTGCTGTGGGATACCGAGCTTCCCACAGGAGTTACTGGTGCACCGATGACCTATATGTTCCAGGGCAAGCAATATATTGTCGTTCCCATCGGGGGGAGGGACGATCCTCCTGAGTGGTTAGCACTGGGTCTAGGATAGCATAGATCCTACTTGGCTCATCAGAGGACAGTTCTGCCACCCTCGGTCTTTGCGTACCCCCCCCTATTTCAACGCACACAACGCTGGACTATACAACACTGTTTTTGCGAGTCCGGTGTGGTGCTCCCGTCTACGTTGCGGACCTGTGTGGTGAGGGGGCAGAATTAGGGCATGAATGAAGCCGGCCTGATCCTTATCATTCTGACTCTCTGATGGTCTTTCACCAGAGATTTCATAATCTTGCCGTGGTGTTGTTTGTTGTGATGGCCACTTCATCTGGGCTGAGTTCACCAGCCTCAGGACAGATGGTCCGGGGCCTCGTTGTGGAACTCGGGACCGAACGTCCGATCCAACTCGCCACGGTCGCACTGATCTCCGAGACGGGAGATACTGTGGCTTCGGTCCTCACAGACGAGAACGGATTCTACTCGGTCGCGTCTGAGGATGAGGGCACCTTCATGCTTGTGACGAGAGCCTTGGGGTACCGGACGAAACGTGAGGGGCCGTTTGAGATGGACGGCGGTGGCGTCCGGATCATCCGTTTCAATCTCTCTCAGAGTCCGGTCAACATCGAAGGACTCGTCGTGGGAGTGGATCCAACCGAGTTCCGGCTTAATTCGAACGGGTTCTATGAGCGAATGGAAAACGAGAGAGGCTACTTCCTCACTCCAGAGGACATCTTCAACAGTACGGCCTTCTTTACGCCGGAACTGTTCAGGGGTGGCTTAGAGGGTCGTACGTACGTGGATCCGATGGAGGTGCCGTGGAATGCGAACGTACGCTTGAGGAACCTGATTTCCGGAACCTGTAGTCCTAGAGTCTATGTTGACGGTGTTTCCCAGTACCTGGATGAACATTTTTCCTTGGATGTGGCTGTACCGATGGAGCAGATCGAGGCAGTGGAGGTGTATCGAGGGCCATTCGAGCGACCGCCTGCTCGGTATCACACGACGGGTGGGTGTGGGGTGATCCTCTTCTGGACCAGGGGCGGTCAGTAGCAACTGCTAAGAGCTTCTTAACTCCCACGATTCCCTTCAGCGACGACGACCCGATACGCACATCAGACTGGGCATTCAGGTCCGCCTCTCTTTCCTCACCCGTCAGTCTGCTGACAGCAATTCCTCCAGCTCTCCGAGTTCGTGCTTCCACCCATTGGTGTTCTGTTCGTGGTGGAGATCCGTGAGGAAGCCCGACTCGCGTAGGTACAGGGTCGTTCCACCGCCCTCGCGCTCCGTCAGGTTCCACTCGACCCTCGTCGCCGGGGCGTCATCGAACGCCACGTCCGATTCGTGTATCCAACTCCATACCAGCCGGCGCGGAGCCTCGACCTCATCGACGCGCATCTCGTAGCGCCCATGCTTCTCCCAAATCATGGCTCCATGCCCGCCCACTCTGAGGTCGAACTCGGCCTCGTCACCGAACCACATGGCGAGCTCGGCTGGGTCCGTAATCGCCTTCCACACTCTCTCTCTGGACGCTTCGAAGTGCAGCGTCTTTTCAACTACCCCCTCGGTCATCGTCTTCTCCGTCTTCGTTTCGATCTGCATCTCCGTCGCCATTTTCGTCTCCGTCGAGGTGGATTCGCAGCCGCCCGAGACGCTC
>DUBS01000013.1 GCA_012960225.1 Gemmatimonadota bacterium | reverse complement strand
GATTACATTCAAGACTGGTTCGGGGGTCAGGAGACATCTTGAAACGAATCAACCCCTCAGTCAGGGTTTGTCATGGGGCCTTCTTCTCTCCACCTCCAAAGTTCAGAGATAATCCAACCTGCAGTGCCCTCCCAGGGGCTTGAAAGCCGAAAATTTCTTGGAATTCCACATCTAGTGCATTTTCCAATCGCAGGTCGAAAACTAGAGGTGAGGAGTTCTGCGCAGAAGGGAAGACCTCCCACCTCCCTCCGATCGAGACCAGACCGAAGCTCGGCAATGTTACGGCCGCCGCTGGGAATGAGCTGAAGTTCCGATCTGATCGTGCTCCCGTGACTCCTAGATCTGCGTAGACATCTAGGTGATTGTTGAGGTTTACAGCGACGTGGAGGTTCGCCTTATGGTTAGGTCGCCGAAGAAGAGCCTCTCCACGAATAAAGGTTGCTCCTGGCCCCTCTTCAAAGCCGCTGTCCGTGACTTCTGTTTCGAGCCACGTCCAGGTTGCCGAGGCTGAGAGCTTCCGCCACTGTGTGTCCAGCTGCAGCTCAAGCCCTCGACTACTTGCCGCCGCCAAGTTGAAGTAGTTTGGATCCATAGGCGTCGGGCGTGTAAAAGTGAACTGGATCAGGTCCTCGAAAGACTGGTCGAACCATGTCAGCCCTATCTCTCCTATCCCTCCGAAGAAGGTCCTGTCGATCCCAAATTCCCATGAGATCGAACTTTCTGGCTCTAGATGCGGATTACCACGAGCGAAGCCCGTAGCGAAATTTTCGAAGAATGTAGGCGTTTTGAGGGCACGGCCCGCTGATCCTCTCAATCTTGTGTACTTGCTCTTGAAAGGTGTCCACGTTGCACCTATTTGCCAGGTCGCGAACGTTCCGAAACGCTCATTGTGCTCTAACCTTGCCCCACCATTTAGAACGATGTTCTGGTGTCTGCTTGTAGCATGGGCATAGTAGGCTTGGTTCAGGCGGTCATTATCACTCTGGTCACTTGAGGTGCCGAACTGACTGGAGGATTCCGTGAACGAACGTTGGTGTTCATGCTCTATTTCCCAACCTCCTGTGACAACCATCTCATCGACTTGGAGGTGTGCCCGAAGATTGACGCTTGATCTCCGAAAATGATTGAGGCTCGTAAACCCAAAAAAGCCGAGTGTGTCTGCCGCGTTATCTGGAGCATCATCTAGTCCTCCATTCGTACTAGTTAGCCCTATAAGGGCCTCGAAATTCAGTGCTTCAGAAACCGATCTCTCTACCCTGAGGCTTGCCGCGTTCCTGTCGGTGTAGGTGAATGAGTTCGCATCCATCATCTGCCCGCTACCGTCAGTGGGGAAATGATAACGTCGGTCACCCAGCCGAACTGAAAGATCGGCCCGGGTCTTATCAGATGTAACCAGACGGGCGGATCCGCTGACTGTGGTATTCACGTGTTGGTTATTCTTCGTGAAGATGCCATCGGTTGAGGTCCGCGAGGCTGAGATCGAGTACGCTGCTCGTTCTGATCCACCACCAATTTTGGCGGTGAAGTCTCTTCGACCGTAGGAGCCTATACGGGTAGACACGTGACTTGTGGTCGAGCTACTTCCAGCTCTTGTGATCACGTGTATCACGCCCGAAACGGCATCGGAACCATGGAGCGCGCTTCCAGGTCCCCGAACGATCTCGATTCGTTCCACTTGAGCAAGATCGAGTTCAGCTAAATCAAATGCTCCTCCCGGCTGATTAATCTGCATATCGTCAAGCAATACCAGCACGTGGTCACTTTCGCCTCCTCGCATGAAGACTGAAGTAACAGCGCCAAACGATCCGTTTCGTACGATGTGAATTCCTGCTTCTGATCGCAGTGCATCTGCTACGTTGGTGATACCGTCGGCACGCAGTTTTGCGCCGTCGAGCACAGTCACGTTTGCAGATACGTCTTCTGCTTTTTGGGCCGTGGGGCTTGCAGTTACGATTAGTCCTTCAAGCGAGAACAGACTTTCTTGAGCCGTAAGACATGCTGGAGTGCCAAGTATCCAGATACATAAGCAGCAGCCAACGAGCGTGAAGAGTCGGACGAACATGAGGAAGCCCTCGTTTCCTTTCGCAGCGGAATGGGGCTAGCCTACTTGCCTTGCCCATCCTCCACGGAGATGTTGGCATAGCTCGGGTGGTCGAGGTCTCCTGGCTTGAGGCCAACTGCTCACCTTCCCAGGGCATGACCCCAGTGGTGTCCTTGAGCAGACGTTCTCCGAGACTAGCTCGGTCCTCTTACAGTGGCGGGGCCGCGCCGGATTTTCACCGGCTTCCTTTTGCCCACCCAAATCTTTATTATCGAAGAAAGGATAAATGGACTGGGGTCCCGTTAGCAAATCCGCGCCTATTTCACTGCTTCGCATGGCGCACCTACCAACACTGTCTTGCGCGTCCGGTATGGTGCTCCCGTCTAAGTTGCGGTACTGCGGGGTGAGGGGCAGAATTAGGGTATGAAGAGAGCCCTGCTATTCGTCCTTCTGTCGAGTGCCTGCTCGCCTCAGTACAATGAAGTTCCGGCCCTGGACTATCTCCTCACGGTAGAACAAGTGGGACCCGTCGCGTATCGGGACCCGATTGGTCGAGTGTCACCTGATGGGCGTTGGCTCGCGTACACGGAACGTGACTACATCCATATCGTTCCGGTAGAGGGGGGAGCGGTTCAGGTCATCGGGTACGGCAGGTCCTCGATCCGATTCCTCACCTGGCTGCCGGATAGCCGCAGGTTAGCAGTTCGCGAGAGGCTCTTCGATCGCAGTAGGCAGGAGTGGTGGATCTATGACAGGGTAGGGGGTACCCGTGAACCGCTGTGGCCAACAAGAACTGACGTGCCAGATCTGCTCACGCTTGATATGCTCGCCTGGTCGCCTGACGGGAGGAGTGTCGCAGCGATTTCCAGCACCGGCGATGAATCAATCGTCTGGCTGGTCGATGCCGACGGGCGAAACCCGCAGGAGTATGCTTCGAAGGAGCGTCTTTCTTTCCCTGCCTGGTCTCCTGATGGGCGCCTCGGATGTCTGTCCTACGAGGAGAATCGACAAGTGGTGTACTTCCCCTGTGACGCTTCCTCACCACTCTTTATTGATCAGGAAGTGTACGGTCCGTTCGCGTTCTCTCCAGACGGCGACCACTTGTACTATGGAGCTCCTGCGGAGAAAGGTTTCCTAGATCTGTGGTCGAGGCCCACGGCCGGAGGTGATGCAATGCGGTTGGTCCGCTTCTCCCGCGACGCGTACGCACCCTCCATAGGATCGAATAAGCGAATCGTGTTTAAGTCGCAGGACTACCGGGTTTTCATCGCAATGGCCTCAGCAGATGGGGGGCCGTCCAGGCCCATCACCACCTTCCAGTCTGAGACCCCGAGCTGGAGCTGGAGCGGGCTCGAGGTCGCTTTTACGTTCGGAGACTGGCGGCACGTGACCGATGACTTCCACTATCCGGACATTGGACAGGATATAGGGGTCGTTACCGTCAACTCAGCTATACCTCACGAAGCCCCGCAGAGAATGGTTCGCCAGTCATCCTCAGAAGACCAAGGGATGCACTGGTCACCTAACGGGCGTTGGATTGTATTCCACACGCACGATGAGGAATCAGACGACATCTGGTTAATGCCTGAGGATGGCAGTACCGAGCCCAGGATGATTAGTGAAGGTGGTAACGAAACGGGGTGGGCAAGATGGTCACCGGACGGAGAATGGATCGTATTTCCAAGTTACCGAAGAAACGATTCTGGTGCTCGACAGGCTCAGCTTTTCATTATTGGGATCGATCAAGAGACGGGAGAAGTGACAACGCCACAGGCTCCAGTGGAAATGTTTGTAGTTCCTCCTGATGCCCTAAGCGCTGGCGTAGACTTTCCATACGACATAATCCACGGAGAGTGGGCCGACTCAGGGGAGGCGCTTGTGTTTGAGGCGGCTGAAGCATTAGGGCGTAAGAGCCTTTGGACAATTCCACGTTCAGGCGGCGTACCCATGCGATTCCACACCTTCACGTCAGACCAGGTCCATTCGGGGATTAGTGTGTCACCGGACGGACGGTGGACAGCGTACGTCGATCGTGCTGACGATGGCCACTTCCAGATATTTCGAGTACCGGTCGGGGGCGGGACGGCTGAGCAGGTCACGTACGATCCATCGAACAAGACACAGCCAGCGTATGCTCCTACGGGAGATCGAATTGCGTTCACAGTTTTCGACTATCGGACGCACTTCTGGCAGATTGAGCCCTGAGTTGTATGGACTTAGGAAGCGAGCAAGGTGGAGTGCGAGGGGAGGCCGACTGCTTCTAGAATAAACAGGCAGAGATGAGTGGCCGGAGTCTACCAACACTGTTTTGCTCGTCCGGTGTGGTGCTCCCGAATAAGTTACGGTCTTGAGTGGCTCAGATAGAAAGAGCGTCACAGGTTATCCATAACCCGCTTCAAGCTTGTGCGGACGTATGCGGCTAGCTCGAAGATATCCTCACGGCCAGTGATCTTCAGTTGCTTCTCGGGATCAAGGATCGACACGACGGTTTCACCATCGTGACCCCCCTGGTAGACTACTACGTTGCAGGGGAGCAGAAGCCCGATGTCGATCTCCTCCATGAGTGCTTGGTGAGCTATGGTGGGATTGCAGGCTCCGAGAATTCGGTAGGGCGGGAAGTCGACTTCGAGTTTCTCCCTCAGCGTTGCCGAGACGTCGATCTCCGTAAGCACACCGAACCCTTCCGAAGAGAGGGCTTCACGGACGCGCCCCTCGACATCAGCTAGCGAACCGGAGACGATCTTCTTGAAGCCGTATGCGAAGTCAGTCATTGTACACAAATCCTTGGCGAGAGATTTTGTTGGGCGTTTGTCATGCGCTGGTTTGGTGACAACTTAGTGCTACTCTACTTAGGCGACGAGCGCAGCAGATCCCCGTCCGGGTGCACTGGAGAAGGCTGCCACGGCTGGAGCACTTTACTCGTGATGAAGCGCCGGGGTAAGTGAACAGGGCCTGATGGGCAGAACGATGAAACGCTTAGCGGGATTAGTTACAATAGCCGGCATAGCGGCGTGCAGTAACCCTACTGTACCCATCGCTGACAGGCTTTCTGGATCTTGGCTCTGGGTCGAATCGTGGGGGGGCATTACAGGTCAAGTCCGGACACCGTCATCTACTGGTGAAACGATGTCGCTCCGGTTCTTCGAGCCGGACAGAATCGAACTCTCACGAAATGGTTCGCTGGCCGGTAAAACAACCTACCTGATAGATCACTTCACCGGGTCTATGGTGATCTCTTACGACGAGCCGATCTTCGGGTTCAGCTCTCAGAGCATTCGTTTCGACGGGGAAGAGACGCTTATCCTCACAGACCCGTGCTGTGACGGGTTCACATACCGTTTCCGAAGGTCGTCGTGAGTGCCGTTCTCCGCCGTATGTTACTCCTGATTGTTATCAGGCCTCCACTCAATATCTGGCACTCCTAGTGCACCTGCCGCCCCCGTGACGTTCTGCTGCTGTTCTTGCTGTTATCGTGAGCTAAAGTATTGCGTGACGTAATCTTTGGCTGCCTGTGTTCTCAACTCGTAGACCGCGGGAGCGATACCAACCGGTGCCGGAGAAGCATTCTCCAATTTTGTGAAGACGGTTTCAAGCAACTCCTTTTCGATTGCGTTTAGGTCTACGTTCGGGAAAGACTTTTCAAAGATCGTTATCTCGTTTGCAGCCCATGGAATATTGCCACTGTTCTTCACTATTTCTGTATACGCTGCGATCTGGGCATCCGTGTATCCAGCAGTCACCGCAACATCACCTTGCGGGAAGAAAGCAGCCCATATCTCATCGTAACCCTCATACGTCATCTGTGCTTCCCATGTAGCGGGGACCCAGTAATAGTTGGTGTATAAGTGCGCAACGAGTTTCCCGTGAAAATGTTGCTTGATTTCATCCCTAATCTTGTTCTTGAGATTGGTTGCTAAAGTCAAGATTTCTGCGTCAGACATGGCATCTAGAAACCCTCCGTCGCCTAAGCCTCCTTGGTTCTTGATGAACAACTCGAACTCTAGGGGCCAGGCAACGTAGTACTCCACCTTCATCCGCTCAGCTGCTTTTGCCTCCTCGATCTTGTTCGGAAGAAATTGCGTATCGATCCATTGATGAAATGTTG
>DUBS01000012.1 GCA_012960225.1 Gemmatimonadota bacterium | reverse complement strand
GCCTGCTGCCGTGGACGAAGATCCGGATCGTCTTCCTCTCTCATAGCATCCGCGAGGGCTCGCTCCTGCCGGGCAAGTTCCTCAGCTTCCCGTGTGGTAGCCCTAAAATCCTGCTCTACCGCTGCACGGCGGAACCGTTCGAGTGACTCTTCGAGTCGTTCTCGGAAGTCCTCCTGCTGCTGTGAGAGCTGGTCAAGTGACTCATTCGCACGCTGCAAATCATCCTCTTCAAGCGACTGTGCAAGCTCATCCATACGCTCTTGGAGGTCATTATCATTGAGCTGCTCCAACAACTCTTGGAGTTCTTTCAGATCCCTAGCCAACTCAGGATCTGACTGCCCTGCCTCCTCCATGATTCGTTCAAGTTCTGCCAACTCTGCCTGTAAAGAGTCAACTTGGTCAGTAAGTTGCCTTTGATCCTCGAGAGCTCGCTGTAAGTCCTGGCGCTCCTCGAAGTCCGGGCGACCCTGCTCATCGGTAGCACTGCCTTCTTCGATTTCCCGTTGTGCGGCCGCCTCGCGTGCTAAATCCCGGTTTTCCTCTGCCTGCCGAGCAGCTTCAGCTGCGAGTTCCTCGAGGCGTTCAGCAGTTGCCTCAAGCTGCTCCTCCACAGCGCGCTGTAACTCTGAGGCTATCGGCATGAATAGTACATATTCCCGAGTAGTAGAGATCTGCTCAGCCGGAGAGTTGTCGGCGGCACGCGCGAAATACCTCACGGTATCACCAGGCAGCAAACCCCACGTCGTGAGATCCAGTAGGGGACGCGCCAGGGCCGCACGCGTTCCTCCCAAGTCGATACCCTGAGCTACTGGTTCATTGCGTTCACCGAATGCGGTCACTCTATAGGCGACAAGTTCGATACGATCCAGTCCATAGTCATCACTCGCCTCAATAATGAGTGGTTGCTGAAGATTCAGTGAGAGGACTGTATCCTGGCCTGGAAGTGGAATGGTGATATGTGGGGCTGAATCAGGAACCAACGTCAGGTGTATGCTTTCAGGTTGAATCTCTGGTGGATTGCCTTGACTGTCCGATATCGACCAATCGAATAACCCACTGTTTCTTGGGCGCCAAATCCCACCGAAGCCTTCAGAATCAACAGTGAGTTCAGCGACAATGACCCCAAGAGAGTCCCTTAGATCGACCTCTGAGAGCGTCCGACTGGCCTGTCCCTCAAAAATGAGGCTAGACCCTACTGGGAGGCGAAGAGGAGGAGGATCTCCGCGGTACTCATCCGGAGCAAGTCCAGTATGGGGAGGATAAGTGACACCCACCATCAGTTCGCTGATAAATAGTGGATCGATCGGAGTGATCCGATATGGCTCTGATTCCCCGCCGTCCTCGGCGTGAATCTGGTAGTCGATGGTTGCACCAACACCCTGGAACACATAGGTGGCACGATCCTCAAACAGGTCTAATAGCTCACTCCTTGGAATATCTCCTGCAGCTTGCCACCCCAGGGTGACCGACTGACGCCCCGGGGCCTGTACGGTTACTTGGACATCCGAGCCCCTCAGGACTTCGATTGACCCCGGTGTCACGACGATCCGAGCCAACACGGGATCGCGCATGGTTTTCAAGGGCGAAGATAACGATCCCAAAGCGCGAGAGGACCTTGATGGGTTAGCCACTCCAAGGATGACTAGGAGTAAGGTTAGCGCCATCAGAGTATTCAAGCCGCGGCGAGTCCAAAACTGAATCTGTTTTCCCAGGTCTCCAGTCAATCCTCCTGAGCTGAATGTCCCTAGCGTACCAAGTACCCTTGACGCAGCCTCATTTGCAAGTAATCGAGATACCCCGCCTGGTAGTTCCCGACCCAGTTCCATGGAGCCCCTCAGGACACCTGACCTGAGTCCAGCTGCCCGCTCCATAACCACTGCCAGTGGCCTATCAGCAAGCACATAGCGCATGATCAGGTAGTAACCCAGCCAAGAACCAGCAAATCCTACCAAGACCAGCATATCAAGAAGGGCCGGGACTCTACTCCCTTGAGACCAGAGATTGTATTCAGCAAGTATCCATGCGGCCACAAATACCAAACTGACTCCAACGGTGAACCATATCCCAATCGCCCCAGCAGCCATTTTACCAAGACGGCTCCGAACCCCCAATACCTTCTCGCCTAACCGAGCTGAGGGGCTCACTAGGTAGCTTGTCCTAGCACGAACATGAAAAGATTGACACCCATCCTTAAGGCGCGCTCCCTGACTTCAGGCGGATCATCATGTACATCCTCGTCTTCCCATCCATCCCCCAAGTCGGATTCGTAGGAATAGAAGACCACTAGTCGTCCACCATGAAAAATTCCTAATGCTTGAGGTGGCTCGCCATCATGTTCGTGGATTTTGGGTAAGCCCTCTGGAAAGTCGAACAAAACATGAAAAACTGGGTGGTCGACTGGAATTTCAGTGAGCTCCGTATCCGGGAAAATCTCCGCAATCTCCTCCCGGAATGATTCATCCAAACCATAATTGTCATCCGCATGGAGAAAGCCACCGGCCAATAGGTAATTTCTCAGTGCCTCACGTTCTGCTGGACTAAAGCGGACGTCACCGTGGCCAGTCAAGTAGAGGTAGGGATAGTCACGAAGGGCTGGGTCTAGGGGCCGTAGACTTACTTCACGCCGGGCCACAGGAATACCCGTACGCTCACGGATGGCTGCAAGCAGATTCGGGAGTGAGGATGGATTCGCATACCAATCTCCTCCTCCCTCATATTGCAGTCGGGCAATCGTGATCGAATCTCCTTTTGGAACCTCGATCATGGGCGAGGCAAGAGACACGAATGCGACTAGAGCGATCCAGGTCATACTTCTCCTATAGTCTTCCTAGTTTCTAACACGATACGGTACGCTTCATTCCGTGATAGGTCGAGTCGACTGGCAACTTCTTTGGCAGCCTCAGACGCTTTCATACCCATCCCCTCCAATTCACCAGCAAGCGCACGCGCCTCTTCACTTCTGTCCTCTGTTATATCTCCAGGTGCCCCTCTCCCTATACCAGATATCACGATTGTCACCTCACCCTTGGGAATGTGATCCCGATAGAAGGCATAGAGTTCACCAAGTGTGCCGCGACGAATATTCTCATGTACTTTCGTCAATTCTCTGGCCACGGCTACAGATCGGTTAATACCGCAGACTTCGGACAGCTCATTCAGCAGTTTCGCTAAGCGCTGTGGTGATTCGAAGAGTACCACCGGATATTCAGCAACACGAATGATTTCCATCAGGCGAGTTCTACGTTGGCCTTTGCGCTCCGGAAAGCCATAGAAGCTAAATCCTGAAATATTAAAACCCGAAGCGACAAGTGAAGCTAATACCGCTGACGGACCGGGAATCGGAATTACCGCATGCCCTGCCTGGATTGCCGCGGATACAGCGCGGGCCCCGGGATCAGAGATAAGGGGTGTCCCGGCATCGGATACAAGGGCCAGGTCCTTCCCCTCTTCTAGCCACTCTAGCACCCGACGGATGCGCTGTTCCTCATTATGCGCATGTAATGACACTAGCGGCACATCGGAACTTATGTGATCAATCAGTACCCGAGTTCTCCGTGTATCCTCAGAAAGAACGCGATACACAGAGCAAAGTATTTCAGCTGCCCGAATACTCAGGTCCCCGAGATTACCGATTGGGGTGCTAACAACGTAGAGAGTAGCCACTACTGAAGATAAACGAAGAGGCCAGACGAATCCTCTCTGACCTGTCTCAGCCGAGAACAATCCAGGTTATACAGCACTACAAATGCTCGAGAATTTTCTCCTCAAGAGTTTCACGTCGCACGAATCCGGTGACCGTATCGACGAGCTCACCGTCCTTGAAAAATAAAAGTTGCGGTATGCTCCGAACTGCAAAGCGCACAGTTGTTTCTTGGTTAGAATCGACATCAAGCTTACCAACCCGAAGCCCTTTGGCTTGATATTCACCTGCCAATTCCTCAACGATTGGTGCGATCTGCCGACACGGACCACACCAAGTTGCCCAAAAGTCAATCATGTGCAGTCCTTCTGACTTTTCGATCTCTTCCTCAAAGTTCGCGTCAGTCACTTCAAGAATCGCATCACTGGTCCCCATTCACTGCTCCTTGTCAGTTTGGTTGGGAAGAGCTTACGATCGCTCCTCCCAACGTCCTATTATGTAGATCCCGCTGCAGGATATCATGCCCGCACCTGCCAAAGCCAACTTACCGCTTGATCATGTCGCAATCGCTGTCACTTCTCTAGAAGAAGTATGCTCGCTCTATGAACTAATCTCGGGGGAAACTCGCACGACACCTGAAGTACTTGAAGCTCAAGGAGTTCGAGTCGCCTTCGTGGGGTCGATTGAATTCCTAGAGCCCTTGGACCCGGAAACATCTGTAGGCCGTTTTATCTCGGCCCGTGGCCCGAGTCTCCATCACATAGCATATCGTACTGGCGATATCATATCAGAAATTTCACGTCTTAAGAAAAATGGCTTTGAGGTAATTGATCCGGAACCTCGACCTGGTGCCAAAGGACATCTCGTCACTTTCCTTCACCCTTCTACAGCCGGAGGGGTACTAATCGAACTCGTACAGCACCCCTCATGATGACCCTACAAACCTGGATACCTAAAAACCTCATGTGTGGTACAAGTAATCGAGGAGGATCTGGCCAAAATACTGGGGTATACAAAAGCGGAACTCATTTTGATAACTCTTCAGAGATTCTCCAACGTGTGTACGAGTAAATCAAGGTCTTCATTGCACCGGTTAACTTTGGGAATTCTCCTTAGCTTCCTTGCGTGTGGAGAGAGCCAATCGAACCTCCCCGCAGGCGATCTGATCGAACCCGAGGATTTCATTGAAACCTATGTGGATCTTCGGGCCGCAGCTCTCATCACAGAAGATGGTCAAGTGACGGAGTCAGGTCGATCCGAAGTCTTGGATCGCCATGGAATATCAGAAGAAGACCTCATCTCTTTCGCTCAAGCTTACGGTGAAGATTTGATGTTCATGCAGGAAATTTGGAATGAAATTGAGTTGAGGTTAGAAAATACACGGTCATCTCCGGACACTATGAACTAGTAACACCGTAGCTAGAGTGACCTATCGATACTGGTTCGAAGTCATCAGCAAAGTGCCATTCGCGCCCCTGCCCCGAGTGGCGTATATGCTTATGTGGAGCTAGTCTAAACGCCCCCCGAATCACCATTGCAGGAGACTGATCATGCGCGCGAAGTTTGGACTCACGGTATTGGCAGCTCTGGCTGTATTAAGCCTAGCTATTACTCAAGATACTGCTGCTCAAGCTAATCCGGCCCACAATCACATCGGACATGTCGCCGATGGGTTCCGCGGTACGCCAGATGGCGTTGGCTTACTCGATGCTGCTATTGCTGAGGCTGGTGTGGCTGCGCAGCACGCTGGTTTTGCTGCTCGTGATCCCAGCAACCTGGACGGCATGAAGAGGCACATGGGTCACGTATTACATGCACTAAACCCAGAAGAAGTGGAGAGTGGTCCTGGAGCCGGATATGGTGTCGTGGCAGGTGCCGGTGGCGTTGCACGTCATATCGATCTAGCGGCCAGTTCTGATGGAGCATCAGATGCCGTTAAAACTCACGCCAATCATGTAAGTACTGCCGCGCAAAACACGGTGGAACGGGCAACACAAATGATTGAGCTGGCTAAGTCCATCCAGGATGCGACTTCGGCTTCCGACGCAGCCGGGATGGTTAGTCAATTAGCGGAGCTAGGGGCCCAACTGACGGCTGGTGCCGGTTCTGGATGGCAGGAAGGTGGACTGGACGCTGCCCAGACTCACCTTGGCCTAATTAAACGTGCGGAGGGGCTGGGTAACTGAATTTGAGTTAGCTCTCCTAAGTTACGAGCGGCCTGAACCTCCCATGTTGAAGGTTCAGGCCGCTCGTGTATTAATAGACCGTTGCAATCAACGGGCTAATCCGTACCTCTTCACTCCCACTCGATTGTCGCCGGCGGCTTTGAGCTGATGTCATAAGTCACGCGGTTCACTCCCCTCACCTCATTGATAATCCGTGTAGAAATGCTTGCTAGCACTTCGCTCGGGAACGGGTACCAGTCAGCGGTCATACCATCTCTGGAAGTTACCGCTCTTAGGGATAGAACATTTTCGTATGTTCGAGCATCTCCCATCACACCCACAGACTGAACCGGCAATAGGATGGCAAATGCTTGCCAAATTTCATCATAAAGACCAGCTACTCGGATTTCTTCGAGATAGATCGCATCCGCCTCCCTTAAGATATCGAGACGTTCCTCTGTAACTTCACCGAGAATACGGATCGCCAGACCAGGACCTGGGAAGGGATGTCGCCCTACAAATTCT
>DUBS01000011.1 GCA_012960225.1 Gemmatimonadota bacterium | reverse complement strand
ACCAAAAGGTAGAAGGTGACCGATATCGTTGGTGGTTGCGAAACAATCATGACGCCGTTTTTCTGATGAAGCGTTGCATTCGTCTTCCGTTCCCTGCCTCTCCGGTGTACAGATATCCGCGAGAGTCTAGTACCACCATATGGGCTCGGATAAATTCTCCAGCCTGACGACCAGGCTTACCGAACCTGCCTAGGATTTCCAAATCATCACGATTCAACATCCAGACACGTTGGTTGGTGCCATCTATTAGATACAGAATTTCTTGGTCAGGGTCACGTGACAGTCCTAGGCTAAACCCAGTTCCTGATCCGCCAGTTTGGGGCATGACGAACCGTTCCATCAGATATTCCCCGTCCTGCGTGAAGACCTGGATTCGGTTGCCACGCCGGTCGGAGACATAAACCAAGCCATCATCACTGCCTATGATACCATGAACGGTGGAATAATGTTGGGGAGGGTTCTCTGGGTCCACAGGGTATTCGTATGTATAGCTATCATCAGGAGTTTGACCGTAAGCCCCCCAATGTCTGCGGTACTCACCGGTAGCTGCGTCAAAGACTACTACACGTTTATTACGATACCCGTCTGCGACAAAAATTTCGTTGGTACTGGGTTCAACGAAGAAATTTGCTGGCCCTCCAAGGCTGCCCGGGTCATTGCTGCCTTTGTTCTCTCCGGGCGTTCCAATCGTGAGAACATGGTTTCCATCTTTGGTGAATTTCATTATGTGGTTGCCGTTGCTGGTTCCGAGCCACACGAAATCATTGTGGTCGATATAGATACCATGCTCTTGATCAAACCAGGTATAACCTTCTCCTGGGCCTCCCCAGGCTTGTAGTACATTACCCTCTGAATCTAGTTCGAGCACGGGAGGTGCTGTAAAACAGCAGTCAGCAATTGGCGGATCCATTTCGGCTCCGATCTCTTGGCGAGTGAGGCTTGAGGGCATATGGACCACCCAAAGGTGATCATCTTCATCGATAAACATCCCCCTGATGTCTCCTAGGATCCAGTCATTTGGTAAGGTCGGTGGCCAAGTTGGGTCGATCACCCAATCTGGTACTGCCTCAGATGCTACTTCTGAACTTTGCTGCGGACTTTCAGATTCGCAGGCGGTAGTGATCAAAAGGAAAGCCAATACGCAAAGAATTTTGTTACGATTTGCCATGCCTGTCTCCTCTCCCAAGATGGGTGTCATCATGCCGACACTAAGTTTGGACTATCGTAGGGGAGGTGGCAAGCGACTCAGGGACTTACTATAGATCCAAGAAATCCCTAGTCTCTCTAATCGGAGGACTCAGCTCTCCTAAAACATCTTGCAGATTGCAGGAATAATACAACAAAAAATCCGTTCAAACCCAAAATTTCGAACACTGAACTGACGGGAGATAGGTGCTTGCCGATCACGATCGCATAGACCGCAAGTAGGCCCATGCCGATACCCATTGCGGTAGTGGTGTACCTCATGGCTGTTGGTTTGAAGCGTCCAATAGAGGCACTCGCTATCCCCAGGCCTATGAGTGCGAAATATAGTCGATCAAACGGGTCGCCTTCCACTCCGATGATGCCGACGGCTCCGATGAAGACACAGATCATGATCGACGATAGTACCGCAAGGGCCATTCCTCTTCTATAAGAACGACGTTGCGTATCGGTCATTTATTTGGCCGTCTATAAAAAATCCCGCCTATCCTGAAACAAGTTACAGGTAGACCAGCGAAAAAACTGCCCACTGCAACTTGTTTGTTGAATCTAGAAACAATGCACAGGATGAGCCCGCATCTGATGAAAATTACGTTGACCCACTGATCTTTTAGGGACCAATTCATGGCCCATCTTCGCATACCAGGTGGATCTGACCGTAGGTATGAAATGCAGTGTCCAGATCGACTTGGCCGGTGCATTCCATGGCCTGGCTTGAAGAGGCCACGAGTTCCCTGGGTCCCGATGTGAGGAACGGGATAGCGACTGCGATACCGATTCCCAGGAATAGTCCTAACAGTAGATTTCCTTCTTTGCTCAGTGATTCCATGCTAATTTTCTCCAGTTGAGGCATGTCTCTCTTGGGGTTCCGATCCTAGCTAGCCGCTGATAGAACACTCTTGAGTATTTGATCAACGTTCTCTGGTTTCGACAATGGATCTACGACTTCGCCTGGCCCTAGGATGAACCCAGTTCCACCAGATTGCTGTATCGCGTCCATAACTTCGCGATCAACATCGGCTGTCGAACCCGCTACCAATGGACCGCCTGCACTCGGTGTAATTCCGCCAATCAGGCACTTGTCCGTGCGCCTTCGCATTTCTGCAATGGATGGGCCATAGTCTTGGTCATGCCAGTTGAAAGCTTCCACCGGGTAGTCGAGAACACCGTCGAAATTTATGTCGTGGGCATGTAGGTGATAGATGTTGAACCAGGTCTTACCCTTTAGCGGTTCGAGCATCTGCAGGTCGTACGGTTTGGAAAACTCGTTGTAGAGATCCGGAGGCAGAAGGTCAACGCCCGCCCATTGGTTGGCGAAAAAGACGCCGTCGGCTCCACCAGAGACGACCCGTTCGACGAAGCTTCGGCTAGTTTCGGTGATCGCTTCGAGGGCGGTATGTACTTGTCTTGGGGAGTCCTGCATATACTGCACCAGCTTGCCAGGTCCCGCGATCTTCGACGCTGAGGTCAGTGGTGAAAATACAGTTTGTACAAATGGCACTTCACCATTGAGCATTTCAAGGGCAATACGCTGAGCTTCAAGGACAATCAGATATTCACCGGCGTCGCTTCGAACTGGCTTGATCTTAAGCCAGTCATCGGCTTTTTGGATTGGGCTTTCTGCCAGTATAGGTGTCTCACCCCCTTGGACATTTAGTTGCACACCCCAATCCACGACAGAATACAGCCCGTACGGAGAGAACTTGATGAAGTCCATATCAAGCCGCTGCTGAAGGTGAATTGCCAATTCTGCAAGGCGTCTCGGAGAACGATCTTGGTTTGCCCAGTGCCACCAAAAGCTCAGCGGGGTGCGGTCCGTTGGGAGGTTGGCCAAGGCAGCCTCAATCCGAGCGCGGTGGCTCATTTCAGCACTGTATGTTATCGGCGCGAAGGCGGCACTAGCGATGGTCAGTCCCGCGGCGCTTAGAAAAGTCCTTCGTGAAATATTATTCAATTGATTATCACCCAGATGCTGGAGGTTCTCCGTTAACAATTATTTTCTAGCGTGGCATCTCCTCTTTCAGAAGTGTCTATTCAACATACGGCACTCATTGGACGAGAAAATACTGCCTTTGTCACCGGCCGGGCCACTAGGTCTAGCGTTTCCCATACCGTCGTCGTCGGGGGCGATTCTTACTCTCATCGCTTCCGTTGCGAGATTTTGCGGTCGATCTCTTGGCGTTGCGAGATTTTGCGGTCGATCTCTTGGCGTTGCGAGATTTTGCGGTCGATCTCTTGGCGTTCTCAGGTGGCGGTGCACCAGAGCCGACATCGTAGGCGAAACCCTCCAGACGAATTCTTGGAATGGTTAATCCCAAGACCCGCTCGATACCTCCCAGGTCGCGCTCGCTCTCTGGCATGACTAGGGTCAGTGCTTCACCCGTGGCCTCGGCCCGGGCCGTACGCCCGACTCGATGGATATAGTCCTCCGCAGCTGCAGGTACATCGAAGTTTACCACGTGTCCAAGAGCCTCGATGTCGATGCCGCGTGCAGCGATGTCGGTGGCCACGAGAACTCGGAATTTCCCAGACTTGAAGCCGGCCAAGGCTTTGGTTCGCTGTGGCTGGGAGCGGTTGCCGTGGATCCGCTCAGAGTAAATGCCGTTGTGGTTCAACATCCTGGTCAAGCGGTCCGCTCTGTGCTTGGTGCGGGTGAAAACCAGTGCGTCCTTGATGTGTCCACGCCTTAAAAGCTCCACGAGTAGAGCGCCTCTCTGTTTGGCGAGCACCGGGTACGCAGCGTGGGATACACCTTCAGCCGGAGCGGCTTTCCGCTGTAGTGTGATCCTTACGGGTTTCTTGAGGATTTCTTTGGTCAATCTCTCGATGGGAGCCGGCATGGTGGCACTGAAAAAGAAAATCTGCTTCGGCTTGGGCACGTGCTTGAGAATGCGCCGGATGTCCGGCAAGAAGCCCATATCCAGCATCCGATCGGCCTCGTCTAGTACCAGATATTCCAATCCAGACAGAGCCGCATAGTGGTACTGAAAATGATCAAGAAGTCGCCCTGGAGTGGCGATGATGACGTCCGTACCTCTCTGAAATGCGGTCTTCTGAGGGCCCATAGCTACACCACCGTGCACCACAACTGACTTGAGCCCAGTGAACTGGGCTAACGCATTGAGATCGTCGCGGATCTGGCAGGCAAGCTCTCGAGTAGGGGCCAGGACTAAAGCGCGGGTTGTTCCACGTGGTTGGTCCACCAACTGGTGAAGTATGGGCAAAAGGAAAGCTGCGGTCTTGCCGCTGCCCGTGACGGCGCAAGCAAGGAGGTCCCGGCCTTCGAGGGCAGGAGGAATCGCTTTCGATTGAATTGGGGATGGGTGCTGAAAGCCCAGTTTGTCGACGCCTCTAATAAGGGCCGGGTGCAACTTGAGTGTAGAAAAAGACAAAGGTTTTCCGATGTAAAGGCGCTCAGCAGGCTGGCTGGATTATCCAGGTCGATAGGCTGGCGCAGATTTTCAAGCGAGGAATGATCTATTGATTATCACTCAGATGTTCGAGGTTCTCCGTGGGATCGGTTCAGCACACCGGACGCACAAAAGATGCGCTAGACGAAAGGTGAGAGCCGCGGCCGGACTTTGGTTTTATACTTTGTCAGAAATTGACCGGATTAATTGGAATTCTTTAGAGTCTGGATATATTCTGTCGTGCCGTGTGTCTGTTCCTTGTAGATGGAGATGCTAATGGTTTTCGGAAGAATCACGAAGTTTGGGGTCGGCACAGCAGCACTTGCCCTTGTCGGGATCACCAGCATCGGATTCGCTCCTGCGCCGACGGAGCTTCCGACTGTGATCGTGCATCACGCCCCTACCTGAGGGTGCTGCATCAAGTGGGTGGGTCACCTACAAGAGAATGGTTTTGATGTAACACTCATCGAGGTTGATGATGTTGGGGTGATACAGGAAGAGCGAGGAATCGCTGAGGAGTTTAGAGGATGCCACGCGGCCAAGGTTGGAGACTATTTTGTCGAAGGCCATGTTCCGGCAGACTTGCTCAAACGCTTCTTAGATGAGGATGAAGGCTTGGCAGGCATCACCGTGCCCGGCATGATCGTAGGCCCACCAGGCATGGAGGGGTCAAAGCCGATGCCCTACGACGTTCTAACATTCGACCAGAAAGGCAATAGCAGGATCTACGAGTCGCGCTGACTGCTCAAGTTAGACTCAGCAAGATACCCCACCGGAGCTGTGCGTCCGGTGGGGTATCTTGCTCGTTCCCAACACCTGTAGGCGTCCGATTCGAAACCAAGGTGTTGTAGGCTAGAACTTGATCCCAACCTGTACTCTGGCCCCCAATAACCGCCTAGCCTAAGGCTTTTGTAACGCTCTGGCGTCAGCGATACCACTAAATCAGCAGAGGGGAAAACCCCTCCCACCACACCAGACACGCAAAACAGTGCTGAATAGTGAAGCAGCGTCATCAATAGACTCCCCCCACGAAGGTCTCATTATCCGCGCGGTGCAGCAGGAGCGGCTGGTGTGCAGAGGACCAGGAAGTAGTACAGTTTTTCGCCCACTGTCTTGAATACGGCGTCACTTACCGTCAACTCTGCGTCGGTATTAAGAGAGACCGATGAATCGTAGAAACTAAAGAGACAGTCTGCTTGACTTTTCCGGAAACGAAGAGAGGCTTCATTCGGGGCATCACGCGGGTCCGGAGTGCGAATCCAGGAATCGGACCGAAGTAGATCGAAGAAATCTCTCACTAGATCTCGTGACACTTGTTTCGTTGCTGCTGAAGCTGTTACACGGCATCCTGGGGTGATTGACTGGGTTCGCCAATCGTTTATGGTGTCAGGCTCGGTTAGACTCACCATTCCAGCTACGTTCTCAATGAAGCGCTCTGCGTCGAGGCAAAGGTCAACTTGGGTCGTTCTGGAATCTTGGGCCTCCAGAACGACAGACCCAGCCGTTATCAGAGCGAGGACGAAAAGCAGGGTTTTTTTCATGCCTGAAAAATGCCCCTACCCTCAGAAGATCCGCAACTTATAGGGAGCACCACACCGGACCGTGCAAAACAGTGTTGTATAGTCCAACGGTGGGTATTGACTAAGACTTCTTTCATTGCGAGGCTTGCCATTCAAGCATTTGCTTGAATTCATTAATTGTAGTCGGTGGGTACGGATCATCCGGGAC
>DUBS01000010.1 GCA_012960225.1 Gemmatimonadota bacterium | reverse complement strand
CACTCCCGCTGGGTCAAAGCCCTGGATGACCTCAAGCATCGCTACTGCTTCAGTCTGGTCGTATGCCTGAAATATTTCTAGAATCTCTTCGGTTTCAGCTTTTTGTTGCTGTGCGTCTTCAATCTCCTCTGCAGCTGCTAGTGCATTCGGTCTAACTTCATCAAGCCATCCGTTCACACCGAAGATCACCTCACTGAGTTCGCATGTGAGCATGCCATCTTCATTAATATTTCCTATGAGTTCTTCACCCATGCGCAGATCCCGTTCCGGAAGCGAAAGGAATCGGAGCTGATCATTCAAGTGATCCCTTAGGTCCTTTGTATCAACGGGTGTGGGCTCGAAAAATTCTCTCTTCTCGAAGTTTTCTCTGCGGCCTTCTGCTCTGAAATCATCGTTCAGGAGTACCTCTTCCCAGTCGATCTCGTCTCCTAGGGGTTCATCCTGGATATCATCTTTGAGTTCTATCTCTTGCTCAATTTCAGCTTCAGTCAATTCGAGAAAAGGGTTTTCCGCAATTTCCTGTTTAAGGTGTTGTTGTAGGTCCAAAAGAGGCATGTAGACCAGTTCCATCGCCTGATACAGGCGAGGGTTCGCGCGCATTTCCTGGCGGAGCTGGGCGCTTTGATAAAGCTTGAGGTTAAACTGACCCATATGTTGGTTAGCTAAAGGTCTGCAGAAGGTTATACCACCGTAAACCTATGCCCCATAAGGTTACAAGATCAGCGACTCCGCGCAGGGGGTTACATCTTCTGGACCACTAAAGCTTTGATCTATAGAGTGCTGCAGAGTCTTAGTTGTACAGTCAGCTTCCCGACGTGACCTCCTCCGGTCGGGGATATCTGTTTCGCATCCGACTAGTCAGTGTGGGTCCTAAATAGATTTCAGCTACCTCATCATTCCAGACGAGCTCGGAGACAGTACCACTCACCCGTATTTCACCTTCATACATGATGTATGCCCGGTCTACGATCTCAAGGGTCTGTTCTACATTATGGTCAGAGATAATGACACCGATATCCCGATCCTTGAGGCTACGAACAATCTCCTGAATATCGTTAACCGCGATTGGGTCTATACCTGCAAATGGCTCGTCTAGTAACATGAATTTTGGTTGTTGAACGAGAGCACGAGTTATCTCGAGCCTCCGTCTTTCGCCACCAGACAGGGAATAGGCCTTATTCTTCTTTAAGTGCTGAAGACCTAGTTCCGCTAAAAGATGGTCAAGGCGTTCCCGTTCTTCTGCCTTCGGCAGCTTGAGGGTCTCCAGGATGGCGAGAACATTGTCTTCTACTGTTAATCGCCGAAACACAGAGGGTTCCTGTGCTAAATATCCGATCCCCATACGTGCCCGCCGGTACATTGGGGTATTCGTGAGGTTCTGATCGTCGAGATGTACAGTACCCTCGTATGGCGGAATCAGTCCTACCATCATATAGAAGGTGGTAGTCTTCCCTGCCCCGTTCGGACCTAATAAGCCGACAATCTCACCTTGTGTGACGGCTAATCCCACTTCATTAACTACTTTCCGCCTACGGTAAATCTTTGTTAGCCCTTCGCAAGAAAAACGACTGGCATCTCTGGAATCCGACTCTTGGTTCATCACTTCCGTCTCCAAGTGTGGAGAATAGCTGGGTTACTTGATGTCCGAGTTCTCATTGGTTCTGGTCGCTGATTATTTTCTCGTATCAAGTTTCTCGAAAGCACCTTCGTTCCAGTGTCGCGCATTGTGCTGGGTTTGACTGCTACAAGGGTGTCGATTGCAGTAGTATCTAACGCTAAGCTGTCAGGTTCGGATAATGATAAAGGCTCCAGGTGGAATCCGCGTGTCCGCCCCTGAACCTCAAGCTGATCAGCTTCTCCCTCGTTCATGGTAATCGTGATCTCATCACCTGTGACGTAGTGGATTGCTGGCGCATCAATGCCAGGCAACGCCGTCGTATCAGACGGGATCAATCGGTAAAGGCTGCGGGCTCGTCCTCTGGCGACGATCTTCTCTATTCGATAATCCGGCTCGCTAGTATCGGTAGCAGCCCTACCCTCTGAGGGAGCGGGTGCATTGGGCTCGAACGTGACAATGATGGTATCTCCATCCATCCAATCTGATTTCGCAATTTCAGGGAGGAGGTCGACGTTAAGGGAATCACGGGCTGAAGAAACGCTCCTAGCCTGGCCCGCCGCGAAGATTCTCTCCACGACTTCATCCGGCAGTGAGATATCCAGTGAATCTGCCGTGAGTTGAAAGCCTTCTCCAACTGCAACAGGTTGTGGAACTGAGGATCTTGACGGATTGCCGTTCCCATTCGGCGAGGAGAACGCTACAAGTCGATCGAGAAGCCCGTCATCCATATATAGCTTAATTTCAGGCGCACTTATTGTTAAATCGTCACCATTAAGTATCGCTTCCTCGTGCGCAGCTATCGTATTTAGATTATTGGCTTCTAGGACCATGTCGATGGTCTTTCCTACAAGGTTGTAGTTAGGGGCCTCGACCTTAGCAGAGCCGGCAAGGTGGACTCTTTCTGACTCCCCGTCGTATTCAGCACTATCAGCGAACGCAAGAATAGAATCTCGTTCGATCGTGACGTTACCCACTGAGTGGAAGTAGTTACCACCTCGAAGGAAAATACGATCGCCCTCAACTGTATAGGGTGTATCCAAGGAATCTTCTTCCGGTGCCCCTAGTGCTTCATCCGATTCATCATTAGCCAACGGACTATCTTCTGACATCATGAAAAGAATAGCGTGAGGTCTGGAAACATCATCAGCGATTGAAACTGTGATCTCTGCATCTTTTCGAAAGTCCGTCGGCCGGAGATAAATGAGGGTTCCGTTCTCGATTGTGAATCCCTCCAATGTGTCCTGGACAAAGACGTTTCCAGATGCCTGCAATCGACCCTGCTCTGAGAAGTAGCGGGCTTCGTCTGCCCGGAGTTCTCCCGCATTATCCAGGAAACGGATATTGCCGATCAGATGATCAAGCCCAGTTGCAGCGTATGATATCGACGAGTCAGCCCATATCTCGACTCCGTCGCTACAGAGCATATGTGGTGTGCCCACATAAGTAATCCGATTGCCACCAGCTAGTGTCACTATGCTGAGATCACCTGAAGGATAAATAAATTCACATCCTTCTTGGGCACCGGCCTCGCTAGCATATAAAGAGGAAGAAATCAGGAAGAGCAGCAGAAACGGAATCCGTATAGATTGAGCACCTTTGCTAGCCCAGCGGAGAGGGCTCATGACGTTAGCGACTGATTGCTCCACGGATGCTCGCGATCCGCATGTTCCGAAATTCCATGTCAGATTCGAATGCAGAACCCCGGGTTATGCTTCCGTCCACCATAGTCTGAACAGTGGCAGAATCACTCCAGATCCGCTCAGCTTCGGGATCATAATTTAGTTCCTGAGTTTCGATGCGTCGTTGATCAGAGTGGACAATCAGGAGCACATCACCCCACGCGGTCATCCGGTCTGTCCTTTGATCCCACTCACCACTGGTTCCTGTAACGGTGGCTAGCTGAGAGCCATCTTCATTGAAAAATAGGATTCGCATTTGATGGAGTTCAGCTTTTGCTGAGTCCACAAAAAGATAGGCTGTATCAGCCTGTACATGTCCTTCCCGGATACCGTTTGCAGTGATAAAGCTGACCATACCGAATATCACATTGTCAGCATCAATTTCCTGGAGGTCACTTGAAGCTAGAGACACGGCATCTGGCTCACCGCATCCTCCTAGCGATATCAGCGTCAGCAGGACGCTTATTCTCCAGGAGCCGAAGTTTTCCAGGAATGTTCTAACGCTCACTTAATCCTCTCTGAGTAATCGAGTAAGGGAGATTTATCTTCTTACACAATGATCGAAGATTCGTCCCCATATCATACTCTCTTATGGCCGACTTCGTTCTTCTACGTAAGTTTCGATGACGTCATCCAACTGGGATCGAGCACTCAGTAGTGCATCGCAAAATTCTCGGGCTGCTCCCCTGCCACCAGGTCTTAATGCGACCCAGTCGGCGATATCGAGCACTGGTTTAGTGGCATTCGATACTGCCGCCTTAAGGCCAACCCTTCGAAGAACACCGAGGTCAGGGATGTCATCCGCTAACATTGCAACCTCTTCCCAACCAACAGCGTGCTTTTGGATCAGATCTTTGACGATTGGAAGTTTCCTCGCGTCCACTACTTGATGACATTCTACACCCAATTCCAGAGCCCGGATCGATGTGGCCTTAGACGGGCGTCCTGTTACCAGCACAACTTTGAGACCCGCCCAGATGAGCATCTTGATTCCTATCCCATCCTGGATATCAAAGCGTTTGAGCTCCAGAGGCTCTCCGGCCATAGTTGATCCAACGAAAATTCCAGCTTCAGTGAGTACACCATCTACATCGAAGATCACAAGTTTTATGCGGTTAGCAGCGTCTGCCGGGATGGGTGCGGGGTTACTCACTGTCATGCTTGCTCAGAAGGATACAGTGCCGTGCGGATTGACATCACTGAGTCCAGGATATCCTCCATCTCAGTCAAGGGAACCATCGTCGAGCTGTCGGATGGGGATGTTTCTGGGTGGGGGTGAGTTTCTAGGTAGAGGCCTGCACATCCTGCTGCGACTGCAGCTCGTACTAACATCGGAACATATTCAGGATTCCCCCCAGTCGATCCATGGCTGATACCTGGACGCTGCACTGAGTGGGTGCCGTCGAAGAACACAGGAACAGGTAGGGTCCCGATTT
Organism: Gemmatimonadota bacterium; assembly: GCA_012960225.1. Lineage (GTDB taxonomy): Bacteria > Gemmatimonadota > Gemmatimonadetes > Longimicrobiales > Gaopeijiaceae > UBA1142. The sequence continues at coordinate 1,781 of DUBS01000010.1, read as the reverse complement.
CTGTGAAGACTCTCATATCAACCACAAGATTGTTATACCCGAAGAATGTTCCTCTCTCAGTGACTGCGATCTGGGCTGTGCCGGAGGAACGCAATTTCTCTACTGCCCCCGCTACTTCCTCCTTACACATCCATTGGCCCTTCTTAAGGTTGACGGGTTTACCGGTGCCTCCAGCAGCAATCAATAGATCGGTTTGACGACTCAGGAATGCCGGAATCTGCAATACGTCAACGACTTCTGCGGCGGCGGCTACCTGTGAAGGCTCGTGGATATCCGTCAGAATCCGGAGCCCTGTCTGCTCCTTTACCCGAGATAGGGCTGAAAGCCCTTTGGCTAGCCCGGGGCCTCGCTTGGATGAGAAACGTGTGCGGTTGGCTTTATCAAAAGATGCTTTGAATATCACAGGTAGTTCGAAAAGTTTTGACCATCTGACGAGTGCCTGTGCTATTTCTAGATTGACCTCGTCATTCTCCAAGACGCAGGGGCCTGCGATAAGCGTGAAGGTATGAAACATCTATTGTTTGTCCGGATTGTTAGGATCCGACAGCTTCTTTTCCGTTAGAGGCAGGAATTGAAGAACCCTGCCCATAGGATGCTGCGGCTTCTACAAAGGATGCAAACAGCGGATGCGGGCGGGTCGGCCGGCTCTTTAATTCAGGGTGAAATTGGCCAGCGATAAACCATCGATGATTAGTGATCTCTACCATCTCAACTAAAGCTCCGTCCGGAGATGTCCCGCTGATGGTCAATCCATGGTCAGTAAGTAAGTCTCGATAGTTATTGTTGACTTCGAACCGGTGGCGGTGACGCTCAGAAATCTCAGAAGTCCCGTAGATGTCACGGGCCGCAGTCCCTTCTCCGAGAACACAGGGATAGGCTCCTAGTCGCATGGTCCCGCCTTTCTTAGTCACCTGGCGCTGAGAGTCGAGGAGGCAGATTACGGGGTCGGATGCATCTTCTAGGAATTCAGTGGAGTGAGAGGTTTCTAGATTGCAAACATTCCGAGCGAACTCAATTACAGCACACTGAAGGCCAAGACATATCCCGAAAAACGGGACTTCATTTACTCGGGACCAGCGCACTGCTGCCAACATTCCTTCGATTCCTCGTTGACCAAACCCTCCAGGGATGAGGAGGCCCTGAAAGTCCTTGAGAAGATTTACATGGTTTTCCCCGTCAAAGTCCTCTGAGGAGAGCCATTCAACAGAAACTTTCACATCATTTGAGATCCCCCCATGGATTAGAGCTTCCTGAATTGATTTGTATGAATCAACGAGGTTTGTGTATTTGCCGACGACCGCTATCCGAGCCTCGCCTGACTCAGGGTGCTTGAACCGCCTTACCATCTTAGTCCATCCACTGAGGTCGGGTTGTGGTGCGTCCAGTTGCAGTCGCTTTAGGATCACGTCGTCGAGGCCTTGGGCCTTAAGTGCGAGGGGTACTTCGTAAATTGTTGCTACATCAAGGCACTCGATAACGCCTTCAAGTTGGACATTTGTGAAGAGCGCTATCTTTTTTCGGATCTCCCCTGAGAGTTTGTGTTCCGTCCGGCAAAGCAAAAAATCTGGTTGAATTCCAATCTTCATAAGCTCTCGCACAGAGTGCTGAGTTGGCTTCGTTTTCAATTCTCCCGCAGCTGCGATATAAGGGATAAATGTGAGGTGGACAAAAATCACGTTCTTCCGGCCGACATCTACCCGGAACTGACGGATTGCCTCTAAGAAGGGCAGGGATTCGATATCACCTACGGTGCCCCCGATCTCTGTAATCACAACATCGTT
>DUBS01000009.1 GCA_012960225.1 Gemmatimonadota bacterium | reverse complement strand
CGGTATCCTGAACACCGGGGCGGCCGAAGGACTGGGTCCAAACGGGGATGATCCAGAAGTTGTGGCTGACGTCGCGAAGTACGTTTCTGTATTCGGAGCCAGTGAGATGACGGTCGGTACACCGTACCCGGGCACGTTCATGGTAGATAGCAGAGGACGGGTGACGTCGCGGTTCTTCGAGGAGTTTTACAGGGAACGGAACACCACGGCCAACGTCATGCTGAAGCTTGGCACTGGGCTGTCACCGATCGCAGCCGTCGAGGGAGTGACTGAGCATCTAAAATTTACAGCCTACCCGAGTAACTCCAGCGTCACAGTAGGCACCCGATTCTCGATCGCTGTTCAGATCGATCCCAACCCCAAAATCCATGTCTATGCGCCTGGCGCAGAGGAGCTAGGGTACAAGGTGATTGCTCTCAACCTGAATCCCGTGCCCCACATCAGGTTCGAGCCGGTGGAATTCCCCGAATCAGAGATCTACTACTTCGAGCCGCTCGACGAACGGGTCCCCGTGTATCAGAGGCCCTTCACCCTGCTACAGGAGGCGGTCGTGGCGGGCACTCCAGAAACTGAAGAGGCGCTGGCCCAGTTGGATGCGCTTACACTGAGTGGTACGCTCGACTACCAAGCCTGCGACGACCGGCTCTGCTTCACGCCGGTCTCGGTACCACTGTCGTTCACGCTTGATCTTGATCTGCTCGATCGGCAGCGGGTGAACCGATAGCACGAGCCAACTAGCCTTCGGTCTCATACTACTGAGAAAGTTCTTACCTTTAGGGGTGTTTGGGGAGGGGAACTGTAGGTAAGGACTGCTCGACCCTTCAGAGGCTTATCCGATGAAGAAGATACTTCTGTTGGCGTTTGGTCTTGGTGTGGCTATTTGGCTCAACTATCAGAAGAGTGTGGATCGTGCGCTCCAAAAAGCCTGTGATGGTGGTACGATGGAGGCCTGTCTAGACCTCGGAAACAGGTATAGGGACAGGTATCGAGATGGTGAGGGCATTCCTCAAGATTTCGCTCGAGTAGCCAGCCTCTACGAGCAAGCTTGCGATGGCGGAGAGCTACTGGCCTGCAACAACCTTGGTGTGAGGTACTACCGCGGGGAAGGCGTTATCCGGGATATGGACCAAGCTGTCAGCCTCTACGAGCAAGCTTGCGACGGCGGAGTAATGCCAGGATGCATCAATTTGGCGAACAGATACCGGTCCGGTGGGACACGAAACCTCACGCGCGCCGCCGAGTTTCATGAGCAAGTATGCGACGGCGGAGTGATGCGTGGCTGCACGAACCTCGGGAATATGTATCGAGCTGGTGGTGGCGTTACCCAGGGCTTCGACAGGGCAGCAGATCTGTATGAACAAGCATGTGATGGTGGGAACATGCGTGGCTGCACAAACCTCGCGAACATGTATCAGGCTGGTGATGGCATTACTCAGGATCTCAGTCGCGCGGCTAGCCTGTACGAGCGAGCCTGTGACGGTGGCTGGGAACGAGCTTGTTTTGAGGATATGAAATGAAGGATCTCAAGACACCAGTTGATCCTCAGCTCTCGCAGGGGATGATCTCCATCACTTTACTCGTTGAGATTGTGGCTGTGGTCGTCGTTATGGCGGGTCTAGTGTTCTTGCTCACCTCCCATCTGGAATGGACCCTTGGATGGATCTACTTGAGATGTTTTCTCACAGCGGCGGCCATAAACTGGGTATGTGTGCTGCGTTGGAATCCGGTGCTGATTGCCCGGCGTATGGGCTTCGGAAAGGGAACGAAATCGTGGGATATAGTATGGCTTGTACTGTGGGCGCCCGTACTGATCGCAGTCTATGTCGTAGCGATAACGGAATCGGGGTGGGTATCGATGACACCGGGTGCCGTTTGGGTGCTGGGTCTGTTGATGTTCATTGCAGGATGGTTCCTTCTCACCTGGTCCCAGGTCGTGAATCCGTTCTTGGAGAAAACGGTGCGTATCCAGACCGATCACGGACATCGCGTGATTGAGGTGGGTCCCTACGCCCATGTGCGCCATCCCTTTTACGTTGGCATCGTACTGTATTTGTTTTCGACACCATTAATGCTGATGTCAAATTGGGCGTTTATCCCAGCTATACTCGCCTCGGTCGGATTGGTAATTCGCACGATACTGGAGGACCGCACGCTCTGCCGGGAACTCCCTGGTTACGCCGATTACAGCACGCGGGTTCGATCCCGTCTAATCCCCGGCGTCTGGTAGATCAGGTTCGAGACTAGCTAGATCCGAGTACCTGACTCCTAGCGTCTTTCTTGCCGAGCAGCGGTTTGCTCTCGCACAATCCCGACGAGATCTCCCATCGCCAGATTGACGTCAACCAGATGGAGCCCCCACTGGGGAGTTATGTCACCGATGATGTCATCCACGCGATCGTCAGACGGATCGCCATGAACGGTTATCTCGAGGTATGTCGCGTGTTCGTTTGCGGTGCATTCAGCACTTAGCAGTCCGGGAACAGAGACAAACGGCGTTTCGATGGCTGCTCCCGACGAGACCCAGGGACTGGTCCGCCTCGGTCCCGCGATTGTCGCCCCACCGGACGATAAGTAGGCATGCGTTTCACTGCTTCCCCCTCCCAGTGCCGCTGGATTCGTGCACGCCCCGGTTAGCGTTGGTTCCAACGTTTGACCGAACAACGTGTTCTGGGGTGGAGGCACTGTGGATCGGAAGGATGCGTACGTGATCACACAGCCGATTTGGCCCCGGGAACGGCAGAGCGGAATGTTCTGAAACGATCCGCCAGTGTCTTGTCCTGCTGCAACAGTCACAGTAGAGCCTAGGAGAAATGCTGAAATCATCTGGTCCTGGACCGGATGCCCTTCGATCTCATCACGGATTAACCGCGTGAGGATATAAGAACCCTGAGAGTGGCCGATAAGCACAAAGCCCCTGCCACCGTTGTCGTATTCTAGGTAGTGGTTGAAGGCGTCTCGCACGTCGTTGTAGGCCAAGCCCTGTTCAAGATCTCTCAGTCCGCCACCAGCGAACATCGCCATTAAGCCGGCAAGGGTGACCTGCCGATAGCTTGGTGCGTAGGGTCGGCATACCGATGCAAAGCGTGCGAACTGCTGCTCTATCACTCGGAGTTCAGCCGCATCAGGTGTCATGTCACTGTTTTTGTTCTGATCAGTGGAGACAGTCGGATAGACATAGAAGCAGTCAATCGGCGCAGAGGGATCACTGCTCCAGCGCTCGAGAGAGATCATGCCGTCAGCAGCGATTACCGTGGTACTGAGATCCACCGCACAGGCATCCTGTTGATCTGGGCGACACAGCCAAGCTGCGTTGTCCCCATAGTCGTTGGGTTCCGGATCCTGGGCGTTAACGCTGCTGGGCATGAATACGGATGCGGTGACTATCAAGAAGGTGCTGAGAGACTTTCTGGTTTTCATTATCGGTCCGCGATGGAGGGACGTGCATCCGTGACCTCAGATGTGGGCTCGCAGATATCGTTGGTCAAGCACCGTTACTGGATGAGTTGCTTCTTAAGTTGCGGTCCAGAGCAGAGCAGGGGCAGAATGATGGGGCCAGCCTTCACACCGGAGAGGAGCACACCATGAAGGGCGCAGCTGCTACCGTTCTTATCACGCTCGTTACGTTGTCGAGCATCGGCCCAGAGCAGGCCGTAGCCCAATCATCCTCGCCGGCGGTTGCACGTCTCTCCCTCGCCGGGCCAGCCAAGCGATACTGCTCCGGAATATGGGTTTCTGAACGCAATCGGCAGGAAGCGCTCTATAACAGTGTCCTGCTGGGAGACGAATTAGTGGAGGATTACGAGGGTGGCGACCTGGACTTCGATATCGATGAGGGCAGACGGATTGTCACCGCAACTCGCGATGGGGTCTCAGCGAGCGCGCGCCACTTCGGTGACCAGGGTTGTGTGATTCTACGCCCCGAGACAGACAAACCGATCTTCACACCCAGAGAGGTCGTGAGCGGCCTACCTAGCGCGGAATCGATGCCGTGGCCGATGGGAGACAAGCTGCCCGACAGCCCGTTGCCTGCGGATGTTAATGAGGCGCTCCTAGAGCAGGCGGTGAACACGTTTTTCTCGAACGATTTGGACCGGAGGGCTGCTTTCATCGTCGTGCATCGTGGCCGAATCATTAAAGAGGAGTACGGCTCAGGCGCACACGCGGAGATGCAGCTTGAGAGCTGGTCGATGGGCAAGAGCATGACCGCCACATTCATAGGACGGTTGATCCAGATGGGTCACCTGGAACTGTGGCAGCCAGCCCCGTTACCGGAGTGGCAGTATGCACCAGACGATCCGCGAGCAGAGATTCGGATCGCTGACCTCCTCCGTATGTCTAGTGGTTTGCGGTTCAGCGGCGGCGGGTCGACGCCTGAGCAGATGGCTGCTTCGTACATACCGGGAGAGCCAGACCACGGTCTTGGTTATTCCGCGCCGATCGACATCTTTCAATTCTCGGTCAGCAGAGACGCCGAGTATCCACCCAACACTGTAGGCCGATACAGGAACTCTGACCCGTGGACATTGGGATATATCGTACGACGCACTGTAGAGAACGAGCTCGGTGAAGAGTACCTCACGTGGCCGCAGCGAGAGGTCTTCGACAAAATTGGCATCCGCCGTTTTGTGGCAGAGACGGATATCTACGGCAATTTCATTCTCACTGGCTACAACTACGGCACAGCACGCCACTGGGCGCGACTCGGGCAACTGTATCTCCAGAGGGGCATGTGGGATGGAGAGCGCTTACTGCCCGAGGAATTTGTGGATTTCGTTCAGACTCCCGCGCCGGGATGGGACGAACCCATCTACGGTGGCCTGTTTTGGCTGAATACCGCTGACGAGTCGGGCCGAGGCAGGCGCGTCCCATCACTACCGCCAGATGCCTACAACGCAGCTGGTGCGGGTGATCAGTACACGTATGTCATACCGTCACGTGATCTAGTCATCATCGTGATGAGCCACCGCGGCGGCGGGAACATGGCCCCTGACCGAAGGACCCGAGAACACGAGGCGCTAGGTTTGGCCGTGAAGGCTGTCGACCCGGGATGGAATTGGCGTTAACCCCAGAACCTCAGCTATGACAGGGTCCTACCGACTCCGCACCGTTCTAACGCTTTTCCTAGTGCTACACCTGACTGCTTGTTATACGTGGCTAGGCGTAGCTACTACAAGCCCGGCTCAGTTGATTGAAGCAACGCAACCTGACTATGTCCGCGTGCTCAAGCCGGACGGGACACAGGTGGAACTAGCGAACCCATCGGTCGAAGGCGATCAGCTTGTAGGCACCACTACAACTAGAACCGGTGGCAGATTTGAACCGAGTGACGATTCGATATCCTTGGAAGACATTCTCCAGTTAGAGCTCCGGAGCTTCAGTTTGCTACGTTCTATCGGAGCGGGTTTCGGTATGTTTTGGGGGGTGATAATCCTAGTTGTTGGTGCTACGGGTGGGATTGATGGTTGAGTGCGTAAGGGCCTAGAGGGGGCGATAATTCTGTATGCTGGGATCGCTATGGTTCTCATTGTCTGCTGCTGGCCCGGCTGAGTTGTCAGCCAACCATTTCTCTTAGTTCGTTGACGTGTTCGGTATAGGCACCACGACCCGCAGAGGTTAACGAAATCCATGTGCGTCGGTGTCCAAAATCCCTTCTTTTTGCGACGGCAACATAACCAGCCTCTTCAAGTGATTTAATGTGCTTGGAGAGCACCGAATCACTTACATCAAGCTGTTCGCGAAGGAGTTTGAATTCCAGTTCACCCGAAGCGGATAACATCGCGCATATATGCAAACGATTAGGTGCGTGAATCAGGGCATTAAAGCGCGAATTCTTCATCTTGAAGCATCCTGCTGTACCCATTCATTCGTTGGGTGCTTATACGTCAGATATGCGACGGACAAACTGACGATTACGGCCGCGATATAGGGAGCCAAAGGAAGATCAGCTATGGGAAAGGCACCCTCCAGACGGGTCTCAGGTCTACCCGATACCGTGGCCTCTCTTCCCACGAACATTACAACAGCAAAGAAGAGTGCCTGTAAGGCAAGAAAAACTTTTCCTGAACCTGAAGGTGGTAAGAGTAGTCCTCTTACACCCAGCAATCGCTCGCTGTACCTAGCAAATAGAACCAACAAGACAACTGAGATGCCTGATAGCAACATCCCTCCGCCCCACGAGTTCTCATGCTCTGATACTGCAAATGAGAATGTGAAGATGCCACACAACAAAGAGAGCATAGTGATCAACCAGAGTGGTGGCCTTAAAGACGATATTGTCTCATTTCCTATTTTGTTCAAAGACTCAAGTGCCGATTGTGCCTCTGCGGTTGTAATCTGATTTTCATCAGTCATGATTTCTGAATCCCCACGTTAGTTTCCAATATAGAAAGTAACGTAGCAAACACTTTCCATGATGGAAAGTAGTGTACTGTTTTGTGTGAGGGATTTTTTAATTTCAGATTGGCTAGGAGTCCCAGACCTCAAAAAAATTCTGCAAAAATTTGAAACCCTACTAGGCAGTCAGCCGTATACTGAATAGACACACCTAACAAATCTTATGGATGAAAAGATGAAGTCACTCTGAGGTCAGAAACCTCCACAGCAGTTGCTGTTATATGGTGCCCTTGCAC
>DUBS01000008.1 GCA_012960225.1 Gemmatimonadota bacterium | reverse complement strand
GTGAATGTCTTGGACAACTAGCCCCTGACACTCATTGAGAGTGCCCTGATAAGACCTTGGTAAACTCCTGAACTAGTCATAGAGTTATAACCCCCAGTGGGGTATCCCCCCTCCGTGGCATCCAACCACACCTAGCTATACAGCACTGTTTTCCTCAGGGGATGTTTTAATTTCAAATTCGCTAGGAGTCCCAGACCCCAATAAAATTCCATTACATTTTCAACTCACTCTAGGATGTTGAAATGGAATCTATAACCCTGACAAAGGGGAGATGAATCGTGTCTTCGATTGAGGAAAAGGCTTCAACTTCGTCACGCCTCCTCGCTTTATTGAGAGAGCAAGAGGCTGAACTCTCTGAATTGAAAGAACGCTTGAGTAGTTGGGAGCAGAGCTGCGCTGACACTCCAGAGCGAGAAATTCTTTTTTCAACAGTCTCCGGTCGTGAAATAAAGCCGCTATATACGTTGCTCGATCGAACTGCCTCTCAATATGAGGATACTCTCGGCCTCCCAGGGGACTACCCGTTCACGCGTGGGCCCTACAGCACGATGTATCGCACTCGCCTTTGGACCATGCGACAATTTGCTGGATTCGGGACGGCTGAGGAGACGAATGAGCGTTATAAGTTCCTCTTGAAACAGGGTCAGACCGGACTTTCTGTGGCGTTCGATTTCCCCACCCTTATGGGATTCGATTCTGATCACCCTCGCTCAATTGGAGAAGTTGGGGTGTGCGGAGCGGCGATCTCATCACTTCATGACATGGAGAGGCTATTCGATGGGATTCCTCTAGACGAAGTTTCAGTGTCGATGACGATCAATGGCCCGGCGATCATACTGTTCTGTTTCTATGTGGTAGCTGCCGAGAAGCAAGGGATTTCTCCAGAAGTACTTCGTGGTACGGTGCAGAACGACATTCTCAAGGAGTACCAAGCTCAGCACGCATGGATATTCCCACCGGACCCAGCTTTACGGTGCATAGTAGACATGTTCGAGTGGTGTAGCGAAAACGCGCCTAAATACAACCCGATCTCAATTTCAGGCTATCATATCCGGGAGGCCGGAGCGACCGCAGTCCAGGAGTTGGCGTTTACGCTCGGGAACGGCTTTGAGTATGTCGAAAGAGCGATCGCACGAGGGTTGGATGTGGATGCCTTCGCGCCACGTTTGTCTTTCTTTTTTGATGTGCACAATGATTTCTTTGAGGAGATTGCAAAGTTCCGAGCAGCGAGAAGGATCTGGTCTCGTATAATGCGAGAGAAGTACCAGGCTAAGAATCCTGAGTCGTGGCGTCTCAGAACACACGCACAGACTTCTGGTGTTACGCTGACGGCCCAACAGCCAGAGAACAACATTGTCCGGGTTGCCTACCAGGCGATGGCTGCTGCGCTTGGTGGTACTCAATCCTTGCACACAAATTCTATGGACGAGACACTTGCCTTGCCTACAGAGAAGGCAGTCCGAGTTGCACTCAGAACCCAACAGGTCCTGGCGTTTGAATCGGGTGTGGCTAACACGATTGACCCACTAGCCGGATCGTACTTTGTAGAAGCGTTGACCGACGAGCTAGAACGAGATGCGCTGGTGATCTTCGACGAGATTGATCGTTTCGGTGGGGTGGTTCCAGCGATAGAAGAAGGGTGGTTCCAGAGGGAAATTGCGATGTCGGCTATGCTTCAGCAGCGAGAAGTCGAGGCGGGTGACCGAATAGTAGTTGGTGTGAACCGTTTCATTGCAGGTTCGGAAGAAGTTGAGATTGACACGCTTCGTATAGGTCCGGAGATCGAAAAAAATCAGGTGGCTCAAATGGCAGAACTTAGAGAGCACCGGGACCCCGAAGCCGTAGAACGCACGTTAAGGGAGCTGCGTGAATCAAGCCGAACTGGAGAGAACCTCGTCCCTCAAATTTTGGAGTGTGCGAGGGCGTATTGCACTCTCTACGAGATCCGGAGGGCTATGGAAGATGTATTTGGTTCCTACAAGGAGCCCGTCTTCTTTTGATGCAAAGTATAGATCAAAAAATCAGGATACTCGTTGCCAAACCCGGGCTCGATGGACATGACCGGGGTGCCAAGGTAATTGCGAGTGCCCTTAGAGACGCCGGATTTGAGGTGGTCTACACGGGTCTCCATCAGAGTCCCGAGATGATTGTAAGCGCAGCTATACAGGAAGATGTCCATGTGGTTGCAATGTCAATTCTCTCCGGAGCCCACATGACGCTTTTTCCCAAGGTCAGGGAACTTCTGGACGGAGCGGGCGCAAACCGTATCCTTCTCACAGGTGGTGGAATTATACCATCTAAGGACATAGAAGATCTTCAGAGTCAGGGTATCGGAAGGCTATTTGGTCCAGGAACCCCGACCACTGAAATCATCAATTACATTCAAGACTGGTTCGGGGGTCAGGAGACATCTTGAAACGAACCAACCCCTCCTGGTGACCTCAGAAGCACCCCGTAAACCTTCCGGTCGGATGGCTAAGCTCTCTCTCGAAATCAGAGAGCTTAGAGAGCGACTGTATGACGGAGGTGGAAGTGGAGCTATAGAACATCAGCATGCCCAGGGTAAACTCACTGCCCGTGAAAGGCTGCATCTCCTCTTTGATGAGGACAAGCCAACTGTCGAACTGGGGTTGCTAATTGCGCATGATCTTTACGACGGCCAGGCGCCTGGAGCTGGCGTTGTCACTACTGTGGGTTGTGTCTCAGGGAGGGATGTGATCGTTGTTGCAAATGACGCAACGGTCAAAGCTGGGGCATGGTGGCCTGAGACCATCACCAAAATTCTCAGGGCACAGGAAGTCGCGATGCGGTGTTGTATACCGATCATTTATCTTATTGACTCAGCGGGAGTGAACCTCCCATACCGGAGTGGAGTTTTCCCAGGCCAGTACGGTGCAGCTCGAATTTTCTATTACAACTCAGTGATGCGCCGCTATCTCCGGATACCGCAGTTGGCGGCTGTCATGGGTCCTTGCCTCGCCGCCGGTGCATACCTTCCTGCACTATCGGATGTCATTCTCATGGTTGAAGGTACCTCATTCATGGGATTTGGGGCCCCAGATCTAGCAAGAAAGATTACCGGACAGATACTGGACACAGAAGAGTTAGGTGGTGCGAGAGCCCACACAGAAGTCAGTGCTGTGGCGCATTACATAACGGAGAATGATGAAGATTGTTTGGAGCGCCTAAGGAAGTTGGTTAGTGAGCTTCCTACTCAGGAATCTTCCACCAACCGAACTGCTACACCTCCCCAGAGACTTGCATACGAACTTTACGACCTAATACCTGATGACCACCGGCAGCCCTCCGATATGCAATCGATCCTTGAGTGCATTCTGGATGGAGAACCGCTCCAGGAGTTTCAGCCTGACCATGCCCAAGAGATCATATGTGGGACTGGTTCACTTTCTGGACACCCGATAGGAGTAATTGCGAACGCTCGTGGCACATTCAAGAGTTCCGATGAAGACCCTATTCGTTTTGGTGGCGTCATTTATGCGGCTAGTGCTCGTAAGGTGGCGTATTTTATTGAGACCATGAATCGGCAAGGAACTCCAATCTTGTTTGTGCAAGATGTCTCGGGCTTTATGGTTGGGGCTGAAGCAGAGCATTCGGGAATTATTCGAGCAAGTGCTGAACTTGTGGAGGCAATGGCTACGGCGAAGGTCCCCAAGATCGTCCTGACCCTTAACCACGCCTCGGGAGCGGGGTACTACGCCATGGGAGGGCAGGGATTCGATCCAGATTTCATTTTGTCACTACCCACCGGCCGCATGGGAGTTATGGAATCCGAAAGTGCGGTGACAGCGATCTTTGGTGCCCAACTCCAAGAAATCAGAGAGAATGGATTGGATCCTGGACCTGAATTGACCACTGAAATGGACCGGATTCGCGCTGAATACGAAGAGGAACTCGACGCGCGTTTTGCGGCGGCCCGAGGGTTCGTCGACGGCATCCTCTTACCCGAAGAACTACGTGAAGGCTTGGGTTTGCTTCTCCGGGCTTCACTGAATAATCCTGGTCCTCATATAGGGCCATTCCAACTCCAGGATGAGTAGCAGTGATCCAGGGTTCAGCTATGACGAAGAGCTATTTGTCCTACGAATTCATAACGACTAGGAGACGCACCTGTACCTCTTTCTAGACCGATCTAGAAGATTTCGTCAATTCCTAGAGTGGAGAATCCGAATCTTTATCGCTGGTGCCTTCATTGCATTGGCAGGGATCTATTTTGATGAGCGGTGGATGACAGGATTAGCGATTGTAGTCCTGATGGCAGGGTTTCTTATGCGATTTCTGCTCTCAATTTACTCAAGAAAATCAGATCCGGATTCTTCCGAGGATAACGCTACTGGATCTGAGAGGATCATCTAACCGTAGGGGATCTAAGATATCGTATAAGGATGCCGTGGTTGGCAAAATAACGCTGGGGTAAATCTCCAATGCGGAATTTGATCGATTCTGCGTTAGTTTCTATGAAGAGAATTTGCGGTATCGTGGGAAGTCTGATTATCGGGCTTTTCGCCAATTTTATTAAAAGTTGCTGATAATTGCTTCACCTCATGCAGTTGATGGAGAGGATGAGGCAACAGAAACAAATTTGGAAGTAAGAACTTGGAGTCGACCTGCTGCAGTAGAGGGCCGGTATCCGATGGCTGATTATGACCTTCGAATACCGACCTAACTGCGCTCGGCGCTCCGGATACTGGCTGGTGGCCTGATTCGTTACCCAGAGGTCTGGGCAGGGGGTTGGGCACGCGGACAGTGCCGGTTCGGGTGACGCAGGGGTGACTGAACAACGGAGAGAATATTGAGGAGAGAAATCCTCGTGAGTGCGATGCCCCAGGAGTCTTGGGTGGCACTACTGGAAGACGACAAGCTAGTCGAGGTTCTGCTGGAACGCCCCGACCAAGACCGGATCATTGGGGGTATATTCTTGGGGCGTGTGGAAGCTGTGCTTCCTGGCATTCAGGCGGCATTTGTCGATATAGGCACCGAGAAAGCTGGTTTCTTACACGTTTCTGACCTGATACGTGATGAAGACCCTGAAGAAGAGAACGGAAAGGGTGATCGCAGGAGGCATTCTCGGACTAGAAAATATCCACCGATCCAGGATCACGTCCGAAAGGGTCAAGCCCTCCTGGTCCAGGTAACCAAAGAGGCTATCAGTTCAAAGGGTCCAAGGATCACAGCCCAGATTTCTCTTCCAGGGCGCTTTCTGGTTTACATGCCGTACTCGGATAATGTTGGCGTGAGCCGTCGAATCGAAGACAGAGCCCAGCGAACAAAGCTGCGCCGAATGGCAAAGAAGATTCTTCCACGCGACAGCGGTGGAATCATTATTAGGACTGTCAGTGAAGAGGTGACCGAAAAAACGATTGAGCATGAATTCAAACATCTCCGAGAGAGTTGGAACAAGGTTCTAGCGGATTCGAAGTCCCAAAAAGCGCCGGCTCTGGTCCATCGTGGTGCGCAACTGATCGATGGGATGATCCGGGATCTATTTAGCGACAAATTTGACGCGGTCAAGATCGATTCTAAGGCTATCTATAACGAGGTTTTGGAGTATGTGAAGAGTGTAGATCCAGAACTCTCTAATCGGGTGCACTTACACGAAGGAGAGGAACCCCTTTTCGACAAGTATGGAGTTGGGGAAGAAATCCAAAGGGCTTTCGAGAGAAAGGTTTCCCTTAAATTGGGTGGGCACATTGTAATTGAGCCGACAGAGGCCCTTGTCTCGATCGACGTCAATACCGGTCGATTCACTGGGAAGGGCAAGAAAAAAGACCCTGCGAAAACAATCTTGCAGACCAACCTTGGTGCGGCACAAGAGATAGCAAAACAGCTGCGGCTGAGAGATATCGGTGGAATTATCGTCGCAGATTTCATCGACATGGAATCACAGGCTCATCGTGATAAGGTTCTTCATGAGCTTAGGACTCACCTTGGCCGTGATCGCGCTCGGACCAAAGCGTTTGAAGTATCAAGTCTCGGACTGATCGAGATGACACGACAGCGTGTGCGCCCGTCACTTTTCAACTCGTTAACATCGGTCTGCACGTCATGCAGGGGCATTGGGCGTGTTTTTACGCCGGCGACGGTATTACGCCAGATTGAACGGAGTCTCCGGAGAGCAGCATCTGCTAAAGAAGAAAAAAGAATCGTCGTACGCTTGCACCCAGAAGTTGCCCTGAGGGTTATTGAGGAGGAACCTGGGTTACTGAAGAGACTTCGCAGCCGTACTCGTATGGACCTAAGTCTCCGCGATGACCCACTTATCGGGTTGGATGAATTCAGGCTTCTGTCGGGGCCCTCTGAGACTGATGTCACTGGCAAGTACGCAGTAGCCTAACTCTTTACTGTTGTACCTTGACCAATATTCCGGACCTGTCGATAGTTACGGGCCTTAGATTGAAGGCCATTTAGTAAGACTTCAGGAAGCCTATATGTACGCGGTATTCCAGACTGGTGGAAAACACTTTCGAGCTGAGCCCGGTGCTCGGCTCCGTATCCCTTCGCTTGACGTCAAGCCCGGGGACTCGGTGACATTTGATCATGTGCTATTAGCTGCAGACGGTGCCGAAGATGTGAAAGTTGGCACCCCTATCGTTGATGGTGCCTTGGTCAAAGCCGAGGTTCTTCGGCATGGTCGAACCAAGAAAATCATTGTCTTTAAGCGGAAACGGAGGAAGGGCTACCGGAAAAAGCAGGGTCATCGCCAAAATTTCACGGAGATCAGGGTCGACGAGATCGTCGCTTGAGCTGCTAGCTCAATTCAGTTTGACAGACGGATAATCATATGGCACACAAGAAAGCTGGGGGATCTAGCAGAAATGGTCGGGACAGCAAACCAAGTCACCTAGGCGTAAAAAGGTTTGGGGGGCAGCCCGTCCGTGCCGGAGGGATCCTAGTACGCCAACGCGGAACCCGCTTCCATCCGGGCCGTAACGTCGGTCGTGGCAGAGATGATACACTCTTCTCGCAAGTTGACGGTGTTGTGAAATTTGAACGCATTCGCGCTCGCAGCGTCGTTTCCGTTTACCCGTCCGAGTAATTTTCCAATAGGTCCTCTTGGGCCGGGGCAGATTACTGCTTTGGCTAGACCTCTTTCTTTTTTCCGCTTTCAGGTGCTTTGAATCCCGCCCTGCTCAGAATGAACTCTACGTGTGAGACTCACGATTCATGCTAGTTGGTCTAAAATGTGCAGTTAGTTAGCTGGAGGCTGAGTATGTCCAGAAAAACAAACACGGTGCAGTATCGTCTGATTCGCTGGTGGTATCTCATACCCTTGGTGGTTATTCCGCTCATTTGCTTAGCGGGAATTACGCCTGTTCAGGAAGCCACTGAGACTCATCCAGCTGCTGTTGAGGTCGTACAGGCCGAACTGCCGCTACACATCAATGAGGATGTCGAGCGGTGGATTGAGCTATTCCAGACAGTACTCAAGTCAGATTTCGAGGTATTCTTGAGTCGGCGCGGTGCTTATGGTGATCTGGTGCGTGATGCACTGCGGGCCAAGGGCATGCCAGAGGACCTTTTATATCTGGCTATGATAGAATCTGGACTCAAGCCACGCGCTGTATCTAGCGTTTCTGCAGTTGGCCTCTGGCAGTTTATGAGTCCGACTGCACTCCAGTATGGGCTGCGAGTGGATAGTTACGTGGATGAACGGCGTGACCCTATCGGTGCAACTGAAGCTGCATTGGATTATTTAAACTGGCTACACGGGCGCTTCGGCTCCTGGTATCTGGCAGCTGCAGCCTACAACGCTGGCCCAGGAAGGGTCGAACGAGTCTTGAGGAGATATGCTGACGGGAGAATAGGGGATGAGAACCTATACTGGAAAATCATTGACCACTTGCCGAAGGAGACGAGGGAGTATGTTCCTCGTCTGATTGCGGCAACAATATTGGGCAAGAATGCATCTGCTTATGGGTTTGTGGTCACTTCGACTGAGCGGTACGATTTTGAACTGGTTTTCGTGCCGAGTGGAACGTCCCTCCTACGTGTAGCATCGGCATTAGAAATCGATGTAGGGATTCTCAGAAACCTAAACCCACACTTAGTGCGAGGTGTTACTCCTCCATCAGAAGTTTATGGAGTTCGAGTGCCAATTGGTGGCTCACAGAGAGTTGTTGCCTCACTCGCGACGGGTCCTGATACCCGGAGGGCTGACGACTAACCCCTCAGTTTGTGGCTGCGATCAGCCTAACTCTTGGTCTAAATGAAGAGTTGGAGACCGAGTTCCTCTCAAGAGAAAAATCCAGCAAGATGTTTCTCATTCTGGATTGGAGTCATGATGCTTACAGAGATCAAGACGGGTACGTGCACAATCAAGCCCAGGACACCTTCGTGCATGTCGAACGGCCTAAGATCCGGGTTGAAATAAAAGAAGACTGAAGTGGCAGTGCCTGCCAACAAGCCTGCTAGAACACCGCTCGTGGTTGCGCGCTTCCAGTACATCGCAGATATGACTGGTGGTGCGAGCTGGGAGATGACTCCGTAGGCGGTTGCGAGCAGTAGGACAAGGGAGCTCTCAGCATCTTGGGCAAAGTAATAGGCCGTCGCGCCTGTCAGGAGGACCAATATGCGCATTAGAAGCCGCCGTTGACGGTCATCTAGTTTCACAAACTGGGTTATGCCGTCTTCGACAACGACCGAGGCCGAGGCATGAAGAAGAGCATCTCCGGTCGACATAGACGCCGATAAAGCACCTGCACAGAATAGACCTACGACCACAGCAGGCAGACCCGTCTCCAGTATCATGTAGGGCAATATGAAGTCAGCGGATGAGGGCCCACCGGTGAAGAGTATGCCGGAGAAGCCAATCAAAAAGACGGGGATAAGAAAAAGTTGAAACGTTGGGAAGAGAATTACGGTACGCCGCATCGTGTCATCATCTTTAGCAGTGAATGCCTTCATGAAGAGATGGGGCCACATCATTAGCCCTACAGCACTCACGATGATGAAGGTCGAGTAGGCCCCCCAACTCCAGGGCTCTCCGGTCGCAGTGAGGCCGGGTGGGACGAGCATCTCTGGTCGTGTCTCCATGATCTGCTCAAACATCGGTGTAACGCCACCATAGAGTCGATATGGGAGGTACAAACCGAGTGACCATGCAATGATCACCATGAACACGCCTTGGAACGTATTGGTCCAGCCCACCGCCATTGCTCCTGATGCCAATACGTAGAGGATCACGATCCCGTAAGCGACTAGAGAACCAAGCCAGAATGGAACGTTCCCCTCTGTCACTGCTTCGATTACGATCCCGGCCCCCCGGATCTGGAGGGTGATGTATGGAACAAACGCGATCAGACTTAAGCCAGCGATAAGTGCAGAAAGGGTCCGTGAGGGAAACCTTCCCACTACGAGTTGAGCCTGTGTCACATACCCGAACTTACGCCCCAGCGCTGCTGCCCTCGGGCCGACCCAATAGAATGGGGCCATCCCGAGCGCGCCGTACGCGAGGATATAGAATGCGGCTGCTCCTCGAGAGTACGCCCAGCCAGGTCCGCCCAGGAAGGCGAACGCACTGAAGACTGAGGCACCGGTGACGAAGTACATCACGAGTAGGCCAAAGCTCCGGTCCGCAGCCACATAGCCCGTAACACTGTCTGATGATTTTCGTCCAGCTAGGAGACCGATAGTGAGGGTCAGTGCGAGGTATGCTCCTATAATGATTGAAACGACCACCCATTGCTGCATCAGGAGCCCTCTCCATCACGGTGTCGGCGCTCAACTCGGTCAAGCCCGTAAAGGACGAAAACGCTTCCGGCAATCCATCCGGCAATCCATGCCATCGAGAAGGGTAGTCCAAGAACAAGTGGCTCGATGCGTGCAAACGGTTTTAGGCCAGGCCACGTAACGAAGAACAATGCTAAGGCAAGGTATATGGACGTAAGGATTCGGGCGGTTCTTAGACTCATCAGAGAGGTCTAACGTCCTTTGAATTCGGGCTTGCGTTTCTCAACAAAAGCCAAGACACCTTCCCGGCCATCCTCTGACTCAAACGCATCGATGAAGCGGCTCTTTTCGTACTCGAGTCCTTCTGCGAGAGGCTTTTCAAATGCAACCCGGATAGCATCCTTCGCCAAACGAAGAGCGACAGGGCTCCACCGGGACATCTTGGTTGCCAATTCAAGTGCTTTTTCCAGGTGCTGGCCTTCTTCAACGAGCACATCGATTAAGCCGATATGGTGAGCATCTTCGGCTTCGACGAAGTCTCCGGTCAAGGACATAATGGTCGTCCATCCTCGTCCCACAAGTCGTGCGAGACGTTGAGTGCCTCCACCACCAGGAATCAAACCAATCCGGATTTCAGCCTGGCTCATCCTCGCAGTTTTATCAGCCACACGAACATCGCACGCCAGTGCCAACTCACATCCTCCGCCGATGCAGAACCCATGAATGGCGGCGATTATTGGTTTCTTAAAATCCGCGACGCCCTCGTAGATGCGTCGCCCAAAGAAAGCTTCCCGTTGTTGTTCTGGTGAACGGGCAGCGAATTCGGTGATGTCGGCTCCTGCTACGAAGGCTTTGTCGCCAGCACCATGTATGACAACTGCTCGGACTTCATCATCACGCTCGAGTTCATCGAGCTTGTTTAGCAGAGCATCTCTAAGCTCAGCATTCAGGGCATTTAGTTTTTCAGGTCGGTTCAATGTGATGATCGCGACATACCCGTCCCGGTCATGCAATAACACCGGCACATCGCTCATGACTTACTCCTAACGACCTTTGAATTCTGGCTTGCGTTTTTCGACATAGGCATCAAGCCCCTCTTTCGCGTCCAAGCTCGCAAAGAGTTGAGCCTGTAGTTCTCGTTCTAATGTGAGGGCAAGTTCAAAGGGGATTTCCGAACCTGTTTGGGCTGAGCGTTTGATTAAACCGACTGCCTTATTTGCCTTGCCCGGTGTGGTGAACTTGGCCGCATAATCCAAAACAGCCGCGAGAAAAGCGTCATCTTCTTCGTGGTCATAAATTTCGTTGACTATTCCCAGTTCAAGTGCCTGATCAAATCCGAAAGTAGAGCCCTCTGTCATCAGCTGAATTGCTTTGGATTTCCCAACCAGACGGACCAAGCGCTGTGTACCACCGGTTCCCGGAAGCACCCCTAGCGTTACCTCGGGTAGACCAATTTGTCCAGCATCTCTGCGGGCGATTCGTATGTCAGCCGCCATCGCGATTTCGAGGCCGCCACCCACCGTGTGCCCATTGAGCGCCGCAATAACCAACTTTGGGGTATGCTCAAGACGGTTCAAGGTTTCGTTTGCGTGCAGGCAGAAGCTGTACTTCCAGTCAGGATCTGCTTCAGAGAGCATCCCAATATTTGCACCTGCGCAGAAGAATTTGCCGCCCGCTCCTGTGATGACGATCACCTCAACTCCCTTATCGAACCGAGCCTCGATGATGTGGTCATCTAGCTGTCGCATCATCTCGTGGGTGTAGGTGTTCGCGGGAGGATCGTCTAGCGTTAGGATCCCGACTTTATCCCGAACTTCATAGTGAACCAGCACCTTATCTGACATCATCACTCCCTGAGTCTTTGGCTCTATTCAAACGGTTCCGTATACACGCGGGTTGGCGCGAGTTCCATGCTACGCGAAATTAGTGGTATGATCCATCTCATGCCTACGATCAGGATCGTTCACTGTACTCCTTGTGTGTCGCAAGAGATGGATACACTAAGCACGATTGGTCATGCTTACTATGCGAAGGGCACAGCTTTCATAAGCAAGGCAGGGTGAGTGTACTGCAATTCCAGTGTGAGACGGGAGTAGGAAAATGAGTCGTCAGTTCATGTTTCTCATCGCGATCGCGGGTACACTGGGAGCTATAGCGGTTCCCGGAACCGTACAGAACGAAAATACTGTGTACCGCGTACCGGTAACCGGTGAAATCGAACTAGGTCTTGCCCCGTACATTCAGAGGGCTGTTAAAGAAGCAGCCGAGGTAGGTGCGGCTGCTTTAATACTCGATATCGACACCCCGGGAGGCCGCGTGGACGCCGCGGAGATCATCTCTGATGCGCTGACGGACTCCGAGGTACCTGTCTATTCTCTCGTCAATCGCCGGGCTTACTCAGCAGGTGCTTTGATCGCACTCTCGACAAGCCGTATCTACATGCGACCGGCATCTGTGATTGGCGCGGCGACTCCTGTTGATGGCACTGGGACAAAGGCACCAGAGAAGATCGTTTCCGCCATGCGAAGCCAGATGAGGGCACTTGCGGAAGCTAATGGACTCGAACCTGAGGTTGCTGCCGCAATGGTTGATGAAGACATCGAAATCGATGGTGTCGTGGAGAGCGGGAAGCTGCTCACGTTGACGACTGAAGAAGCCGTTGAGATAGGCTACGCGGAAGCGATCGAGGATCTCGACGCGCTACTTGTCGAGCTTGGTCAAGAGGGCGCGACAGTCGTGACTCTCGAATTGAATTGGGCAGAGCGTCTTGTACGTTTCTTTTCTAGTTCGGTGGTATCCCCATTTCTCCTATCGCTAGGATTTCTCGGACTATTGATTGAGATCAGAACACCTACGTTCGGCCTGGCTGGGACGATGGGGCTTATTTCTCTGGGCCTCTTCTTCGGCTCGAATATGATTGTGGGTCTGGCCGGTCTAGAGGACGTGCTCATTGTTGGGGCAGGGCTAGTGCTTTTGGGGATCGAAGCGTTCGTTGTCCCGGGTTTCGGGATCTTTGGGGTGGCCGGGATCGTAGCGATTCTCGCCGGGCTCTACATGAGTCTGCTGGGTAATATTCCAACAATGCCGGATTTCACACGGGCGGCTTGGGTTCTTACTTCATCCATGCTACTGCTGATTGGCTCAGCTTGGGCACTGATACGCACCTTACCGGGTAGCTCTCGACTGGCAGAGAGCGGAATATTTCTACTGGCGAAGACGGCGAGCGCGATCGGCTATGAATCGGCTGAGGTCAGGAGTGACCTGGTCGGAAAACACGGAACCGCGATCACGGACCTACGGCCGGCAGGAACTGCTCTCGTAGGAGATGAGCGCATCGATGTCGTCTCAGAATCCGAATGGATTAGTGCAGGGACACCAGTTAAAGTCCTAAGTGCAGAGGGTTATCGTCACATAGTAAGATCTGTCTCAGAACAAGAGGCCGAAGAAGCCTAAGCGTTGTAAAGCGGCATACACATATTGGAGTAGAGACATGGAAGAAACGGCATTTATTTTTCCGGTGATCCTCAGTTTCGGGATAATGATTTTTTTCTTGATCCTCTTTTGGGCGGTCCCGGTTCGCCTGTGGATCGAGGCGGGCTCAGCAGGTGTCAAAGTTGGGATCGGTTCGCTCATTGGAATGAGGCTGCGCAAGGTTTCGCCGCCCGGTATAGTTCGTCCGCTGATCACGGCGACCAAGGCCGGGCTCGACCTGGACATCAACGAGCTTGAAGCGCATTACCTGGCAGGTGGTCGGGTTGACCGTGTCGTAGGCGCGCTCATCAGCGCAGACAAAGCATCGATCGAACTCAGCTTCAACCAAGCAGCCGCTATCGACTTAGCTGGTCGGGATGTTCTCGAAGCGGTCCAGGTCTCCGTCATCCCAAAGGTCATCAATACTCCGAAAGTAGCGGCGATGGCAAAAGACGGGATTCAGCTTATAGCGATCGCCCGTGTCACGGTGCGCGCAAACATCGACCGCCTCGTTGGGGGTGCCGGTGAAGAGACAATTCTCGCCCGAGTGGGGGAGGGAATCGTATCCACGATTGGTTCAGCAGATACACATGCGAATGTGCTCGAGAATCCGGATGCGATCTCGAAGATGGTTCTCTCGAAGGGGCTCGACTCGGGTACGGCCTTCGAGATTCTGTCTATCGATATCGCGGATGTCGATGTGGGTAAGAACATCGGGGCCGAACTCCAGACCGATCAGGCAGAAGCTGATAAGCGGGTAGCTCAGGCGCGGGCGGAAGAGCGACGTGCGATGGCCGTTGCCCGGGAGCAAGAGATGACGGCCCTAGTAGTTGAGATGAAGGCGGAAGTCGTAAAGGCTGAGGCACAGGTGCCCCTCGCACTGGCCGACGCATTCCGAGAGGGCCATCTCGGTGTGATGGACTACATGCGCTACGGCAACATTGAGGCGGACACGGCGATGCGTACATCCATCGCTGGCCAGGACGACGAAACCACAACCACATCAGAAACAGAGTAAGCGCGCGTATCGATGGATATTGACACTCTACTCTACCTCGGGCTCTTCCTGTGGTTTGTTTTTGGATCGCTGTTCCGTAAGAAGCAAGAGAACAAGCGTGCTCGAGAACCGGTGGCGCTGGACTGGGATCAGGAAGAGCAAGAGGTTTGGAGTGAAGAGCCACTTGCCCGCGACTCTGGAAGAGAACGCAAGGCCACTGAGATTTTACCGGCTGACCTTTGGGCGGAGATCACTGGTGCGATGGGACTTCCAGAACCGGCTCCCGTTGAGGAGACACCTCTGCCGCAGCGGGAGCCGGTTCGGACGAGTCGAAAGCCCCAGCCCGACCCACCAGTCCACCTAATCCATAGCACACACCCAGAGTATGGCACTGATCCATCTACGCGAACGGCATCCATCCAGTATGGGTTGGCCTCTTTAGCAGATGATGCCTCAGTTGTGAGAAGTCAGCTTGGATTGATGGACCGCGCAGCGCTAAGGAGGGCGGTTATCCTACATGAAGTGCTGGGGCCTCCTCTTGCTTTACGGGAGCAGCAACAAGCGGACACCATCACATCTCGCCTCTGGCCATCTTTCTGAGAACAGTCTGGAGTATGCCGCGGTTGTAGTAATACTCGACGTCGATGTCTGAATCGAGTCTGGCTTTAGCGGTGAAGCGAGTTCTAGCCCCATCAGTCTTGGTGGCTACAATCTCGACTGTATCGCCTGGCTCTAATCCATCGGCTACACCAGAAATATCGAAGGTTTCGTGCCCGGTAAGTCCCAAGCTCTCAGCGGTAGTCCCGTCTTCGTATTCGAGGGGTAAGACTCCCATTCCGACGAGGTTACTCCTGTGAATCCTCTCGTAGCTTTCTGCTATGACCGCATGGACACCCAGGAGGTCCGTGCCTTTTGCTGCCCAGTCACGTGAACTTCCTGTCCCATACTCCTTCCCTGCGAGTATCACTAACGGTGTTCCGGCATCACGGTATCGCATTGCGGCTTCATAGATCGGCATAACCTCTTCAGTAGGGAAATGGATTGTATGGCCGCCTTCCTGGCCTTTGAGAAGAAGGTTCTTGATGCGCACGTTGCCAAAGGTGCCACGCATCATGACCTCGTGGTTTCCGCGACGTGAACCGAAAGTGTTGAAGTCTCTGACCTCAACATTGTTTTTCCGTAAGTACGATCCAGCTGGTTCTGATTTGGGGATCACTCCTGCTGGGGAGATGTGGTCAGTTGTAACGGAGTGACCAAGCAGCGCGAGTACTCGCGCTCCCTGGATATCATTGCCAGGGGGAACTTCAAGCTCCATGCCATCAAAGAACGGCGGCTTGCAAACGTAGGTTGAGACTTCATCCCACTCATACAGAGTGCCTTCTTCTGGAAGTGGAAGTGCCTGCCAGTTCTCGTCTCCTGTTGTTACTAGAGAATAGCGTTTCGTAAACATCTCGGGTTTCAATGCATTCGCGACGGTATCTCGAACCTCTTCCTGTGACGGCCATATATCAGAAAGGAAAACTGGGCGCCCCTCTTGGTCGTGACCTAGGGGCTCATTGTAAAGGTCAATATCAACTCTTCCTGCGAGAGCATAAGCAACTACGAGCACTGGTGATGCAAGGTAGTTAGCACGGATAAGTGGGTGAATACGAGCTTCGAAATTGCGATTTCCGGATAGTACAGAAGCCACGACCAGCCCTTCTTGCTCTACAGCTTCTTGGATCTTTTCAGGGAGAGGACCGCTGTTTCCGATACACGTCATACAGCCGTATCCGACAACGTGGAAACGCAGTGCCTCCAGATAGGGTAAGAGCCCGGACTCGGTAAGGTAGTCAGTCACGACTCCACTGCCTGGAGCCATCGTGGTCTTAACCCAGGGCTTGATCTTGAGTCCCCGCTCAACCGCTCTTTTGGCTAGTAAACCCGCCCCGACCATTACTGATGGATTTGAAGTGTTGGTGCAACTCGTTATAGAGGCGATGACAACTGTACCATCTCCGATTTCATAATCACCGTCGTCGGTTTCGACCATCGAGGCCCGACTTGGTGCACCCATTTCTGCTACTGCCGTTGCGCGTTCTTGGCCACTGATCAGGCTCTCGCCTTCCCCCTGTTCTGGTTCGCTTATGCCATCTGGGAGCGTGAATCCAGCCGGAACGAGCCCCGGTAAATCCCGCTTGAACTGAGCTCGCATGTCCTCCATCCTAATTCGATCCTGGGGCCGCCTTGGTCCTGCTAGGCTCGGCTCTACGGTTGAGAGATCAAGTGCGAGGTCAGAGGTGTACGAGGGGTCGGGTGTCTGATCAGTACGAAACAGCCCGAGTTCCTTCGAGATCCGGTCAATACGCTGAACCATTTCCTCTGAGCGTCCTGTACCGCGTAGATAGTTCAGTGTGGCTTGGTCAACTGGGAAGAAACCAATGGTTGCACCATATTCGGGTGACATGTTGGCCAAGGTAGCCTTGTCAGGCAGAGACAAGTTACTGAGTCCCGCACCGTAGTATTCCACAAAGCTGCCTACGACCCCGTGTTCGCGAAGCATCTCAGTCACACACAGTACCAGGTCTGTTGCTGTTGCTCCCTCTGGAAGTGTTCCCGTGAGCTTCACACCCACAACCTCGGGTAGCAGCATGTAATATGGTTGCCCGAGAACAACAGCTTCTGCTTCGATTCCCCCTACTCCCCAACCCACGACACCTAAGCCGTTGATCATCGTTGTATGTGAGTCGGTGCCAACCACCGTATCAGGGTAAGCGAGCCAGGTGCCTTCGTGCTCTCGCCGGTGAACGACGGAAGCGAGGTACTCGAGATTCACCTGGTGAACGATTCCTGTGCCAGGTGGTACGACAGAGAAATTATCAAACGCTTCCGCTGCCCAGCGGAGGAGGGTGTACCGTTCCCGATTTCGCTCGAATTCCCGCTCGACATTGAGCCGGAAAGCATCAGCGAAACCAAAGTGGTCTACCTGGACCGAGTGATCAATCACGAGGTCAGCGGGAACAACCGGGTTGATTCTCTGAGGATCGCCACCCAACGCCTTCAGTCCGTCACGCATCGCCGCTAAGTCGACCACTGCCGGAACGCCGGTAAAGTCCTGTAGCACAACACGTGTCGGCATGAAAGGAACATCGGCGCCGGATTTCTCAGGACTCCACTGGCTCACGGCCAGTACATGTTCCTCGGAAACGTATCGTCCGCCGGCATGTCTCAGGGTATTCTCAAGCAGGATGCGTATTGAGAAAGGCAAGCGATCTAGCGAGCTGATGATCGCATCCTTCTCAAGCTTCTCTAAGCGATAGAAGGATGTAGGACCCTCAGGGAGGTCGGTAGTCGTAAGCGCCCCGAAGGGGTCAGGTCTCTTCTCCTGCACTATAGCTCCCGGAGTGAGTTTCAGGTTTTCTAGGCTTAATGATGACCGAAGTAGCTCACCGTGTCAGGGTCCAAATATTGGCGTAGGAAGAGGAAGGTTGCTGGTATAGAATCTACATGTTCTATCCCAGCAAATCTCCCCTGACTCATCGGAACGGAGATTGCCGTCTTTATCCTTGATGTTTAGGTAGATAACGTTCCCTGCAGATGTTGTGTGACGAATAGGAGATGGAGAGAGATTTGCCGGATGTGGATAACTGCTCGCCTGGAAAGTGCATGATGGCACACGAAGACCGATCTGGGAGGCCAACGCATAGTGGTCGGCGCGCTTTGGGATTTGCAAGTGTCAAATTCCCAAGAGGTTTCAACCAAGATCCAATGAGTGGCAAGATACGGATTGTTCCAAAGAGATCTCTCATTGTTGTATTGCTTGTGCTTACCGGATGTGTAAGTGAATCGCAAAGTGGCATTGTTGCTCGGGTTGAAGATTGGACTTTGACGGAAACCCGACTAGCGGATCTTCTTGTTCTGGCCCAGCCATTCCCCCTCGATTCAGCGGCAGTGGAAGACTTAGTACGGCACTGGGTTGGGGCGGCTGCGATCGCTCAAGTTTCCAGTAAGGAAAATCTTTCTGATGGAGAGGAAGTAGTTCGCTTCTCGACTTGGCTAGAACGTGACGAAGCCATCCTCCAACAGGAGCGAGAAGAGAGGCTCGGGGAAACCGTAGTGGTAGACTCCAGCGTGGTTGAGCGCTTCTTCCGAGACGGTTCCTATCGTCTATTGGCTCACGTATTACGACGAGTGGGGGCGGAGACCACTCAAGAAGAGAGGGCACTTCAACGTCGCACCGCCCAGCGTATTCTGGACGAACTCATAGCAGGTGGTAGCTGGAGCGCTGCGGTATCAGAAAGTGAAGATCCTGACACAAGGGAAGCCAGTGGGCTTCTCGGGCTCCTGGTCCGCGGTGAATTACCTCCAGAATTAGACAAGGTCGCTTTCCAACTTCAGCCCGGACAGGTATCCGGTGTAACCCAAACCAGTCGAGGATTTCATATCCTCCATCGCCCAAGCTTGGAAGAGGTATCTGACCTTTATGCGCTGCACCTCAGAGACCGATTTCTAGCCGAAAGTGAAGAAAGATCCGATCAAGGACTGTTGGTGCAGAAAAATTGGCTTGTATCCTCAGATGCGATTACGAGTCTACGAAGAATCGCTGGTGACCCTTCAACATGGCTTGGGACCGATTTGTTGCTCGGATCTTGGCAGGGCGGAACTCTTTCAGGAGCAATCGTGGCTAGGTATGTACTTGCTCTTCCTTCGACTGCCCGCAGCGAGATGGTCGCTGCACCTGATGGGTCTATAGAAGCATTCATTGAACAACTTGCGGTTCGAGGGATACGAATGAGTGATGCCCAAGAGAGAGGGCTGGAGCTTAGTGAAGAAATACTAGCCCAGTTGGAAGAAGGTCACCGGGCAGATGTTCACCAGTGGTATCAGGAGTTGGCCATCGATGAGACGGCGGCACCAGAGAGGTCAAACCTCACTCGATATATGGAGGGGTTAGTATCGCGTCGCGGCGTAACCGCCAATTTGAGGCCACTTTTCGAGGCGTGGTTGCTAGAGCGAGTGGATTGGGCCCTGGTTGAGTCCAGCATCCCGAAAGCGTTGTTAAGAGTTCGGAGTTTACTGGAAGGTGTTGAACCCTCGGGTTCTCAATGAAGAGAGAATCGAGCTCTAGCAGTGCAAGGTGGATCATTCAAAAGGCCCTGTCCGTTTCGGCGATCTTTGCTGTGGCTGTATGCAGTGCATCTGATGCACCTATTTTAGCCATCTTACCAGGGGAAGCGATACCTGCTTTATCCGATGCAAACAGAGGTCGTTTCTTGCTGGGTCGTGCCTTATTCGAACGTATTGCGACACAGGACGAAGGCTTGGGGCCTCTTTACAACCAGGACCGCTGCAGTAGTTGTCATGATAGGCCGACCGTTGGTGGAGCGAGTTCCGCATCAGTCCGGGTCTTGAAAGCGACACGATTCATGGACGGTCGATGTGATCGCCTTGAGGCCTTGGGTGGTGACAATATTCAGCTTCGGGTGACTGAGCTTTTTGCTGCCCACGGGCTTGGAGCTGAGAGTGTTCCGCTAGAAGCCACCGATAGCGGTTATGTTACCGCCCCATCTCTTTTTGGCCTGGGTCTTATTGAGGCGATTCCGGATTCGGTTCTATTGTCCATCGCCGATCCAGAAGACCGAGACGGGGACGGTATTTCCGGGAGGCTGCCACTCATGGCTGATCAACGCTCAGCTAGGTTTGGCCGCAAGGGTGATGCGGCGAGCGTAGAGGATTTTGTTGAGAGTGCTCTCCGATTTGAGCTCGGTTTCACGACCCCTAGATATCCGGAAGAAGAGGCTAGGAATGGCGTACCTATTCCAGAGAGTGCAGACCCGATGCCTGATCCAGAGATCGATGCTGAGACACTGGGTCTATTAACGGACTATGTCCGCTTTCTGGGAGCTCCTGCTCCAGAGTTCTTGGGTCGTGGGCCAGCGGCGGACAGTGTATCCCAGGGTGAAGCGCTCTTTGATCAGATCGGATGTACTCAGTGCCACCGTCCTGAACTCCGTACGGGGAACGCAAAAGAACCAGCACTCAGGGACCAGGTCATTAGACTCTACTCTGATCTCTTGTTACACGACTTTGGGAATGGGGCAGGGGACCTTTGTGGTTCCGATGCTCTTCCAGGAGAGTTCCGTACTCCTCCTCTTTGGGGTCTCAGATATCGTGAGCACTTCCTTCATGACGGGAGTGTGACAGATCTTGTTGAGGTTATCGATCGACATTCGGGTGAAGCGATACTAGCCCGGGTTCGGTTCCAGGGACTCGCTCCTCAAGCACAAATGATGGTGCTGCGTTTTCTCAGGTCACTCTGAAGCGCTGGTGGCATATGATTCAACTCACTGAGGTCAGGAAGTACTTCGGCGAAAAGAGAGCACTCGGACCTATCTCATTCGAGATACCGCCGGGTGGTGCAGTGGGTTTTTTGGGTCTGAACGGTGCGGGTAAGACCACACTCCTCAGGATACTTGCTACTGATCTACGCTCGTCTGCGGGTGAAGTTGAGATCGCAGGTATTAATGTTGCCGCAAATCCTCACGAAGTCCGAAAAAAGATAGGCTACCTTCCGGAAACTCCTCCTCTGTACAGAGACATGGCTGTCGGGGAGTACCTGAAATTCGTCGGACAGATCAAGGGACTTAGTCCGGACAGGGTAGACAACCGCGTGCGCGAAGTTGAGGAATACACACAATTGACGTCTGTGCATGACGAGTTCACTCAAAATCTTTCCCATGGATATCGCCAACGTGTTGGCATTGCCCAGGCGATCATACATAAGCCTGAGCTATTGATTTTGGATGAGCCAACAAAAGGTCTTGATCCAGTTCAGGTACTAGAGTTGCGTGGGCTTATCATGAGACTCAAGGAAGAACATACGATCTTAGTATCCAGCCATGTGCTCACTGAAATAAGCCAAACATGTGATCGGGTCTTCGTATTGAATCAAGGTGAGCTTATCGCTTCGGGCTCTGAGGACGAGATCTCTGCTAACTTGTCGGGCACGTATCGGATCATGCTTGGTGCGCGTATGGCATCCGATACCCGGGCCGAGGACCTGGTCCACTTTGTTCAAGGGCTGCCCGATATCACCAGCGTAGAAATGGTTCAGCAGGATGACCAATTGTTGACGCTCTTAGTGCAAAGTCCGACCGACTGCCGAGGGAGCCTCAGCAGGAGTCTTGTAAAATCCGGACATGATTTGGTTCGTCTAGAGCTGGGGTCTAACGAGCTAGAGAGCCTCTTTGTCGAGCTACTCGGACAGAAGGTCAACTGAGATGAACGGTCTACGTGTGATTTTCCAACGCGAAATCAATGCGTACCTCAGGTCCTCGGTGGGCTATATCCTGGCAGCCACGGTACTCATGCTTGATGGCCTATTGTTCTACACTCAAGCACTGGGCCCTGACACTGAGGCGCGAGTTTCAGGACAGGTACTCGCGATCTTCTTCTATACCACTAGTGGCTTAACCGTGATCGCTTCCTTGGTGCTCTCCGTCCGTCTCATTGCTGAGGAACGCCAGCTGGGTACTCAAGTTTTGCTCAACACTTCGCCTGTCCGAGATTGGGAAATTGTACTCGGCAAGTTCTTGGCTGCGCTTGTTTTCATCACCGGGATCACGCTCAGTACGCTATACATGCCACTGATGATCGTCGTAAACGGAAAGGTATCGATTGCTCAGATCCTAGTCGGGTATAGCGGTCTCGTGTTACTCGGGGCAGCTGTTCTTGCGATCGGTGTGTTTGCGACTTCGTTGACTCGAAGTCAGCTTGTCGCGACAGCCGTCGGAGCTGGAATTACTGCTGTCATGTTCTTGTTCTGGCCTCTCTCCACTGTTGTTGATCCGCCGATGTCGCGGGTGCTATCTGCGCTTGCTCTTCACGGACGGCATTTTTCAGGATTCCAGCAAGGTCTTCTTCACACGCGTGACGTCTTCTACTACCTCGCGGTGACGTATTTTTTCCTGTTGTTGGCCACGAAAATTTTGGAGGCTAAACGATGGGAGTGACAACTCCGAAATCGACAGGGCTTCTAGTCACTGGGCTCTGTTCTGTCTTTCTGGGCGAGCGGGTTTTCCACGACCTGTTCTTGGTCCGAGCGCCGTTGGTATTTGTTGGGTTAGGCCTGGTGGTTGGAACAACGATATGGTCCGCAGCAGCATCGGGCCGGGCCGGCGAACCCGAGAGAGATACTCAGCGTTTTCTTGTGGTTCTACACGTCCTTTGCGCGTGCTCGCTAGTCGGTCTCTTGATTGGTACCGAGGACGCCGTGCGTTGGCTGAATTTGGACTTTCAAGATGGTAGGTCTGAGCTACGGTTCCGAAGAGGACTGCTCTCCGTCTCGTCGATTATTTTGGCAGTTTCATTATTGCCTTTGCTTGCTGCTCAGTGGGCCATTCGATCGAGTGGTCGAAAAGTAACCGAGGCAGGTTATGCCGGGTCACTGAGGATCACTGAGACAGCCATCAGTGCGCTGAGTGTGGCACTCGCCGGCGCCATGCTAATGCTCCTGGGCTATGTCACTGCCGCGCGGGACCACGTTTTGGACGCCAGCTATTTCAAGACCTCGACGCCTGGAACAGCTGTTGAGAAAATCGTTCGGAATATGGGGGAGCCACTCCGAGTTCTTTTGTTTTTCCCAACAGTTGATCCAGTTAAGGATGAGGCGCTGAGCTACTTTCAGGCTCTTGGTAATGCCACGAATAATCTGGAGATTGCCGAAATCGACAGGCTCGCTGAACCACAGGTGGCAGAGGAGTACAATGTTCAGAGGGATGGAACCATCATCTTGATTCAAGGAGATCGGTTCGGAAGACTCGGACTCTCTTCTGAACTCGCGCGCGCACGCAGCACATTGCGTGTTTTTGACAGTGAGACTCATACCGCACTTCTCCAGCTGACACGTCCGAAGATGGCTGCTTACATGACCGCAGGGCATGGAGAATTAAACAATCCTGATGTTGATAACGCGCTCGGGGGCGCCCTCGGTTCTGAGGTTCAGGATTCCCTTACTGCATTCCGAGACTTGCTGGGATTCCTGAATTATGAAGTGAGAGCGCTGACGTTGCAGCGTGGCTTAGGGAATCGTGTACCTGATGACGCGGCTATGGTGCTGGTGATCGGACCTCAACGCCCGTTCCTGGATCAGGAACTCCTCGCGCTTGCTGAATATCTCGAACGTGGAGGATCAGTTTTATTTGCTCTTGAGCCGAGCTCTGATTTCACTCTGGCGGGACTGCGTGACCAACTGGGTATTGAATATCAGTCAACCGTGCTCGTCGATGATCAGAATCACCTAAGGCAGCGAGGCGGGCTCTCTGATCGTCAGCTCATCGTGACAGACCGCTTCTCTTCACATGCCGCGGTAACCACTGCAAGTCGCGCAGGTGCAGGATCAGGAATACTCCTTATGGGGTCAGGACATCTCACTTCTATAGAGGAAATCGAAGGGGTCCGCAGAAGCTTCATCGTGCACTCGCGGCCCTCTACGTTCGCTGATCTGAACGGTGATTTTCAATTCGATGAAACGACAGAGTCGAGGGGTAGCCACGAACTTGCGGTGGCCATCGAGGGTGTTGCAGGGGGTGAGCGTGACAACCTTCGTGCATTGATTTTTTCTGATGCCGAAATGTTTACGGACGGAGTTCTCGGCAGCCTGGTATCAAATGCCACGGTGGCAGCAGACGGAATTCGTTGGCTAGGCCGCGAGGAGGCATTCTCAGGTGAGATGGTTTCGGAAGAGGACGTGCCGATCATACACACACGGTCGCAAGACGTTGCTTGGTTCTACGCCTTGATCATTGGGATGCCCACGCTCGTCCTTCTGGTTGGACTGGTGACTCTGGGTTCACGTAGAAGACATAGGATCAGGAGTTTGGTGACGTGATCGCTACCAAGATTCATGGGTGCCTACTAGCCATCGCTCTACTTCTGGCTCTCCAAACATGGAATAGAGAAGCACCCACCGAAATCGAACTTGAAAGAATCCTCGTATGGGAGAGGGATACAAGCGCTGTGCTTTCCGTCACTTATCGATCGTCAGATATGGATTTAGTACTCAGCCGTCGCTCAGAGAACGATCAGTCTTTTTGGGCAGGATCTGAGGTTAGCTACCCCGGTGGAGTTGGCGACCCCGACCTAGATACGCTTGTTTTTCCACTAGGACTACCAGGTGGCAAGCTGATTAAGGACTTCGCAGAATTCCGGGTCCTACGTGACCTAGGTGGTATTGGGAGAGATCGTGCAGACGAATTTGGACTCCATGAGCCTGAAGCGACTGTGTCTATTGAGTTTAGTGATGGTGCCGAAGACTTGTATCTCGGAAAGACACCCGTCGGATCTGAGGACCGCTACGCGTGGGATTCTCCTGAAGGCAGTCTGTACGTTATTCCTGCGGATGTAATCAGACCCTTAATGCTAGGATCACCGGCTCTTCGTGAACGCCAGGTTCACTATTTTCTCGCATCTGACGTCCTTCGAGTCCGGATAGAGGTCGGCGGCCGAGAGCGTGTAATGGTGCGGCAACCGTCAGAAATTGGCGATCCGGCAATCTGGTATCCGCCAGGTTTCTCCGGGCAACCTGACCTAACCTTTGCAAATTTCATGCAGCGGGTTGGCCAAGTCTCAATCGAAGGTTTTGGAAAGGAAATACCGGCGGACTCCCTCGCCGAATTGATGCGCATCGAATATTTCAATGAAGACGATGAAGAGATTGGCTTCTTAGAACTCTATACTAGATCAGATGCATCTGGTGACGATTACTATATCCTCAGCGAGCGAACAAAGACCCTTGCTGAAACGGTCAAGTCACTCGCGGAAATGGTAGCCTTGGACTTGACAGATATTTTTTGAGTATTAACAAGAGATTAATAGAGAACCCTTTTCTCTACGCTGGTTAAGTGGCAGCTTCTATCTTGATCAATCGGGAAGGGAATCTTCTTTTTCCCGGACACCACTTCCTTGCAAGTTTCACTTAGGAGATGGGTATGCGTACTCGTTGGTTAGACAAATCAAGGGCAATGTTTTCAGTAGCAGCCGTTGTCGCTGCCTTTGGGCTTGCTCTTGGGCCATCACAGTTGGATGCTCAGGCGGGGACCTTAACAGGGACAATCACCGCGGCATCTACCGGCCAACCCGTTAATGGCGTTCAGGTTACTGTAGAGGGTACCAACTTCGGATCACTGACAAATACCGCAGGTCGTTTTGTGGTTGTCGGCGTTCCCGCTGGTACTTATACGATCCAAGCGCTAAGCGTGGGTTACCGGACTGAGACAACAGATGCGACGATCACGTCGGGAGGTACCGCCACTGTTGAATTTAGCATGACGGTAGCGGCAGTGAATCTCGATGAAATTGTCGTGACGGGTACCGCAGGTGCTGTTGAGCGACGGAAAATCGGTACAGCAGTCGCATCACTCGATGTAGCCAGCATCGCGGAAGCTATGCCAATTGAGAGCTTCAGCCAGATTCTCGAAGGTCGTATCCCTGGCGTGCGTTCCGTGGGAACCGTCGGTGGAGTGGGAACGACGAGAGTCTTGAAAGTTCGCGGCACAGATAGCTTCTCACTTGGCCAGCGCCCGATGATTTACATCGACGGTGTTCGAGTCGATACCAAGGGTGCCGAATGGGGTTCCAGTGCAGGTGGATCGACGACTTGCTGTGCATTCTCCGGTGGGGCAGGTGAGGACAGACTTTCCGACCTGAACCCTGAGGAAATTGATCGGGTTGAGGTGCTCAAGGGACCGGCTGCTTCGACGCTATATGGCTCAGAAGCTTCAGGTGGTGTGATCCAGATCTTTACGAAGCGTGGCCGCAGCAACAGCCCGGCCAACTTCACATTGAGCACCTCAGTTGGGTACAACAGGCACCGGGCAAACTTGCCAACGACGCTGCGCAGCAACTTCAGTGGTCCAGATGGTACAGTTGCCTGGGATCCGAATGAAACGCTGATCGAGAACGGCCTGATCAATACTTATGACCTCACAGTAGATGGTGGTGGCGAAGAGGTCACATACTTCGTTTCTGGTGGATTCAGCTATGAAGAAGGATCGATCAAGCCAAATGATCAGAAGCGCGGAAACATGCGCGTGAACCTAAACTGGACGGCATCCGAGAACATGACGATCGGTGTGACGTCTGGTTATGTACGTAACCGCATCTACTCGCTTCAGTCAGGTAACAACTGGCTTGGAATCTATACCAATGCATTGTTAACCAATCCGCTGAATGCTACGAAGGATGAGCCTTATGGTGGCGGGTTGGACGTGACCGTTGCAGATGGTCAGGCCATCTCCACGTATTCAGATACAGACCGGTGGACTGGTTCGATCAACGTGAACTGGAATCCGCTCCCGAATTTCACACATAAGGCAACGGTTGGGTTGGACGCGCTCAACGATCAAAAGACTCGCACGCTGCCTTTCGGACGGCACTACACATACATCGGGAAGAGTGGCGAGCGGAACATCGGTTACCGCAATAGCAGGGTGTTCACGGGTGACTACTTGGCCACTCTGGACTACAAGCTCGGCGATATCCTGAGCTTTTTCGGTGACATCGGTGGTAGCCTTGCATTCGGTGGACAGGGGTACTGGAATGTCGATTCCTATTCGATGGCGACCGGGAAGGACTTTGCAGGTGAGGGTGTAACCACGGTGGGTGGCGCTGCCCGTAGCTTTGGGGGCGAAACTTTTAGTGAAGACATCAACTTGGGAGCCTTTGTCCAGAACCGTTTTGACCTCTCGGACGATCTATTCCTTACAACTGCGGTCCGCATTGATGGGAATAGCGCCTTTGGAATAAACTACGGCTTCCAGATATACCCCAAGGCTGATGTGGCGTACAACCTGCCCGTCAGTTCAATACCTGTGGTGAGCAGCGCGAAACTCCGTGCGGCCATCGGCATGGCCGGTAAGGCACCAGGAGCTTTTGCCAGTTTCCAGACTTACTCTCCGAATACGGTACTCGAAGATTTGGCCGGCGTTAGGCCGTCAAACCCGGGTAACGACATGCTGGAGCCGGAGAACAAAGTCGAACAGGAGTTTGGTCTCGACCTGGGATTGTTCAATGATCGGATTGGAATCATCTCAACCTACTATGACGCGAGGACCAAGAACGCCCTGCTCGGTATTGCTCTTCCTCCAAGTGAGGGCTTCTCATCGTCACAGCAACGTAACGTGGGTGAAATCCAGAACCGGGGCTTTGAGTTCCAGTTCAACGCAACAGCGCTTGACATAGGCTTCCTGCGTTGGCAGACAGGGTTCAACTACGAGTGGAATGAAAACAAGATCATCGATCTTGGCGAGACTGCTTATGCAGACTCGATTCCTGTCTACGCTGCGAACATGGAAAATGGAGCCTGTAGCTCCGTGGCGACCTGCGATGTGGTCGCTAGCTGGATCCACGTCAATCGTTTGGGAGGCTTCCGCGAGGGTTACCCGATCGGTGCCATCTTCAGACGTGGCGTCATCGGTTGGGATCCAACGACCCTCGGCCACATTAGGACAACCTACAACCCTTATTGGGGTCAGTCCTATCCGGGCCAAATGGCTTCGTTCTTCAATGATGTAGCGATTGGTAACTCGTTGAGGCTTGCGTTCCAAGTCCGCGGTGAGTGGGGTGCGAACATGGTAAACTCTGACCGTGGTTACGGTGTACGCCAGTTGGCGTATGACGAGTATCTCCAGCACCTCGCACCGGGCGGTGCTACTACGGCAGAGAGTGATTCGACACTGAATTATCACCGCCTAGGATACCCGGTCGATTCTCGGGACAACATCCGGCTCCAAGAGGTGACCTTAAGCTGGCAGCTTCCGGACGCCCTTTTGGGTGGTCTTGGGTTGTCGAGAACGTCAATCTCACTTTCAGGTTACAACCTGTACTGGTGGGATGACTGCAACTGCCCCGACCCGAACCAGCAATACAGGGGCGGGCACGACTTTAGTACATCTCCCTTCCTAGGCGTTCCTCAACCCAGAAGATTCCTCTTAGCAGTACGAACTAGATTCTAATGAGCAACCAGGAATTATCTCGGACTGATAGGAGCAAATTGATTATGAGAATGAATAGAAAAAGTGGAATACTTGTTTCGATCCTGATTGCTGTATCGGTGGGTGCATGTGATGACATCCTTACGGTGTCTGATCCACAAGCGTACACATCAGAGGATCTAGATTTTGCACTGCCAGCGATCGCGAATGGTGTCGAGGGTACAGTCCATGAAGTCATGGATAATTTCGTGGTCTATCAATCACTGTTGGGCGATGTCTATCAGCATACGGGCACGTGGTCGGGCTACGATGAGACAGATCATGGTCGGTTCCAGTATGGGACGAGCGCGATGGACGGCACCCACAATTCGTGGCTCAGAGCGCGGTGGTTTGCGAATGATGCCGCGGACCGTATTACACGTGTGATGGAGGGTGCAGCAGCCACAGATCCTATGCTGGCCCAGGTGAAAATGTCTGAAGCCATGGCGGATCTGATGATCGGGATGACGTTCTGTGAGTCACCCTTAGTCGCGTCGGGTCCGACAGCTACGGATACCCAGAACCTCGAGCAGGCAGTAACGAATTTCGGTGAGGCCATAGCAGCCGCGAAAGCCGCAAACAACTCAGAGTACGAGTATGCTTCTGTGGCAGGGCTAGCGCAGGCACACCTGCTACTTGGTAACTACGCTTCAGCGGCTGCAGAAGCGGCAAAGATTCCAGCTGGTTTCTCCTACGACGCCGTATTTAACGAGGAGGACACGAACTGGGTGGTCTTGGTTACGACCAAGGGCTTCAATGAAGCTGCAGGACTCATGTACAAATGGTGGCCGAAAATAGACCAGACCACCACGCAGTCATCATATATGCGTGACCCACTGACGGATGAGCCAGACCCAAGGATGGCGGTTTACTTCGATGGTGAAGTCGCAACTGACAATGAGACGCCTCACTACAGTCAGTACAAGTATGCACTTGAGAACGCAGATATCCCGATGCTTCATTCGGATGGTATGCGGCTCATCGAAGCTGAGGCAAAGTACAGGACCGGTGACTACGCCGGCATGACCACGATCCTCAATACGCTCAGAGCAGCGGTCGGGCTGACTGCATTTGCTACACCGACTGATGATGCTACTGCTCAGTCATATCTTCTGAATGAGCGTTTTGCTGAACATTTCATGGAAGGACGTCGCAGAAATGATCTACATCGGTTTGGTCTTATGAAATCAGTATTCGCAGCGCTGAATGGCGGTGCAGGGGATTCGGAACGTCCCGCATCTGGGCGACCGACTAAGTTCTCTATGACTGATTCTGAGCCAACGTATAACCCGAACATTAATAATGATCTTACCCAGAGGTGTCTGCCTAAGACCTGACTTCTGTAGTGAAGGGAAGGTATAGGGAGGAATAGACGGAATTGGCGCGGTCGCCGGCTTGGCGTGCCGCGCCAATTTCTTTTTAGCACTTATAAGTGATGATCCTGAAAAGCAAACAAGCAGTCGTTGGAATTAGACGAGTTTCTGTCTTGAGCCTGAAATGCAGAAACTTCCAATGTTTTTGGACTGCTGCGGTGCTTATTCTCTTCAGTCCTTCGCTGGCTGAGGCTCAGCGGGATCGAGTTGGTACAGCCTTAATCTCCGGGGTCGTGCTTGACCAAGAAACGAATGATCCCGTGATTGGTGTCGAGATGAGCGTGGACCGGACTTCCGCACTTTCGATCACGAACGAGCACGGGGAATTCCACTTCGAAGAAGTTCTATCTGGATCTCTTATTCTCAGATTACGCCGCTTAGGATATCAAGAAAGGACGGATTCTCTTTCGGTGCCTGCGGGTACCTTGATCGATGTGACGGTTCGCTTATCCACTGACCCTGTCGAACTTGAGGAACTGGTCGTAGAAGTCAGATCTCGACTTTTGGAGCAGCGGGGCTTCTATGAACGTCA
Organism: Gemmatimonadota bacterium; assembly: GCA_012960225.1. Classification (GTDB taxonomy): domain Bacteria; phylum Gemmatimonadota; class Gemmatimonadetes; order Longimicrobiales; family Gaopeijiaceae; genus UBA1142. Next base: position 10,795 of record DUBS01000008.1, on the reverse strand, counting down.
ACGCACCGGATACGGCGGGGTATTCATCGATAGGGAGGCCATTGAGGACCGTAACCCTAACGTTTTGACAGACTTGTTTCGTACGATGTCCGGGCTAAGGGTCGTGTATGGTGGCTTATTCGGGCCAAAGGTATTCGTCAACCAAAACATAACATTCTCGGATGGTGGCCTTGGTTGTGAGCCGAGTCTAGTGCTGGATGGAGTTCGCTCCACTATGAGAAGCTATGATTTCATAGATCCGGTGGAGGTGGAGGGCCTGGAAGTGTACGCGGGTGGTGGAGCGCCTGGGGGCTTTAGCGATCCATGTGGTACCGTAGCGATATGGACCAGGATACAGGTCAGAAGGCGCTAAAGCGTTCTCAGGAAAAGCAAAACACTCTGTTGTAACTCGGGAGTGAGATCCTGGAATCTATAGCGTGCAGATTCTGCCTCTCCGCCATGCATCAGAATTGCATCCCTTACGCTCCGTGCTCTTCCGTCATGCAGGAATTCCGACCGGAGATACAATCCTACCAGCCTCGTAGTTCTCCACTCGGATGGACGAGCACCGGGTACACAGATATCGGCTAACTCAGGTCCCATATCATGTAAGAGCACGTCCGAATAGATCCGGAAGCGTTTTTGATCCAAAGCCGCAGTTTGATTAGTTCCAGTCACGAATGTAGGAGTATGACAGTTCACACATCCTATGCTTTCGAAGATCCTTTCACCCTCTTCACCTGCTGCCTGGTCTTCAGGGTTATCTAGCGTACGACGTCCGGGTTGGGCCAGAAAACCAACGTAGGCTTTAAGTAGGGTTAGGTCTGATGTTTGTATCTCTGGGTCTGGAACCGGATCGCTTCCTTCCGCGAGCGGGAGTCCATTGGGCCTCTCTTCAGTGGGATGGTCAGGTGTAGTAAGACCCATTTCTCCACGGATCGCGTTTTCTATGAATTCACTCAGGGTAGCATGCTGGGCCTTGCTTCCGAAGCGCCCAAGTAACCCTTGGGGTCCAAGCCCTGGCCTCCCAGAAATCCCGTCACCATCTTGATCGTCCGGGTCGGCTCTGGTCAGGATATCATCATCATCGATCGCCTCGACAAGACCGATGCCATACAGTGAAGGTGCACGAAGTTCTGTTACCGCCGTGGCCGATACAGGAATCCGCTCAGGCAAAATCCCTGCAGTTCGGAGTGCAGGTACGACAGATGCCTGGAGTAGATCACCGCCATCTTCCTTGAGTAAATTACACCCGGTGCGTTCGTCGAAGTGGCTGACCTTGGTCACAGGCTCTGCCCCGTGACCTCCACTGGTTGGAAGATCGTGACAGGAGCTGCAGCTTACTTGGTTGAATAGGGGTCCGAGTCCTTCTTCTGGGGTGAAAGCTCGGTTGAAGAGAGCCTGTCCTAGCCCGAACTGCTCTGACTCAGAAGTAGTTAGGCCCGGGAATGGTGCCCCCGCAGGAGCCTCTACTTCTGTTTCATCTACAATCCCACATCCGGTAAGTACAAAGCAGAGTAGGATCGGTAAACGGGTCGAACTTCTTATCACGTGAGTGAATCTAGTTGTTCATGGTTTCGCCGAACTGATATACGAACTGAAACGTTTCCTGATCACCATTTTCACCTGCGGGGAGGAGTTTACGGAAGTCGTTATACCATTCCTTTTCATCGATCATAATCCGCATAGTCAGCGTGGCTTCTTCACCCTCGGGAGGGTATGTCTCTAGGAAGAATTGATGACGTTCCGTGAACGGATATGTTCTCTCAAATGGAAGGGCCACAGATGAGGTGTCTGAGTTCACGAGGTATACGACAGCCGGACAACTGGGATCGTCAGGGCACTCAGGATTGGGAATCATTAGGAAATGATATGATTGGACTACGGTCACATTGGATACATCTGAACTCCCGATTTCAACACTGACATGATCCGGAATATGCACTCCGGTCAAGAACTCGCATGCCCCCATTGATAGGACCATAAGACCAAGGATTAGTGCATTGCTGCCTCGGTTTGCCTTGAGGGTCGTGCATTCCAAAGATTCCCCGAAAAGTTTCATAACCAAATATAACCTGATCTTCACTATCAGATCCTTGTGATGATGTTTAGTTGAAGCTCAGTCATAGAATCAGGACCCACTTGTTTTGCACCTACGATAATTAGCCTTCAAATTCATTATTGTCTGATGTCAGGTTAAGAAAAATAAATGAGCGACTTCACAAACTATCTGCACTGAGAGGTTAGAGCATGCGACGCGTTCTACTATCACTTGGAATACTCTTGATTCTAACGGTCTCGAGTCTCACTGCTCAGGTCCCACGTCGGTCATTCTTGTTCAAGGATGCCCGTGGCGAGTTGGCACAAGCTAGGGCAAGAGGGGAAATAGATGTCCTATTGGTCATCGCATCGATGCCGGGTCAGAATGAGCAAGTAGCACAGTCAATCGCTGGACTTGGTGGTACGGTCCAATTTCAGGCTGATGAAGTCGATTATATCCGAGCGCGTGTTCCGGTTGAGGCAGTAGAGCAATTAGTCAGCCACTCGGCAGTACACAGCGTTGATATCTCTATTACCGGGTCCAGAGCGTTTGGGATGGCTGCTGATGCACCTGTTTTACCGAATAGTGAAGATTTCTTGGCATCCGGAATTTTCTCCGAAGCTGTGAATCCGGACACGATCATCTGGCCCCCTGTTCTATCTGACTATCCTATCAGGAACCGTTATAGCCCGCTCTTTGACATACGAGCTTCAGAATTCTTGGACTCCAACCCTACCTACGACGGTCGGGGAGTCAAGATTGCGATGATTGATATGAACCCCGACCCGCTCTTGCCTGAGCTACAGGTGGCTACTGACCTTGATGGACAGCCGATCAGAAAGATAGGTGTCTACGGAACTGCCCAGGACCTTGAAGAAGAAGACGACGGTCGGTGGATCCGCATGAAGGATATGGTTACGGCTGCCGACGGTGAATTTGCCTATCAGGATACCACCTATGTGGCACCACGAGACGGAACGTTCCGTGTCGCCCTCTTTAGTGAAGCCCGAGACTCTCTTGCTACGTTCGGAGGTTCCTTGGAGAACGACGTGAATCGGGACGGCAACCCGGAGGGCTCAAGTAGACTTTTTGGAGTACTCTGGGATGAGGAGACGAACGACGTTTGGGTGGATACCAATCAGGACCTGAGCTTCGCTGATCAAACTGCCCTCACCGACTATAATGATCGACCAGAGTTTGGGGTGTTTGGGATAGATGATCCGGATACCCCAATTCGTGAATCAGTCGCGTTTGGGATCCAGATCGCGCAGGAAAAGAAACTGATAGCCCTAAACCTTGGTTCGGCCAGTCATGCGACACTTGTGGTTGGCGCAGCCTTGGCAAACCGGGGTAGCGAGGGGCGATTTGATGGTGTAGCACCGGGCGCTCAGCTCATCAGCATCGCTGAGGGAGGGTCTGCCTATGGACAGATTGAGTCACCTCTTATTTCGATCAGAGATCATGGTGCGGAGGTAGTGTACTTTGAGCAGAGCTCCAATATCACAAGGAATTACCTTCTGAGAGATGGTCGTTTAGTACCGACAGTTATCTACGAACGGCTCATCGACAGGTATGATCCTGTCATCCTATCCCCTACCCACAACTACCCGATCCTAGGAGGAATTGATGATTTCGTAATGGCTAGGGGCCTGATCGGTATCAACGGACATGAGAGCAAAGAGAATTTCTTTATCAACCACGGAGTCCGTGTTGAGCATGATGACAATCTTCTCATCACCGGTGGTTACGGTCCTATGGGTAACGGGGCACTCAAACCCGATGTCATCTCTCCATCCAATTACGTGAGCACGGCGCTCGGGTTCATTGAAGGGCGTGCGATCCCAGGGCTTTACCAACTGCCTCCTGGCTACACGATTGCTGGAGGGACCTCGACAGCCACACCGACAGCTGCAGGGGCGGTTGCTCTTCTCCTCAGTGCTGCCAAGCAAGAGGGAATATCCTACGATGCACATCGTATCAAATATGCCATTACACGAGGTGCTCGCTGGGTGCCGCATCTGAAGCCACACAAACAAGGCAACGGAGTGATTAGTGTTGCGGGAGCTTGGGATATTCTGAAGGAATTAGACGAGGGTGGGGATGTGGTGAGCATTGTAGGTCAAGCACCTGTGAAGCACTCCTATAGCCATCTATTGGCTACCCCAAATGAGGGAGAAGGGCTGTATGAGCGGGACGGGTGGAATGTCGGAGATAGTGAAGAGCGAACGATAACGCTGACTCGAACCTCCGGCCCGAATGCTCCGATGACGTTCTCCGTGAGCTGGGCTGGGAACGAGGCGGGTACGTTTTCAGCACCATCTACGGTTACACTACCCTTGAATCGGCCCGTACCGGTATCTATCACCGTCAACCCTAATGTGCGGGGAGCTCACACGGCTCACTTTACTTTGGATCATTCGAGTATACCGGGTTATGTGTACCGGATGCTATTTACTGTCGTGGCGCCCGAATCACTTGATGTTTCTAACAATTTTCACGTACAGAGTTCTGTAGAAGTGCCCCGCCCAGGAATTCAAAGTTTCTTTTATCGGGTCCCTGAAGGCGCGGAGTCACTGGTCGTTGATCTGGGGTGGCAGGAGCGTGAGGTGAGTATGTCTATATCACGTCCCGATACTCGTGCGGTACGAGGTGACATCGTCCAGGCAGGGCAGGGGGTTAAGCAGGTAATTAACAACCCAATTCCTGGCGTATGGGAAGTCAGGCTATCTGACGTTGCTGACACCAGGACATTTGATTGGGAGCAGGCCAAGAAAGAGGAGCCAGTCCCACCAACTGAAGCGACTCTTGCGGTTACAGCGATTGCCGTTGAGGTGAGTGTCATGCAGCAGGAGACTGCGGGCCAAGAAACCGGCAGTGCAACTCATGATCTCTGGGTCACCAACCGAATGGGAGTATTCACCGGACGATTGATGAGCAACCCACTAGGGAGTGCTCGACGCCTGCAGCTCGAACTCGTGGAAAAAGAGCAGCAGATCTTCGAAGTCGAAGTGCCACCAGGATCTCCAGCTCTGATGGCTCGTGTATTTGATTCATCAAATCCAGACGCTGATGCAGACTTGTATGTTTTTGACTGTACTGGAGAGGAATGTACACCTGCCCGAACAGATGCCGACCCAGAGGGCGACGAGTCAGTAATTATCTGGAATCCATCAGCAGGGAAATGGAAAATCGTGGTTGATGCTGCTAACCAGCCAGCGGAGACGGTTACATACGAGTACCTAGATGCAGTCTTCAACTCTTCCTTCGGTAACGTTGCTGTTTTGGATGTTCCTCAGGAAAGAGGCCAGGATTCTCGATGGATGGCGAAGGCACATGTGTGGTCAGCTGGTAGCGGGAGCCATGAGCCTGGCAGGATCCCGTATCCAGCTGTTCTACTCGAGGGCTGGGAAGGTAGTCAATCCTTCCCGATAGGTATCCTGGAGCTAGTAAGAGACTAGGCGGTGTCCCGAAAATACTGTTTTAGTTTCTCGTGATAGATGCTTGAAGAGGGGGTGGTGTATGTATGCCACCCCCTCTTCAATAAGCTTTACGCGAACAGACTGTAGAGGACAGAACTCACGTCCCTACATTGATGCTAACGTATCCCCGCTTGAGTGTTCGGTAGATTGACCCCCACCCAGTCCTCTCTTTCGAGGGTGCGCTGACGCGGCCAGACCTCATTCAAGGTGTCTCCCTCGTACAGTCGCCCATTCTTCATGACGTGGGTGATCGTATTGGTATTCCGAATATCCTCCAACGGATTACCATCCAAAATCACGAGGTCAGCGAGTTTTCCAGCTTCAATGGATCCCAGATCTTCGCCCAGGCCAATTGCTTCGGCTCCGAGAATTGTTGCGACTCTTAAAGCATCGATCTCTTGCATCGCTCCCCCATGTATGGCCCAAAGCTCCCAGTGGTATCCGAGGCCTTGAAGCTGTCCATGACTGCCCACGCCTGCCCGTCCACCAGCTTCCACGATCTGTTTCACACCGTTGGCGTGCTTAGTGAAAACGTGCTCGTCATCTCGAAACCATCCCGGCCGTCTTCGGCTTTTCTGATCTAGTTCCGCGTGGGCAGTGAAGTATTGGAGCTTTGTATCGTCATGTGGATTTTCTCGGGAATAGAAATAATTCTCAGCCCAAGGCCCACCGTAAGACACTAAAAGTGTCGGTGTGTAGGTAATGCGAGATCCATTGAAAAGATCTACCACATCCGAGTAAATAGGAGTGATTGGAAGAGAGTGTTCTTGGCCTGGATAACCATCGAGTGCCATGGTCATGTCATACTTGAACATCAAACCACCCTCGGTAGTCGGCATAATCCCTTGTTCTCTGGCAGCCATGATGATCCACTGCCTCTGCTGCCGGTTACCTGACATGTACATCTTTATGGTTTTTGTGTCGTAGTATTCACTGTAACGACGCATGATGTCACGAGCATGATCCAGGCTCTTAATTGTTTTTTCTTGAGAATAATCACCAAAGATGCCCGGTCCTGTAGAATAGATACGGGGCCCGACCATCCGACCGCTCCGCACTAGGTCCGAGTAACTGAGTACGTCCGTAGTTGAAGTTTGAGGATCTCGGGTGGTGGTCACTCCATATGCAAGGTTCGCGAGATACATCCAAGACTGCGTTTTATGAAGCCCTTGTGGCGGTCTCATGTGACTATGTGTATCTACGAAACCCGGTAATACTGTTTTCCCGGATACATCGATCACCTCTGTTCCGGGTGGGATTGTTACCGAACCCCTAGTGCCTACTGCCTCGATTCGATTGTTTCGGATGACAATGTCTGCATCCTCGACAACTTCACGGCCATTCATAGTGATCACGTGACCACCACGGAGGACAACCGTACCACTGGGAATGTCCCGTTCGGCTTCGATAGACACGCGATGTTCGGTGGGCGTGTATTCCTGAGACTCCCCTCCTGTCTCGATCACTTCAGCGGCTTCTAGATCATAGACAAAATGAGCATTACCTATGAAGAAATGGACCTTACTTCCATCCGCGGCCCAGGCTGGGAATTGTGCTCCGATCTCCGTGATCTTGCGAGCAGGGAACTGAGCGTTATCGATGTTTGCAAGAGAGATGGATGGCGCCTCACCACCCAGTACAGGAACGGTCACGACGTAAATATTGTTCTCTAGTTCTGCCAGCGCCTTTCCACCGCTGGGTGCCATCTTGATAAGATCGGATGAATTTGGCGCGTCAGCTCCTTGTTGGGTTTCTCCCACGATCTTCAAATGGGATTTTTCATCTGTGCCATCCCATCTGATTGAGAGGAGTCCGTTTTCTGAATGATGCAGATAGATTCGGTCCTGTCCTTCGACAAAATGCGGATTGCTGCGGCCTTTTGCTGGTGCCACGAGCGTGGCCTCACCACCCGAACTCGGGATCCAGACGATATCGGTTTCGGCTCCTATAGCACTTTCGGATTCCTGAAATGCTCTGGCCGGCGTTCTAAGTGTTACAATCCGCTCACCATCTCTGCTCCAAGCAGGCTGTTGGTACTGGCTGGGAACGGTCGTGATTTGGATTGGCTGACTACCAACTTCAGTACTGATCTTCATTATGTGCCCACCGTTAGCACCCCAGGTGACGTACGCAATCCACTCGCCATCACGTGACCAAGTCGGGTGTGCTGCTGTCAGACTACTATCGTCTAGCTTGGTGGGTTCTCCGTCCGGATGATCCATGACGTACAGGTCATCGAGTGCGATGAAAGCGAGACTTTGGCCGTCCGGTGATGGCACTCCATCTCGTATCTGACGCACTGGAAAGGTTGGGCTGTCTTCGATTGGGTAATCGAATTCAACCAAAGGTCCAATTGCTATTTCTTCATGGACTTGAAATGGGACCTCTATTGGGTCCGATCCATCGACGGGGATACGCCAGATCTTGCCTCCATACGAGGCGACTACCTCACGTGAGTCTGGAGTGAAACTCATTCCAGGGTAGATGTCTCTGTCAGCGATAGACTCTTGATCATCCCGCTGAACGGGGTATGCAAGCCAGCGTTCGTCCCCAGTATCCAGATCCCGGATACGAAGACCGGTTTGGTCCTCGTGTCGTGTCGCATAAACCAATAATTCACCGTCAGAAGAAAGAGTCGGACGGAATGCTGACCCATAACGGGAAGAGCGATTGAAGGTTTCCCCGGTCTCGCGGTCGTAGATGGCTAATTGGTATTGCGGGAACTGCGCATTGTAGTCCCATGCGCGGCCATTCTTGACCGCATGCCAGATGTGGTGTCCATCAGTGGATACTGCCGCTCCAACGGTTTTTAGGCCGTCGTCTTCACTTATTAACGCTCGTCCTGGCCCTCCATCCCTGTGTACCATCCATAGGTTCACTACTCCGAGACGAGTTTCCCCCTTGGATGCCACGATATAGTCACCATCAGGTGTCCATTCGGGTGATAGCCACGACCCCTCGTTTCCTCTTGTGATCTGACTGGTATCACCTGATTGCAGATGAAGAGTCCATAAATTCTCACCACCACTTCGGTCTGAGACGAAGACGATATGGTTGCCTTGGGGGCTATACCGGGGTTGTCCATCGAATGCTAGACCATGAGTAATCCGAGTGGCATCTCCACCCTCGATCGGGATTGTGTAGAGGTCACCTAAGAGGTCGAAGACGAGGGTTCGACCATCAGGGTGCACATCAACAGATAACCAGGTCCCCTCATTCGTATTGATGGTGACCGAGCGTGATCCTTCTAGAGGTAGTCCTGCCTCGTCGCTTGTATTGTTGGGTGGGGTGTCTGCATGCTCCTGTAGGTTCAGGGCGTGCACCTCTCCATTCGTAGATATTAGAGTGGAGACTGCAGCAATCAGAATGTTCAGTTTCATAGAGTTTATTCCGGAGCAGAGTTTTCTCAGACCTTACCTGGGGGGCTGACAGCGTACGGATAAGGTATAGTGTAAAGACATAGGTTGGTGGCTCTTGCCGTGGATATGAGCTTGATTCTTGTATCAAGTTGACTTGCTGACCAGATGCATCTCCAGAAATAGGGGAGAAAGATGACCAGAACACTCAGTTTGATATCGCTGACTGCTGCTGCCTTTATGGGCTGTGCTGCTTTTCAGATTCAAGTGCTTCCGCCAGGAAATGGGGTTGATGAGAACATGGCAGTCGAAGTGTGTGGATCTCTAGAGTTGTTCACGAGTCTGGTAACAGAAGAAAAGGCATGGCGATCTGAGAACCCGGAAGTTGCTTATGCTCGTCCTCGAGTTGGTCAGTCACTATGTGAGCTCTATGCCTCAATAGGTGCCCCGAGCAAGAGCGAAATCATACAGAGTGCGGATGGTCTCGATGAGATGGAACTGCAATACAGGACCCGAGGCAGCGGAGTTGCAAATGTCCAAATTCGAGACTCTTCGGCTACCTCAAGGGGTGCGGGAGGAGGGACCAGTGGTGAACAATGGGTTTTTGGAGAAACAGATTCGAACTATATCTACCATGGGGTCCGCCTTAAGCAGCGAGATGGCGGTGAGTTCTTTGTCTCCGCAGTAGGGTGGTAGCGCGCGTTCTCTTTTGTTATGCAGGCTATAGGGAAACACAGGGGATAGAAGCTACTAATTGCCCAGGGTGATGGGATCAAGACGGATTGATCCCATAAAGATCTTGAGTTCGTGAGAAACTTTCTACGTACAGCTTAAAGACCCAAAGACCAGGCCAGCGACAGTTCCAAGGATGCCTACCCCAAAGCCAGTCCACTTCTTGCTGTCACTATCGCCATCTCTTAATACATAGCCCAGGGCTGCGCCTCCGAGCATGCCCCCACCCATTCCGAGAAGCATTGTTCGGCCACAGCTTTTGTTTTCAACTTCTTCTTGAACATCTTGGATAAACACTGCAGAGAGTTCGGATTCAATCAAGCTTGAGCTTGGTTGAATTTCATGGGCCGTGGGCCACATGAACTCTTCTGTGTCAGCAACTCTTTGGCCAAGAATTGGCTGTGTGAATATTAGGATGAGAAGACTGATTACAGGGATAACACGGAGCGACTGCAAGGTGGACTCTCCCTTACCGGAAGTGCAGATGTGATCATTAATATGGGACATGTTTGATCTATTCGCTTCCTTCAGCGTGTTTTTGGTTGTTCGACCTGGAGTTGGAGGCAAACCAAGAGGCACCGTCAAAGGGCTGGCACGGAGCGGTCTTATCCGGATTTCCTTAAGAAGTAGTTCGTAAGACAATGGTGGGATGATGCTACGAGAGAGCTACAACTGAATCAAATATGGATACTTCAGGCTGCTGCTTATCGAGTGTACGGAGTTGAGCGATGCTAGAACTCAGCAGCAGGCTGGTAGTCACTACAATTGGTTCATAAAGCGAGACATGTTAAATACTACAAGCGAATGAAGGGTATCCTTCATGAGACTGTTGCCGGGGTGGCGGAACGGTAGACGCGGTGGCCTCAAAAGCCGCTGTCCTTCGGGGCGTGCGGGTTCGAATCCCGCCCCCGGCATTCAGGAGTCGAGGGATGGTTCAGTTGCCAGGATTGTCCCTCAGAGTAGCGAGCCCCACAGGGCCATAAAAAACCCTGCGGGGCTCGGACCTGCTTTGGCCTTCAAAATAGAGAAAAGGCCACCTCAGACGTTTCTAGTATCCTCTGCTTCATCGTCTCCACCATCGGAGTCGTCGTCGCCTGAGTCGTCTCCACCCCAGCTTGGTGCTTCTGGTGCAGCGACTTCTGGTGCAGCGACTTCTGGTGCAGCGACTTCTGGTGCAGCGACTTCTGGTGCATCGTCTCCACCATCGG
>DUBS01000007.1 GCA_012960225.1 Gemmatimonadota bacterium | reverse complement strand
CATCTCAGGGTCCTTTGTTGACCAGCAGGGTTATCTGACCAACGACACCGAAGAGAAATACGCCGTTCGTGGCAACTTTACTGTGGCACCCGCCGAGAATATGACCATACAGTGGAACACGGCATACGTGAACCAGTTGTTGACTATGACAAATGGGCAGAATAACGCCCAGGGCATCACCCTGAATGCGTTTCGGGCGGAACGTAACTACTTCGGTACAGGTGACCCCGCTGTTCTCAATGAACTCATGGACCAGAGGCTCGATCAGGGTGTCGAGCGCATGACTACCGGCGGAGTAATCACCTACGCGCCGATGGAAAACCTCACGAACCGGCTTACGGTTGGCTACGACTGGAGCCAACAAGAGCATCGCAACCTACGGCCCTTTGCATGGAAGCAGGTCCCGTTGGGTGCGCTGCTGAACAACACCTTCCAAAGTCGGGTGCTTTCGTTTGACTACGTCGGCACGGTCACGTTTGGGATCACAGCCAACTTGCTCGGAATGGAATTGCCGATTCGGTCAAATTTTTCATGGGGCGGACAGGCCACTGGCACAGACGACCGCACGGTCGAGGCGTTTGGTGAGAACTTCCCTGGAGCGGCTGCCCCGACAGTTAATTCTGCCGCCATCACCCAGGGATTTGAGGTACGGCAGAAGATCTGGAATTCAGGCTTCTTCTTCCAAAATGTTTTCGACATCGCAGACAAGTACTTCCTGACGGTTGGCACACGGGTAGACGGTCACAGTGCGTTTGGTAAGGGGTTCGGCCTGCAGGTTTATCCAAAGGCCAGCGTTTCGTGGATCTTATCCGACGAATCTTTCTACCCAGACATCGGTGAGATGAAGCTGCGAGCAGCTTTTGGACGTTCGGGTCGAGCACCTGGGGCGTTCGACGCTGTGCGGACGTGGAGTCCGGTAGGCTTGGCTGGAAATGCAGCTTTCGTGCCGGAGAACGTAGGGAACGACGATGTTGGTCCGGAAGTTACAGAAGAACTCGAATACGGATTTGATGCCTCGTGGTGGGACAACCGAATTGAAACGAGTTTCACGTATTACGAACAGATCACGAACGACGCACTGCTTAACGTTCCGCTGGTTCCATCAACCGGATTTACGAACAGCGTCCTCACCAACATTGGTACGATCCAGAACGTTGGATTTGAGGTGGATCTGGATGCTGCGCTCATTCAAGGTGCTGACTGGGGCCTGGATATCGGAGTCAACTATTCAACGAACCATTCAAAGGTTTTAGAGCTTGGGATCCCGGAGACTAACGAGCTTCGGATGGACTGTGGACCGAACGGTGACGATGGTTGCACGCTCCGTAACGTACGTAATGAGGTTGTCACTAACCCGGATGAAATTGCTGACCCCATTTACGAACGGATCAACTACGGGCCGAATCTTCCCACGACGTTCATAAGTCCGAGCATGACCGTGCGGCTTCCCAAGGGCATCGTGCTTTCTGCTAGAGGTGATTACAAAGGCGGCTTCTACATGACGGAAGCGGTTTGGTCGATCACTCGGAGCGTCCGCTCTCCTCTTTGCTTCCCATACTATGTGGACCCAGCGAACTCGATCGAATTGAAGACAGGCATCCCAGCTATCTGGAAAGCTCGCTGCGATCCAAGTGAGTACGAGGGCTACGTATGGAAGGGCGACTTCTTCAAGGTTCGGAGTGTGAGCGCCACGATTCCGATGGATTTTGCGTTCCCAGAGAAAGTGAGCAACGCAACGCTGACGCTCGCCTTGAACAACTCCTACTTGTGGATGAGGGATATGCCCTACATGGACCCTGAAGCGCAGGCAGATCCGTACGCATCTGGGCAGCAGGGCTATAACTTCGAAGAAACCGTACCGGCACCAATCGTGTTACGTGCATCTCTACGAATCACGTTCTGAGTGGAGAGCCAACATGTATAAGCAGCAAATAGAAAAAGCTGACCGCAGAATGGGGCTCGTAGCGGCTTTCGTGTTGCTCATTCTTGGAACGGGCTGTGAAGTCACAAACCCTGGGCCGATCCAGGATGAGTTCTTGGTTCAGCCAGAATCTCGGGCAGGCCTCGTAAACGGTGCCCAACGACGTCTAAATGAGGCGATAGGTTGGGTAGGATACACCGGAGCGATTGTTGCAAGGGAGATCATGCCTGGGGGCCAGACGGGAGCCTATGGTCACTCGGTGGCTGCTCAGGGTGGCCATATTCAACCTGGCTCCTATTCAGGTCACTTCGGAGATGCGCAACAGGCTAGATTCATTGCTGAAACTGCGATCCAGCTGTTTGAGGACGCTGCCTGGCAGGGGGATGAGGGCGTTGATGGTGACATGGTTGCTCAGGCGAACATCTGGGCGGGATATGCCAATCGCTTACTGGGTGAAAATTGGTGCGAAGCTGTCATCAACGGTGGTCCTCTCGAGGACGGTTTGGTCTACTTGAAGCGTGCCGAAGGGCAGTTCACTGAGGCGATGAACAGAGCCAGCGATGCGACACTCAGGACGGCAGCGGTTGCCGGCCGTGCCCAGGTGCGGGCGTTCTTGGCGACATACGATGAAGCGAGTTGGTCAAGCGTGATCTCTGACGCCGCTTCAGTAGAGAGTGATTTCACCTACGTCGTGGAGATGAGCAACCTAGAGCAAGCCACACGGAACACGATCATGTGGGCAAATGGTCGACAACCATACCTGGCTTACACCATGTGGAATACCTACTACGGCGAGCAGCCGGACCTAACCAATAGCGGGTCGCCACTTCCTGGAACCGGTTATTGGGAGGAGACGGGTGATCCTAGGGTGGGATGGTTTGCGGATGCTGAATTTCCGTGGTCTAACGCGGCACTTTTAGGTTTTGGCCAAACGCCATGGCGTAATCAGACCAAGTATGACGACCCAGAAGACCCGATTCGTCTCGCTAGCGGAGCTGAAATGCGTCTGATTCAGGCTGAGGCATCATTGGTCGGCGGTGACTGGGAAGATGCTATGAGGGTTATCAATGATCTGCGTGCGACGTACACCACCCAAGCCACGACGCACCAAGCTGGTGGAGAGCCGCTCGGTGAGTGGACAGCGACTACAGATGTAGAGGCATGGACCCGACTAAAGCGTGAACGGGCAATTGAGCTCTTTTTAGAAGCCCGAACTCTTGGCGACCAACGCAGATGGGCGGAGAATGCGGGCGTACTCGGCGGAGCTACTGTTCCTGGTGACCTCGAATTACCGGACTTCGAAGCAGTCTCAGAGATTTTCTCTGACAACCCGAGGGGCACGCTCATCAATGGGCAGCCTCGTCTATGCTTTGACGTACCTAACTCAGAGCGGGAGGGGAACCCAAACGTACCGACTGTTATCGGTAGTTGATTGCCAGTAGGTGACTTCCTGCTTAAAGGCTGTCCTGGGGCTCTTCCCCCAGGACAGCCTTCTACACCCTCAGGAAAATGTCTTAGGGTGCCAGAACGGAGACCGATCTTACGCGGGTCACCTTGGCTAGCTTATAGGTGCTACAATAAACCTGACCTGTGTATCGCCATAGAGACCTCCGTCATCGGCACGACCACGAAGTACATATGTCCCTGGGCGATCGAAGGTGACCCCAACCTCCCAACGCATATCTTCCGGGACGGGTGGTGCACGCCATAACGGAGACCAGGGTGAATTACCTCCGGCCCGTGAGTCTTCCCAGACCTTCACCTGGAAGGGATCAAACGTTACTTCGCCTTGGCCTCGGTAGACAAACCAGGACAGGTGTAGCCCGTTGACTTTCGCGACAGTTATCCGTGACGGTGGGCGGAGTTGCCGTGCACTGAGTGTAGGGGGCGCGCTACTTGTATCCGGTTCCTGTGTGGACCTATTCACACGAGGAAGTCCGTCATCATCGACGGTTGCGATGAGTGTGATCCGTTGTCCAACTGTCGCACGACGCACCGAATCTCCCTCTATCATTACGACAGGCGGAGTGTTCGCTCGGGACGCAGGTGTGCTAAAGCCCGCGTTAAGCGCTCCGGTTTCGGATGCTACGATCATGTTGTCCACGACGTAGTCGAGCCTGAGCGACGCGTAAGCTTTCTCGGTTTTCCCAGCGCTCGTGAGGGTCCATACGAGTTCCTTGTCACCCCAATCCTCTGGCACACGTACTTTGAATACGAAGCGGTTACGGCGTGGAAGGAAGTGAGTGGGTTGGCCTCGGTCTTCGGAGCCAGGTGAAAAGCTGTTATCGACCCCGACGGGTACGTCTGGTTCCTCCAGCCAATTCCGATTTATGTAGCCGAACAGGAAGTTAAAAGAGCCGTCAGGGTTCTGCTCCCAACCCTCGTACGCGGGAGAGATGTTTTGGCCCTTTGAGTAGGTCTCCTGAGCCTCAGCCCTCGACGGTGTCTGGGCTATAAGGCTCGCCGATGCTATCAAAATTAGGCCGAATGCAGAGATACCCAGACTGCGAGGAGAATTACTTCTCATAATCGAACTACCTCCTAGGGATGACCATACAGAGTGGGCAGCCGATCACGTGATCATTCACGTTCAAGTCCAATGCGTCTCGCCGATCAGCCATCTCTTGCTGGAACTGCTCGTCACTCAAGCGGAGTCGCATGCCCAGGTCAATGAACATGTTTGATACCGATCGGTTACCTGACCCCTGCCAGTTCCGAGTGTCTGAGAGGTTCGTGTTTCCGGGTGTATTGTCCATGAAACCCGTGATGTGGAGGACGGTGCCTTTGGGTAGTAGTGGCTGGTGATCATCAGCGAAGGCATAACCCCGAACCCAATTATGATCGTAGCCTACACAAGACAGGGTCTCCACGTTGAAACCCCAGATCGCCTCCAGGCACATGCGTGCCCCTGGAGCGTGCAGGTGCGGCTCAAAGGTCACGAGCTTGGTGTGCTGGTTTAAGACCGTATAGGCATGCAGTTCCTGGTCTTTCTCTCCGGACTTGATGTCGATGTCTATGCCATTGCCAAGTCCAAGGCTCGCGCCTCGGTATTTAGGCTCATAGTCCTCAGGATGGAACCTGAATCCAATTTCCAAGTGAGCATCGGTGTCTCGGCCATTCGAATGCAGGTGGAGGGAGTTAGAGACGATACTCGTTCCAGCCCGGAGAAGCCGACCCCCATCCTCATCAAAGATGTCGGGGTTCCTACCAACCTCATGTACCGGCCAGGTCGTTGCTGGGGCGAACGGGGTTCCTCCTTCGGTGACCCGGGTGCTATAGATCATATGGTGGAAGACGAACCTTCCGCCGACAGTTTCCCGAACCTCGTTGGGATCGTAATCGTTCACCTCACGAACCTCCACGGACTTCACATAGCGATCCTCGGTCAATCCGGTTGGGGTAGGCTCGATGTCGCCCCACCAATCGGGCGAGTCACCTAGGACCGTGAAGTCTGGAAGCCTGACAATCAGGTCTGGTTCTCCGGCGGTCCAACTGACTCCATCGTCGAACTCTAGCTGTGGTGGCGCATCGTCTGGATCACCCATCGGCGTACCGATCGCTTCCCACGCTGCCAGTGTCGCGATCTCTTCGTCGTTAAGTGAAGGGTCATCCTTGTAGTGCTGAATGCCGATGTCTTTTTCGACGTACCATGGGGGCATCGCGCCGGCTACGTCCCTGAGTCCTGTCTTATACACGATGCGCCTAGCGTTGCGACGTACATCGTCATACTCGATGAGCGCCATCGGTGCCACACCATGCTCCCGGTGGCAACGTTGACAGCTGCGCTGCAGGATCGGTGCGACATCTTTAGTAAAGGTCACATGCCCGTACTCTGCTGTATTCACCGCACCTTGTTGGGCGTACACGGCCCCAGCACTGAGTGAGAAAAAAGCCGCCAGAGCCAAGAGACTTATCCCTAATCTGGCTCCACGATCGTTTCCATTTGCAATTACCGGCATGGCACTTACTCCTTGCAAGACACAGCCCCAGAAAGTTTACGGGGACTTCGGGACATCAGTCAATCGACTGCCTATTGAGTCTTGGGTGACACCCAGCTAACTAGACGGAAAGACCGTATCGCTTCGGCTGTGACCCCCGTCAGTGAATCTCGTCAGTATCGATTACCCCTGGCGCGTCTTGCTTCTGACACCCAGTCTCGGACGAGATGTTCGCATACTAGGAGAAAACTATGAGGACCATCCTCGTCATCGGGACAGTGCTGTTTACAGCCACGACAGCATGCGCTCAGCAGCAGCGCGACGCCAACTCCATGGGTGGCGGCAATTGCGCTAACAACGTGTACAACTGTGCCGACACACCGAATCCCCTCCCTGAGGCGACCACGGTTTGGATAGAAGAAATGACGTGGATGGATGTCCGAGACGCTCTGGGTGCAGGAAAGACCACCGCCATTATTCCAACGGGGGGTATCGAGCCTAATGGTCCTTGGCTAGTGACGGGTAAGCACAACTACGTCCTTCGTTCAAACTGTGATGCGATTGCCCGAGAACTTGGGAACGCGTTGTGCACTCCGATTGTGAAGCTTGTACCGGAAGGCTCGATCGACCCGCCGAGTGGGCATATGCAAAGTCCTGGTACTCTTAGCCTCCAGCAGGAGACCTTCGAGGCGTTACTCACCGATGTCGCTCACAGCCTGAAAATGCACGGCTTCAAGAACATCATCTTCATCGGAGACAGTGGTGGTAATCAAGGTGGCCAACGGGCGGTCGCAGATGCACTGAATTCCGCATGGGGTAGTGATGCGGTCGTAGGCCATGTGCAGGGCTATTACGACTACGGGAGCGTTGGCCAGTACATGGCTGAGCAGGGCCTAGTCGACGGAGAAGGTGATGGTCTTCACGACGATCCAGTGATAGCGCTCAATATGTTCCATGCAGATCCCAGGTCTATCCGATTCGACGAACGTGTGGCGGCTGGATTTGCATCGATTAATGGTGTTTCCATCGCTGACCGGGTCAAATCTCTTGAGTACGCGAGGCAAATTGTAGGATTCCGTGCTGAGAGTACTGCCGGACTGATCCGAGAAACGATTGCGAACGGTGGCACCCTGCCTGCTCCTCAGCGCCAGGGTG
Source organism: Gemmatimonadota bacterium (assembly GCA_012960225.1). Classification (GTDB taxonomy): domain Bacteria; phylum Gemmatimonadota; class Gemmatimonadetes; order Longimicrobiales; family Gaopeijiaceae; genus UBA1142. The sequence goes on along the minus strand of DUBS01000007.1, from coordinate 35,679 downwards.
GAGCAGGTCGGGGTGGTCGTGGTCGTGGTGCTGGCCCTGGAGGCCAGCAGCGTCCCGAACCGGATCCGAGAACAATGGGTGGCGGTGACTGCCGAGCAAATCAATACAATTGCTCGGATACACCCAATCCTCTCCCTGAGGCGAAAACAGCCTGGATCGAGGAGATGACATGGATGGACGTCCGAGATGCTATAGCCTCTGGAAAGACTACTGCCATCGTCTCAACGGGAGGGATAGAGCCGAACGGTCCGTGGCTGGTTACCGGAAAGCACAACTACGTCCTTCGAGCGAACTGCCCAGCAATTGCGGCTAACCTCGGAAATGCCGTCTGTGCTCCGGTAATAGAGTTCGTCCCAGAGGGTAGCATCGAGCCCCAAAGCGGGCATATGAGGAGCCCTGGCACGATTAGCCTTAGACAGGAAACATTCGAGGCCGTACTCACTGACGTTGCTCACAGCCTGAAGATGCACGGCTTCGAGAACATCATCTTCATCGGAGACAGTGGCGGGAACCAGAGTGGTCAGGAGGCTGTGGCGGAGCGTCTTACGGCAGCGTGGGATGGGGAAGCAGCTGTGCATCACATAGGTCAGTATTACAGACGGCCGGAGAATGCTCCGAATGTGCTGCGCGATGAAGGTGTTACCGGCGAAGGAATGCCTAACGATGGAATACATGATAGCCCAGGAATCACGCTGAATATGATGCTTGATGACATCAATTCGGTGCGCTGGGCGGAACGTGTAGAGGCTGGTCAGGCCGTCATCAATGGTGTGTCCATTGCTGATCTAGAACGATCACTCGAGCTTGCTCGAAAAATCTCAGAGGCGAGGGCATCTTGGACAGCGGACCTGATTAGGGAGCGAATCAGCTCTCGATAATCGGAGCCTAGTAGGGTTCGGGGTCCTCCTTTTATTGTAGTAGGATGCGCCCTGAAGATGCGTCATGGTCCTGGGGCAAGTACGGCAAGCACAATAAGTCGATCATTGCTGTGATTCCGAATCCCATGGGGCACTCCATCCGGCGCGACCAACATTAGGCCCGCCTCCATCTCTATTTCCCGGCCCTCTAGGATGAATAGGCCTTTCCCTCTAAGGACGTGATAGACCTTATCCATTCCCTCGTGGGTGTGGAGTTGGTGTGCTTGGCCCGGTTCAAAAGCATTTAGCCCGACTAGAATGTGTTCTGACTGAAATATAGTGCTTTTACCCATTTTTTCCGGATCGAATATTGCCATGGATTTAGGGTTTATTGCCTCGGTATAATTCGTATCAGCTGACAAGTTGGGCTCCTTGGAGGACACTTTGTGTCCGGGAACAGATTCCCGATCTGATTACAACAGAGCGGGCTTGAATCATGTTTTATAGGTCTGTACGGGCTTGTTTCGTACAGACCTATCTATCTAATCTCTGCGTGCAAAAGCCTAGCCGTATCCCCGGTACCTGCACTATTATCAATAGCTTAGCAGTACTGTAACCTCTTTCGAGCGTGGGCATGCGTAAAACCATACTTCCAGTTATGACGGTTGCCGCTATTTGCGGAACCCTCACGACATGTACGGTCCCGGCACCACCGATGTCGTTTCAGGCTGCCTCTCCCTTCGTAACGGCGGCATCTTTCAGGGACGGCGCTGAGGATGGGACGAATGACGTGGTCGCAGAGTACTGCACCCGCTGTCACAGCGAGCGAATGCGCCGCGGTGATTTGGTATTAGAAGGCTTCGATGTGGCCAACGCGCCACAGAACGGTGAAATCGTTGAAAAGATGATCCGCAAGCTCAGGGCCGGCATGATGCCTCCTTCAGGGGCAAGGCGGCCTGATCCTGTAGTGCTCGCTGAGGTAGCGCGTGACCTAGAGTCGACACTCGACAAGGCAGCCGAGCGGAACCCCAACCCGGGGACCCGGACATTCCAGAGACTTAACCGTGTTGAGTATCACAACACAATAAGAGAATTATTTGGCATCGAAATTAACGTAAGTACTTTCCTGCCACTCGATACGAAAAGCGCAAATTTCGACAATATTGCTGATGTTCAGATGCCGTCGGCTACCCTCATGGAGGGCTATCTACGCGCCGCTGAACATGTCAGCCGCATTGTGCTCGGTGATCCCGATGCAGAAATCCAAAACACTGTTTACAGGTTGCCTCGTATACAGTCACAGAAGGACCGCATTGAAGGAGCTCCTTTTGGAACGCGTGGAGGGCTGTCACGTGTTCATAACTTCCCTGCAGACGGGAAATATGTATTCCATATCATGCCCTACAATGCCGTTGAAGGTGAGGTCTTTGGGCGCACGTTTGGGACGGAGCAGGTTGAGATTTCGATAGAAGGCGAGCGGATTGCGCTCCTCACGATCGATCGATGGATGATGGAATCTGAGCCGAGTGGCTTGAATGTTCGAACAGACTCCATCTATGTGACTGCTGGGCCAAAACGAGTCACGGCCGCATTTATTCGACAGTTTGAAGGTGAGGTCGACGACTTGATTCGTCCGATCGATCATACACTCGCGGATGGGCAGATTGGTATCGGTTATGGCGTGACGACTCAGCAGCATCTTCAACGCCTCACCATACTTGGCCCCTTCGAAGTGACTGGAATTTCTGACAACCCAACCCGTCGAGCGGTCTTCACGTGTCGGCCGACGGCTCCTGCCGAGGCCCGCCCTTGTGCCGAAATAATTGTCGGTAACTTGGCCGGTAACGCCTATCGCAGACCGATCAAAGAAGCTGATGTCAGCGCCTTGATGGATTTCTATGATGAGGGTGCTCAAGACGGTGGCTTCGAGGGTGGAGTCCGGATGGCACTGCAGGCGATGTTAGCAAGCCCGCACTTCATATTCCGTATGGAAGAGGTTCCAGACGGAATTGCCCCTGGCGAGATCTACAACATCAGCGAGACTGACCTGGCTTCTCGTCTTTCCTACTTCATGTGGGGCGCACCGCCGGATGAGGAACTGATAGCGGTAGCGGAAAGAGGACGGCTCACCAAGTCAAAAGAATTTGAGCAGCAGGTGCGTAGGATGTTGGCTGATCCGAGAGCCGAAGCGCTTGCTACGCGCTTTGCATCTCAGTGGTTGCGCCTCCAAGATCTTGAAGATATTCAACCGGACGCTCTGACATACCCATACTTTGACGAGACGCTTTCTGAGGCTATGAACCGTGAGACGGAGCTCTTCTTCTCACACCTCGTTGAAGAGGATCGCCCGGTACTTGAGTTACTTACTGCAGATTACACTTTTGTTAACGAGCGACTGGCCAGACACTACGGTGTTCCTGGGATCATAGGGCCTGAGTTCCGAAAAATGTCCTATCCCGACGAGAAGCGTCGTGGGTTGCTGGGTCACGGTAGTATCCTAACGATGACATCCGCAGCTGATCGGACGTCACCGGTTCTCCGAGGTAAATGGGTTCTGGAAGTCTTGCTTGGTTCTCCGCCTCCGCCACCACCCCCGGATGTTCCGGCATTTGAGGAAGTCGGTGAGGCAGAGGATGGGCGTTTTCTAACCGTCCGGGAGCGCATGGAACAGCATCGCGCAAACCCTGCATGCCGCTCGTGCCATGTCGTTATCGATCCAATCGGTTTGGCTCTTGAGAATTTTGATGTAACGGGGGCTTGGCGTATTCGAGATGGTGGTAACATGGTGGATCCAGAGAGCGAGCTATACGATGGTACCCCGTTGGCCAGTCCTGAAGATCTGCGGAATGCTCTCTTGAGTCGGCCCGAGGTCTTATACAGGGTATTCACAGAGAACTTGATGGCGTATGCACTGGGTCGGAGACTTGAGTACTACGATATGCCCACAGTCCGAGCGATTGTTAGAGAGGCTGGCGAGGACGGCTTTAGGCTGTCAGCTTTTATTCTCGGAGTTGTGAAAAGTGGAGCCTTCACAAGCGCGAAGGCTCCAAGGCCAGCTATTGCAGCTGTCCCGGAGGGTGCACACTAAGGATTTTAGATAGAAGAGTAGGTAACTCTTAATTCCTCAAGCGAGGTTTTGACGATGGGGTTCATCACAGGAAAACACATCTCACGGCGCACGATGCTACGCGGTATGGGAACGGCGATTGGGCTGCCCTTACTCGATGCGATGGTGCCGGCGAATAGGCTCTGGGCAGCCACAGAGGCGGGGAAGGCGGCCGATGGTACTCGATTGGTGTGTATCGAACAGGTACATGGCGCAGCCGGGTGTAATGACTGGGGTGCCACGCAAAATCTGTGGTCTCCTGCGGAAGAGGGTAAGAACTTTGATCTTACCCCGAGCAGCTTGAGGTCTTTAGAACCGTTCCGTAAGCATCTGACAATTGTGAGTGATACCGACTGCAGGATGGCGGATGCGTTTGCGCCGAAAGAGATCGGAGGAGACCACTTCAGAACTACTGCGGTCTTCCTAACTCAAGCCCATCCGAAGCAGACAGAAGGTTCTGACGTCGATGTCGGAACTTCATTCGACCAAGTTTTTGCGCAGCGATTTGGGCATGAGACGCCGATCCCATCGATACAGTTAACAATCGAAAACGTCGATCAAGCTGGTGGGTGTGCGTATGGGTATGCATGCGCGTATACCGATACCATTAGTTGGGGTTCACCTAACGAGCCGCTGCCGATGGTCCGTGATCCACGAGCCGTTTTCGAACTGATGTTTGGAGCTGGTGGCACACCGGAACAGCGTACTAAGCGCATGAAGACGAACCGAAGCATCTTGGATTGGGTGATGGAAGAGATGGCCGGGCTTCGCCGCGATCTCGGAGTGTCCGACCGCCAGCGGGTTGACCAATATACTCAGTATATTCGTGAGCTTGAGCAGAGAATCCAGCGGATTGAAGCTCAGAATCGGGGTGGAGACGAGCGTGAGATCCCGGAGGCACCGGTAGGTGTACCGGATTCCTTTGACGAGCACGTCAAACTGATGTTTGACCTGCAAGTACTCGCGTTTATGTCTGATACGACCCGAGTCTTCTCCCTGAAGCTCGGTCGAGATGCTTCTCCTCGGGTTTATCCAGAGAGTGGCTCGACATCACCATTCCACTCTTCGTCACATCACGGTGGGCGTGAGGAACGGGTCCTAGATTTTGCGACAATCAACGCGTATCACGTGTCGATGGTGCCATACTTCCTTGAGAAGCTACAGAGCGTGACTGAGGGTGACTCGACCCTACTAGATAAAACGCTATTGATGTACGGTTCGGCGATGGCAGATAGTAACCTGCACAATCACATTCGCTGTCCCTTGTTCCTTGCTGGTGGCGCAAATGGCATTCTGGAAGGTGAGAAACATGTGAGGGCGACAATCGGTACACCGATGGCGAATGTGTTCCTGGATCTGTTACATCGCCTCGGTGTCGACGACTTGGAAACATTTGGGAACAGCACCGGGACATTCTCGGTCTGACATGCTCAAGCCGGAACGTAAGGCGGATACCCTAAGGGAGCGGGACATGTCGGGAATAAGTGGAGGAATAAGGCTGTGCGTTGGCTCTCTTCTCGGATTGAGTCTGGTAGTTCTCCTCGCAGCAAAGCCTGCAGACTCGCCAGTGGCTGATGCTGCCGAACAGGGAGATGCCCAGATCGTTCGAGCCTTGCTGCAGCAGGGTGAGGACGTAAATGCTGCCCAGTCAGACGGTCTCACCGCGCTACACTGGGCGGCTCTCAATAATGACCTCGAGCTGGCCAAGCTCCTGCTTTATGCTGGTGCCACGGTAAAGCCGGCGACAAGGGTCGGAGGCTACACACCACTCCATCTTGCAAGCCGCACTGGCAATACTGAAGTCATGACTGCGATCCTTGATGCGGGTGCTGACCCCAACAAGTTCACATCGACCGGTGTGACTGCGATGCACTTCGCTGCGCAGTCTGATGCCCCTGAAGCTATAAGGGTGCTCGCTGAGCATGGAGGCAACCTCGACATGGTCGATGGTTCCTTCCAGAGAACACCTTTGATGTTCGCTGCAGTCAAGAATGCGAACAAAGCTGTAGAGATCCTAGTTGAGCTCGGTGCCGACCTTGAGATGGCGACGAGAGTGAAGGACTATGTAGAGTTCGCGGAACAGACAAACGCAGACCGCAGTCGACGTAATCGTGTACGGGATGCTGAGAAGGATCCGGACTCGAGCAACGCGGGATCAGGCAGGGGTGGTTCGTTTAGGCCACAGACGGGAAATCAGAATAGTGGTGCAACTCCTCCCGACTCCGCAGATCAAAAGGAGCCGGATGAGGATGAAGAAGTAGAGCCTGATCCGCCCCCTCCACCCCCGGTCCGAGCTCTTTCAGGAAATGAGCAAATCGGTAACCAAGGGGGCTTCACCGCGCTCCATTTTGCTGCGCGGGAAGGCCACATCGAAGTAGCTCGTCAGCTTGTCGATGGAGGAGTACACATTGACCACGTCACTGAGGGCGATGAATCCAGCCCGCTCTTAGTGGCCGTAATCAATGGGAATTATGATCTGGCCCGAATGCTCTTAGAGCGTGGTGCTGATCCGAACTTAGTGAGCGATGATGGTGCTGGTCCGCTGTTTGCCGCTCTGAACATCGAATGGTCCCTCAGGACCTGGTATCCACAACCTTCGATGTTCCGGCAGCAGGAGACAACTTATCTGGACTTGCTAGAGTTGCTCATGCAGGCCGGAGCTGAGCCCGACCAGAGGGTTAGCACGCATATCTGGTACGCGGCGTATAATGCCGGACGCATGGGTGTTGATTTCACGGGTGCGACTCCATTCTGGCGGGCGGCATACGCACATGACGTCAACGCGATGAAACTGTTGGTTGCCTACGGTGCCGACGCGAACATTTGGACCCAGAAGCTTCCTGGCAGACGTCGATTCTTTGACCCTAACCAACCACCAGATACGACCGGTCAAGAACCTGAGCCAGATGACCCATCAGGTTTGGAGCCAGTGCCAGATGGTGGACCAGGGGTCCATGCTCTCCACGCAGCAGCAGGTGTCGGCTTTGGAACTTCCCGGGTTGCCCAAACCCATCGAGGTGTTCCCGATGGCTGGTTGCCCGCGGTCAGGTATCTGATTGAGGAGCATGGTGTTGATCCCAATCTTCGGGACAAGGATGGTTTTTCCTCCATCCATCATGCAGCAGCTCGAGGTGATAACGAGACGATTCTCTATCTTGTCAGACAGGGTGCAGACGTAACGTTGATTAGCCGCCGAGGGCAAACCACCGCAGACCTAGCGAACAGTCCAGAACAGAGAGCACAGCCACATCCAAAGACAGTCGTGCTACTGGAGAAACTAGGCTCGAAAAACAACCACCAGTGCAGGACTTGCGGCACCGGCGGATAAATAACCCACATCAGCGCCAACTCACTGAACAGATTATTCCCATGAAACGTTTAGCTTGCACGATCGTCGGATTAATGCTCATTAGCGCCCCCGGCGTTTTGGATGCCCAGGACACAGAATGGAACCGATATACGCTTGAGAGGATTGGAGGCGTACACGTCAGCGTTGTGGGAAACCCGACTTGTGAGAGTGTAGGGGTAAAAACGTCAGAGGTTCAGGCAAACGCAGCGATCAAACTACTTGAATCCGAAGTGGATTTGCTTACTGAAGACGAGATGCTTGAAAATCCCGGACTGCCTGAATTGAGGATCACACTCCAATGCGTTGTTGGGGATCAGAGTGATGTAGATGGGGCAATCGCATACTCCATTGAAGTGAGAGTGAACCAAGCGGCTAAGATGGTCCGGGATGAACAAGTCACTCTACCAGAGGCCGTAACCTGGTATACGACGGCTGTGGGTGTTGCCAATGCTGATGGCACCCAGCAAGCCCTCCATGAAGTCATTGATGTCAAGCTGGAGGAATTTGCAAAAGCCTACGTGGAGGCCAATGCAGAAGAAGTAGGCTAGAAGAACAGTAGGAAAGTTCTGTGTCGGTTGTTTAACCCAAGACCTGACAGGATTCTGTGCTGTCGTGAGAATCTCTAGTCCCACTCGTTAATTCAGGCTCTAAAGGATGTCTTACTGATTGGGGAGTGCCTTTTGGCAGAGTGGACAAGATGGGCTCTGCTTCCAGGCGCACCTTCACCAATCCTCGTAATTTAAGTTCAGTCCTCAGCTTCCCGCGCTCCAGGGGTTATCCATGCCTGCTCCGGCACTCTTTTTCAGATTATCTAAATTTTCGATCCGCCCGCCCGTAAAGTCATGTGTCTTGGTACTGGCTCTGTTGGCCAGTGGAGTGCTGGCAACACAGCTCTATGCTCAAGACGATGGAGACAAACGACCACTCACAATCGCTGACTACCAATTGTGGCGCACGATTTCGGGATCCCGAATATCAGCAGACGGGCGTTGGGCAGCATGGACCTATACTCGAGAGCGTTCTGATAATGTTGTCCATATCAAGAGCCTCGATAGTACGTCAGAACATGTTCTATCTCCGGCGACAGGCGTACAGCTCTCTGATGACGGACAATGGGCTGCTTACTTTGTTGACCTGCCATTTTCAGAAGCAGAGAAACTCCGCAGGGACGGTGAGGATGTCTTGCGCGAGGCTGAACTCACCCATCTTACATCAGGAGAAAAATTGACATGGGGTGACGTCACCTCATTCGAATTTTCCTCGGGATCAAGTCATTTCTTCGTCAAGAAGAGACAGGTGAATGAGGACTCAGATCATGATGGAACAGACCTGATTCTTCGAAACTTGGAAGAGGGATATGAGGAATTAATCGGAAGCGTGGATGAAGCGGAATTCAACGAAGTAGGGACACTATTCGCGTACAGTGTTGATGCGGAAAACAGAGATGGAAATGGTCTTTACTACGTTAATCTGGACACAGGTTCGCGAAGGGTATTAGACAATGCCAAACAGAGGTATACCCGACTGACTTGGTCGGAAGATGGGCTTGGTATTGCCGCGTTACGAGGTGAGACACCGGAAGAGAAGACCGAGCGTGCTAATACTCTGATCGCGTTTGTGGAGATGGATGGGGTGAGTCCGCAACGGCACGTCTTCGATCCATCTGACCACCAGGGTCTCAGAGACGGAAATGTCATCAGTGAGAACGACGGACTTAGCTGGAGTGAAGATCTTGGGATGATCTTTGTAGGCACCAAAGCGCAGAAGGACGAACTTGAAGACTGGCCAGAAGAGGGATTGCCTTTGGCAGATGTGAATATCTGGCACTGGGCTGACGACCGTATTCAAGCCGCCCAACAGAGACAGGCTTCGCAAGATCAGGACCGGACTTACATCGCTGTGGTGCATTTGGAGGATCAACGACTCGTTCACCTAGCGGACGAGTCCATACGTAGTATTGAAATTACCCAAGATGGACGCTGGGGTATCGGCCAGGATGAGACTGATTACGTGTCAGATTGGAAGCCTGATCTCGCGGATTACTATCGGGTCGACACGGGTACCGGAGATCGCGTCCAAATTCTTGAAGGACACCTTCGGACTCTCGGACTTTCACCGAACGGCGAACACTTCCTGTATTGGAAGGACAGTGATGTTTGGGACTACGTCATCGGTGCCAACCAACACCGAAACCTGACAGCTTCCGCACCAGTCGAGTTTACAAACAAAGAGTATGACCGCTTCGGTGAGAAGCCTCCTTATGGTCTTGCGGGTTGGTCGGATGACGGGGAATCCGTGCTTCTTTATGGGCGGTATGATCTATGGCTACAGCCCCTTGATGGTGGCACAGCTAGGGTCCTTACGGGTGGTCGCGGCGCCGCGGACGAGATCCGTTTCCGGTACGTTTCTGAAGTCTCAGATGAGCAATCGATTGATCTTTCTGAACCTTTGTTGCTTCACGCCTACGGAGAGTGGACTAAGAAGGAAGGCTTCTTTCGCCTCGACGGAGAAGACCTCGCAGAGCTCACGTGGGAGGAGAAGAAATTTTCTATACCCCAAAAAGCAGAAGACGCTAATCGATATCTGTTTACAGTGCAGTCTTGGGAGGATTTCCCAGATCTCTGGATGAGTGCAGGTGACTTTGATGTACGAGAGCGAGTCAGTGACGCCAATCCGCAGAGCGCTGAATTTAAGTGGGGCCGCCGAATATTGTTCGACTACACGAATAGTGATGGAGTACCGCTACAGGGTACGCTTGCTATCCCGGATGGCTACCAGGAAGGACAGAGGCTCCCGATGATTGTGCGGTTCTATGAGAAGTACTCGCAGAATCTCCATGTACATCCGACTCCTGCGTATCGACATCAGCCTAACTTTGCCGACTACGTGAGTAATGGGTACTTGCTGATGCAACCCGATGTCCACTTCCGGATTGGCAGTTCGCACAGTGACATGCTGGAGTGTGTTGAAGCTGCAGTCCGAAAGGTTATTGAACTGGGATACGCTGACCCTGAGGCCGTTGGTCTGAGTGGGCACTCCTACAGTGGGGGAGGGGGCGCGTACATTGCTACCCGCTCGGAGATGTTCTCAGCTGTAGCACATGGGGCAGCCCCGATCAATCTCGTGAGTGAATTCAATCAACTCTTTGTCGGTAGCGGACAGAATAACCACTCCTACGACATCTACGGCCAAGGCCGATACGCGACAAACCCATACGATGACTTTGACCTTTACTGGGACCAGTCACCGATCTCGGGTGTGGAAACCATGAATACTCCAGTCTTGTATCTCCATGGGGAAGAAGATCCAACAGTCAATTGGGAGCAGGGCCTAGAGTGGTATAATGCTCTCCGCTTCCTAGAAAAGCCTGTTATCTGGCTTTCTTATCCTGATGAAGGCCATGGCCTCAGGAAGTTGGAAAACCGGATCGACTTTCAGTACAGGCTAAGCCAGTTTTTTGGTCATCATCTAAAAGGTGAGCCTGCACCTGATTGGATGACGGATGGGGTTCGAAACATTGATAAGGAGAGGCATCTCAGATCTACTGCACCCCGAATTTTTGGCCGGAGGCTCATTGGATGAAATGATTGAGCGGAGCACGCTACGCAGAGGGAAAACACTGGGAAAATGATCTTGCGGTAACCTTGGGAGTTGACCAAATGAGTTCGCTCTTTACCTGATTATGGCTCCCCTCAATCAGTAAGCTGGTTTTCCGGGTCGCTTCTCACCGGCTGTCACTGCTAGATCCAACCGATTCTCAAGCGGTGGAAGTGAACAAACAGAAAACGCGGTAAAGACACACGGTGCATTGTACGACCTATTGAAGTCGATGGTCGTCCATCCGTCCTCATCCGCGGCTGGAACCCTCATGTAACGTCCCGCCTGATAAGTTTCTGTTATTGCTGTTGAGTCCCACAAGCTTACGAAATAAGAGCGACTCTGTTCATTTCCGAACGCGATCAAACGGTGTTCACGATCATCTTTTCTGAAGATGAGTTCTCCAATTGCGTCCTGCTCTATCATCCCGCCTGTGATGTCAGCAAGTGGAATCGATTTCAGCTCGGAATATCGGTTCAGCCGTGCTGAGACACGCCACTCTGTGCTCAAGGCAAAGTATTCCGGGAGCCGGAATGTCTCACGCTCCGGAAGGTCGGTATCCCAGACGCGCAGCCACAGACGATCTGTTCCGGGCTCTGAATGAACCCGCATCCCCAGAGATCCCAAGGAAAGGTAAGTGGTGTTTCCGGACCGATCATTTTCCAGAATCGTGGTCTCTTCAATCGAGGGTCCGTCCTGAAGGTAGACATTCCCGTCCGAAGCTGGCTCTAAGTGCACATTCTGCCCTTGACGCACGAGTGTGCCAGCTAAGGCCGGAGAATCTTCTGCAGGAAGAACAATAGGGAGCGTTGGGTCCGACCCAAATGCTGTTTCCCCCTGCGGCAAGTTAAACAGACCAGACCAAAGAACTGGACCACCGGGAGGTGTGACAAGTCCCTGTTCCCGGTTGCTTCGCCAATCCTCGTGTTCCGTAATGAACTCCTCTTGGCTGACCGTAGGTGGGTCACGCCAATCACTACTACAGGAGCTGATCGTTATTAGCGCAGTGGTGGTAAGAACTGCAAACCTGAAAGGGTAAACGGAGCGATATTCCATTACTAACTGACCCATCTTGCCTCCTTCCAAGTCTCTGTGTGTTCTGATCAAGTCTAATTCTACGGTTACATCCTACAGAATAGCGAGTTATTTCCAAGCGGACGACGAGCATCTGTTTCGGAGTCAGGGTCATCCACCTAGAATTCCAGTTCTAGTGCGATCCTAAGATTCGGTAGTCTGAGGTGATCTTCATGAAATTCATCACCATTATACTCGGCTTGAGTCTCTTCACTATCATGCCCCTTGCCGAGTCACCTGCCACTGCTCCCCAGCAAGTCCGGCCGACGCCGCACCCATCGACTCAAGATCCGGCAGTGCTTGTGACACCAGATCAGATGAGTCGCTGGGAGGCTGAGCTCTCGAACTGGGGGCGTTGGGGTCCCGCGGACCAGCGCGGCACCCTCAACCTCATTACGCCTGAGAAGACGCGTGCGGCAGCGTTGCTGGTGGAAGAGGGTGTTACGGTTTCTTTGGGACATTTTGTAAGTGAAGAAGACGCGATTGACAGCCAGACGTTCGCACCGACCGAGCACTGGATGACCTCGGTGGATCCCAACACCGGAAGAGTACGTACCGCACTAGATGCGATCAGTTTCTCTCTTCACGACGGACAATTGTCCCATCTGGACGCCCTATGCCACTACGCGACTACAAGGGACGGTGAACGAATCATTTTCAATGGTTATCCCCAGAACCTGGATATGGAAGGGTGTAAAGACTTGGCTATTGATCGCATGGGTCCTGGCTTTGTGACCCGAGGGATTCTTGTGGACATGCCCTTGCTGAGAGGTGTGGAGTGGCTTGAGCCAAGTACACCTATCTATGTATCTGACTTAGAGGAGTGGGAAGATTTTGCAGGGGTTACCATCGGGAGTGGTGATGTTTTATTGGTTCGCACGGGCCGGTGGGCTAAGCGGGAGGCAGATGGTCCGTGGGCCTATGGTCGCGTAGGTGCAGGGCTGCATGCTTCGGTGCTTCCGTGGCTGAAAGAACGAGGCGTGGCTCTTTTGGTTGGCGATGCTGTGAATGACGTTCAACCCTCAGGCGTTCGTGGGCGAAATCGACCAATACATGACCTTACACAGGTCTTTCTGGGGTTGCCGCTTGTCGACAATGGATACTTGCTCGATGTGGCGAAAGAGGCTACTGAACGCCGGCGCTGGCAATTCATGGTCTCATGGCAGATTTCCCGGGTACCGGGCGGAACCGCGAGCCCGTTCAACGCGTTGGCGACATTCTAAGATGGACATCGCGATCTCGCTGGATCGCATCAAGTGTCACAATAGCGAGGATCATTCTGGGACTGACCAGTTTTACTACATGAGTATGGTTGGGTGTGAGTTGGGGCCGGAGAGTGTCTTATTACCAGAACTGATCCCGGTAACCTCACGTCGCCCGCTTCTCCATGTGACACGAGAACGTGCCCTAGGTATAGGCACAGGTGACGTTGTCTGCTTCCCTCCAAAAGATCGGGTACTCTACCCCAACCCCTTAATCCCCGCCCACGTGAGTGAGTGCGATCTAGATGCCTCGATCACTGGTCCGATCTATTTCTTTGAGGCCGATAACGAGTCGAATGAGCACTCGCCGGACGGCCAAATCGCTAGGGCGATCGTGTTCGGTCACGTGTCTGGGGCGGCAGCTGTGGTAATGGGCCTCATGATCAGTGGGCTGGCAGGCGTACTAACCACTTTGTTTCTTTTTCTGGGTTCGATCATTGCCGGTGTGCTCACGCTGAAGCACATCCTCTCGGTTATTGAGGGTGATAACTATCTTGGTGGGTATCAGCTTTCGATACCGATTCAGGGCCTTTCCGATGAGGAAATCATATTTGAGTTGAGCGGCTCCGAGGATGGGATCTTGACTGAAAAGGGTCATGAATTCAAAGGAACGGTAGGAACGGTTCTCTATGAGGTCGTTGTGCACGTTAATCGAAGTGAGGACGAAGGAATCATCTAAACCCAAGACGAGATTTCAGGAATAGCTTATATCCATGGAAAATCCACAATCGCAGCCGCAGGACTCTGAAGAATATCCTGAAGTGGAGTCCCACTTCAGCGACCTTCAGATGCCCGACCTAACACCAAGGGGATTAATCGGGCACTTCGGTCCAGGAATCATCTTGATGATGACCGGGATCGGTACTAGTCACCTAGTCACTGCACCGGTTGCTGGCGGTCGCTTCGCATATGCGTTGCTCTGGTGTATACCGATGGCATACGTGTTCAAGTATTACGGGTTCGAAATGGCTTTCCGGTTCACCAATGCAACGGGAAAGAGCCTAATCGAAGCATACAGTACGGCGTGGAAGAAATGGCCATTATGGTATGTGCTTGTGACCACGCTTATCCAATGTGCGATAGGGCAAGCGGGCCGACTCATTGCGGCAGCAGCTGTGCTCTACTACCTGTTCACTGAGGTGGTCGGCTGGGGTTTTAGCATGACTCTTTACGGTTTGGTACTCGCCCTAATATCAGTGGCGATCATCCTTCGTGGTAGTTACGCGGCCGTGGAGGTTTCGGCGAAGCTTCTTGCTGCGATTCTGGTCGTCTCTGCACTTTTCGTTTACATCCAGGCACCTGCCCCGCTTTCCGAGATGGGTCACTTTTTCCTGGTTGAGATCCCAGATGGTTCCTGGCTGGTGATTGCTGCGTTCCTTGGATTGTTGCCCACAGGAATCGACGTTTCTCTTCAAGCTTCTGAGTGGGGTAAGGCGAAAAAGAAGGGGATGAGTAAGATTCGAGATCAGCTCGAAGATATGGGGCTTGCGAACCGTTTCGATCCGTTTGCTCCAGATGTGAATGACCTCACAGTGCATACTTCGAGACTTCCGTCCAATGCCGTCCAATACTGCCAGAGTTGGTTCAAGATTGGAACGTGGGACTTCCGAGTGGGGCATGTAATCTCATTCGGACTCGCATGCATCTTTGTGCTCTTGGCAGCAGTATGGATGTATCCAAGCCCGGTCGAGGGCCGTGCTGTTATGGGTGAGATCGCAGGGATTTTCACCAACAGCCTGGGACCCGCCATGATGGGCGTGTTCATGGTGGGCGCCTTTGCAGCAACATTCTCGACTGCCTTTAATTATTTCGACGGGTGGCCACGAATCGTCGGGGCCTGTTGTCGCAATCTTTTCCATGGCACGGCTGAGCTCAGCGGGCTTGACCCCAATGAACTCACTGATGCTCATCGAAAGACGTTCTATTCGGAATACAACATCTATCGAGGGACAATGATTTATTCCTTGATCACCTCGGTGGCCATCATCGCTGGGTTTGAGCGGCCCGTCTTTCTTGTCCTCGTAGCATCTGCATTGGCAGCTTTCGTCGCTCCGGTGATTTTTTTTCTAAACCTCTACTACTGCCTCATTGTAATACCCAAAGAGGATAAGGCGTTCTATCCGTCCAATTTCGCTCGCTTGTTTGGGTGGTTCAGTTTGATAGTCTTCACCGTTCTTACCTTGATCTTGATCTACTGGACGATCTGGCTTCCAAATTTTGGTTCGTGAAGAGTATACGGGTTAGGATTTGAGCGTACTGCCCCACCGGTAGCGTGGAAAAGATGAAGCCCTAGATTCTGGGCCGTGATTTCGGCTCGTTTCCCAGTGAAAACCGATTCGATTTGTATTCTTGAACCACATAAGATCGAAGTAGGGAGAACTACTATGGGTAAAGCCCTAGACGGCGTTCGAATTCTTGATATGACCCACGTGCAGTCAGGACCGACCTGCACTCAGATCTTAGCTTGGTTCGGAGCTGATGTAATCAAGGTAGAGCGGCCGGGCTCAGGTGATATTACACGCAATCAACTACGTGATGTTGCTGATGCAGACAGCCTCTATTTCACGATGCTAAATGCCAATAAGCGGAGCATCACACTGAACCCAAAGACGGACGCAGGGAAGGAGATATTCACCAAGTTGATCGAAGAATGTGATGTCATGGTGGAGAACTTTGGGCCAGGGGCTATCGACAGAATGGGATTTCCATGGGAGAAAATCCAAGAAATCAATCCGCGTTTGATCTATGCTTCAATCAAAGGATTCGGACCTGGACCTTACGACGATTGCAAGGTCTATGAGAACGTAGCTCAGTGCACAGGGGGAGCGGCATCTACGACTGGGCAGATTGGGGGCGTTCCCATGGTTACGGGTGCTCAAATCGGGGACTCCGGTACGGGTCTGCACCTTGTAGCAGGTATCTTAGCTGCGCTGTTTCAGCGTGAGGCGAGTGGGAAGGGTCAGCGTGTGACCTGTGCGATGCAGGACTCTGTGCTCAATCTTTGCCGTGTAAAGTTGCGCGACCAACAGCGGCTGGCACACGGCCCGCTCACGGAGTATCCACAATACCCTAACGGTGAGTTTGGTGATGCAGTGCCCCGTGCAGGGAACGCGTCTGGTGGTGGACAACCTGGTTGGATTGTGAAGTGCAAGGGATGGGAAACTGATCCTGATGCTTACATCTATATCATTGCTCAGGCTCAGGCTTTTTCTGGGCTAGCTGAAGCCATCGGTCGTGCCGATTGGCTTGATGATTCAGAATGGAACACCCCAGGAGCCCGCCTCCCCAAGCTCGCTGAGATGTTTGAGGAGATTGAGAAGTGGACGATGACTAAGGACAAGATGGAAGCTATGGGGATACTGAACCCATTGAATGTGCCATGTGGTCCAATCTTGTCCATGGGGGAGTTAGCCCAGGAGGAATCCCTGCGACAGACTGGGACTGTGGTGGAGGTTGACCACCCGGAGAGGGGAAAATATCTGACGATTGGAAATCCGATAAAGCTGTCTGACTCACCAGCTGAAGTTGAGCGGTCGCCCCTCTTAGGTGAGCATACGGAAGAGATCCTTACAGACGTCGTTGGCCTTGACCCAGAAGGCATAGAAAGGGCGCGTGAACAGGGCGCTATCTAACGGATTCCACTTCAAAGAAAGTTGAGGAGGACTGTATGAAACCCATATATAACGTGCTCATTCTGGGTGCCTCTTACGGCTCTTTGTTTAGTACTAAGCTCTTGTTGGCAGGGCACTCGGTCACGCTGGTTTGTACTCCGCCTACGGCTGAGCTGATTAACCGTGAGGGAACCCTAGTACGATTTCCGATCCGGGGGCGTGATACCCTCGTTGAAATTTACTCGAACACGCTTGTGGGTCAGTTGTCCGCTAGCGCCCCTGAGGGAGTTGAACCAACCGAATTCGACTTAGTTGTGCTAGGAATGCAGGAATCGCAGTACAGCTCAGCGGGTGTTCGGGAAATGATGGCAAGGATTGCAGCTGCTCGTTTACCGAACCTAGCGATTATGAATATGCCTCCATTGCCGTACCTCGCTCGCATCCCAGGACTGGCGACTGATCAACTTGAGGGTTGCTTCGTAGAACCAGGTGTTTGGGATGGGTTCGATCCGGGCCTTGTCTCATTAGCAAGTCCAGACCCTCAGGCTTTTCGTCCGCCGGAAGAGCCTAAGAATGTGCTCCAGGTTGGATTGCCCACGAATTTTAAGGCTGCGCGTTTTGAAGATGAGGAACACACTCAGATACTGCGTGATCTTCAAGCTGACATAGAAGCAATCCTGTATGATCCCGGAGATGGTACCACAGAGATTCCGGTAAAGCTTAAGGTCCACGACTCTATCTTCGTGCCCTTAGCCAAATGGCCCATGTTGCTGGCAGGGAACTACCGATGTATCCAACGCGATGACATGATCTCTATCAGGGAAGCGGTGCATGGGGACATCGAAGCGGCTAAAGACATATACGGTTGGGCGGGACAACTCTGCACAAATCTCGGAGCTGCGGAGACCGATCTGGTCCCGTTTGAAAAATACGCGAGAGCTGCGGAAGGACTTGCTAAACCGTCGTCCGCTGCGAGGGCCCTATTCAACGGAGCAAAACATATCGAACGTGTCGATTGCTTGATTCAAAAAATAGCGAGCCAACAAGGGCTTCGGTCTGATACTGTAGATAAGATTGTAGATCTTGTAGATGAACGTTTGGGTAAGAATCGAGCGGCAACAGCTTGATTGACATAACCAGAAAATCACTTCAACCATATTTTGAACGGAGATAGCATGACATCGAATGGACAGTCAATCGGACAGCTTCGCCACGAGCCGAGGGTGTTGCTTGGACCGGGACCGAGCAACGTCCATCCGCGCGTGTTTCAGGCGATGACTAGTCCGATACTTGGATATCTCGATCCTGACTTTCTTGCTGTCATGGACGATAGCATGGAGTTACTGAGGCACCTTTTTCAGACAAAGAACGAGGTTGCGATCACGCTCCCAGGTACTGGAATGTCAGGAATGGAGGCATCGATCTGTAATGTCGTTGAGCCCGGTGATGAGGTGATCGTTGGGATTCATGGCTTCTTTGGGCAAAGAATGGCCGAGATCGTTGAGCGGCATGGGGGTACTGCGATCCGGGTGGAGGTGGACTTTGGTGATGTAGTTCAGGTTTCACAGATCGCGGATGCCTTGGACCAACATCCCGACGCTAAGATGGTTGGGGTGGTACACGGAGAAACATCTTCTGGTGTAGGACAGCCGCTGTCAGAGCTAGGAGACCTTGTCCGTAGTCGTGATAAACTCTTCCTAGTTGATACTGTCTGCTCCCTTGGGGGCAGCGACATTCGGGTAGACGAGTTCAACATCGACATCTGCTATAGCGGTGGACAGAAGTGTATTGGGGGCCCGGCGGGCATCGCATGCATCACCCTGAACGATCGAGCGATGTCGCTTATAGAGAGCCGGACCAAGTCTGTCGACACCTGGTACCTCGATCTGGCCCTCATCCGTAAGTACTGGTTTGATGATAGAGCCTATCACCACACTGCACCGGGCCCGATGGTCTTTGCACTTCGCGAAGCACTCCGCATGATTCAGGAAGAAGGGTTGCAGGAACGCTTTGCTCGCCATCAAAGGTGTGGTGACCTGCTCAAGAAGGAATTGACAGGGATGGGCCTTGAGTTGTTCGGGGATCCGGCGCATCGACTACCGATGTTGACCTGTGTTCTTATCCCTGATGGCGTAGACGACGCTGTGGTAAGAAAACGGCTCCTAGACGAGTACCGGATCGAGATCGTAGGTGGGTTTGGTCCGCTCAAAGGGAAGGCATGGCGCATTGGTTTGATGGGGTACAGCTGCCAGGAGCGTCATGTCCATTATCTGATTGCGGCGCTTCGGGAGATTCTTGGTCGCTAGCTTTTGTTGACCTCTACAGGATGGCTATCGGACTATCAATAAAGCGTTGATAGTCGCAGAGATGTGATATGGCTCCGAAAGGAGGATCTAAGACTTAGTATCCTGCTTATCCATCTTCATGTAAGATGCACGTGCAATATTCGTAAGTGAGTTGATATGGACCGGCGCACACTCCTAAAAACTAGCGGTATGGGCATCTTGGGTTTTGGCCTGGGAGGTTGTTTCCAAGGTTCAGCATCATCTTTGTCTCCTTACAAGCTACTCCCCCCACTCAACGTTGCCTGGAATCGGGTGATACACACCACTGTGGGTCTGCGACCGCATAGGCCATCGGGCTTTGTACTTAGAGCGGAGCGGTTCGGTGATAAGACCCTGATCCACAATTATGGACACGGTGGATCAGGTATGTCGCTATCCTGGGGTACAGGATCTATGGCTGCAGACCTCGCACTAGAGAGTGAACTCCGCGGAGTGGCTGTTATCGGATGTGGGGTCGCTGGTTTGACGACCGCGAGACAGCTACAACGCCGGGGCTTCTCGGTGACAATTTATGCACTCTCAGTTCCTCCAGATACCACGTCAAACATGTCCTTAGCTGCATGGACTCCGACTTCGGGCCTAGTCGATCGAGAACGTCGAACGGCTGCATGGGATATTCAGCTTAGGCAGGCAGCAAGGATTGCCTACAGGCAACTTCAGCTCCTTAGCGGACCGGAATACGGGATTTCATGGATTGATAGTTACGCTCTGAGTGACTCAGCTCCGAGGGAGGGTTCAACACGGGAGGATCAGGATCCATTGCTTCCCTCGGATTTGAGGCTCCCAACGGTGGCTCTGGGGCCTGGGGAGCATCCCTTCCCGACTCGCTACGCAAGTCAACGTGTCACGTTGCGGATTGAGCCGTCCATTTATTTGGACGCCTTGGTGCGCGACGTCATGCGATTCGATGGACGCATTGTGATTAGGAAATTCGATACTCCTAGAGACCTTATGACGCTCGATGAGTCGATCATTATCAACTGCACAGGACTTGGGTCACATGACTTGTTCGGAGACACAGAGCTTGTACCCCTGAAAGGGCAATTGACCCTTCTGGTACCCCAGCCCGAGGTGAACTATGCGACGTTCGGTGGCCTTCAGGGGACTGGTGGGTTTATCCACATGCAGCCACGTAGTGATGGGATTGCATTGGGAGGTACCTCGGAAGAAGATAATTGGTCGCTTGAGCCAGATGAGAATGCTCGGCAACGCATTGTTGAAGCACATCGCGCCTTGTTCTCAGCGATGAGATGAGGGGTAATCCGAGCTTAGGGCCAGCGGTATCGCTCTCGTAGCGTTGTGAAGTACTGAGGACGACGACTTGACTCTGCAAGTGGATGGGCGGAGCGGGACCGCGCGCTTTATCGATGTATCCTGGAAGGTCCATGATCGGGACGACTCTGCCTGGGTTCCTCCTCTCCGTGCAGTAGTTCGCGGCGTCTTAGATCGGAAAAAGAACCCCTTTTATCAATCTGCGGAGAGAGGATTATTCATCGCAGAACGAGAAGGTCGTCCTGTGGGCCGGGTCGCGGCCATACGGAATGGTTGGCACAACGAATATCACAGAGATCGGGTTGGCTTCTTTGGTTTCTTTGAGTGTAGGGACGACCAGGAAGCAGCCGGTGCGCTCATGGAGAGAGCCGAACGGTGGTTGCAAGGAAGAGGTCTCGAGACAGCGAGAGGTCCGGTAAATCCTTCGATGAACCACGAATGTGGACTTCTGGTAGATGGGTTTGATCGCGAAGCCGTGATCATGACACCGTGGACGCCGCCGTACTATGAGCGCTTGCTTGAGAGTAGTGGCTATATGGGCGCCAAAGACCTACTGGGCTACCGTCTCATCCAGGGATCGGAGTTCGGTTTTCCGGATCGCATGAAGAAGGTGGTTGAACGGAAGCTTGCCCGGACGAAGTTGGTATTTCGCGAATGGGATTTTAGCCGCTTCGAACAGGAAGTCAGGATCTTCCATAAGTTGTACTGTGATGCCTGGGTAGATAATTGGGGTTTCGTACCACCTTCTTGGCAGGAATTTTGGCACCTTGCCAAGGATCTTCGTAGGGTCCTGCACCCTCGGTTCGCGTGCATCGCTGAAGTTGATGGAGAAGCGGTCGGATTCGTTGTGGTTGCTCGAGATATTAATCACGTACTCCGCCGCATGCCTTCAGGGCGCCTGTGGCCATGGAACATGGTTCGCCTTTTCTTAACCCTACCGAGGGTACTCAGTGGACGCATTATTCTGTTAGGGCTCAGGCGTGACTACCGGAACCGTGGCTTTTTCTCATTACTGATGCACGAGGTGGCTCGCCGAGCTGTCGAAATAGGAGCTGAAGAAGCAGAAGCCTCATGGATTCTTGAAGAGAATGAGGCACTAGTTTCTCCGTTGAGGTCACTTGGACTTGCTCCCCATAAACGATGGCGCATTTACGAGAAGTCACTGAGAGAGCGTTGAGCGTGAACGGGCCACGGAGGTTCAGCTGAAGATTACACTGTTGGCTGAATACTATCTTCCCAGACTCGGGGGAGTTGAGTTTCTGATCGACGATCTAGCTCATACGCTTGCTGATCGCCGGCATGAGGTTCGAATTTTGACCATGACGCCGGAGAGCACCTTAGAACAAGGGGCTCGCGTACCATTAGTGCCGACCTCGCGAGCCGAAAACTTCCAGGTTGTCAGGGTTCCTTCTTTCACGGTCCCGATGATGGGGGTACCGATATCTCCTCTGCTTCCGAAGCGCCTTCGTGAGGATCTTGTCACGTGGTCACCTGATGTGGTGCACGTGCATGCATCGATTGCTTCGGCTGGTGCTCTAGCCGGTGGCTGGGCCGCACACTCACTGGGCTTGCCACTCGTTGTCACATTCCATTCGACGTTGGGAGGACATGAATGGGTTTATAAACTGTCCCACGCTCTAACTAGATGGGGATCCTGGCCGCAGGTGGTGGCTGGTGTTAGCCCGACGGTCGCGGACGGAGTGTCTAGCGTTCTTGATCGCCCGACAACAGTGCTGGCAAACGGTATAGATATTGGATGGTGGAGTGAGGGATGCTCTGTCTCTGTGCCCGCAAGAAACTGTATAGATCTGGTTACCGTTCAGCGTCTTAAGAACCGAAAGAGAGGCTCAGCCTTGCTTGAAATTGTGGCTGCGGCTAAGAAGAATATTCCAAATGGGCATAGGTTTAGGGTCACATTCGTGGGAGATGGCCCACGCCGATCTGCCCTTGAGAGGCAGGCATCTCGCTTGGGTGTGGAGGCAAAATTTCTGGGATCGATACCCCGTAAAGCTGTTCGGGAAGTGTTACGTAATTCTGACGTATTTATCCTCCCCAGCTCCCGGGAAGCTTTTGGACTCTCCGCTTTAGAAGCTCGTGCGGTTGGTCTACCTGTTGTTGCCTTTAGGACTGGCAGCTTACCGGAGATCGTGCCAGATGGGTTAGCGGGGCTTCTGGTCGATACGGATCAGGGAATGGTAGATGCTCTGACACAACTTGCTTGCGATCGCGGCCTACTTGTGAAGCTATGTGAGGGGAGTATTAGGAATCCCCCTCCATTTGATTGGCCGCTCGTAGTAGAGGAACATGAGCGTATCTACAGAGAAGCCTCAGGATTCCGACCCTGACCACTAGCGACCGAGCTGCTTTATCCTGTCGGCCATTTGCTCTTTCCACATAGGGTCCGAAGGGTACAGGTCTGGTGCTGCCAGACCTTCCTGATATGCAGTCCGCGCCAGGTCTAGTTTGTCCTGAATACGGTAGGTGTCTCCCAGGTCTTTGTAGAAGAGTACGGTGCCTGGTTCATTCTCAAGTGCTCTGAGGATGTGTTCTTCAGCAGCTTCCCAAGAACTGGACTTCATTGGGTCCCCACCGCCCATAAAAGTTCGTGCGATGAAGCGTTCGAAGCCTGATAGACTTCGAACTTCTTGATTGAGCTTGCCGAAGACACTGTTAGCTAATGCGTGGTTACCGTCAATTGCCAGAGCCTCTTGGGTCAAGGCCCACACCTCCTGTGCCAATCTGACCTGTTCTCGGGCCCCTCCGATGTCTTGGGCTAGCCGCCCCTTCGCTGCTGCCAACCATGCTATTGCATCTACATTATCAGGTCGCAAGCGCCGTGCTTCCGAAGCATGCTGTACAGCAATTCTAAGCCAACGACCTGTTCGTTCCCTGTCTTCTTCTATAACTCCAAGAATAAGAGCAGCGCGTGCGGCTCTCCAACGAGCTTCGTAGTCACTTGGAGCTATCTCCACCCGTGCTTCGAGGCGTCTAAACGAAGCAAGGGGCTCCATCGAGAAGAAGAGCGAATCTCCTGTGGCTAAGGCGGTCGGGGCTAGAGGTTTGACGGCTTGTACAGTGAGCGGGGCCTGAGCCAGAACCGTCAGAGAGTCGTTGGCTGGGCATAGAGCGAGAAACATCGATAAACTGAGGATTCTTAGATGTATCATATTAGCTAGTGTTAATGCTTCTGTTCACGATACTCACATCCTCAACTCTGCTGAGAACTCATCCCATTTGATCTCAGAATTTATGGAACCCTGAATATCGTCGATATTGAAAATACTAGTACCCGCGATCGACATTGATCAGATTAAGTAGCTTTTCTCCGGCGATATAGCGCCTCAAATTCTCGCGATAAAACACGTACTGATTGTCCCTGTAACGAGGAGAATAATCCGATACGTGTGGGGTCATGATTACTCGCGGAAGATCCCATAGTTCAAAGTCATCTTGAGGCAGATCATCAGTCCCGAAGCCAGCGATCTTTTCTGATGTGAGTGCCATCTTAAGATCTTCCCAGTTGATAACTCCAAGACGGGTTATACTCACAAAATACGCCGACTCTTTCATGGCCTCGAAAAATTTCATATCAAATAATCCAAGCGTAGCCGGCGTCGGCGGCACTGCGGCAAACACTATATCTGCTTGCTTTGCTAGATCAAACATTTCATCTGACAAGCCGACATAATCTACAAAATCCGGACCAGAACGACTGGTATTTCGTGTTGCGATCACTCTCATACCCAAAGCATGTGCGAGTCTTCCCACTTCTGTACCGAGACTCCCCAGTCCCACAACAAGTAAAGTCAGGTCCTGAAACTCCACATCAAGATTCTTATCTCGTACTACATCTGTAGTGGTTCTTCCCCATATATGTTGCCGCTGTCTCTTCGCATGAATATCCATGCCTCCGATCAGAGAAAGCATTATGGTGAAGGAATGCTGTGCGATAGCATGCTTTGTCATGTCACGGATGGAGCTGACAAGAATATTTCTTTCTCGAAGAGTATTCTGCATTCTTTCAGCTTCTTCACCGATCGTATTGAAACAGCGATTTAGTCCTACACTGCCTGACTGAATCCATCTCACATCGGGACCAATGGCATCCACAGTGCTAGGACCACAACCGAGACCTATGGTGGCTTGTGCATCAGCTAGCACGCCCCTTTCTATCGCATCTGAAAGATTCTTGACTGGAATGAACTCTACTTCGGGAGCTTTTTCTCTAAGAAATTCCAGTCGCTCAAAACGATTTTCCCAAGGTTCATTCCCTGGCATCTCTACCACGACCTTCTTAAGTGGCGCCCAGCCCGGAAGATCACGAACAGCTACATCAGATTCCCGTAGATTGAACTTCTGGACAAGGTCTTCTGGCGATAAATCGGCATAGTCTTCTAGGCGATAGTCGTCGAAGCCAGGTGTTGTCTGTTCCTCATTCGAGCAGGCAACCAAACATGTAACACCGGCAAGCGACAATACGCCTATCGCGGACCGAATACGGATCATGAATATCTTCGCGGTTGTCATGTTTTCTCCAAGCTGGTCACGCACTAAGAGTCTCGGTAATCGTGGGCCCAGCTTCAAGCTTATGTCAACACAAAGACTGAGACCCTCGTTCACTCTAGATTCCAGGCCTTTAGTAGTGTGAAACTGTGTTGAGCGCTCCGGGCATGATACCTTTCGCATCGATTTTCGGGACTGCTCGCTAGCGCGGGCTCCCTTTGTTTTCTCCTGCATGGAGAAGCGCCGGTATGAGCGCCTACTCCTATCTAGCAAAAGTACTCGTCGACAAGTACGACGTCGACGAGGATAAGATTCGGCCTGAGGCGACCCTAACTGACCTCGGCCTTGATTCGCTTATGGTGGTAGAATTCCTCTTTGACGTTGAAGATGAGTTCAACATTGAAGTTCCAGACGACCGAGCTGAATTCGAAACGCTCGCCGAGGCTGCAACGCTGATCGACGAGCTTATCGAGGTTAAGGGCGACTGACACGGTCCGTGGGGCGGCGCGTTTTTATCACGGGACTCGGCTTAATCGCTCCCCACGGAGAAGATCCTGCATCGATATTTGATCGGATCTACCAAGGAGATTCGGCAGTACGGTTGGTCAGGTCAGGCACGGCGGACTTCGGTTCGGACCTTCCACTCGCAACCGTGGACTTCACACCAAAAGATCGAATCTCTAAGAAGCAGCAACTCTTTATGGCGCGTGCCTCACAGATGGCGGTTGTAGCAGCAGAAGGGGCCTTACAGTCGTCTGGGTTACTTGGGGAGGGGCAAAGTATAGAAGACGGGGAAATCGGGGTCTACATGGGGTGTGGACTCGGTGGTGCGGAGATTCTACAGGAGGGCTATCGAACGTATTTTGTGCGCCAGAGCCGAAGGGGAAGGCCCAGCACTGTACCGATGATCATGGCAAGTGGGCCGGCTTCACACATCTCTATGCGATTCGGACTCCATGGGCCAACGCATACCTACTCGATTGCCTGCGCGTCGTCGACAGTAGCTATTGGTGAGGCGTTTCGAGCGATTCGCGATGGCTACCTGGACACCGCCCTAAGTGGCGGCGCTGAGGCCATGCTCAATGATGGCTCGATCGCTGCGTGGGAACGACTTGGTGTTCTTGCAAGCTCACACATGGATGGCCCTGAGAGATCCAGTCGACCTTTTGACCTTGAACGGACTGGATTGGTGTTAGGTGAAGGAGCTGTTCTTCTCGTCCTCGAAGCCGAATCGGCACTCCGGGAACGAGGTGTAGATCCAATCGCAGAAATCATCGGTTATGGTGTTTCAAGTGACGCGTTCAGTTTGACGGAACCACACGCTGCAGGTCAGGAAGCAGCAATGAGATCAGCGATCACTGACGCGGATATAGAACGAGAGGAAGTCCAGTACGTGAATGCTCACGCGACGGGAACTCCGTCTGGGGATCCGATTGAGATCGAAGCTATTAAGAATGTTTTTGAGGATCATGCTTCAAATCTTGCAGTTAGTTCTACTAAGTCCGTTCACGGCCACTTGGTTGGTGCTTCCGGGGCGCTTGAGGCAGCGATTACTGCGATTGCACTTCAGAAGGGACGGATACCTCCGACGGCGAACCTCACACATCCAGATCCATGCTGTGACCTAGACTGTGTACCGGGCTATGGGAGAGAGGCACCGGAACTCACCGTTGCTGTCTCTAATTCATTCGCATTTGGTGGCTCGAACGCTACGCTAGTTCTTAGGAAAGTCTGAGATTGACTCGCAGGCAAATTCATCTTGTAGTTGATGCACCATGCTCTAGGCCGGTGGATTAATGCCCATTTTCTGCTACGGATCTATGCGGAGGGCCTTCGTATGAACCGGCCATGGGTGCAACTGGCTGGGCGAGTTCAGTTGGCTTGGCTGATCACTATCTGTCTGTTTTGGTCAATTTCACTGGCGCTTCACCCATTGGACCCCGGCTACACAGCGGGGGAACTCTTAGATCACTTGCAGGGGTGGATGGAGACGGGCAAGCTCTATCCTTCAATCGAAGGTGATGGAACACTCCGTGTTCTGAACTATCCCCCAATGGTGCTGGTCCTAGTTCGATTCTTAGCGTTGCTTGGGGTACAGCCTCTCCTAGCTGGGCGTTTGGTGAATGGGCTGGGAGTGATCCTGGTCTTAGGAGTGATTGGCTGGTGGGTTCAGGCTCGAGGCAGAGATTGGGCGGCCTCGATCAGTAGCTTAGGACTTCTGGGTGCGAGTGTGCCTTTTGTATATGGAACTGGACAATTCCGTATTGAGATGTGGGCTGTACTCGGTACGGTGATGGGATGGGCATTGGTGGATCGAGGGAAAACCGGACGCGCAGTGTTTTGGGCAGGTGTTCTGCTTGCTATGAGTTGCTTCGCGAAGCAAACCCAAGTTGTTCCTTCATTAGTTGCCCTTGTCTGGGTTTGGAAGTATCGACCTACCGAACTCCGTTCAATTTTATTCGGGTATTTGGGTGCGGGTATCGCAGGGGTTACTGCCATCACTCTCGTGTGGGGCCTTGAACCGTGGCGACATATGCTGATATACACCACGGGTACCTATTCGATTATGAATCTGGGTTGGCAGTTTCTCAGCCATGTGGCTCCCTGGACACCCCTCCTTTCAGTAGCAGCTTATAGCGTTCTTCGAGGTCGTCCCGAAGCTCGTAGTGATCCAGTCTGGTGGTACTGGTGTAGCGCCCTAGTATGGTCATTTTCTGCGGTTCGGTCAGGGTCGTCTTCCGCATATTTTCTTGATTTACACCTGGCGACAGTGATGCTCGTGGGTCCCGTGCTGTTTAGCGCAGGAGGTGTGCTTGCTGGCGCAGACCAAGCGTCCCTTCGAATCCCTAAGACCAGACGTCATCGACTGCTTCCTTGGATTCTAGTGTTTCAAGTGATCGGAGCTGATATCGCTGTCGGCACAGTCGCGTGGATCAATCTTTCCCGGGTTTCAGATATTACAGGAGACCTAGCTTCGATATGCTCCGAGTTCCCGAGCCCAGGGCCTGTACTTGCAGAGGAGGCCAGTATCGCTCATGCCTGTGGACACTCTGCGCTGATTCACCCTTTCATTATGACCTCTCTATCGCGGAGAGGGCTTTGGGATGCAAGCGATTTTGAAACCGCAGTCGCTTCAGGGGAAATTGGCACAGCAGTAATCAGCTTCGATCCGAGGCAACCCGTCACTGGTACGCATTTGGATAGATGGACATTACCAGTGCTACGTGCATTCAGGGTAGCACCTAAACAGACTGCCTATCCAGGTGGGGTCTGGGCAGTATCATGGTAAAGACTTATTAGGTCGTCCCACGAACCTGCATTAAGGTTCGGATTTACCACGACTAATATTCAGTGGCCTTACGGAAGAGATGACCCAACCAATACCCGCGAGGGGGATTAGGTAAGCGGCATGCTGAACAATTGCTAATACCACGGCGGTGTCACTGCTGATGCCGAGAGCTCTATAAACGAGGAAGGCCGCACCCTCAAAGACTCCGAGGTTAGCCGGTGTCACCGATACTACTGTTGAGAGATTCACAGCGACCAGGACGGCGAGGATTCCCCACCAGGGGGTGACTACTCCGAACGCTATGAGTACGCAGGTGATCGCAAGGGCCGCCACCAGTTTTTGTAGCAAGCCAAGCACGACTGTTACAGAGAGTTTCTTCGGTCGTCGGAGTGCTTCAAGGTTGGCAGCAACAAGGTTTAGCTTTGTGAGAATCCACCCTAAGAACCCTGTAGTTCGTTCCGATATTGATTCGAGGACAGATCTTCGGTGAGCGATAATGGTTAAGACGAAAAAAAAGGTGGGGACTCCTATGAGAATCGTGGCACTGACAGCTTTGTATTCAAGTCCAATAGGGACGACCACGATCGCGAGAAGGACAATCGCCATTTTCACCAATCCCTCAACCAATTGATCAAGAAGCAGGACCGATAATCCGACCGAGTGACCCACTCCTTCTTGTGTGGCCAGGAGATGAACTCCGACGGCTGCACCACCACCAGCCGGACCACTGTTCGCGACCGTGCTCATTATCGCCATAATCTTGAACATCTTCGATCTAGCTACTGACACTCCTTCTGGTAGAAAAAGCAGCCATTGAGCTGTAGCAAATACTAGAATCATTGCGTTAAGCAGGACTGCTAAGATCAGGGGCAGGAGCTTCGCTTTGCCGACGGCTGCGATCACAAGAGTCCAGTCGACGCGTCCGAGTGTCGCCACTACGAGTGCTGTAAGTAGGAGCCAGCTTAGGATGTAAGGAATTCGCATCTTCAGCGGAGAGCCTGCCAAGCTATTATAGCCAGATCGGGTGAACGAAGCGTGTTATCACTATACGGATTCCGGTAGGCTATCATGTTTTCTGTAGGTGAGTATAATTCCGCCCACCACTAACCCGACTACTGCTCCGGCGAGCATATCAATCGCGTAGTGGAATCCACCGTACACGGCTCCGACCCCGACCCCAAGTGAGATAAGCGTTACAAGTATTCCGATTGGAGGTTGATAACGAAGCTGTGCCATAGCCTGGCACACTGTCATCGCCATGTGTGAGCTAGGAAACGCAGCCCCGCGGGAGGAGCCATTCTCCAAAATAGACAGCGTCAATGCTCGGATTGGACCCTCCGGTATTGATTCAGGAGGGCCAAAATACCGAGGGCCTTGGACAGGGAAATACACAAAGAACACAAAACAGACGCTGGCGGTTGCGAGCAGTGTCACTACGGTTGTTTTGAATGCCTCATGCCTTCTGGAGAAAAAGAGTATTAGTGGGGGGATGTAGACAATTGGGTAATAGGAGAAGTAAGCCAGGTGGAGGGACTCGCTGAGTAAAGAATACGGGTATTTGCCCGCCAACTCCGTTGCTGGTGATCCAAACAGGAACCCCTCCCACGATAAGACCAGACTATCGTGATAGCCCGCACCGAAAGATTGGTTGAGAAATGCGATTTCTGTATAGAAGAGCGGTATCAGAATTAGTGCAGCCCAACTGGATAGCCAGCCGAGATCTTCAGGGCCACGTGCCTGTTGGAGGCAGAGGGCGCAGACAGTGAAATGTAGGCCAGCAAGAACAACATGCCCTGTTGTCCATGGCCCCGGTAGCAGTGTTGGAGCCGTTACTAGTAGATAGAGCCCGGCGAGACCCAATGGACGGTGAAGAATAGCAGTCATAAAGGAGTTGTAACCCTAGGTCAGCGCTCGACACTTCTTCTGGGAATCAGTGGAGCTAATATATCTGGCCCACCGCACATGTCCCACTATCTCTGGATTGGAGCCGTGAGATTCGCTTGCTTGAGTCGAGGTCTCACGAGTGCTCCCACGTTCAGGGTGGGGATCACGGGTCTCCGTAAGCAGATGACGAAATCAAAGAAAATGCTCGCCTTACATTGCTTAACCGCCTATTATCACCCCGGGTATGCGCTGACTATGCGCTGGTAGCTGTCCCTCGCGATGGAGCAGTTCGATGGCCGAAGCAGAATCCGCAGGTCTCTTGGAAACAAAATACTCCAGACGAAAATTCATCAAGAGTGTTATAGCTGTAGGCGCTACAGCATCTTCGGCGGGTTACTTCATAGGGAGTTCCGGACTAGGTGCTCAGGCTGTTCCCGGGACCGTGGAGCGTCTTATAACGCTCACCGTCAATGGACAGCAGCGGCGAGTGGATGTACTACCGAACGAAACACTCGCGATGACACTCCGTTACCGACTTAATCTCACCGGTACCAAGCTTGGCTGTGATCGTGCGGAATGCGGAGCCTGCACGGTATTAATCGATGGTGTTAACCAGTACGGGTGCTCAATGCTGACACATCAAGTGCGAGGCAGCTCTATTACAACGATTGAGGGGTTGGAGAATCCGGATACAGGAGAGCTCAGCCTGGTACAGCAGGCGGTACTAGAAGAAGGTGGCTTCCAGTGCGCGTTTTGTGCACCAGGCTTCATCATGAGTATGACCGCTATGGTGAATGAGAATCCGAATCCCACCCGGGCAGAGGCGGCACATGCCCTTTCTGGCAACCTTTGCCGATGTGGTGACTATGACAAAATCCTCAACTGTGCGATGCGAGCTGCCGAGCTCGCACGCAGCGTGTAGGGGGACTTATGGCTGAGAAACTGATTGGAACCGATATCGCACCACAGGATCTTGTTGCGAAGATCACAGGTCGTGCGAGATATGCTGAAGATTTTAGAGCAGATGGTATGGTGTTCACCAAGTTGCTATTGAGCCCTATGCCACATGCCCGGGTACGTGGAGTTGATGCAACAAGGGCGCTTGCTATGCCCGGTGTCATAGACATCCTTCGTGCCGATGAAGTCCGACAAGTAGAGGGTCGCCCAGCCGAGGCTAGCCTGACTGATGAGCCCTTGTATGAGGGCCAACCGATTCTCGCGATTGCAGCCGAAACTGAGGAACAGGCTGCAGCAGCGATTGAGGCGATCGAGGTAGATTTCGAGCCGTTGCCCTTCGTGCTCGATCCGCTAGACAGCCTTAGGCCTAACGGACCGAACGCCTACACTGGGGGCAACCGCTTCGGAGGCGGAGAGTTCAGCGAACTCAAGTGGACCGACGCCGATTTCGAAGAAATAGAGGCTGGCCGTATGCCAAACGGTGAGGCTGCCGTTGAGTGGACGAAGGGAGATATTGATGCGGCGTTCTCCGAATCAGACTTGGTTCTAGAGGAATCGATCGTACACCAATCTCTGACCCACCATCCGATGGAGCCCCGTTCTAGCATGATGTATTGGGAGAACGGAAAACTCCATGCCTTCGTGTCCACGCAGAGTGCGCAACGTACGAAGTATGCGATCGCTGGTATGCTGAACATAGATCCTGAAGATGTGATTCTGGTAGCCGAGTATTGCGGTGGTGGTTTCGGCTCCAAGATCAGTGGAAATACTCACATGGAAGTGCCCGCCGTCTTCTCACGTAAGATCGGTCGGCCAGTCATGCTTCGTATTACGCGGTATGAGGAAAACTACATCGGTAGGGCACGTCCGGGTTTCCAGTCGTGGCTTAAGATGGGGTTCATGGCTGATGGCACCTGTAACGCAATTGACCTTTATATCGTTCAGGAGAGTGGCCCGTTCGGAGCTGGTGACTTTAACACCGCGGGTATGATCGCGGATCTCGTGTACACGCCCCAAAACATGCGCTTCAGGGGTATCGCGATGTACTGCAACACTCCTCCGAAGGCAGCACAACGGGGACCGGGTGGTGCTCAAATTGTCATCATGATGGAGCCCATTCTTGAGAAGGCTGCCAGGGAATTGGGACTCGACCGTCTAGAGGTTCATCTGAAGAATGCACCAGATGCCGATGTCGGGTTCGGACCACGTAATTCCACACTTACGAGTGTGTTCGCTAAGGAAGCCTTAGAGAAGGGTGCCGAAATCTTTGATTGGGCGGGCAAGCAGGAACTGTCTGGTAGACGGGAAGGCTCGAAAGTGACGGGGATCGGAATCGGGCTTTCGCCCTATACTGCTGGCTCCCGTGGGTATGATGGCCTCATGGTCATCCGTCCGGACGGGAAACTTTATGTCCATCAAGGTCTCGGGAACCTCGGTACGCACTCGATTATGGATACCGCGCGCCCGGCAGCTGAGATACTTAATCTCAACTGGGACCAGGTGGAGCTCGTGTGGGGCGACTCAAGCCGAGGCATGCCTCGTAGCTCAGTTCAGGCCGGGAGCCAAACGACACACGCGCACTCCCGAGCAAACCACGCCGCAGGGATGGACGCGCGCGCTAAGGTCCTAGAAGTAGCAGCGCGAACGCTTGGTGGTTCGCCCAGCGACTATGATATGGACAACGGACGAGTGTTCCGCCGTGGAGGCGGGGCAAGCATGACGTTTGCTCAGGTTGCGGAACGCGCGATCGAGCTTGGTGGCAAGTACGATGGCCACGAGCTTCCCGATAACATCCACGCCACGACTGTTCCAGCAGCGAATATTCTTGCTGGGCAGGGGTTGATGGGAGTAGCTAGAGATAACTACGGTGGGAGTGGGGGGGTCTACACTTGGGTAGCCGGTTTTGCGTTGGTTGAACTTGATGAAGAGACCGGCGTAGTGGATATCAAGGAGTACGTTGGTGTTACTGACTGCGGAACGGTACTCCACCCTCGTAGCTTGAGCGCTCAGGTCCTTGGAGGAAGTGTGCAAGGTATGGGGCAGGCAATGACCCAGCGTTGGGTTTTCGACCCCAAGTGGGGCGTTCCTTTTGCAAACAGGCTCTACACAGCGAGACCTCCGGGCATTCTTGATGTACCGTTAGACATGAAAGCTGATGCTGTAGGAATTCCTGATCCACAGACGCCCGTTGGTGCGAAGGGAATCGGCGAGCCTCCTGTGGGTGCGGGCGGAGCAGCAGTTACATCGGCAGTTGCCGATGCGCTGGGTGGGCGCTGCCTGTGCCGCACACCGCTGACGCCCGACATCATTCTTGCTGAACTCGAAGGACTAGACAAACCGTTCCACCTCGAACAGCACATCGGCTAGGGAAAGAGAAAAATGGCGATCATTAGAGACATGATTCCGGCCTTTGAACTCGTTCAGCCGACGACGGTGGAAGATGCCCTAGCCGCAATGGCGCGGTATGGTGAGGGAGGCTGGGTGCTTGCGGGCGGACTTGATTCGTATGACTGGTTTAAAGACCGCATAAAGCGGCCCGAGGCGGTCATCGACCTTGGCGGTATCAACGAGCTCAAGGGCATCAGCAACGGTCAAGACGGACTAGAGATCGGTGCAATGACCACGCTTACCGAAATCGTTCGGCATGAGCGGGTTCGCTCGGAGTACATACTCCTAGCTGATGCCGCCGAGCATGTAGCGACTCCTCAGATCCGCAATCAGGGTACCCTCGGTGGGAACATCAGTCAGGATACTCGTTGCTGGTACTATCGTAGTGGCTGGGCGTGTTACCGGGCGGGAGGCAACACCTGCTATGCGGCCGCTCCACAGGCTATGAACCGTGAGCACGCGATTATGGGAACCAGCCGATGTGTTGCGGTGAGCCCGTCCGATACTGCTCCTGCGTTGGTCGCGCTTGATGCAAAGATGATCGTGCGTGGTCGACGGAGTTCTAAGGTGCACGACGCTGAAGACTTCTTTATTGGTCCAGCGACTGATATCACACGAATGACAGTTCTTGAATCAGGTGATTTGCTTACTCAGATCAATATTCCGGGCGAGTGGGCAAATGCGCACTTCTACTATGAAAAGGTTCGTGACCGAGGATCGTGGGATTTCCAGCTGGTCAGTGTAGCAGCGGCCTTTAAGACTTCTGGCAATACGATTGATGAAGCTCGTATCGTTGTGAATGGAGTGGCGCCGTTCCCGGTCAGGCTTGATGCTGTCGAGC
Source organism: Gemmatimonadota bacterium (assembly GCA_012960225.1). GTDB lineage: Bacteria > Gemmatimonadota > Gemmatimonadetes > Longimicrobiales > Gaopeijiaceae > UBA1142. The sequence goes on along the minus strand of DUBS01000007.1, from coordinate 1,344 downwards.
GGCTAGTGACAGGCGTTACAGCTGACGAAGCGTTAGCGACTGAGGCTGGTGAAATTGCGATCCAGGGCTCTCGCCCACTGAAGTATAATGAGTATAAAGAGCCAATGATGAGGAATCTCGTGCGCCGTGCGGTCAGGAGTGTGGCATAATGGGCCGATGGTTAGATTTCGAGTCGAACCCTTGGGGCCAGGAAGTACTGCAAGGGGTTTCATTGGAGCTGATGTATTTAGCGATAGGGCTGGCAGTATTATTCGTGGCTGGTCATTGGTTTTGGTATCGCTCTCGGGGGTTCTCTGAACACGAGGAACCAGCTGATGTCCAGGGGTCGGTGGCTGGCCTCCCGGAACGGATTGTCAGACACACCTTGCCTTCGCGTATCTTCCACTGGACGATGGCAGCATCGATGCTCGTGCTACTCATCACTGCGTTCGTTCCACTGCTCGGACTAGAGTTCGCGTGGGTGACGATCCACTGGATTGCTGGTGCTGTATTAATTCTCACGATCATCTACCACGTAATCCACTCAATTGTGTGGCAGGACTTTTGGTCGATGATGAGTATGGGGGCCAAGGATTTCCGAGAAGGTCTGGGTCATTTCAGGCATCTACTGTCTTCGAAGTCACCTGAGCCGGAAAAGCCAGGAAAATATCCGTTTGATCACCGGATGTACCACTGGGGTATCGTGGTCACATCACTCGCGGCGATCGTGACTGGTGTCTTCATGACGCTGAGAATTAAGACCCCATTCTGGGAACCGAACGCATATTATCCCCTTGTAGACCAGGCTGTCTCGGGATTGAATGAACTGGGTGAGCCAGCAATAACGCTGCAGCCCGGAGCTGCAACAGGGCTTGTGTTTGTCCTCCATGGGATCGCTGGCGTTTTGTTAATCCTTATGGTTGCTTCGCATATCTACTTTGCGATTAGGCCAGACAAACGTTGGTTCACCTGGTCGATGATCCGTGGCTGGATCGATCGTGAGCACTACCTCGCGCACTTTGACCCTGATAAATGGTCTGTTGGAGACGGGACTATCCAGGAGAACCCGCCTGGCGGCGCAATCGCAGACTCGACGGTGAGTGCCCCACGCGTGGACGACTAGGCCGAGCTTCAGCGAAGATCAACGAAATCGTAAGCCACCACACCCACTACCGAGACTTACCGTGTCCTCCCCCCGTGAAGACGTTAAAACACGTATCGATTCCATTGAGGAGAGCTACGAGTTTTTCCTTGCCTATGCCGCCCAGGGGTTAACCAGCGACCAGGGCTCACAAGCTGGGGGCCAGCTTCGGGGTTTTCTTGAGAAGACAGTTTCAGCTCTTGATGGTTTGCGTTCGGCGTTTA
>DUBS01000006.1 GCA_012960225.1 Gemmatimonadota bacterium | reverse complement strand
CATCCACGGGCACCCAGAGCATGACTAGGGCTACTGCGGTTAAGAATCTCATCAGCTAGTTACTATCTCCGAGCGTCAAGGGGACACATCGGATAGTTCTTGATCTCCCGAATATCCCCCCCTAAGTACCCAGGGTCAGGCGGATTGAACCATATGCACTCACCGCACCTCCACCTCACTCATCCGGTCCGCAAAAGCGGGCTTCGTGGCGAGCAAGATGTCATAGATCGCGCGGCGGTCTGGCGCACTTAGGTGCACGAAGTCTTCGCCAGGCTCAGCCACCGTGAGGATCTCGCCCAAACGATCGTAAATGTGGTTCAAGGCGAAGTGGGGAAGCGCGTCGAATTGGTTCGAATAGATGAGGAAGCTGAGCGGATAGCGGAAGAGACGCTGCTCTAGGTCGAAGTCTCGGAGAGATCTGCCCTGCGAATCGCTCGGTCCGCGAGCGGTGAAGTCTTCGACGAAGGTGGAGGTGCCCTGTACAGGTCCCGGGAGCGTGGCCTCATCCACGAAGAGCATGGCTCGCACCAGGCGATCCACAGGGGCGCGTGTGCGTCGCACCAGCGTTATGAGGTTGTGAATTCGTACCTGATGTGTGAGCACCATGAGTGAGACGATGTCGCTGTGCGGCGTGAGATAACGCTCCACGTCGAAGTTGTCGCTCAGGTCCGTGACGTTGCCGCCGGCATGCAAGTCGAAGCTGCTCAGGTAGTTGGAACGGTCCCGAATGTCCGAGTCGAGCTCCGGCGCCCGCGTGTTTCCAGCGTGTCCCTGGATACCGTGTGTGCCCGTGACATACCATCCGCCCCAACGTTTCTCGAATGCGGTCCGATCGGTCGTTTGGCCTTGGTGCACCTCTTTCGTTGGGTATCCGAGTCGGTCGGCGAGAACCGATCGCATGATGAGGCCGGGCACGTTCTCAGTGATGCGGGATTCGTGGCACATGAGACAGGTCGTCCCCTCGCGCTCGAAGCGTGGCGGCCCCTCAGGGTTCTGTGAGAGCGTGAAGAAGATCGCGCCTCGGGAGGGGGACATCGATGCGATCTCGACGATCGGGCTTTCCTGTACCCATCCGACGTACACATCGTCGGCGAAGTAGAGCGCCCGAGGTGCCCACGGCCCGATGCGATCAGTCTGCAGGCTCGTCCTCGAGAAGACCAGGTTCTGGGACGAAATCGGAATGTCCAGAGCGGCGAGCAGCGCCGGCACGTAGCCACGAATCGAGTCGTAGGTAAGCTGCACCTCTCCCGCATCGATACGCACCCGAAGCCGGCTCACGGGATCGGTAGCGCTCTCCTGAGACTTCGGACTCCCGGTTTGCGCGGTCCCGCCAGAGGCAGTGAGGACCATGAACAATAATGCGAGTGTGCAACCTGCCAGCACCGGAACCCGCTGAATTCGTCCAATCTTCATACGCCCATCATCCACCAGAAGTGATCACGCAACGTACTCGCGGAACTAGAAGTGTAAAACAGTGACTGAGCAGCGTCACCAAACTTTTTTCAGGAAACGGCTACTGAAGCAGCGGTTCGATGAGTGCGGCCAGTTCCTCGTGGCTCAAGTCGCCTGGGTTGTAGCGCTGAACGATGCCATCGCGATCGACGAGAACGAGCGTCGGCGTCGTACTCACGCCGAAGTTGAGGAAATTGCTGGTACTAATTGGCACACTCATAAACGGCGGGATCGGAAACTGTGCTGTGTAGTCCCCGTTGAGATACGCCAACTCTTCTTCGGGCGTTGCGTTCTGTCCGCGAGACACGAACCCGTAGAGCTGGGTTGGGCCAACGATGACGAGACCTTGGTCACTGTATTCGTCATGCAGCGCCGTCAGGATGGGCTCCTGCCTCTTACAGTCTGGACACCAGTGTGCCCAAAAGAAGAACACAACGACTTTGCCCTTCAGGTCATCAGGCGTCGGTGGCTCTATACCGAGGTAGTCATCGACTTCGAGGGCAGGAAACCGTTCACCCTCTAGGCTCAGCAAGAGGAAGTTCTTCTGAATTCGAGTCTCGATCGAGGTGCCCGCAAACTCTTGCCGTGCGCTACCCAAGAACGTCACAGCGCGGGCGCGATCTCCTTGGGCGTCGTACGTGTGACCCAATACCTCAATTCCGGCTCCGAGCGCGGTGGGCAAGAAACGTTCTGCGTCGAGCGGCCGTTCTTTCATCAATTCGAGGCTACCCTCGTACGCTTCGCCCGCATATTGCTCCGCAAGCTCCCAGCGCTTGGCGAAGCTCGCACCGCGTGCCATCCAGGACACCGCAGCCAGCCATTCTGGGGTCGGCTGCTCCTCATCAACCCGTCTCGCCTCTAGGAGATCGTGGGCCTTATCGACTTCTCCTGCCCAAGCCAGATCGCTCATTTCCGAAACGAGGCTACCTGATTGGGCTACCACGGCTAACGGCGAGGCCAAGCACATCAACAGTAACGATACGGTGAACGTTTTTGACTGTCTCATAACACTTCCCTTTCGGGGACTGTAGGAACCTCGATTCAGGGAGTCAACGCGGCTTCAACGTCCATACGCCATTCGACAGCCGCAGTCTTTGGCGGAAAACAGATGCGGTCATTGCACGCTTGGTATAGAAAGCTACCCGGCACGACGACCTCACCCGGTGATAGATCTGCATCCAACGCCAGTCGCACCTCGATCGTGAACTCATGATCGAAGACCGCCAGTGGTTCATCCCAGTCCTCTAACAGAAAATCTGTGGACTCCGGATAGGTGATCTCTTCAACCGTGAGTCCTTCGGGCAGCGTAAAGGATAGGAGAGTCGGAATGACATACGGATCTCGTGGTTTGTCCGACTGTACGTGGATGTCTTCTGGGAGTTCAACGCTGAGTACGAGTGTCACGTCCTGCCCAGCGCGGATCACCTGTTGTTCGATCGTGGGTGTCAGCTCGGCCGTCGGTTGGCGAAACTGAGCGCTCGCTGAGACGGCACTCAGACTGAACGCAGCAACCAGAAAGCACAGGCGAAGCATCACTTTGTCTTAAACCGTTGCATCCGTCTTCCGTTCCCGGCCTCTCCGGTGTAGAGATACCCGCGAGAATCTAGTACCACCATGTGAGCTCGAATGAATTCGCCGGCCTGACGACCGGGCCTACCAAATCTGCCCAAGATCTCTAGGTCATCCCGCTGCAGCATCCATACGCGTTGGTTGGTGCCATCGATCAGATAGAGAATGCTTTGTTCGGGATCACGAGACAGTCCAAGACTGAATCCGGTACCTGATCCGCCTGTCTCGGGACGAACGAAGCGCTCCATGAGATACTCACCGTCCTGCCGGAAGGCCTGAACACGGTTTCCGCGGCGATCAGCTACATAGATCAAGCCATCATCGCTGCCGACAATACCGTGGACCGTGGAATACTGCTCGGGTGGGTCGTCAGCTCGCACTGGATATTGATATCGATACTCATCATCCGGTGGTTCGCCGTACGCACCCCAATGACGTTGGTATTCCCCAGTAGCGGCATCGTAGACCACTACGCGCCGGTTACGGTATCCGTCAGCGATGAAGAGTTCATTAGTGCTGGGCTCTACGAAGAAATTCGCTGGACCACCCAAATGATCAGGGTCATTGCTACCCATGTTGATCCCAGGTTCACCGATCGTGAGGACGTGCTCTCCTTCCCTCGTGAACTTCATCACGTGATTACCGTTGCTCGTGCCGAGCCAGATGAAACCGTTGTGATCGAGATAGATGCCGTGTTCTTGGTCAAACCACGTATAGCCTTCTCCTGGTCCACCCCAGGCTTGTAGGACGTTGCCTTCGGGATCGAGTTCGAGCACCGGAGGCGCAGTAAAGCAACAATCAGCGATCGGTGGATCTTGTTCTGCTCCGATCTCTTGGCGGGTCAGACTCGATGGCATGTGGACGACCCAGAGATGGTCGTCTTCATCAATGAACATCCCCCTGATATCACCCAGGATCCAATCGTTCGGAAGCGTCGGAGGCCACGTTGGATCAATTTCCCATGCTGGCAACGTCTCTGATGTTAGCTCCGATGCTTGCTCGGGAACCTCAGATGCACAGGCAACCGTCAGCAAAGCAAAAGTGGCTAGGCCTACGACGTTCATCCGATTTCTCATGGTCTTCCTACTCCTATTGCAACAGTACCCCTCACTTCCACCCTAACTCCAAAGCACAACACTACGTCACTCATTCCCACTTGTTGTACGGGTGGGAATCGCACCGGTCGATTGCCAGTAAAATCCTTCTGGTGCACGCTGTTCAGGCCAACGCTCGTTCAACGTAGCACCCTCGAACAGACGCCCGTTTTTCATCACCCAACGTACTGTGTTCGAGTTATGCAGATCATCCAACGGATTTGCATCAAGTACGACGAGATCAGCGAGTTTACCAACTTCGAGTGAGCCTAAGTCGTTATCGAGGCCGAGCGCGTCAGCTCCAATGATCGTTGCAATCTGAAGCGCCTCATGGTTGGTCATGCGATCAGACGATCCTACGAGCCAGAGCTCCCAGTGATACCCCAGCCCCTGGAGCTGACCGTGACTGCCCACACCTGCCCTTCCGCCTGCCTCGACCACGTCATCAATAAAGTCCGAGATCTCTCTGTGAATGTACTGAGACTCATCGAACCAGCCTGGTACACGACGTGCTGCCTTCTGATAGATCTCCTCGAACGGTGTGAAGGTCGCGAGTTTTTCGTCCCTAAGAACATCTGTCGTGGTATAGAAAAGGTTCTCACCCCAAGGTCCTCCGTACGTCACCACGATCGTTGGAGTCGTTGCCATGTTCGATTGAGCGACCAGTTCGACGACATCACCGAAGAGGGGTACGCCAGGAAGATTGTGTTCTGTGCCCGAGTAGCCATCCTGCGCCATCGTGAGATTTAGACGAAGATCGAGACTCCCTTCGGTCGTTGGCATGAGACGGAGCTCACGCGCGGCTTGGATGATCCACTGCCGCACCTCGCGATTACCTGCCCCATACATTTTGATGGTCTTGGTATCGAAGTAATCTGAATAGCGCTTGAGCACATCACGGGCCTCGTCGAGGCTGCTGATGCCTTCACCTGAGAACACGCCCTGGCTCGTGCTGTAGATGCGTGGGCCGAGCATTCTTCCGGCACGCATGAAATCTTCGTAGCTGAGTACATCGCTCGAACCAGTTTGAGGATCACGAGCAGTCGTGACTCCATAGGCCAGGTTTACGGCATACGACCACGGCTGGGCACGGTGCACGTTGTACGAGGCTCTCAGGTGAGCGTGTGTATCGACAAAACCAGGCACGATTGTCTTACCTGATGCGTCAATCTGTTCTGCACCCCTTGGTATGTTGAGCGAGCCACTCGGCCCCACGGCAGCAATCCGATTATTACGGATCAGAATGTCACCCCGCTCAAGCACTTCCTCACCGTTCATTGTGATGATTCGTGCACCCGTCAGCGCGATCTCACCTGACGGCATATCCCGATCAATCTCGATCCGGATGCGAGTCTCAGTAGGCTGATACGTAGCCTCGTCTTCTTCCTCTTCGCCCTCTTCGTCCTCGTCCTCAGGGTCTTCTAATGCCTCGATGCTGTCCGCGAATGCTCGGGCTGCATCGAGGTTGTAGGCGAAGTGTGCGTTACCAAGCGCCCAATGCACTTCTTCTGCGTTCGGACCCCAGGCCGGGAACTGAGAACCGATATCGGTGAGCTGTGAGGCCGGGAACGAGGCATTATCAGGATTTGCGACCGAGATTGTCGGAGCTTCAGCGCCAACGCCGGTTGGAACCGTTACGACGTAGAGCTGGTTACCGACTTGTGCGAGCGCCTGATCACCACTGGGCGCCATCAGAATGAGACCCGCTGCAGTGCCCTGGCCGCCGCCACCGCCGCTTGAGCCACGCACTTGAACGTGCTCACGGCGTTCCGTTCCGTCCCAGCGCATCGAGATCAGACCAGTACCACCCTGGAAGGCATAGATCCGATCGGATCCCTCAGTGAAATGCGGTCTACTGAGTCCAGAAATCGGAGCGATGACTGTCGCGTCGCCACCTTCGCTTGGCAGCCATACCAGTTCTACCGCACCCCTGGGTACACTTTGACTGACCGCCTCTTCGTACGCGCGCCTAGGTCCGCGGACTGCTAGGACTCGATCTCCGTCCGGCGACCAGACCGGCTCAGCGTAAAACGCACTCTCAGTCGTGATCCTCTCGAGATCATCACCATCACTCCCCACGGAATAGAGATGGCCTCCATCTGCATCTGAGTAGGTCACAAACGCGATACGTTCTCCGTCTGGTGACCACGCAGGCATCGAGGCACTCGCATCCATCTCTGCGATATGCGACGGCTCACCGTCCGGATAATCCATCACATAGAGTTCACTCATCACCGTGAACGCCAGGCGTTCTCCGTCCGGTGATGGTGCGATATCACGGATCTGTTTCGCGACAAACGTCGGTGAATCCTCGATCGGATAATCGAAATCAACCTCGGGACCCATCGGTACCTCGGCGTTCACCAAGAACGGTATCTCGGTCGGAGAAGACCCATCGAGCGCTACTCGCCAGATCTTGCCACCATAAAAGGCCACTACTTCACGCGAATCCGGGGTGAAGCTCATACCCGGATACGCATCACGTGCGGCCCTCGATTCTTGTTCATCACGCTGAACAGGGAACGCCAGCCAACGTTCCTCGCCGTTGGACAGATCCCTGATCCTTAGTCCCGTCTCCGAGACATGGCGACTCGCATACACAACCCAGCGCCCGTCGGGAGATAGCGTGGGCCGGAAGGCACCACCGTAGCGACCACTGCGGCTACTGCTCTCTCCCGTCTCTCGGTCATATACCCAGAGCTGGTAGTCGCTGCCGCCGGAGTTGTATTCCCAGCTTCCCGTGCGTCTTCCATGCCAGATGTAGCGATCATCATCACCGAAGGCGGCTCCGGTCGTGCGCGCATCGTCTGGTTCTTCAATCAGCTGTGCGCCACCTCCACCTCTTCTGTGATGCATCCAAAGCTTGCCCTGCCCAGGGCCCTGCCGGGTTACCACGATGTAATCACCGTCGGGTGTCCACTCCGGCGACTGATAGGAACCGGTGTCGCCTTTTGTGATTCGAGTGGTGTCGGCTTTATCAAGCGAAATCGTCCAAACAGCTTGTCCACCACTACGGTCGCTTACAAAAACAACGGTCTCACCGTCAGGACTAAACCGTGGCTGGCCGTCGAATGCCATGCCCTGTGTGAGAGCCTCGGCCGTACCACCGGAAAACGGCATCGTATACAGGTCACCCAAAAGATCGAATACAATCGTCCCACCGTCTGGACTGATGTCCAAGGATATCCACGAGCCTTCCGTAAATGATTCCGTGAGCATCCGAGTTGGGGTGAGCGGGAGGCCTTCCTTAAGAAGCTTGGTCTCTTCGTCGATCTCTTCTTCGTCTTGAGCAAACACCGTCACGGGTGCGGGCATCGCCACACACATGATGAAGAGGGTGAGGACCATCCATGCACGCTTCGCCATCAGTCTTCTCCTGGGCAGTGATGTTACAGCTGTCCCGATGCAAAACCGGGTCGGAGAAGATCGTTAGATGTGGCTTAACTCGCGAGGAGTCAGCTATTTCTTTCTTGGATCCCAGATGAATCCGAGTGCTTCGAGCGCTTCGATCCGCTCCTGTGATAGTTTGCCTCTCTTGTAGGCTGCACGGCGATTGGAGACCCAAAGACC
>DUBS01000005.1:6137-7713 GCA_012960225.1 Gemmatimonadota bacterium | reverse complement strand
AGTGATGATGAAGCAACAACTGAGCAAGTGCTGGAGCACGCTCTTCATATCATGCTTGAGGAATACGATGTAGATCCAGCGATTCTCGTGCTTCTCCAATGCACCTCGCCCATAAGAGAACCAGAGGATATCGATTCTTCTGTGAGCATGGTTTCTAGCGGAAGCTTCGATTCTGTACTTTCTGTATCCCCCTCACACCGCTTCATATGGAGGTCAGAGGATAATGAAGCGGAAGCCGTGAACTATGATCCACTGAGTCGACCTAGGCGCCAGGATATGACTAGCGAGTTTGTAGAGAATGGTTCTTTATATGTCTTCAGGCCTCAGGGTTTTAGGGAAATAGGATCCAGGCTTCACGGTAAAATTGGGATGCATGTCATGGGCCCCTGGTCTCATATTGAGATCGATTCCCAGGAGGATTTTAAGCTTTGCGAGTGGGTTCTCAGTCACCAAAGATGTGTCCCTCCTGATGCTGATACTCTCAGGCGAATTAAGACGGTAGTTTTGGATTTTGATGGTGTCATGACAGACAACCGAGTGATTGTACTGCAGGACGGGAGTGAGGCCGTCACATGTAGCAGAAGTGACGGAATGGGTATTCAACAATTAGTGACGGAGGGTGTCGATGCCCTTGTTTTGTCAACCGAGGCAAACCCGGTAGTGCAGGCTCGTTGTTCGAAGCTCGGTATCCCGTGTATACAAAATCTTGGGGTGAATAAGGCTCAAGCATTTCGAGATTACTTGAGCGAGAACGAGTTGAGTGCAGACGATGTCCTTTATTTGGGTAACGACGTAAATGATCTTGAATGTATGGAATTAGCTGGGCTCTCTGTTGCAGTTTCTGATGCTCACCCTGCAGTACTGGAGATAGCTGATTGGGTTTTAGCATTAGGTGGAGGAGGAGGCGCAGTTAGGGAGTTGACAGACCTAATTGTGCAAGCTCGACAACATTTCTCTGATAAATTGATTGAGTGAAAAAATACCAATGAGAACTATCGAGTTGGGCACCCATTTAGTTGGGCCGGACCATCCCTGTTTTGTGATCGCAGAAATCGGAATAAACCACAATGGAGATATTGGGGTCGCAACCCGACTAATAGACGTTGCGGCGGAAACGGGTTGTGACGCGGTCAAGTTTCAGAAACGAGTTCCCGAGTTGGCGGTTCCTCAAGCATATCGAGATGTAATGAGAGAAACTCCTTGGGGAATGATGACTTATCTAGACTACCGTCACCGTGTGGAGTTTGGACAAGACGAGTATGAGCAGATTCACGAGCATTGTAATAAGCGAGATATTCTATGGTTTGCATCTCCGTGGGATACTGAATCTGTGGCTTTCCTAGAGCAGTTTGATCCTCCCTGCCACAAAGCGGCATCTGCGGCCCTGACAGATGTTGAGTTATTAGATGCAATGAGATCAACACCGCGGCCATTGATGATGTCAACGGGTATGTCCACAGCTGAAGAGATGGATGATACGGTGAAACGACTAGGAACAGACGATCTTCTGATTGCGCATACCACGAGCACTTATCCCTGCCCTCCGGAGGAATTGAATCTTCGAATGATCCAATCG
>DUBS01000005.1:3650-6127 GCA_012960225.1 Gemmatimonadota bacterium | reverse complement strand
ATTGATTTTTCAATCCAATGTATATGACGTACTGCCCTGTCCACGCATATTACATGTACTACATATGTACATGTCGTATCAAACAGAGAATTAAGAATCAAAGCACTCTGGTGTATGTACACAATTTCATGGTTCTGGATCGCTTCAGGCTAAATATTCCTGCCCTATCGGTTACTCGGGGCATGAGTCTGGACTGCAGACGACCTGTGCTGCTGTGGCCCTAGGAGCGTGCTTTGTGGAACGCCACATAACACTGGACCGTGGTATGTGGGGAAGTGATCAGGGAGCCTCTGTTGAGCCCACTGGCCTCAGGCGACTGGTTAGGGATATTCGGGTAATGGAGTTAGCGCTGGGGGATGGGATAAAGAAGCTGTACGATAGTGAATTGCCTAGCCGAGAGCGTTTACGTAAATAATATCGCTTTTTGTTTTGAAGATCCGACCAGAGTATCGTTGTGTCCATTGGTAACTGTACTTCCAAGCAGGAGTTCTTGGGCTCCAGTAGAGACGCAGGCCGCTTACTTCTTTCCCCGGCTTATTCGACAAGATCCATCGAAGACAGCTATTCGGATTAGGATTCAATGTGATGGGTCTTCTGGCTCTCGGTAATGATATCCTGCTCTTGGTTGTGATTGAGAAATGAACCTCAAAGATAGGATTCTTTTTCGGTCAGCTCAGAGAGTACTTAGTCGTAATATGGAGTTTGCCGGGCGACATGCTGGAGAAAGTTGTTATCTCTTCGGCAATGGTGCCTCAATCAAGCACTACGACCTAGGGAAATTCAATGATAGGATAGGTATAGGTTGTAACAATCTATTTTTTCATAAAGACTTTCTGGGCCTTGATATTAGGTACTATTACACCGGACATCCGTTCTTGTATTATCCATATTGGCGCAATCCATATAGCAATAAATTTGAGAAAAATGTCCTAGGATCACTCTATAGGAAAAAGATCATATTAAGTCAGCATGTGACTTATTTTATGAGCCTAGGCGACTATATGAGCATAAGACAGCCAAATATTTATTATTGCCATCACTTTGGCCAGCTATTCACAGGTTATTCAGATACCGGGATTGACGGGGTCTTCACAGCTATGGAATCCGGGTTGGCCGGGATGCTTGGTATAGCAATTTTCATGGGCTTCTCAGATGTGACCCTGGTGGGTTGCGACTATTTGTGTTTTCCGCAAGGGCAGGGACATTTCTTTGAGACTGGTGTGCGCCCCAAGACTTCTTGGGAAAAACCAGTAAGCAAGGAATTCTTGTCTGATGCCAGAAAACATTTGGATCTGAGAGTTCTTACAGTGGATGATTCTTCTAGAGGGCATATCTTGCCACATATTAGTTACGAAGCATTTAGTGGGAACCAACCACTGTACAGAGAGAATGACGAGTTAGTTTCAGAAAAGGATCTTCGGGGGCTCAGTTTGAGCGGGATGAGGTACAGGATTTACGAATAACGAATGGAGTTGGGACGCGATCTGGTTAGGAGAGAGATACACAGCCACTCTTAGATATATCAGTGCCTCGCGCCGAAACCCTAGCATCGTCTAGTTTCTTCAAGATATGTCTCCTGCTATAACTACTACCGATACCGACAAGATCCGGATTCTCCCGCGTCCTCTTGCCAGAGCACTAGAGGCGTACGCGGATCGACTCGATCTCGAGGCGATCTGTCGTGCATATGAACTAGCAGTGAAAGCACATGCAGGTCAGACGCGTGCATCGGGTGAAGATTACGTCAGCCATCCGACTGAGGTGGCTACAATACTCGCGCAACTCAAGCTCGACAGCGATTCCATTGTTTCCAGTCTTATCCACGACGCGGTCGAGGATACTACAATTTCGATGGCGGATGTTGAGGATCGTTTCGGTAAGAGTATTGCCACTATCGTAGATGGTGTTACCAAGTTAGGGAGAGTGCGCTTCCGGTCCGCCACTGAAAGACAAGTGGAGAACTACCGTAAGATGCTTCTCTCAATGGCCGCGGATGCCAGGGTCATTCTCGTGAAGCTAGCTGACCGACTGCACAATATGCGTACCCTTGAGCATCTGTCAGAGGATCGACGCCATAGGATTGCACTTGAGACCCGAGAAATTTATGCACCTCTCGCTCACCGATTGGGCATGGCAGCAATCCGATGGGAGCTTGAAGATCTAGCTTTTAAGTTTCTGGAACCTGAGATGTACCGGGCGCTCATCAAGAAGATCAAGCGCCGCAGAAAGGAGCGTGAAAGGCAGATCCTTGAGATAAGGAGACCACTTGAAGAAGCACTCACCGAAGCCGGTATTGAGGCGAAAGTAGCTGGTAGGCCGAAACATCTTTGGTCTATCCACCGCAAGATTGTTGACCGAGGCAGGCCCTACGAGGAGATCTATGATCTCATGGCAGTCAGGGTGCTCACCAATACGGTGCAGAATTGTTACGCTGCATTAGGTGTGATTCATAGTAAGTGGACACCGGTACCCGAACG
>DUBS01000005.1:3377-3637 GCA_012960225.1 Gemmatimonadota bacterium | reverse complement strand
AGCTACGCCCAAGTCGAATATGTACCGCTCTCTGCATACCGCGGTTTTCGGGTCAACTGGCCGTTCATACGAGATCCAGATTCGCACTGAGGAAATGCATCGTACTGCGGAGTACGGGATTGCAGCGCATTGGCGGTACAAGGAAGATGAAGGAGACAAGAGGGGTGACAGTGAAGTGGATGAAGCACTGACTTGGTTTCGGCAGGTTCTTGAATGGCAGCAGGACACGGCGGAGCCGGAGGAGTTTATGGAATTCCTTC
>DUBS01000005.1:2422-3227 GCA_012960225.1 Gemmatimonadota bacterium | reverse complement strand
GCTCCCCTTTCTCGCGAACTCAATAATGGTGACACCGTGGAGGTTATAACTGACAGGAAGCAGCGTCCGAATCGGGACTGGCTTGCATTCGTCAAGACGTCTCGGGCCCGAACCCGCATTCGGCAGTGGGTTCGGCGCGAAGAGTTTGTATCAGCGCACAAGATCGGGAAAGATCTTCTTAAGCGTACTCTCAAGAAAGCGAAGCTGGCGCTGCCTGACAAACAGGATGAACTTCGTACAGCTATAACTGCTTTGGGTTATCAAGATATGGATCAGGTGTATGCTGCGTTAGGAAGAGGTGACCTGGGTCCTACTAGGGTCATCAAACAGTTCTACCCTGATCATAATACGGTCGAAGTTTCGAAAAAGTCTCCAACGGCATGGGAGCGCTTGGCGACACGACTCCGAATCTCGGGCCGAGGTGTTCGAATCCAAGGAGTGGACAACCTTATGGTTCAATATTCCCGGTGCTGTCAGCCAGTACCGGGTGATTCGGTGATTGGGTACATCACTCGTGGTAGAGGTGTGTCAATTCACCGCAATGACTGCCCCAACGTCCTTACCCTCTCACGAGATCCGGAGCGGCGGGTAGATATTGAATGGGCGACAGAGAAAGATGATCGCTTTTTCGTGAAGTTGTATATGAATGGGACAGACCGGAGAGGTTTGCTTTCTGATGTTGCCAAGGCGATTACGGATACTGGCACCGACATCTCAAATGCTGACATGCGGACTACAGACGGAGGGGTGTCCGGAGAGTTCTCAGTCGAAGTGAGAGACCTCGCTCACCTCGAGAAAGTGACGC
>DUBS01000005.1:0-2396 GCA_012960225.1 Gemmatimonadota bacterium | reverse complement strand
GGAGTTGGAGCGACGGGAACATATGGACGACCAAGACTTCGGTTGGGCATAGTGAATGAGTTCCACTTCGAATGGTTTTCAGCTTGTATCTGCCCACACACCTGCCGGAGACCAGCCTCAGGCCATCACTGAGCTGTCCGCTGCGCTAACTCAGGGCGAGACCGATCAGGTTCTGCTTGGAGCGACTGGTACCGGTAAGACGTTCACAATCGCGAATGTCATTGTGGAACACGGACGACCGACCCTGGTCATGTCCCATAACAAAACGCTAGCAGCCCAACTCTATGGTGAACTGAAGTCTCTCTTCCCGAACAACGCCGTAGAGTACTTCGTCTCTTACTACGATTACTACCAGCCTGAGGCCTACGTTCCTGCGACGGACACCTATATCGAGAAGGACGCATCGATTAACGAGGATATAGAGCGACTTCGGCTACGTGCCACATCTTCGCTGATGGAACGTGAAGATGTCATCGTGGTGGCTTCGGTATCATGTATCTACGGCCTTGGAAATCCTGTGGACTACAAGAGCCTAATGCTCCACCTCGAGGTTGGGTCTGAGATGCCCCGGCGAGACATACTGATGGCTCTAGTCGATATCCAGTACAAACGGAATGATTACCTCTTCGAGCGAGGCACATTCAGGGTTAGGGGTGATACAGTCGAGGTCTTTCCGGCCTACGAGGAACAGGCGATCCGTGTTGAGTTATGGGGAGACGAAATCGAGCGTATCACAAGGTTTGATCCACTGACTGGAGAAGTGATCTCCACGCTTAATCGAACCGCAATTTATCCTGCGAGTCACTATGTAACTCGACGACGCACCATCGAAGAGATCGTACCTCTCATTCGGGAAGAACTGCATGACCATGTGGCGGTCTTGCGCACACAGGAGAAGTTACTTGAAGCCCAGAGGCTTGAGCAGCGCACGAAGTTTGATATTGAGATGATGCTTCAGATCGGAACGTGTCCGGGGATTGAGAATTACTCGCGGTACACCAGCCAGAGGCAATCGGGTGAGCGGCCGGCGTGTCTACTTGACTACTTTCCATCCGATTTCCTCACCATCGTTGATGAGTCACATGTCTCAATCCCTCAGATTAACGGGATGTATAAAGGAGACCGCTCGAGAAAACTCACGCTCATAGAACACGGGTTTCGGTTGCCTTCAGCACTAGATAACCGGCCTCTGAAGTTTGACGAGTGGGCTGAACTTGTGCCTAAAACTATTTACGCATCAGCTACACCGGGGGACTGGGAGCTTGATCGCGTTAGTGGCGTCGTGATCGAGCAAATCATCCGCCCAACTGGCCTTGTCGATCCACCTGTCGATGTGCGTCCAGTGAAGGGTCAGGTCGATGATTTGCTCGCAGAAATTCGTGATCGCGAAACGAAGGGTGAGCGCGTTCTGGTCACTACGCTCACGAAGAGAATGGCGGAGGACCTATCAGAATACCTGCAGTCCGTTGGAGTTAGGGTGCGATATATGCACTCTGAGGTAGATACAATCGAGCGGATGGAAATACTCCGTTCACTGAGACTCGGTAAGATCGATGTACTCGTGGGCATCAATCTACTCCGTGAAGGTCTCGACCTCCCCGAGGTGTCACTTGTCGCAATCCTTGATGCGGACAAAGAAGGTTTCCTTAGGGATGCTCGTTCGCTTATCCAGACCATCGGGCGGACGGCCCGTAATGTGAACGGCAAAGCGATTATGTACGCAGATAAGGTGACAGCATCCATGAAACGGTGTCTCGACGAGACCAGTCGGCGCCGGGAGGTCCAGATAGCGCATAATGAGGAGCACGGAATTAAACCGGAATCAATCCAGAAGAGCTTGGCGGAGATCGAGTTCTCAACCCGTGTAGCTGATGCTCGTCACGAGCCAGTGAGTAAGAAAGAGCAGATGGATACATACGTTGCTGAACTGGACCGCGAGGAGTTTACCAAGATTCTTGAGGAAGAGATGGCTGAGGCTGCGAAAGCAATGGATTTTGAGCGCGCCGCGGTTCTCCGCGATCAACTTTTCGAATTGAAAGCGGCTAGTTCTCAAGGTCAGTAGTTAGTCGGGTCCTTCATTTCCTTCCTGTTTACACGGACTATCCATAGGGCTTCCAAGGGTTCTGTTTACTTGAGGATAGATCTATTTTGCGACTCGTAATAGGACGCAGTCCCTTTTTCCACCAAGTTCTCTAGATGAACATAGCCGTAGTCGGGAGTGGTTACGTTGGCCTAGTGGTAGGAGGGTGTCTAGCCGAATCAGGTAACGACGTTGTCTGTGCGGATGTAGATGCAGACAAAGTGTCTTGTCTTAACAACGGTGAAGTGACGATCTATGAGCCAGGTCTTCAGTCACTTATAGAGAATAACCTAGCGAATGGACGGCTCACCTTCAC
>DUBS01000004.1:90651-170177 GCA_012960225.1 Gemmatimonadota bacterium | reverse complement strand
GTGTACAAACTAGCAAGAAATCTCAATAGTAACGGAGAATTTGCCGGGGCCTGTTTCTCTCCTGATGGTTCGACGTTCTTCGTTAATATGCAAAGAGATGGATGGACTCTAGCTATAAATGGTCCTTGGTAGGAGGGTAATATCCCAACTCAATTTTGCTCATTCGATTAGTGCCGTATACTGAATAGACACCTGAAGAGAGCACTACTGCTGTTGATCGCAGTTAGTCATTTAATGGTAGGTTACACACTATACTAAAGAGGAGAGATACAATGGATGCTAAGAAACTTTTGGTAGGCACGCTCAATGGTGCAGTGGGGATGATGCTCGTTGCCTACGTAATGTGGGACGTTCTTTTGGTTGATTTCTTCAGCCAACAGATGGTCACCGTAGAGCAACTTGCTTCGCCCAACGTCGGACTTCAGGTGCTCTCATCCGTCGTTAGTGCTCTGCTCCTCACGATCGTTCTCTCTTGGAAGAACCCCTCAGGGCCTCAAGAGGCTGCTAAGGACGCTGCGATCGTAGGTGTCCTCATATGGCTCGGGGCCAATTTCTGGAACATGGGAACCTACGGAATGATGACCATGCAGGGTGCCTTGGTGGATGGTTTTTTGACGGCGATTCCCTTCGGCTTTGCAGGTTTTGCAATATTCTGGACTACCATGAGGGGGGAGCTACAGTCGGGTCGCATTATCGGAAACGATGCTGTTAACAGTGACTGACGACGCTTTTTGGATCTTTTTAATTATGGAAGTAACCCCCTAACCAATCCTATTTTGCACATTCGATGAGGAGGAAATGAAATGTTTGAAGGCTTGGATAATTTAATACTCGTTTTAACTCTTGCTGGGGTAGGATTAATTGTCCTTGCGATACTACTCCCGTGGTTTGTATTCAGGATTTCATCTCATTCAAAAGAGATGAGAAACCAGTTGAAGGAAGTAAACAAATCTTTGAAAGTTTTGTTAGATAAGTAATCCCCTAACCAATCCTATTTTGCACATTCGATGAGGAGGAAATGATGGAATCACTGAGCAAAGAAAAGAACCTAATCCTTGGACTACTTCTGGGTATGGTCATTCCATTTAATGGTGTTGAGGGGCAATTACTAAGTATGCCATTGCCTGAGTTGCCAGAAAACCAAGAGATCTTGGTTTCTGAAATAACCCTCGTTCCTGGACAGGAATCCTCACCCCATCGTCATAATGCCCATGTTTTCGTCTATGTATTGGAAGGTCGAGTAAACATGCAAGTCGCGGGAGGGGAGTTAGTGACCCTGTCACGAGGCGAAATGTTCTATGAAGACCCTGATGATATCCATGTAGTTTCTCAGAATGCCAGTGACACAGAATCAGCTAAGTTCCTGGTGCATATCATCAAGACTATTGGTATGCCAGTCACCACTCAGGTGGGACCCCTAAGCGCTGAAAGAACTTTGTTTGAAAAAGGCCTTAGACACTGAGGATTATCTGATGAACAAAGCCCTGTCACTCTCTCTCGCTCTGATCACTCTTGGGTGTGTTGATGGAGAGTTACCGACGACCCACGAACTCGTCGCCGGCCCCACAACGGTTGCGTTTGGTTATTACGATCCGACCAAGCCCGGTGTGCTCCGGATCCAGTCGGGTGACGTGGTCGAAGTCACGACCATGCTTACGAGCAGCCCCACGCGGCTTCAGCAGATGGGGCTCCCGGCAGCTGAGGTTCAGCCCGAGCTCTCGGCAATCTATGATGAGGTGACTGATCGAGGGCCGGGCGGCCATATCCTCACAGGGCCAATTCATGTTGACGGTGCCCGGCCGGGAGATGTCCTGGAGGTCCGGATTCTGTCCGTAGGGTACTCTATAGACTACGGATACAACGGCTGCAGCGGCTTCGTGCGGGATCTGTGTGATGCTGACCGCCGCTCACGCCTAATCCGGATCGACACCGAGAATGACCAGGCAGAAATCGCTCCCGGTATCGTGGTTCCGCTAGAACCTTTTTTTGGTAGCATGGGCGTAGCACCGCCGCCTGACTCAGGCCGCGTGAGCAGCGTGCCTCCCGGCCGTCATGCGGGCAATATGGACTTGAAGGAACTCGTAGCAGGGACGACGCTCTATATCCCCGTATGGGTCGAGGGCGCTCTGTTCGAAGTTGGTGACGGCCATGCGGCACAAGGTGACGGTGAGGTGAATCAAACAGGGCTTGAGACGTCTCTTGAGGGTAGCCTACAGTTCTTGGTCCATCGAGACTGGACGCTCGACTGGCCACGCGCCGAAACCCCGACGCATCACATACTGATGGGGTTTGACCCAGACCTGGAAAGGGCTACAGAGATCGCTATTCGGGAGACTGTGGAGTTTCTTATGGAGCGGACGGACTTGTCTTCGGGTGAAGCTTACTCGGTGATCTCGATGGCAGTAGATCTTAGGATTACTGAGTTGGTGGATCAAAACGTAGGCGTTCACGCGATGGTACCTAAGGAGCTGCTCCAGGCCGTTGGGATGGGGCGCGAACCATCTGGCCTATTGAACGGGAACTAACCGATACCTTTTGTCTAGATTTGCGCGCGCTTCCGTTCTCCTTATAGGGCTTCTTGGCACACTCGCTTGTGCTTCGACGTCACCGGCGGATTTAGAAACAGCGGACTGTGGCCATCGGGTTGATCCGAGCATCGTGACCCTGGGCCAGAACGTAGTTCTTTCCGAGTCCGGAGAGGTTGAACCAGCACAGGGTCGGCCGATCCAGGAAGGCTGGACTCTAGGACGGTCAGCTGAATCGATCACAGCTCACAACGAACGTGAATATGCTCGAGTTGCTTCCTACATGATGCCGATTCGTGATGCCATTATGTGTGATCTTGATGAAACGAGTCTGACACTCTGGCAGACACTCACAGCAATCTTACGTCTCAATAACATCAAGACAGTCCAAGATCTTTCGGGCACACCAAAAGAACAGATCTACTCAAGCGATGGTATTCACGAGCACTTAACGAATGATGGCCCCGATCACAACGCTATGATGAAATATCTAGAAGAGGCTGAACTAGAGCTGAAGTGCTTGGCGTTCATCAACTTCGACTTCACCAACCCTGAGGGTGCGAACCATTGCGAAATGCATGGTCTAGCCCAAGGCTCAGGTCTAGTTATCCCATAGTTGTTCTGTCTAAAGATGCACAGGTCACAGGGGGCGTGTGAACTATGAAAATCGCTCGCAAATTATTGATGGTGATTGGAGTACTTATCCTGATTCCGGTCGTTGCCATTGCTGCTTTATCGGTATCGGCACGTAATTCTGACGGACCATCTGCAGTTTTCGCTGGTGGGCGGCTTGTAGCTGGTGAGTTGGTAACAGGTCCAGAGCCGGATTGGACTTTCGTACGCAATATAGGAACCATCGAACTTCAGCTCCTCGATCCCCCTCGGTCCCGCTTGATCTGGGTAGCCGAACATGAAGGGAAGATTTATGTCGTGTCTGGATACATGGGCAGCACTATCGGACGTCTATGGAAGAGGTGGCCCGCGGAAGCGGAACGAGATGGTCGGGCTATCGTTCGTATTGATGGCAAGAGGTATCAGCGCAATCTCGTGCGTATAATGACTGGCAGGGAAGTTGAGGGTGTAACTGCAGAATTCAGCCGCAAGTATAGGTCTGGACTGACACCTGCTACGATAGAAGCAGGGACGACGTGGCTTTTCGAGTTGGCCCCACCAGACTCAGATGTTACCGGAAGCCTCAGATGAAAAAGTACCAGTGGATTATCGGTGGAATAATGATTGCCGTCGTACTCATCGTTCTATTCGTACCCGGTGTCTCAGAGTATATCGAAGGAGAGCTATTGACCTGGCTCGTTAGATTAGCCTCATAGGGACAGGCCAACCATCAGTTCCCCTCAGAAAGCAAGGGTCGGAAATCTTATTGACAAGGTCCTTCGCATCTAGTTTGGCACACCCGCTTAGGTTGCGGATCTCGGGGGTGTAGAGGCAGAATTAGGCTAGCAGTTCGTTCTGTCCACAAGAGGGCAGCGGACCTCAGATCCGCTGTTCAAGGGAGACCCAACGATGGGCGATAGAATCAAGCCGATTATAGGGGCCGTCGTGACTGGCAGTGTCATTGGTTATGTGTTAGTACAAAACGTCTTTAACCCCGCGATGCCTGACCCGACATTTGAACCCATGGTGAGCAACGTCATTGCCAGTACGGCTCTGTACTGGATCGTTGCGGTTCTGTTCTTCGATTGGGCTGTCCAAAAGACCGGACAAACCATGAATACAGCGATCGTGATCGCTGTATCACAGATTCTACTCGTTGATTTCAGCTATGTGATTGTTGGGCGTCGAGAGCTGACGCCAGCTCTGTACAGCGTTGGCATAATCCTCTTTATGTGGGTGGCCACCGCATTCGTGTACGACAAGCTGTCCGACACGGCCTAGGTTTTATTTTCACACGATAGATCACTAACTGGTAAAGGGGTCCTGGCCGGTTAGCCGGCCAGGACCCCTTTACCTACAGAATTAAGAAATGAAGAGAACTCTCTTATTCGTTCTCTCTTTAGTATCGGTTGGTCGACTGAGCCTAGAGGCTCAGGAACCGATGGAGCTCAACGAGCTCATTCAGAGGGGTGACATATATTTGACACCGGAAACATTTCAACCGTACACCGGTCCAGTCGTTATCATGCGGAACCCAAGTATGGTTGAGCTTTGGGCGAGCTTGAGAAATGGGAAGTGGCATGGTCCTTATGAGCTTTACCATGATGAGACCGGTCAGTTGATCAGTAAGGGAGAGTTCAGGGACGGAGAACAGTGCGGTGAGTGGCTAGAAGAGAGAGGGATGGTCAGTTACCCACCATGTCCTACCGGCTAAGTTGCGGATCTACAGGGCTCCCACGCAGACTTAGAGTATGGAGCAAACCCCTGTAGCCAAAGATGGCGCTCAATCACGGCGAAGCTTTCTCTCATACTTCTCTGGGATCGGACTCTCTTCCACGCTCATGCCCGGTCTCTTGTGGGGATGTATACAGGAAACCGAAGAACAGGAAGTCACTCTGGCGATGACGAGGACAGCAGCGCAGGTGGCCGGCCTAGATTTTAGCAACGAAGAACTCGAGATGATCGTCGAGGGGGTAAATCAGAGTCTTGAGCGCTTTGAGGAAATTCGGGCGATACCTCTCGAAAACGCCGTCATGCCGCCACTGCACTTCATTCCATTGGTCCCGGGTATGGAGTTCGAGCATGTCGAAGGATCTTTGCGTTTGGGAGTGCGATTGCCGGTGACCCGGCCCACCGATCTGGAAGACGCAGCTTTCTGGTCGGTGACGGATCTCGCGCAGTTGATTGAGTCCCGCCAGGTGCGACCCAGCGAGCTGACGGAGATGTATATCAGTCGGTTGAAGCGTTATAACCCAACACTGAACTGTGTGGTAACTCTCACCGAGAGTCGTGCTCGGGCCCTGGCTGAACAGGCGGATACGGAGATTGCCGAAGGCCGCTACCGTGGTCCGTTGCACGGGATTCCGTGGGGTGCAAAGGACATTATCTCAGCGCGCGGATACCCTACAACCTGGGGAGCGGCGCCCTTCGAGAATCAATCATTCGATGTGGACGCCACTGTGGTTGAACGTTTGGATGAAGCGGGCGCAATTCTGGTGGCTAAGCTTACTACAGGTGAACTCGCTTTTGGGGACAACTGGTTCGGTGGACGCACGAATAACCCCTGGGATCCTGAGCAGGGCTCGAGCGGCTCTTCTGCAGGACCAGGTGCCGCGACCGCCGCGGGACTAGTGGGCTTTGCTATCGGCACTGATACTGGCGGATCAATCCTCTCTCCCGCAGTGCGCTGCGGTGTAGTTGGACTCCGTCCCACCTTCGGGCGTGTGAGCCGCTACGGTGTGATGGCAGCTGGCTACAGTTTAGACAAGATCGGGCCGATGTGTCGGACGGCTGAGGGCTGTGCTGTGGTGCTGCACGCCATCGCAGGCCCAGACGGGAAGGACATGTCAGTGCCACGTGGTGTACCGTTCAATTGGGATGGAGAGGCGGATATAAGCGCACTACGTATAGGCTATTTTGCATCTGCCTTCGAGGAAGAACAATCACGGCGGAGTGAAGAGGACAGGGCCAATGCCGCGGCTACGCTCAGTACACTGCGGGGGATGGGATTCTCACTTGAGGATGTGGAGATTCCACGTAACGACTTGACCTATTTCATCGAGTATGTCGAGCGAGCAGCAGGGTTCGCCGAATTCGCACGATCCGGCCAGGACCAAGGGCTTCGGAGGCAGAACCACCGTGGAGAGTTACGTGTGTCACAACTCGTGCCTGCGGTTGAATACCTGCAAGCCAATCGCATTCGCATGCTACTTATGGAAGAACTGGCACAGGCACTGGAGGGAATCGATGTCCTAGTGGCTCCTTGGAGGTCGATCAATCCGCTTACCAGTATGACAGGTCACCCAGTCGTGGCGGTGCCTAATGGGTTTACGGAGCAGGTAACTCCCACGGGCATCGCGTTCATGGGGTCCATCTATGGTGAGGATACGCTGCTTGCGTTTGCCAAGGCATATCAAGAGGCTACAGGCTTCCACGAGCGGCATCCCGTACTCTAGGTCTGAAGTGAAGCTCTCTTACCTCGCCCTGATGTTTGCAGGCGTAACTCTTATCGCTCCAGTCACGGTGAGTTCCCAGCAAGGGGTCTGGAAGCTGGATGTGTCGGAGCCCCTGACCTACTTCATTTCCGAAGGCTCAAAAGAGTCCGGATTCAAGGAAGGAGATCGGGTTTTGGCCGAATGGGCACTCGAGGCGTGGGCTCGGCAAACCAATCCTGCTATGGAAATGGTGCCTGGTCCGGAAGAGTCGGCGACGATTCGCGTCTATTGGGTAGCCGCGGGAGAGGGTATGTACGGTGAAATGAGGGCAAGGATGGTCGAAGGGCGGTTGGCCGCTGACGTGTTTGTACATCCGGATACTGAAAGCCTCGGACTCGATATTGCACAGAGGGCGAAGCTCGATCCGCTATTCAGGGATACCGTTGTTTATCTGACGTGTGTTCATGAGTTAGGCCATGCGTTCGGGCTCCCCCATACCCGTGCTTTCTCGGACATTATGTACACGTTCCAATATGGCGGAGATTTTGTTGCTTACTTCATGCGTTTCAGGGAAAAACTCGACGCTTGGGATGACATCAAGCTGGCTTCGCCATTTTCTGGTGCAGATAGCGGTATGTTCAGGTTCTTATATCCTCAAACCGGTGGCAGTTGAACTCCTATAAAGCAGGAACTATTTGATGAGATTCTCAGTCGCATTACCTCTAGTTGTTGTTCTGCTTTGCCAGCCTCCAGATGGGATGGCTCAGGAATTAGAGGGACGGAATCTAGATGAGTTGATTCAGTCGGGTGGGGTATTTGTGGAATCGAGTTCCTTGAGTGCCTACAACGGACCCGTCTACAGGTTATTCGAAGGCACCGAAGCGAAAATCCAACTTCTGGCGACACTGCGAGATGGTCTCCCTCACGGCCCGTATGAGTGGTTCTACGAAGACGGACGGTATAGGCAGAAGGGTACTTTCAATATGGGAGAAAAGTGCGGTGACTGGTTCGAGGATGAGTTACTCGCAGCCTACCCGCCCTGTCCATCCGACTTCGGAGACAGGAATTAGCCTCACCATGGTATCCCCACCTCTGAGGCCTAGGACGCATGATGGCGCAATCTAAATCCCAAAGACTGAATCCGTTAGAAACCTCGGTCTTTGATCGCACGGACACAGGCGGGTCGACGATCAGCCCTCAGATTTACAACCTGATGATTGGGCTCGTACTCCTATATGGGTTCGGGGTTAATTACATCATGGTGCAAACCATTGACCCGCAGGTGATCGCGGGGATCAACCAATGGGTCTTCTTCGGCGGGTACTTCGCTTCCTGTTTTGCTGGTATCTACCTCTTCAACACTTCCTCTAACCCACTCGTAAGCTTCGTCGGCTACAATCTGGTCGTGGTGCCGTTTGGGCTGATCGTCAATGTCGTCGTCCACCAGTACGACCCAGAACTTGTGCAAGCGGCGATCCGGGTCACGGCCCTGGTGACTATGCTGATGATGACGCTGGGTTCGATATTTCCGAGTTTCTTCGAGAAAATCGTAGGAGCCCTGACGTTAGCATTGCTGGCGGTGATCGTGGTGGAAATGGTGGAGATCTTCATCTTCGGGATCCACCATGGCGTGATCGACTGGATTGTGGCGGGGATATTTTGTGGATATATCGGCTATGACTGGGCCCGCGCCAACAAGATCCCATGTACGCCGGACAACGCCGTAGACAGTGCTGCCGCCCTTTACATGGACATCATCAATCTGTTCCTAAGGATCTTGAGGATCATGGGGCGGAAGAAGTAGTAGGCATAGGACTTGGGCCTCCGTATAAGGGCCCCTGTCGTTTCCAGCACACCGACAGGATAACTTGTCCTGAGTAGAGAATCCTTGTTACGAGAGAATACAATGGTAACCCGACGCGATTGGCTTCGAATCAGCGCCACGGCTGGTGCGGCGCTCACTCTAGACCCGCGTGTGCTAAGCGCACTCCAGGGCCAGGACATTGTGACTCGGGCAATCCCGTCGACCGGTGAACGAATTCCTGTAGTCGGTCTCGGAGGCGCGAACACGTTCTCTGCGGCCGCTCGGAGTGGGGACATCGATCGGCTCACGGAGGTGCTCAGGACCATGGTCGATAATGGAGCGACTGTGCTCGACACGGCACCCGGTTATGGAGCTTCTGAGGAGGTTTCCGGTCAGATTGCTCAGGATCTGGGAATGGCTGACCACATTTTTTGGGCCACGAAGCTGAATGTAGCAGGACGAGGTGGTGGAGGCCGGGGTAGAGGTGCCCCTGCCACTGCGGACCCAACTGCGGCGCGTGCTCAGGTCGAGCGTTCATTCGAGCGCCTACGGACGCCCGTCATCGACCTGATTCAGGTACACAATCTCGGGGACCCGCCGGTCCAGCTCGGAATCCTCCAGGAGTACAAGGCTGAGGGTCGCGTTCGCTACATCGGGATCACCACAACGAGTGGAGGTCGTTACCCGGATCTAGCCGAGGTCATGCGGGAGTATCCATTGGACTTCATCGGAATTGACTACGCCATCGACAACCGTGCTGCTGCGGATATGATTTTCCCGCTCGCTCAAGAACTCGGCATTGCTGTCATGGTCTATTTGCCGTTTGGGCGCAACCGGCTCTGGAGTCGGGTTGAGGGTCGAGATGTCCCGGAGTGGGCTGCCGACTTCGGCGCGACGACTTGGGCGCAGTTCTTCTTGAAGTTTGCCATTGCTCATCCTGCGGTGACCGTGGTGACGCCGGGAACCAGTAACGCAGAGCACATGCTCGACAACGTCACGGCCCAGACCGGTAGAATCCCCAACGAAGATGAGATAGCTAGGATGGTGGACGTGGTCGACGAGCTACCACCTCCGCCGCCCAGACGCCGGGGAGGGTTCTAGACGTGAAAAGGGGAGCAAGATTAGATAAGCACTACCGTGATGCGGCCCGCACTGCTGAGGTAGGAAGAGCCTTGGCCACCGCTGACGTGATAGCACCTGCTGATCCTATTTCATCTCCGGATTCTGCACCTCCGGTCTCGCAATCGGGAACTGACCCCGAGTATCCTATCTGAATGAGAAGGCTCATGCCCCTCATACTTGGATTTCTTCTTGTGACGCTTATGGCGTTATCAGGCTGGGGTCTAGAGCTACAAGCGCAGCGTCCGGACGATCTGTCTGAGCTTACCGATCAGGAACTCTATAAGTTCTCGTGCGCTAATTGCCACGGACTGGATGGGCGTGGCTTAGACCGTTCGCTCATTGGATTCGAGGAAGAGATTCCTGATTTCACAGATTGCGACTTCGCAGCGCGCGAGCCAGACGCAGATTGGATCGCGGTTGCTCATGAAGGAGGTCCTGTGCGTGGCTTTAGCGAGATGATGCCCGCGTTTCGGGGGGCCCTCAATATTGAACAGCTCGAAAGAGTAATGGCGCACATCCGTACCTTTTGCACTGATACCTCCTGGCCCAGAGGGGAATTGAACTTTCCCCGAGCACTTCTAACTGAAAAGGCGTATCCTGAGGACGAGTGGGTGATCGAAGCCGAGGCCGCGGTGGAGGGCGAAGGCTCGGTCGGGAGCGCGTTCGTTTATGAACGTCGCTTTGGACCCCGTAGTCAGATTGAGGTCCGTATCCCGTACGGATGGCGTCACCAGCGCCAAGAACGTGACCCTAGGGGTAGGGAGAGCTGGGCGTCGGGGCTTGGAGACGTGACGCTGGGTATGAAACACGCGCTTCACCATAGCATCGAGTCGGGCACGATCTTTTCCCTCGGGGCTGAGGTCATCCTGCCGACCGGGGACGAAGGCAAGGGGCTCGGGGCCGACGGTGCTTTGGCAGAGGCGTTCGCGTCTTTCGGGAAAATCCTTCCTTCTGATGCATTCGTTCAAGCTCAAGCTGGTGTTGAACTACCACTCCATTCTGGAGCTGACAAAGAAATCTTTGGTCGTTTGGTGCTGGGTCGGGGATTCTCCCAGGGCCAGTGGGGTCGCAGCTGGACACCCATGGTTGAACTATCCGTCGAACGTAGCATCGAAGACAATGCCGCGACCGACGTGGACATAGTTCCACAGGTGCAGGTTTCACTGAATACGCGGCAGCACGTGCTTGCCAACGTGGGCCTGCTTGTGCCTGCCACCCACAGGGCCGGCCGCTCGGTGCGCTTGCTCTTCTACGTGCTCCTGGACTGGTTCGATGGAGGTTTCTTCGAGGGATGGTGAAGACGATCAACTCGCGCGTTCTTTTCGGCATCTTCATGCTCGGAGCGATGCTTCTTGCTGCCGTACCGGAGGATCCTCGTGTGGATTCCAGAGACGGAGGTCATCCGGTCTGGGATATGGGTGAAGTGGCGCCCGAAGATGATCTGTTCCGTACGTCTGATCGCTGCCTTGCGTGCCACAAGGGTGTGGCCACACCTGACGGCCTGGATGTTTCGATCGGATACGACTGGCGGGCTTCGATGATGGCGAACAGCGCCCGTGACCCGTACTGGCAGGCTGCAGTCCGACGGGAGATGCTCGACCACCCGGACGCCTCCAACATGATCGAAGACAAGTGCAGTAGCTGCCACATGCCGATGGCTCGGACCTCGGCACTCATGTCTGGTCGGACCGGATCGGTCTTTGCTCACCTCCCAGCCAGCGAGAGTATCGAAGGAGAGGCAGCGCTTGCCGTGGACGGCGTCTCATGTGCCGCATGTCATCAAATCTCCCAGGACGGTCTCGGCACTGAGGCGAGCTTCACGGGCGGGTATCGGATTGCCTACGAAACACCTCCGGAAGGGAGAACGGTGTACGGTCCTTTCGAACCTGACTCTGGTGGGGTCGGCATCATGCACTCAGCCACGGGCTTTCGTCCGACCGAAGGCACACACACTCAGTCTTCCGAGTTGTGCGCGACGTGCCACACACTGTTCACTCACTCGATCCGCTCGGGAGGTGCTGAGGGACCTGAATTCCCAGAGCAAGCACCCTACCTGGAATGGAAGGCCAGCTCTTTCGCTACAGATGGCGAGAGCTGCCAGGACTGCCACATGCCTGAGGTGAGTGAGGATGTTCCGGTCACAAGCGTGCTAGGGCGTGCGCGTCCAGATGTCTCTAGGCACGTCTTCCGAGGTGGGAATTTTTTCATGTTACGCATGCTCAATCGATATCGCGACGAACTCGGTGTGGTTGCCCTTCCGCAGGAGTTGGTGCTCGCCGCTGACAGGACGGAGCGCCACCTGCAGCAGAAGACGGTGGCTTTGAGTTTGCGGAACGGCGAACTTGCCGGAGGCATCCTGGAAGCGGTTGTGGAAATCAACAATCTCGCCGGCCACAAATTTCCTACCGCGTATCCTTCGCGCCGAGCGTGGCTACACGCGACGATCGTAGACCGTGACGGGCGGATGGTCTTCGAGTCTGGTGCATTCTCCCCTGACGGAAGTATCGTCGGCAACGACCACGACGCTGACGGGGAGAGGTACGAGCCGCACTATGCCGAGATCTCGAATCCCGACCAGGTGCAGATCTATGAGGCCGTGATGGCCGATGAGGACGGACGAGTGACTACCGGCCTGATGTCGGCTGAGCACTGGGTGAAGGACAACCGGGTTTTACCTGCGGGCTTCGACCCCACGACCAGCGATCCGCGAGTCGCCGTCGTAGGTGCCGCTACCTCGGACACCGATTTCGCTTCCGGAGAAGACCATATCCGATACTCGATCCGTGTCGATCCGGGTTCAGCGCCGTTCACATTGCATGTCGAGCTCTGGTTTCAGCCTATCGGCTACCGTTGGGCCCAGAATCTGGCAGAGTACGACTCCTTCGAAACAAACCGATTCGTGGGATATTTTGAAGCTATGGCATCCTCGTCTGCCATCGTTATAGCAGAGTCGTCGGTTGTGGTTCAATGACTGAGATCTGGCGCCGCCTTGCTTTCTATTTGCTGCTATTTGCAATCCTCGGTACCGGTATCGAACTCATTTTCTTGGAGCATTTTGAGGATCCATGGCAGTGGGCTCCGATAGCGCTCTTGGGGGCTGGCCTGGTATTGGGGGCCGCTGTAGTCCTGAGGCCATCACGGCCAACCGTAAGGGCACTGCAACTCCTCATGATCAGTTACGTGCTTTCCGCTGGAGTAGGTCTTTACCTGCACTTGAAGGCAAATGTTGAGTTCGAATTGGAACTCCGGCCTACGATGGCGAATACTGAGTTAATCCTCGAGACACTAAAAGGGGCGATCCCTGCGCTGGCTCCGGGTGTGATGGTTCAACTCGGGTTATTGGGATTGTTAGCTTGCTTTCGACACCCAACGTTAATGGCAACTGGCGGGGATTTCGAACAAAAAGAAGCAGAAAATCAACTACTGGAGGGATAAGAATGAGTGCCGCATACCGAATTATAACGCTTTCGTTTCTAGGGCTTTTTCTTCTGGCGGCGCCTTCCATGGCGCAGGTCGGGGAGAACCTTGGCCTACTCAACCCGAACCTGGCGAGTTCTGATGAGTTGGCAGCAGTGCCAGGCCTAAACAACACTGTGGTCGAGGAGATCTTAGCCGGCCGGCCATTCCTCTCAATGCTTGAGTTCCATGAGGCTATCGAGGGGCATGTCTCCGAGAGCACCTACGATCAGCTGTACGGCGCATTATGGGTCCCGATCGACCTCAATGATGTGACGAATGAGGAGATCCTCCTGATCCCCGGCGTCGGGAATCGCATGCTCCACGAATTCGAGGAGTACCGCCCCTATATCGCTCTCCCGCAGTTCCACAGAGAAATCGGCAAGTATGTGGACGATGAGGAGTTGGCCCGTTTGGCTCAGTACGTCTATGTGCGCATCGACCTCAACAGTGCGTCGGAAGCAGAGATTCTCAGCATTCCGGGCGTTGGCCCACGCATGCAGCACGAGTTCGAAGAGTATCGGCCCTACGCAGCAATGGCGCAGTTTAGTCGTGAGATCGGCAAGTACGTCGATGATGAGGAAGTGGATCGGCTGGCGCGTTATGTAGAGATCCGCTGAAGCATATGTACACGGAATTGACCGTACAGCGTGAAGGACCCGATCGTCGACAACAGGGAAGCATGATGGAGAAACAGCTATGACCCCGACCCGCAGAGACTTTCTCAAGGCCACTGGCTTGGTAGGTGCTGGTTTTGCACTCGGAGGCGCGTCAGCATGCAGCGATGACCTCAATCCCAAACGACTGCTGATTCTTGGTGGGACAGGATTTATTGGCCCCCACACGGTTCGCTACGCGCTAGAGCGAGGACATGAGGTGAGTATCTTCACCCGAGGTCGTAGCGACACTGAACTGCCGGCGGGTGTCGAGCACCTAATCGGTGATCGAAACGATGACCACACTGCCCTGGAAGGCAGGACTTGGGACGTTGTCTTGGACAACAATGCCCAGGACTATCGCTGGGTACAGAAGAGCACGGAACTCCTGCGAGACGCCGCCGATCACTACGTGTTCGTGTCTTCAATCTCTGCGTATGAGATCGAGGGCTTCGGGTGGGAGTACAAGGATCGCATCATCATGGAGCCGATCGTTGACGAAAACTTCACCAGGATCTCTCCCCCAGAGGGTTGGATGGACGGCGACGACGCACCCTATGGGTTGATGAAGACATTAAGTGAAGACATCGTGCACGCAGCCTTCCCGGGACGTGCCACCATTGTTCGGCCTGGCCTCATCGTGGGTCCTGGAGATCAAACTGATCGGTTCACTTACTGGCCCGTGCGCATTGATGAGGGAGGGGAAGTGCTCGCACCCGGAAACCCACTGCATGCAAACCAAATCATTGATCAGCGGGATCTAACCGAATGGATTGTGCGTCTTGCCGAGAATGGTACCACCGGAGACTTCCACGGTGTTGGGCCTGGGTACAGGCTCACGATGGGAGAGATGCTTGAACAAATTGGTACTGTGGCATCAAACCCATTCGACCTGACGTGGGTTCCCGAAGATTTTTTGGAGAATAATGGAGTAGCCCCATGGAGCGATCTTCCAGCTTGGATTCCCGGGGACGCGTTGATGTTTGTGACGTACCAGAAGGCTGTCGATGCAGGGCTGACCTTTAGGCCACTTTCTGTGACAGCACGTGACACGCTGGAGTGGGATAAGAGTAGGCCAGCGGAGGAAAGGGAGAACCGAAGTTTTGGGTGGACTCGGGAGCGAGAAAGAGAAATCCTTCAGGCCTGGAATGCCTCTCAGGCATAGCAGTAATTCAGGTGACCAGAGCAGTTTGGTACCCGTATTAAGGATTGCTGTGCTGATCAACTATTAACGAATAGTAGTCCATGGAACTCTCGTAGTAGAATTCAGAGTTCAACTATGGAGGGCTGAGGTTGGTCTTTGTGCAGAAGCTGTGTCCCCGGCATCGTAGGCGCACCCTCGTGTGGTTGGGTGTTGTGTGTCTTGGGCTGGGCCTAAATGCTCCCGCAAACAGGTTGTCCGCTCAGGCGAGTGACGTAACAGGAATCGTCCGGGATTCTTTGAACAATGAGACGCTTCCGAATGCGTTGGTGTTGCTGGTAGGAGAACGCTTCAGAACACTCACTGATGAGTTTGGCCGCTTTACGCTAGTGAACGTCCCGCTAGGAGCACACACTCTCCGGGTAGAGTACCTAGGATACCTACCTCTTGAAGTCGAGATCAACGAGGATGCAGCAATTCCTCTCTCCATTCTCATGAAGCCGGATGCTTTTGAGCTAGAGGGTGTTACGGTCGAGACGAGTACCGGCATCATTCAGCCGACGGACGAGATCAGTGTCATCAAGCTTTCTCCTCGAAAGCTTGCTACGCTGCCTTCGCTCGGAGAAACCGACATCTTTAGAACCCTGCAACTTCTCCCAGGAGTGAGCGGGACCAATGACGCAAGTTCGGGACTCTTCATTCGTGGAGGGACACCCGATGAGAATCTTGTACTTCTCGATGGTATGACTGTCTACCATGTCGACCACTTTTTTGGTGTCTTCAGCGCATTTAATGCTGATGCAATCAAGGATGTCCGTTTGTTCAAAGGTGGATTTCCTGCCCGGTACGGTGGTCGTACGTCTAGTGTTGTTGATATGATCGGCAAGGCTGGAGACAACGAAAATTTCAACATGTCAGCGGGCATGAATCTTTTGAGTGCCCGTGCAGTTACAGAAGTGCCTCTCGGAGGGAAAGGCTCATGGCTCGTGTCAGCCCGGCGCTCCTATACTGATGTGATCCGGACCGGACTCTACAATAGCATCTTCAACACACTTGAAGGTGAGGAAGAAGAGGAACCCCAACCGACTGGCCCAGGAGGACGAGGTGGTGGCCCCGGTGGTCGTGGGTTTGGTAACTTTCAGCAGCAGACGATTCAGCCCGATTTCTTTTTTTACGACCTGAACTCTAAGCTGAGTTACTCACCGACTGACTCCGACGTCGTTGCGCTCTCGGTGTACGCTGGTGAGGACAAGTTGGATGAGTCGTCTCTGGGTAATGAGATCACTACCCCCAATGGTCAAACAAGGCTCACCCCGGATCGGGTGGATGTCTCTGACTGGGGCAACCGAGGGGCCAGTGGTCGCTGGTCACGTGCCTGGGGTAGTCGCTTCACGAGCGATGTGCTTGTCGCCTATTCGGAGTACTTCAGTGAAGCCGCACTCGACGTGGCATCCTCCCGGTTCTCCCGGGGTTTCCGTGAGGATAATGAGGTCACTGACTTTACCGTTAGGCTAGACAACACCTGGCGCCCATTTCAGGCGTCTGACATAGGGCTTGGCTTCCAATTTACCGATACCGAAGTGGCGTACAGCTTCCAGCGACTTCAGGGAGACTCAGTTCGTGGCGGCCTAGATATGGGGGGCACGGGAGCTCTCACATCTGCGTACGCACAACATCGTTGGCTGCCTTCTGACCGGTTCAATCTAACGGTGGGAGTTCGAGCTTCGTCTTACGATCAAACAGAAAGCCTGTACTGGGAACCTCGTACCTCAATTCACTTCAAGCTTACAGATCGCGTTAGTCTAAAGGGAGCATGGGGTCGCTACTACCAGTTTGTGAAACGGATTGAGAATGAGGATGTGCTTGAGGGGAGTCGAGATTTCTGGGTGCTTGCTGGGGAGCGACTGGATCCGTTGTTCGCAGAGCACCGAATTGTTGGAGCGAGTTGGGAAAACGATGACTATCTCTTTGATGTTGAGGCCTACCAGAAGGATCTCACCGGCGTCTCTCAGTTCTCTACCAGGTCCAGACGCAGGCCCGGGCAAGCACTGAGCGATTTATTCTTCACCGGCACCGGTGAGGCACGTGGCATCGAGTTTCTAGCTCAGAAAAAGCAAGGTCGTCTGACTGGATGGATCGGGTACACACTTGCTGATATCGATTACGAACTCGAGGGCTTCAATGACGGTAACCCTTTTCCGGCTAGTCACGATCAACAACACGAGTTTAAAACCGTGGCTAGCTATCAAGCGGGTCTGTGGACGCTGTCTGGCACCTGGGTTTACGGGTCGGGAAGGCCATATACGATCCCAGAGGCACAGTATCCGATAGAACTCTTGGATGGGCGTATGCTTTCGTATATCCACGTTGGTGAAAAAAATAGCCAGCGGTTACCCGCCTATCATCGTATGGATGTAGCAGCTACGAGGCGTTTCGAGAGTGATCGGTTTTTCTATGAATTGAATTTGTCACTCTTCAACGCCTATGGACGGAACAACATCTGGTACCGTCAGTTCGATCTGGACGAACTCCCCATGATTGTCACGGATGTCAAAACACTCGGATTTACGCCGAGTATTGGACTTCGGGTAGGCCTACGATGAGGGGAAAAGTGATGCGCAATTGGTTCACCGTAATTGTTTGTGTGCTGGGGTCCTTGGCCTGTGAGGGAGACTTGGCGTTTGTAGCCCCCGATCCGGACACATTTGTCATTCAAGCATTTATTTTTGCGGATGAGCCGGTCGAGTGGGTGACAGTAAGTGGTGTGCTGCCAATTGATGCCGATTCAACTGAGGTAGCGCCGGTGATTTCCAATGCAGAGATCACGATATTCAGGGGCACCGAACGCTTTGATCTCCAGCCTACGTCGGGCGAGCCTGGCAGGTACTATTATCCAGGTGACGACCTCGATATCCAGATTGGGGACGTGTTCCGCCTGGAAGCCACAGTGAATGGCCGAACCGCTAGAGCGGAAACTGTTGTGCCTGTGGCTCCTGTCGGACTGGGCTTGTCTGCTGACAGCTTGATTGCTCCGACTTTCCCCCCACAGCGTGGCCAAGGTCCCGGGAGTCTTCTGAATCGGAGAATCACAGCTAATTGGACGAATACAGGCGACCAACTTCATTTCGTCGTCATAGACAATATAGAAGAGGCACCACAGATCCTACCGACTACAGCGATCTTCTCACGCTTCGCAGCAAGGCTTATCCAGCAACCCACCGCAGCCGACAGCTCGGTGGTAAGAGCGGTGATGCTGACCCATTATGGCCAGCACCGTTTAAAGCTATATCGAGTGAACGAAGAGTACGTGGACCTATATAGGGGGCTCCAACAGGATTCACGTGACCTCAATGAGCCACCATCAAACGTCCACGGCGCGCTCGGAATTTTTTCGGCTTTCAGCGCTGACAGCTCGTTTTTCGAAGTCCGCTAAATCTCGAGTAGTAGGTGTTTGTTGTTTAGTTCTTACTTGGTTAAGGAGTTCGTTCGCGCATGTCCTATCGGATTCTCATTATCGCGATTGCTACAGTCTCCACCGCCTGCTCGAACTCCCAGACGGAATCTGAAGTAAGGCTGGTTCTCGCTGGCCAAGCACTGATCAAGAAGGATCCGCGGATTCGTTGGGAGAACCCGTATGGAACTCTTCGCCCGATCCTCGAGCGTGCGGACATCGCATTCACAAATTTCGAGATGGCAGTGCTTTCGGAGAGTGATCGATGCGGTGTATCCGAAAATTACGAGGTGTCGTTCGGGACCCCTCGGCTGCAAGCTGAAAATCGACCCGGAAACTCCGGAGGACCCCACGCCGTGCTACCTGAGGTGATGACTTTCCTCGCAGATCTAGGGTTCAATCTCATGTCGTTGTCTAATAATCATGCGTGGGATCTCGGAGACTGTGGTGTGGAAGCAACCCGTGCGGCAGCGGAGGTAAACGGTGTCGTGTATGCCGGAACTGGTCCTGATATCACTGAGGCGACTAGTCCAGGCTACCTAACAGTCGGCGACTTCACGATTGCCTTGGTGGCTGCCACAACGAGCCACGACGAACGAAGTGCCATTAAACACGCCGTGAACGGAGTATGGACGGGCCAACAAGATGACTGGGACAGGAATATTGCCGTGGTCCGTGATGCCGCCGCCAATGCAGATTTTGTGCTCTACTATCAGCACTTCCAAATCGACCTTGAGGAATTCAATGAGGTGGCTCCAGGGGACTCGACCAGCGACGGACATATCTGGGTGGATGACGTGGCCAAGTGGCAAAGCGACTTCGCCCATGCAATTCTCGATGCTGGTGCATCGATGTACTTAGGTCATGGCTCCCGGGCCTTCGATGGCGTTGAGATCTATGACGGGAA
Organism: Gemmatimonadota bacterium; assembly: GCA_012960225.1. Taxonomy (GTDB): domain Bacteria; phylum Gemmatimonadota; class Gemmatimonadetes; order Longimicrobiales; family Gaopeijiaceae; genus UBA1142. The sequence continues at coordinate 151,069 of DUBS01000004.1, read as the reverse complement.
GCCGTTGATACGCCAACTTGGTGGCCTCGCATACCAGGGCCTGAATCCTGAAGTAGGTGGTTACGATGAATACCGTCCTTGGGATGGCTTGATTGTTGAAGTTATCATTCGCAAGGGTCGCGTTATACAACTTGAATTCACTCCCCTGGACCTAGATGAGGGGGAAACTTACCGCGCGGACTTTGACGACCTTGACTTCCTGTCACGTCGCGGCCTCGCACAGCTTGCTATAGGCACACAAGCGATCTCTATCCTGCGGCGCCTAGATGATCTGTCAGCATCCTATGGGACTGAGCTGGAACTCTCTGATTCAAAGGCTCTCCTGAGACTCGACCTGATCAATTAGCAGCGGACACACAGCCTGCCAAGCTCCTCTTTGCTGAATATGCGCTTGTAGAGATGGCCCTGCTCGATGCAGGTTGTAACAACAATAAGCAGAGATCGCTGCATGAGAACTGGAGAACGTAGATGCCGACTGATCGAAGAGACTTCCTGAGACTAACAGCTGCAGCTACTGGCAGCTTGGGCCTCGGGATCAGCCCGGAATCCCTAGTTGCAGGTTCTTTCCGCAAGCCTGAGTCGCCTGCGCGAAGAGCTATCCGCATTCTCATACTTGGGGGTACTGGCTTCATTGGTCCTCATCAGGTGCGATATGCGTTAGATCGTGGGCACACTGTCACACTTTTCAACCGTGGTCGAACGAACACTCACCTCTTTCCTGGTGTCGAGCGGCTTGTCGGGGATCGAAATGGACAACTCGATGCGCTAGCAGGCCGGTCATGGGACGTTGTCATCGATAACTCCCGATCTAACCCGGAGTGGGTACGCCTGGCAGCTGATTTTCTGAAGGATTCGGTGGGCCTGTATTTTTATGTTTCGTCACGCTCGGCCTATTCGGATACGAGCATCGTGCCGATGACGGCTGATGCGCCGACGTACACCTACGAGAGTGCTGGTGTTAGCAGGGATGCTGAATCTTTGCCCTATGGGCTCGCGAAAGCACTCTCAGAGCGCGAAGCGCAACGAATCTTCGTAGGCCGCACCAATATTGTTCGTCCTGGACTCATTATCGGCCCAGGTGACGACACCGACCGCTTCACATACTGGCCTGTACGGATCAACCGTGGTGGTGAAGTTCTTGCTCCTGGTGAACCTACTGATCCGGTGCAGATCATCGACGTGCGAGACTTTACAGAATGGATGATCCGCATGGCAGAAGATGGCACGGCTGGAGTATTTAATGGTGTTGGGCCGAGGACACCTAGGCCGATGGCTGAATTGCTCTATGGGATCCGAGCGATCACTACTGCCGAGACGACATTCACCTGGGTCAACCTCGAATTCCTTACCCAAATAGGGATTCGCCCGTATTCACACATGCCAGTATGGAGACCACCTACCCCAGGATCTGAAGGTTTCGCTCGCTTTGATCTCACACCAGAGGTCGAGGTTGGTCTGACATTCCGGCCGCTAGCGGTTACCGCTCAGGAGACTTTGGACTATCACTTCTCCCGCCCTCCAGAACGTCAGGCAGATCTGAGGTCGGGCATCTCCGCTGAACGGGAAGCCGAGGTGTTAGCAGCGTGGCATGCCCGCCAGTAGGGGAGCTTATTACCTGACAAGCGTTAGGGAGAGGCTAGTCGGAACCCCCTAGGCCAAATCTCAGCGGACTCCGGTTAACTCCTGACTTAGTGCCTTGAGATTAGCTCGGGCCTGCATATCGTAGGCCTGGGCATTTGCTCGTGCCGGTACTAGCCCCCGGAAAAATTGACCGCCCTCAATTTCATCAGATACCACCAGCTGCATCACCGCATCCGCACCTTCGTCGATCGTCGCACGAGGTTGAGCGCCCGCTCTCAGCACCATACCGGTGGGCATATATGTCGCTGGATGAAGGGAGTTCACCATGATACCGGTTCCATCTAATTCCCCGTCCAGGTCAAAGGTGAACATGATCTGGGCGAGCTTGCTTTGGCCGTAAGCTCTCCCGCCGCTGAAGTTGTTTTCAATCATTACATCATCGAAATCGATAGGGTTTTGAGCTAACGAAGAGACATTTACGATGCGGGAAGGCGAACTCGAGCGTAGACGAGGCATGAGCATGTGGGTGAGCAAGAAAGTGGACAGGTAGTTCACTTGGAATCGGAATTCGTGTCCGTCTTCTGACACCAAGCGCTCATTGGGTGCTGAACCGAAGCCCGCATTGTTCACCAGAACGTCCATACGCTCGTAATCCCTCAGGAGCGATTCACCGAATGCTCTCGTTTGATCAAAAGAAGCCAGGTCAGCTCTGTAAAATCGTGCATTGCCCGGACCCTGACTGTTGATTTCGTCCACGACCTGCATCCCGCGTTCTTGACTACGTCCGTGCACAATGACGTGCCATCCCATCGCTCCAAGCCGAAGTGCAACCTCACGGCCCAGGCCGGATGTAGAGCCTGTTACAAGGACTACCTGTTGACCAGATGTGGGTTGAGCAGGTTCCTGGGCGCCGACCTCGAGGGTGCCGGCTAGAAAGGAGCTGGGCAACAAAACTAAGGCTAGGGTCAGCATGAGACCTGAGGATCTTGTCAGTGATCTTTCAGGGACAACGTGGCAATCTTGATTCATGGTGCTGTGGCTCCTTGCCTTATCCGATTTAGCGTCATCACAGGAATACGGCGACTACTTTATTTTGAAGTAGACAGTGTAGGTAGTTCCGCTCATCCTTGCACCGGGCTGGCGTCCTGAATCATGCCTACCGCTCTCGCAACTTCTGGTGAGGCGGCTACAGTAACCCTATGATGCAGCGCTTGAGCCCATAGCCGATGCTGTTTCGAACAGGGGGCTAACCGAGGCTTAGCCATCGAGATTTATGGCCTGCTAACTGCTTGGAGGTCCGCGTGCGCGTGCTAAAAGGGCTGATCGGCTACGTCGTTGACTTCAGGGATGACGAAGAGTTCAAGGGAATGCTGTGGGCTGCGGCCTACGGCTTCTTCATCATGTTCGCGTGGTACATCCTGAGGGCCGTGCGAGATGAGATCGCGGCCGAAGACCGAGGCAACCTCCAGTACCTGTGGACTGCCGTGTTCTTGGTCATGGTCATCGTAGCAGTTCCAGCATACTCGTGGGTGGCGTCTAGGTATTCGCGTGGCGTCTTTGTACCTCTCGTGAATCGCTTCTTTATTGCTTGTCTAATCGGTTTTTGGGCGAGCCTCCTTTTCCTCCCAGTGGAAGCGCGCCCGTGGATTGATCGAGTCTTCTATGTGTGGGCGAGCATCTTCTCACTTTTTGTGGTAACAGTGTTCTGGGGTCTCGTAGCCGACTGTTTTGACAACGACCAAGGAAAGAGGCTTTTCGCCTTCATCGCTGTAGGGGTCTCTCTCGGAGGGATTTTTGGGCCGCTGGTTGGAGTCTTTTTGGCAGAACAGGTGCCAGTGTTCACCCTCCTTCTGATTTCGTGTGTGCCTCTTGAGATAGCTTCATGGTTTGCCGGGGCGTTGCACCGAAACTTTGAAACCGGTGGAGTTGAGGCTGTAGGTGAGTCAGGTCGGCCGCTTTCTGGTGGAGCATGGTCGGGGATGAAAGCAGTCTTCGCTTCGCGGTATCTCACGGGGATCGCCGCCTTTATCGCGTTAATGACATTCGCGTCTACCGTTCTTTACTTCGCACAGTCTGACATTGTGTACGAGGTAATGACTGATCGAGGTGAACGCAGAGCCTTTCTGGCGAAAATTGATCTGACCGTCAACATCCTGACAATTTTCTTTGAGGTGTGGTTGACCGCGCGGATCCTCCGCTGGCTGAATGTGGGGCTGGCCCTAGCACTAATCCCTGTGGCAATGTTTGTGGGCTTTGTTGCTCTAGGAGTCTATCCCACTCTGGTGACTCTAATGGTGGTTCAGGTGATCTATCGCGCGGGCCGTTACGGTATTACGAAACCAGCTCGGGAAGTGTTGTTCACTGTGGTATCACGTGAGGAAAAGTACAAATCCAAAGCCTTTATTGATGCAGCAGTGTACCGGGGCGGTGATTTGGTCAGTGGTTGGATCTACGCTGGGCTTGGTACGTTTATTGGGCTTTCACTCGGTACTATTGCCCTGATCGCAGCTCCTGTCATGGGTGTTTGGGCAATAGTTGCAATCGGCATCGGTGCACGAGGTGATGCCATGGCTGCGGGTGATGGGGATAAACTGGATGAAGCAGTTTCTGTCGGCTGAATCCGCAGATCGTAAGTTGCGTATCTGGCACCTTATTAGGCTCTGCCGATGACACATACACGACGCCTCGTATTTCTTATTGCAGTTCTTGCGTCATTGGCTGTACCGAATGATTTGAAGGCTCAGAACATCGAGCGGGTGTCAGAATCGCTCCTCCGGGAAGTAATGCCCGAGGCGGATCTCTTTTCCCCAGCTACGGGGGAGCCTCTGGTAAAGCAGGCGTATCGAGGTCAGGAACTCATCGGGTACGTCTTCCTCACCTCTGACTTGCCTCCCGAGGAGTACGGGTATAGCGGCACAATCGAGACATTGGTGGGGATGAAGCTGGACGGGATACTCACCGGTATCAGAGTGACGAGCTACCGCGAGTCTTACATGCGGAGCATGGGCGATTTTCTTCGGAAGCCGGGCTTCCAGGAGCAATACACAGGGAAGTACGTCGGCCAAGCATTTCGTGTGGGTGGAGATGTTGATGGAATCTCTCAGGTTTCCATCAGTGTACGAGCACTTTCCCGTGGTATACGTAACACGGCCCGCCGTGTGGCAAACGCCTACTCGTTCGAGGTCGAACTGCCAACGGGTACGGTAGAAGATGTGGTAGGACTGTCTTGGTTCGAGCTTCGCCGCCGAGGCGTTGTCGAGCGGCTTGAGATTACTGAGCCAGGAGAGGGATCTGCTGGCATCTCTATCGCACACATGTGGAGCGATCGGGTTGGAGAGTATCTCTTGGGCGAAGAGATGTACCAGCGCGCGCTAGCTTCTGTTGAAAGGCGTGGAGGTGCGGATCATCTCATGCTCTACACGGTGGACGGGCCGCGTCTCCGGCTTTTTGTCAGAGAGGGTTGGGCGATCGAACAGGGTGGGGACACGATCGACATCTCGCCAGAAAACATTGTGATGTTGGGCCTGACCTCAGGGGGTGTTTCCTACGGTGAGGTAACGATTACAGGGGTCATGATGGTCGAAGACACAGTCGACATCACCAGGCCGTTCACGTTCCTCTACGACCTCGGTCCCAGGCTAGGATTCCACACGCTGGATTACACGACCCAGGAAGCGCGGATCATCATGGCTGAGGAAGCCGCCGCCGCGGCAGAGGCGGAAGCGGCCGCTGAGCGTGCGGCAGCGGAAGAGAGGGCAGCAGCAGAAGCACTGGCGAATACTGCTCCACCCTCAACAACTGTCGAGGGAGTCGCTCCAATCGACACCGCAGAGGCTGAGCTGGGAGGACCATCGGATTCCTCAGCTATCGCAGGCTCGGACGAGATGCCCCAAGGTGAAGGATTCGATTTCACATTAATACAAGAGGAAACGCTCCTTGAGCGAATGCTCGCGAACACCTCTTGGACTCGTGTTGCGTGGATTTTGCTCGTACTCGCATTCGCGACGGCTGCATTTTTCTTGAAGGTGACTTCACTGCGCTGGGTTTCGCTCGGTGTGACTTTGTTGGTCCTTGGATTTGTGGATGGTGGGTTCCTTTCGATTTCTCATATTACGAGCGCGATCTGGGTTGGTCCTTCCGTCTTCTTGGATGACCTACCTCTCTTGCTCATGGTCGTCTTCACTGTGGTCACCACGCTCATTTGGGGCAGAGTGTTCTGTGGTTTCCTGTGCCCGTTTGGCGCACTCCAGGACTTTCTGGATCGCATTATCCCCGAAAGCTGGAAAAGGACACCCTCAACACGTGCTCACCGGATTGGGCTTTGGGCGAAATACCTAGTTCTTGCGATCATTGTGATTCCTGCGCTAGCTGGGAGTCACGTGAGCTTCTACGAGTATTTTGAGCCTTTTGGCACAGTCTTCTTTAGGAGCCCGAACATCCTGTTATGGGTAATTGCCGGTGCTTTCATTTTGGCTTCAGCAATCGTGCCACGCTTCTACTGTCGTTATGCCTGCCCCCTCGGAGCTGCGTTGGCGATTGCTTCGGTGGTTTCACCGAAACGAATTCGGCGTGTCGAGCAGTGCGATCACTGCCTGGTATGTCAGCAGAAATGCCCAACCGGAGCGATTGAGGGACCGGAAATCGATTTTAAGGAATGTGTGCGCTGCAATGTTTGCGAAGTGCAGCTTATCGAACAGACGGGAGTATGTCGCCACGAGATGGAAGAGATCCGACCCCGGTTGATACAGGTGAAATTGGGATCGCTCGAAGGAGTAGCTGATGGAGCATAAGGACAAGCGTAAGGTCAGCCGGCGCCAGGTGCTCCGCATTACTGCTGTGGCAGGTGTTTCGCTCGCGATGGGCACTGGCCTTGTGCGTTCGCTTATCGGTCGAGCAGGCCTCCATCGTGTCAGTGAAACACGGACGCAGATGGGGACGCTAGTCATCGTCACGATTATTGCTCCGGAGCTCAAAGTTGCTCGAGAGATGGTGCGGAACGCATTTGGTCAAATGGAGAGACTTGAGGGGATTCTAAGTCGCCATCGAAGGGGTACGACGCTGGACCGACTTAACGATAAGGGGTTCATAGAGACTCCTCCGCCCGAGTTCGTAGAGGTCATGCGCCGAGCTCTGACGTACTCATCGATGACGGATGGTGCCTTTGATGTAACGGTGGCACCTCTGTTAGAGCTGTATGCATCCCATTTCGAAACGGACAACCGGCCTCCTGCAGATCATGAGATCGAGCGAACCCTAGAGTCCGTGGACTATAGGAGAGTCCGAGTTGATGAGAGCGCCATCGTGCTTGAGGGTCCGGAGATGAAGGTCACTCTGGATGGGATCGCGAAAGGATACATCGTTGACCAGACCGTGCGCACTCTAGTGGGTGACGGTGCTGAGCGAGTCCTCATCAATGCAGGTGGGGACATGGCCTCAGGGGGGCATGGGTCGCTGGAGAGTCCTTGGACGGTCGGCGTCCGAGATCCCGCTGACGCACAAGGAATGTTGGCTCAGCTGCGACTGGGTGGCGAATGTATAGCAACATCTGGTGATTACATGCAGGCCTTCACCCAAGACCGACGTTTTCACCACATCATTGACCCTCGGACAGGCTACTCGCCTAATCGAGCAAGCGCGGTGACAGTTGTTACGACTAGCGCAATGGATGCTGATGCCCTCTCCACTGCAGTCATGGTGCTCGGTCCTGTAGCGGGTTTTCAGTTGATGAAGGAGCTCGACGATACAGAGGGGATGATTGTCACAAAAGAGGATAGGCAGATGAGGACTCCGGGGTTAGGTCGCTTCGCACTCTGAGTCAATCTGCTTCCGGAGTAGGAACACTCGCCTGATCTTGCGGAGAGCCGCCGAAACGGTCACGATGGCGTGCTCGGATATGCATGGAATTGCTCCGATATCGCATCATTGCTTGGGGAAAAGTGCTATGAGAAAAGAGAAGTATTTGAGTTCGCCTCTGTCAGGTTGGGTTGTGGCGTGTGCAGTCGGGTTGATCGGCCTACTCTCGTTGCCGGTGCTGGGTGCTGCCCAACTGACCGGGGTGGAGAATGGAAACTGGAGCTACCTTGGTGGTGACGCTGGGCATGCCCGTTATACGCACGCTGACGAAATCACAGCTTCGAATTTCGGGGATTTGGAAGTTGCCTGGATTTGGGACAACGCGAGTTTCGGTGCGAGTACGCATGGGAATACAGCGACCCCGTCTTACGTCGATGGGATGCTGATCACGGTCACGAACGACCGCCGGCATGTAATCGCTCTTGATCCAGTGACGGGCGAACTGAAGTGGACTTTTACCGAGCCCAACACTTTCCGGTATGAGTACTCGATGCGGAAAGGTTACGGGAAGGGAGTTGCTTACGCTGAAGTGGACGGGCGTGGTGTGATCTTCATCACCACTCCGGGGTTTTTCCTCCACGCATTGGATGCCCAGACCGGTCAGCCGCTAGAGGGTTGGGGTGAAGGTGTGCCACTCGACGGGTTCCCAGCTTCAGGTAGTGTGGATCTCGTAGCAGATCTTATTGAAGGTTGGGCTCCATGGGAAAATTGGGATCAACCTTATGATCCTTATCAGGGGATCCCCCTCGAGATCGGGTACATCACGAGTTCATCGCCTCCAATCGTAGTCAACGACGTTGTGGTTGTAGGCAACTCAGCCGAACAGGGATACAACCAGACTAGAACAGAGATGGTTCCTGGTGACATTCTCGCGTATGACGCTGGGACGGGTGACTTCAAGTGGAAATTCAACGTGATCCCGCGTCCAGGTGAGTTTGGTCATGAGACCTGGACAAATGATGCCTGGCAATACACGGGTGATATTTCTTCTTGGGCGCCGATGTCTGCTGATCCAGAGTTGGGTCTCGTATACATCGTTACGAATGGACCAACAATCGATTACTACGGTGGCTTCCATCCAGGTGACAACCTGTATAGCACCAGCATAATTGCTATCGATGTCGAGACTGGTGAGCGGGACTGGCACTACCAGTTTGTTCATCACGATATCTGGAACTACGACACGCCTATGGCACCGATACTGATGGATGTCACGGTTGACGGCGAACAAATCCCAGGTGTCTTCCAGGCCACAAAACAAGGTTTTGTATATGCGCTTAATAGAAGGACTGGTGAGCCCATATGGCCGATACCGGAAGTCGCGGTTCCTCAATCACTGGTGCCAGGTGAGATGCTCTCGCCGACCCAGCCGTTCCCGACGAAACCGGCTCCTTTTGACCTTCAGGGCCGCACTGAAGATCACCTCATTGACTACACGCCTGAGATCAGGGCAATGGCTTTGCAGATTGCTCAGGAGAACAACTCTTTCGCACCGTTGTTTAACCCACCGACGCACGTGGGTAATCCCGCAGGGGCAGCAAAGGTATGTCCTGGGGGTGCGGGAGGCGCAAACATCACTGGCCCAGCGGTGGCAGATCCGGTGTCGGGCGTGATGTATGTCACCTCTCAATCGGCTTGTGGAACAGCATATTTAATGGCAGGGGCTGAGTCGCCGATGGATCAGCTAGTTCAGACAGGGACAATCCGTTCCGACTGGTCGCGGGCCGTGGGCGGCGGCCGAGGTGGTGGCTCCGGAAGCGAGAGCATTGATGGTCTCTCGATCTGGAAAGGTCCAGTCGGCCGAATTGTTGCGATAGACATGAACACGGGTGAGCACATGTGGATGATCCCTAATGGTGATGCTCGCCAAGCTCAGCAGGACGCTATACGTGACCATCCTCTGCTTCAGGGAGTCTCGGGAGTTCAGACGAACCGTGGCCGTTCAGGGCACTCAGCGATGGTGGTAACACCAAACCTGCTTTTCGCCTCAGGGCAGACCGCTGATGATGAGTGGAAATTGTTTGCTATAGACAAGAGAACCGGTGAACGGATTGGAGCAGTTCCGTTACCTGGATCTACCCGGTATGGGATGTCCAGTTGGGTTCATGAAGGTAAACAGTACATAATTATCCAGCTAAACAGCGGGTTGGCGGCTCTGGCTTTACCTTAAGGGTTAAAGCCCAGTATCAGGAATCCCCCGGGGCCTTTCTGGCCCCGGGGGATTTTTGTTTTGGTCAACTGTGAGCGTAAGGACTTAGAGATGCATCCGGAGTCTAGTTTCGTATTCTTTCCGCCTCGCGCTCCTCGGCTCTCGCACCTCTCAGTACATTTTCGAGTGAGTAGTTGCCCTCATGGCAAGCGTACTCATAAACCAAGCCGTCCAGCCTTCTGAAGGGAACTTCACCACCCCATTCACTCTCATACGAATCGGGGTCGATTACCGTGAATTCATAATTGAGCGTGAACTCACCTGCTCGTGTGAAACGCTCGATCACTTTGAAATTTTCTGATCCTGTCGGAACGAGCCACGAGTAGGCGGTAACTTGTTCAATTGGAAGGTTCGTGGTTTCAACGACTAGTGTGTCACCTTCCCAGCGGCCCCAGGAGTTTCCCATCCAGGGGCGAATGTGTTCTGGCAAAACCTGCCTGGTCTGACTGAGTGGTATGATTCTCACATCATGAACCATTTCAGTCATGATCATGATGTGGCTGGGGGTTTGTACGATGGTGTAATTGTTATTGTAGAAATAGTTGGGGAGCATCGGTGGTCCTCCATTGGAACCGAAGGACATCAGGCAACGCTCGGGTAGAGGTCGGTTCTCCGGATTATCGAATTCTCCGAATTGTCGGTTACGTGCAAACGTATCCCCGATACGGCGTTGTGCTGCGGGTGTCAGGGCAGGGATTCGACCGTCTTCGGGGGAGGTTACCAGCGAGCTCCTGCGTTCTCCGTTAAAGACCGCAACACGATCGCCTGCGTCGACCCAGAACTGGTTATAACCACCTGTCCCACCAGAAGCTGCGTCAAAAAGTAAATTCCCGGAGAATACGCCCCCAGCGGGTGGGGCTTCACGGTCCGGGTCACTATCCGCATAATCTTCCTCAAGGAATTCCTGACGTCCCCCCTCTATCGCAGCAACCTGTTCAGGCGTAAGCACAGGTCCTACTCCGCTCGATCGTTGGACAGGAGTGATCGTCGCGTTCGTCCAGTTGCCTTGTATATCAGGATGCCCTTCTGGTGTTCTTAGCAGAACCCATTGCGATCTATTTTCGGCCTGTGCCACTAATGCCACTGGGGCAGTGGATGCTAGAATCGCAAATCCTATAACCACCAAGGTGATTGTTCGGGCAGGTTGAACGCTCATACTGCCTCCTCCAACGTCAGATAAGTTGATTGCGAATATATTGCTATGAATCAGCGATCTGAAATCTGTGACCACCGAATCAATGAGGCCAGCGTACTCCAGGAACCTTCTAGCTATCGTCCGGAGTTAAGCGGACAAGCATTTTCCCAAGGTTGTCACCCTTGAAGAGGCCGATGAAGGCCTTCGGGGCGTTTTCGATACCATCGTGCAGTGTCTCAGGGTGCTTGATGTTCCCATCCGCAATCCAAGAGCCCATATCGCGAGCGAAATCAGGAAACCGATCGTAGTGATCAGTGACGATGAATCCCTTCCATAGCAACCTCTTGGTGACAACCTGAAATAGGTTTTTTGGTCCGGGTGGAGGTTCGGTCGCGTTGTAGTTAGAGATGCTACCACAAGCGATGATAGACCCGTGGTCGTTCATTCTCCACAGGGCCGCTTCTAGGTGCTCTCCTCCCACATTATCAAAGTAAATATCAATACCGTTCGGGCATGCCTCCACGAGAGTGCGGCGGAGATTCTCAACCTCCTTGTAATTCAGGGCTACATCTACTCCTGCCTCTTCGGTAAGCCACTCTAGTTTTTCAGGAGTGCCCACGCTCCCCACGACAGTGCATCCTTTCAATTTGGCAATTTGGCATACAAGTGATCCGACCGCTCCTGCTGCCCCCGACACAAAAACCGTTTGTTCTGGTTCTGGTTTTCCAATGTCCAATAGCCCTACATATGCGGTGAGACCTGGCATTCCTAGGGCACCCAGATAGCTAGACAGTGGCGCAATTGTCCCGTCGATCTTTTGGTGTCCAGACCCATCAGAAACGTAGCTTTCTCGCCACCCATTCATGCTCAGTACATGGTCTCCGGGAAGGAACCCGTCATGCGTTGAGACCACGACTTCTCCAACAGCTCCCCCAGAAAGTACCGAACCAACCTCGAATGGCTCCACATAGCTTTTTCGCTCGATCATACGACCACGCATGTATGGATCGACGGACATGTAGAGATTCCGGACCAAGATTTCTCCTGGTGCTGGGTCATGTAACGCCACGTCCACCAATTCAAAATCAGATTCCGTTGGTACTCCGACAGGTCGCCTCTTTAGACGGATTTCGCGGCTAGTATGCTTGTACACAGGGGTCTCCTGACGACTAGAATGGTCGGGCACGATCTAGGAATGTGGCCACCCACGTTGCGTTCGCGAATGGTGCTCCCCACAGCTAGAATTGCGACCTCATCTTCTTGCAGCAAGTACGTGTGGAGCGCGATTCATGAGGCGACCTGGCTCTCACTACCCTTGACACCTGGTATGGTACCAAAGCCGATTGCCCAGATCGGGGACACCTGTCTTCGGTGAGTAACCGAAGAAGATGTGACTTCAGCGTAGTTGAGGAGAATCGAACATGAGGTTTCTAATCGCGAGCGCGTTGGCGCTCTTTCTCACCTTGCCAGCTCAAGCTCAACTGGCCTCGCCCAATGCAGCTGGCGTGTCCTTTGCGCACGTGCACCTGAACGTTGCTGACATAGAAGTCCACAAGAAACTCTGGGTTGATCACTTCGATGGCGTTGTGGTAGTGAAGGGGCCGCTAACTACAGTGAAGCTACCAGGCATGCTGGTGGTGCTTACAGAACGAGCCCCAACAGGTACCTCAGAGGGTAGTGTGATGGACCATTTCGGCTTCAAGGTCCGCAACGTAGCCGAGGTGCTCGCAGCGTGGCGCGCAGCAGGCTTGGAGGTCCAATCGGAATTCACTGGTGCCGAAGGTTTTGACAATGCGTATCTGATTGCACCTGACGGGGTCAAGATCGAATTGCAGGAAGATGTGACACTCCCGGTGAAAGCTCAGGCGTACCATGTCCACTTCTTTACAGGTGGACATATCGAGTTGATGGAATGGTATATCGACATGTTTTCTGCGGTCCAACGTGCACGGGGCACACACCCAAACACTGCAGATGTACCTGGCATCAACCTCAGCTTTAACGGTTCTCGTGCAGAGCGTGTACCTACGCAGGGTAGGGCGATTGATCACATCGGCTTCGAAGTCGACAACCTTGAAGCGTTTTGCGAAATGCTTGAGGCCCGTGGCATCACATTCCAAGTCCCATATACAGAGATCGCGAGTATCGAACTCGCTATTGCCTTCTTCACGGATCCTTCGGGAGTTCGCATAGAGTTAACCGAGGGGTTCGACAAGTACTAATAGATAGAGAATTTGAAATTGCATGTATCGGAATACCTGCCTTACCGTACTACCGCAGCATCCTGCTCAATAATGGCTACATGAATACGAGGATCGTCCCATGCGTCTAAAGAATTCAATGCTCTCACTGGCTATGGCTCTTCTAGTGAGTTCTTGTTCGTCTACTGAAGAGACTCGCTCGACAGCCCCTGTGACATTCCAGGCACACGATATCGCCGAATATCGGGGTGGATACGCGGTCGAGGTAGCTGATTTCAACAGTGACGGCCTATTGGACGTTGTGGCCAACTCCACGGGCAATCCGGAGCTTGTATGGCACGAAAATCCGACGTGGGAACCCCATGTGATCGTAAGTGACACCAGGGGTATAGTGAACAAGGCGATAGCTGATATCGATGGAGATGGAATTCCGGAAGTTGCGATCCAGAGCGCGTTCGCTATGCAGGCCGCCAATAGCGAAGGAATCAACTGGGTCGCGAGGAGTGGGGGCAATCCGGAAGGAGCTTGGGATGTACAGCCGATCGATAGGTTTGAAACGTCGCATCACGTTGTGTGGGTGGACCTAGATGGAGATGGTGCACTGGAGCTTGTGAACGCACCATTGATTGGACCAGGGAGCCTCGCGCCCACTTATGACCAGGACAGCGCGTCCGTATTTTGGTATGGCCAGGAGAACTGGGATCGTGGGATCATCGCCGACGCGGATATCCCGGGAGTTATTCACCGTGTAAGAAAAGTTAGCTGGGACACGGGTGGCCGAGATCAAATTCTTGTAGCCAGCTTCGAGGGTATAGGTCTTTATAGGGCCAACGGGACAGGGGATGCCATGACCTTTGAGAAGGAATTGATCTCAAGGGGGCACGTTGAAGCAGCCCCAAGACTCGGCTCGAGTGATGTCGGCAGCGGGATGAGCAATGGACAGCGGATTTTAGGTTCCGTCGAGCCTTGGCATGGGAATGAAGTCGTCGTCTATACCGAGTCTGACGGCATGTGGAACCGCCGCGTCATCTTTGATGGGGTTACAAGTGGCCATGAAGTCGTCGTAGTCGACCTCAATGGTGATGACCGGGCAGACATCGTTGCTAACGACAATTCACGTGTGACTAGCAATCGCCCAAACGGGACTCCCGGCGTTCATGTCTTTTTCTCACCGGAAGATCCAGCGACAGGCGAGTGGTCCTACTCACGGATTGAGAGCGAAGCCGCTATGAATGGCTGTGTTCCAGGAGACATGAATCAGGATGGTTGGACTGATCTCGTCTGCACCGGCGGCGGCGGTTTCATCCGGTGGTATGAGAACCTGGGTCAGCAGGACTCGCCAAGGTAACCTCCACCACCACAGTACCTAACATCCTGCAGTTGAATTGATAGTCCGTCTGGATCACTGAAATAGAGTTCCGGTGTCCCTTCAGGGACACCGCCTCGGTTGGGCATGCGCATCGACACCCAATGTCTGAGTGGGCCTGATCCATCTGGACCCGTTCCTCTAGGTCGGATCCCGTGCTCTTCTAGGGCGTTTTGAATCCGCAGAACATCAAAATCCTCGACCGTCAGACAAGCATGGTGAATCTGGGCGGGTAGAGTGCTTCCTCTGCCTGTCCTTCCAAGTGAAATGAACATGAGGAAGTCCGACCCCTGACCCACGCCCATCAAAGGAGAGGCAGCTTGAAATGCCTGGACGTCCATGCCAAATGTCCCTTGATAAAATGCATTTGTGCTTTCGGGGTCAGACACATTAATCGTTAGATGACTTAGCCCGATCAGTTCAAGAGACCCACTGTCGGGTGCGGGCTCCAGAGCAGCACAGTTATCGCCCAATGGTCCACTACCACCACAGTACTTCGGATCCTGCAACTGGATGACGAGTCCATTGGGATCACCTAAATAGATTTCTGGGGTGCCGCCTCTCGTCACAACTCGCACTCTCAGGGAGCCGCCGCTAAGGCCTCCGCTTGATCCACCCCCTGTGATCCCATGGCTTTCTAGGGTTTCGAGCACTTGGTCTACGTCAAAACCTTCCACTGCCATACCAAAGTGATCAATGCGAGGTGCTACTGACCCCGCTTCTGTTAGCGCCAGAAAGTGTGGGCCGGTACCCAGACGCAGCAGGACTGACCTCTCGTGGCGCGCCTGTACGGATACTCCGAAAAGTTCCTGATAGAATGCCAGAGAACGTTCAATATCTGACACCGCAAGCGTTATTTGCTGTAGCCCTACAATGCTGAGCGGTGCGACTTGATACTTTGCTATGAGACGTGGGACGAAGGCTATGCCGGGCAAAGAGAGCAGCATAGCCCGACGGGTTATGCTGTCCCCATTAACGAAAGTCATCAGGTTATTTCCACTTTCAGTCATTGCTTCCTCGTTCCTGGGGTGCAGTCGTAGGGGGCCCAAGGGTTTTGGCAAATTTTTTCAGATTACGCGGTAAGACTTCCCCAGCGTAGACGTTGCCTTCCACGTCCACCGTCACACCTTCCGGAAGAGCCTCAGAGATAAAGCCTACCTCTGAAAAGTCACTAGCGTTGGCGATTACTATGCCCTCTCGAAGCTGGTAATCAGCAACGTAAACCACATCGTCTTGGGTGATATGCATGCCGCTCGCCATGATGTTGGGCCACTCGGCGAGGTACCGGCCATCTTGATCAAACACTTGGATTCTTTGGTTAACACGGTCACCGACGAAGAGCCGGCCCCTCGAATCGAAGGCAAGACAATGGGGTTCATTGAACTCACCGGGTCCGGTGCCCTCCTGGCCCCACTGCAGAAGAAATTCTCCATCGCTCGAGTACTTCACGATTCGGTTGTTTCCATGGCCGTCTGCGACAAAAATGTCACCGTTCGGGGCTACTGCAATATCTGTTGGACCGCTGAGCGTATTCGGTCCATCTCCCGCAACACCTGGGGTGCCGAGCGCCATGAGCACTCTGCCGTTGGGGCTGAACTTCAGGACCTGCTGACCTTTTCCTTCCCTGCCGCGTGCATCCGTCGTCCAGATGTTTCCATCAGAATCCAAGAAGAAGCCGTGGGGCCACACGAACATTCCTTCACCCCAGCTATCGATCAGCTTTCCATCCGAGTTGTATTTCAGGAAGGCTGGTACTTCATCTCGCCCAATACAGTTACTTGCAAAACACCTTTGGAAGACCAGAAGGTTGCCCCCGGTATCAATTTCTACGCCGATGGTCTGCCCCCAGGTTTCAATTCCTTCAGGCAGCTCTGCCCATCCCTCGACCAGACTATACGACACTTCCTGGATTTGGTCTTCGCTGCAGGAGATTGAGATGGCTGCCATGCTTAGTGAGAGAATTATTAGTCCTGCTCTTCCTGGATTTGACATCACTGGTCCTCCATTGCTAGCGGACCCTCTCGTGCTTCACGAGGGCCTAACCGGGTACATGTGTTCGAAGGGGTATAACTTGCCCTTCGAACGGTGTCCCGAAGAGAAGTACGGTACCCGAAAGGGTTACCGAGGGATGCCACCAGCGCATGTCTAATCCTCCATAATCTGGAATCTAGAATCGAAGCCAGATTAGTACCTCGTACGAGGGGAAGCCAGCCAGGGCTGTTCGCTAGATTTGATCTTGGGTACCGCCCGCTCTCTGGGTAGGAACACGGGTCCCTTGAGCCATCCAGCGTTATCGGTCAATCAGCAAGTATTGAGCGACCTCTCTCAGGGCATCAATCCCCTGCACATCGCGGGATAAGAGAGGAATTTGCACACGCGGGAGTTTCGGGAAGGCTTTCTCTATTTGCTGAAGGTACTCCGATTCCTGTGAGCGCCGACTCTCTAAGAACTCTCCCAAGGCTTGGTTGTTTGGAAGAGTTCGATTCACCACCATCCCAGCGACAGGAACTTTATGTTGCTTCAGGACTTTTAGTGTTTTCTCGCTTTCGAGAATGGGTAGTTTTTCGGGTATCAGGACGAGTATGAAGGCGGTAGTGTCAGGATCTAGGAGCAGTCGCCTGGCCCGGGAAAAACGCCGCTGTCGCTCAAGGAGCACCTCTTGGATTTTTTGGGTGCGCTCGTCCGTCGCTTCCTCCTTAACATCATCGAACCAAGCAAGTTCGTCGCCACTAGCCTTTTCGCGTCCTCGAAGCCGGTCGACTGCTTTCCCGAGAGAAGCTGATCGATCGCGACTCCTGAGGAGTCCTGTCGTCCAGGCTGCCATGATCTCTGGCAGAGCAAGAAGCCGTAGAGTATGCCCCGTAGGCGCCGTATCGAAGATGATGCGGTCGTGAGAGGTTGCTCCCTCCTCCATTAAAGAGGTCACTCGGTCCATGAGAGCCGCCTCTTCAGAACCAGGCGAGTGGCGGGTGAGTTCTATCTGACGTTCGATCTCGGAGTACATCGCAGGTTGCACGTAGTGCCGCATCGCACTTTTCACGCGAGCCAGGTATCTCTCTACCTCCTGTCCTGGGTCAATCTCGAGGGCATGTAGGCCGGGGATAATTTCTCGTTTCCGGTCACCTACAGAGGTTCCAAATAGATCTCCTAACGAGTGAGCGGGATCGGTCGATACCAGGAGGATCTGCTCTCCTGAGTCAGCCAAATGGACTGCAAGAGACGCGGCCGTCGTGCTTTTGCCCACGCCACCCTTGCCGCCCACGAAGAGAATTGAGTGGCCCTCTAAAGGCAGGGAGTTCATGGGTTCTAGATGACCTCAGCAGCAGCGAAAGTGCTCAAGCGGAGAGTGATCCATGCCCATACGGATGTGCCATTCATGGAACCCCTCATACAAGAGAGGCAGTAGCTCCAACGTGTAGTAGCTCGACGGATTTTCGATCCCCATCATTTCCGAGAATACCAGGAGCATAAATAGATCGTCCTCCTGGCGCCGCTCCCGAGCTAGGGCCCCCCTGTGACGTCCTCGATAAAACTCATGCAGAAGTTCTCCGGCGCGAGTTATCCGTTCACGCCAATCCACTAGCGGCCTCCTCTCGCGTGGTTTTTGGATCACCCAACACTTCTTTCAACTCCGAAACTTCAGGCCATCGACCTCGTGCAAGAAGCCGTCCATTCACGACGACCCCCGTAACCGGGATGCGGAAGAGGGTCCGCAGGGCCTTCCAAATACTCAAGCTGTGAGCGCGCGCATCGCGGAGTATAAGGGCACAGATTGTAAAGAGATTACGGGGGTCCACAACGTGGATTTCAACCTCGTCACCGTAGCGAGATCTAAGATCACGGTAAAGCGGACCCATAGCCTCCATAACCGCCCGGCGCTCTGGAAAACAGCGCTCACCCCGGCGCTGGAGGAAATCTCCCTCTAGGCGGCCACAGCATCCGGAGGCAGACATCTGACGCTCCCACTCCCGGATCAGAATGACGCTAGATCGTCCTTTGACTCGACTGTTCGGCATGATTTTGGGCATCGCATGCCACCCCACGTTGGGGTTGCCTAGGCGCTGCTCTCACTCGATTCGCTAGCAGCTTTCCGGAGCGCTGATAGCGACTCCAGCCCTACCCAGATCGCAGTCACTAGGATTACGGCATCGAGACCAAGGAGGAAGTACTGTTCGGTCTCGTAAAAGCTACGAAGCTGTGTGAGAAGCGCCCAAACCGTCATGAAAAGAAGGAAGCTAAAGGGAGCGAGCGTATATACGGTCGGCCTTCCCTGTTTCAGTAGGAATACGCTCAGCACTAGGAGCGTGAGGGCTGCAAGAAGCTGATTCGTGGTCCCGAATAGAGGCCAGATAATGAGACCGCCCTCTCCTCCGCCACCCGAGCCAAAGGCTAGGGCCAGGCAGCAGACAACAGCCAATACGGTTGATAGTCCTTTCCCAGTCAGAGCGGGGATGTCATAAATCGTGCCCGCTTCCTGGACGATATAGCGCTGCAGCCGGACGCCGGTATCCATCGTCGTAGCAGCAAAGAGAATGGCCATCACAGCCAGCAGAGTCTGGCCAAACGATTCCGAGATCCCGGGAATACTAGCGAGAATCACTCCTCCTCCTTGGACGAACGCGTCTAGCCCACCCGCGCCGAAAGACGTGTAGTAGCCCTCCCAATCCCCCAGCGTAGCAAAGCCTGCGGTGCACGCGATGATTGCTGCAAGCGCGAGAGAGCCCTCTCCGACCGTGCCCAAGAAGCCTACAAAGCGCACATCCTTTTCATTGTCCACTTGTTTTGACGTTGTCCCAGAGGATACGAGCCCGTGGAATCCGGAGCATGCGCCGCAAGCGATTGTCACAAACAGAAGTGGAATCAGCGAAGGCACATCCTCAGGGACTGATGAATTGATCATTGGTGCTACTATATCCGGTCGAGCTATCAAAACCGCGAGGAAGAAAATGCCGAGCCCAATGAAGAGTTGAAGGCCGTTTATGTAATCCCGTGGCTGTAGAAGGAGCCAGACCGGAAGAAGCGAGGCGATGGCGGCGTACGTGAATAGTATGACCACCCAGATACCAGCAGGGCCCAGTCCGAACACCGACTCTGGTAGGCTGAGCGGTACCTCATTACCGACGAACATGGACGCATAAAGGAGAGTTACTCCGATAATAGATGGCCATAGGAGCGCAACACCCCGACGGTAGAGCAAATAGCCGATGGTGACCGCGACCGCGATGACGAACCAGGCAGGGATAACGCTGGTTGGGTATTGAACGAAGAGTCTGGCAATGAGGATGGCAAATACAGCGTTGACCATCAGAAGAAGCAGGAAGATGATAATCATGAAGAGAGAGCGTGCTCTCTGTCCTACGACCGACTCGGTTAGCGCCCCGATGGATTTACCTTCGTTCCTCACGCTGGCCCAGAGCGCTCCAGCATCGTGGATTCCGGCGAAGAAAACCGTTCCAAGAGTTACCCACAGGAACGCGGGCAGCCATCCCCAGATCACTGCGATTGCCGGGCCTACGATTGGAGCAGCCCCTGCTACCGAGGTGAAGTGATGCCCCCATAGTACCCACCGGTTTGTGGGCACAAAGTCTACACCGTCTTCCTGGACGTGTGCTGGCGTTCGGAACTCCGAATCCAATCGGAAGATGTGTTCCGAGATGAAGCGTGAATAGAGAAGGTACCCCGCAGTGAAAGCTCCGAGGCCCAGCACCATCAGTACCAACGCGCTCATCTATTCCTCCGTCCCAATCGTTGCCTGAACCAGCCGACTCCACTGAATTGTAGTGCCGGACGCGAAGCTCCCGACAGCCGGGAGTCGGAGGATTATCCGAGACCAAGGCAAGTGACGCAAATGGTAGCAATGAGATTTAGTGATTCTATGTAACCTTGTCCGGGTGTTGATCGGACGGAAATTAGCTAAGAAAATAGACATATCATGGTGCTGAGTATGCCCTCATATTTCCCACGAAGACAGTGTTTTACAGGGCTAGTTCATGGTCAGTATGGTGACCATGGGGCAACTTTCCCAAGGGCTAGGATGGAGCTTCAATGTCGATGCGATCGATGAGGTGGATCTATAGTCTAGTGGTCGCGACCGCTCTTGTTTCCCCCTGGGCTACCTCAGGACAGGAGAGTGCATTTCCCTATGCAATCCGCTCTTGGACCGTCAGAGACGTCCCCACCGGGATAGCGTACGGGTCAGCAGTGACAGGGCTTTACCTGCTAGGACGGAACCGAGCAAACCGAGCAAAGACATTCACGCCTGCTGATCTTGCTTCATCCGGGGAGGTTGTGTTCTTCGACAGGTATGCGACTCGGCAGTGGTCTGACAGATGGGACTCCCTCAGTGACCAATTACTATGGGGGATGGGTGTGGCCACAGTAGCGTCCCTTTCAGTTGTCCTATCCCAGCAAGAGTCGAGTTCCAGAAGTGTCGCCAGAAAGAACACGGCTACCTTGGCTCTTATGGCAGCCGAACTACTTCTGCTGAATAAGGGGTTCACAGACTTAGTGAAGGGAAGCGTCCGAAGGCGACGGCCTTATGTGCATAATCAAGAACTCAGCCCTGAGGAGAAACTCCGAGTTGCGAGAGAAGAAGACGATGTATTCCTATCTTTTTTCTCGGGACACTCGGCTGTTGTTTTTTCAGCTGCCGCCTTCGTATCGACTGTAGTCGCAGACGCCACGAATGCACCGGATTGGGCAAAAGGCATCGTGTGGGGAAGTACGATGTCCGTGGCTGCTTTGACCGCATACGCGAGAGTAGCAGCGGGTCGTCATTTCCCGAGTGATGTGATTGTGGGTGCGGTTGTGGGTGCTGCGATTGGTCACCTCGTTCCGCGAAGTCATCGCCTAGGGGTTGATATGCAAGTACAGATTCTCAATCGTGGGTACGACGGTATCGGCCTTGGAATTCGAATCCCGATGAACTGAAGAATGAACTTTACAATTGCGTCTTAGATTGGTTCAGTACCCGGTTGCCGAGGGAGGCAGTAAGCCTAGTTTTTCTGGGCAGGAGAACTGATGCGAGCTTTTCAATCCTCACTCTTCCTGACTTTGGCGGTCGCTGGCACCGTTGCGTCTTATGCGTGTTCAGCGTCTGACTCTGAAGCTGACGTCTCTCTGGATCTATCCCAGAGAGACGGACCGTATGAGTTGTATTACAACGACGGTCAATTAGAAGAGAAAGGGACCTACAAGGGCGGGGAGCGGGATGGCTCTTATGAGAGTTACCATCAGAGCGGTCAGCCTCGGATCAAGACGGCCTACAAGGGCGGGGAGCGGGATGGTCAATATCAGGTCTACAACGAAACCGGTCGATTAACTGAGGAAATGATGTACAAGGAAGGGGTAGCTGATGGTCCCTTCGAGAGATTTTACGGTGATGGTCAGCTGTGGATTTCAACGACTTACAAGAACGGTGAGTTCGATGGCCTGTATGAGCGGTACTGGGACAACGGTCAGTTAGAGGCCAAAGAGATCTACAAGGCCGGAGAATTGGATGGCCCATCCGAGCATTACTATAGGACTGGCCAGTTGTGGGTGAAGTTGCCGTATCAGAATGGTAGATTTGACGGCCTGTATGAGCGGTACTACGAGAACGGTCAGTTGGAGACCAAAGAGACCTATAAGGATGGTCAACTAGACGGACCGTCTGATCATTATTACAGCACCGGGCGGTTATGGATGAAGATTCCGGCTAAGGATGGGAATTTCGATGGACCGTTTGAGAGATATTTTGAGAACGGCCAGTTATTCGAGAGAGGAACATACAGAGCGGGTGAACGGGATGGGCCTTACGAGAGATATAGGGACAATGGTCAGCTAGAGGGCAAAGAGACCTACAAGGCAGGAATGGCTGATGGGCCTTATGAGAGATACCACGAGAATGGTCAGTTGTGGGTTAAGGGGACGTATAAGGCGGGTGAGCGCGATGGGCCTTATGAGAGTTACCACGAGAATGGTCAGTTGTGGGTGAAGGCGACGTATAAGGCGGGTGAGCGTGACGGAGCTTATGAGGTGTATCGAGAGAATGGTCAGTTAGAAGAGAGTGGTATGTACAGGGCAGGGCAGAGGGTGGGTTCTGAGATGCAACTCCAGAGAAATTGAAGAAGGCAATGCTGGCATTGCTTCTCCAGGCGCTTGGTCGGGCGGTTGCCGAGGCAAGCAGCAACTCTAGCTTTATAGGTTAGGAGAGCTTATGCGAACGATCTTAAGTACCCTTTTCTTGACCCTGGTGATTGCTGGTGCTGCGGTGCTTTATCTATGGTCGAGACCTGACCCCGCGGTAGACGCAGCTCTGAATGAAGCACTCACGGAAAAGTTGCGTATACGTGGGTACACTGGGCTAATCGAAGAGTCCTTGGAGGAGCGTCTCGGGCGGGCAGTTGACTTAAGGCTAGCCGATGTAGGGCGCTTCCTTTTCTTCGACCCTGTGCTTTCGTTAGCTGGGGATAATAGTTGTTCAGGTTGTCACGGTCCCAATGTGAGTTTCAATGACTCGAGGCCGATCTCGATAGGGGTTGGCAATAACGGCGTTGTCGGCCCCGGGCGTCGTGGGCCACATAACCAACGGCGAGCCCCGTCGCTCATCAACGCTGCATTTTACCCTCGCCTCATGTGGGACTCCCGATTCACGTCTACTTCTTTCGACCCGTTCAACAACGCACTGGGATTTCTCTTTCCTGAACCCGAAGGCAGCTCGTTATCACACATGAATCACCTCCTCGGTGCTCAAGCGTTTACACCTGTGGTAAATCGAGTCGAGATGGCTGGCTTCCAGTTCGCAGGTGATAACGATGCGATGAGGGATGAAATTGTTCAGCGCGTAAATGCTATCGATGAGTACCGCAGGCTTTTCGGCGAAGTTTTCGCTGATATTCGTGGCGGTGTGCCCCTTCGCTACGAGCACATCGCCCTTGCTCTAGCTGAGTTCCAGTTCACGCTCATTAGAGCCGATGCCCCGATTGATCGCTTTGCTCGTGGTGATAACGATGCGATGACAGCTGATCAAAAGCGCGGAGCGATCATCTTCTTCACACCGGATGTCCGGCCGCCTTCCTGTGGTGAGTGTCACAAGGTGGACGGCTACGCAAACGAGATGTTCAGTGATTTCGAGCCACACGTGCTTGCTGTACCTCAAGTGTTGCCAGCGTTTCGTAATATGCGGTTCAACGGTCCGGGTGAAGACGAGGACTACGGTTTAGAGCAGCAAACAGGAAATGAGGCAGACCGGTACAAATTCAGGACCTCTCCTCTGCGAAATTTGGCTTTCCAGCCAGCTTTCATGCACAATGGTGCTTATGTGTGCTTGGAGGATGCCGTCAGGCATCACCTTGAAGTTTATGATTTTGCCAGATCATATGAACTCGACAAGCTAGATCCTGACTTACGGGCGTCAGTTGGCCCAGTGGAACCGATGCTCGAGAGTGTCCAGACACTGATCGATGCGTCCAGACCACTACCTGATGAAGAATTTAGTCAGGTAGTGGACTTTGTCCGAAATGCTCTTACCGACCCGGGTGCACATCCGGACTCACTACGTGCTTTGGTGCCGGCATCCTTGCCTAGCGGTCTTCCTCTACACCATTTCGAATGGGGCATACAGTCGCCCAAGGGGTGCTAGAGTCAGATAACCCACTAACAGCGCGAGTGCATATCCTTGCCTATGCGTCCTCCTTTCTGTCCTCGCGCACCCCACGCACCGCCAGTATGATCAATTGGACTGAACAGATCTCCATACGCCACCGTCTGTGGCACTGAGGCAAGCATCATGAAGCGTTTCGCCGGCATTGTAATTGTTCTCGCCGTCTTAGCTCCGAGCTATGTAACTGCCCAACAGCAAGAATCCTATGACTACTGGCGTTCTCAGAGGGATATGATCCGCTATGGTCAGCAGGCGATTTTCATGTGCAATGGTCTATTCACGTCCAACCGCACGATCGACCAAGTATTTGAACAAGAGCTAGCGTATTTGGATCAGCCCGTGGGGGCGCCTGACGGTGGTGACTATGAAATTGACCGAGCCCGCCGAGCGGTAGCGATCGGTCCCCCTGGAGGAACGCCAGTTATGCGTGCTGCCTTCAGAGAGGGGCTTGGATGCATAATCTTGGCACCAGATCAGACATTCGAGGATATCGAAAGCCTGCCAGTACTAGATACTCCACCTCTAGAGGGTGATCCAGATAAGATCCCGTGGCCTGACGGTGACCTGATCGAGGACCAGAACCTCTTACCGAATGTGAATGCGGCTATCCTGGAGGATGCATCGAACTGGGCCTTTGAGCGCACATCACCTGAGCAGGTGACGCTCAGCCTCATTGTGGTCCATAATGGGAAAATCATTCATGAGCGTTACGCACCTGGGTTTGATATTTCTACCCGGACGAGGACATGGTCTACCGCGAAAAGTATCGCGGTGACGCTTATGGGGATGCTTGTTGACCAAGGAAAACTTGCGCTTAATCAACCCCTAGGCTTTGACTGGTTTCCTCGTGCCCAGTCACCAGACACAGATCCACGTAACGCAATCACACTCCGGAATGTCCTGAATATGTCTAGTGGACTGTACACAGTGGACAATCAGGGCCTCGAGTATGCGACTGGTTCCGGAATGTCCTATTGGGCAGGCGCGAGCTCTGTACGAGGTGCATTGAGTCGAGCGCTGATCCGCGCACCTGACACGATGTGGGACTACGAAAACTACGATACGCTGCTCGGTGTCTACGCTATGAAGCTAGCAATTGGCGACGATCAGAAATATTTGGAGTTTCCGCGCTCGGCGCTGTTCGACCGGATTGGGATGAGAAATACGCTCGTGAGTGTAGACCGTTTTGGGGACTTTATTCTGAGTAGCCAGGTCTACACAAATGCACGTGACTTGGCACGCTTCGGGATGTTGTACCTGCAGGGAGGAACATGGCATGGTGAGCGCCTTCTCTCTGAGGACTGGATCAACTTTGTCCGCACTCCTGCAGCGGCCACCGTTGGTCGCGGTGGCCAGTATGGTGGTCAGTGGTGGCTTGTTCCTGAGGGTCGCGACGACGTTCCAACAGACGCGTATTCTACTGCGGGGAATCGCGGACAGTATGTTGTAGTTGTCCCATCACATGACCTAGTTATCGTGCGGAGGGGCCTCGACTACGGTCGCCAGGGTTTCAACCGATGGGACCTTACTAGAGAAGTACTCAAGGCAATAGGAACTGTCTCAGACAGCAGGTAAGAAAGGCGATCATAGTACCAGTTGTGAGTGTCGGGTTCGGGATAAGGTAGACAATTGACTGTATCTAAGTCCTGCGCTTTTTCGGTCCAATTGGATAAGTTCTTCACCATTCCAACCCCTTTATTCCGAGTGTAGGCTGGCACCTGATCGGTATGTTCAAAACGGGTTATATCCTGAGTCGCCGAGCGGACCTAGTGTGGTTTCTGGGCCTCCCCTTCGTGGCGGTCCTGATTGCTCTGGGTTTCCAGCGCTGGCTTCCGTACGTCGCCGTTGCATCCATCAACCTCTGGATTACGATCCCACATCACTACGCCGGTTGGGTTCGTTCCTACGGTATGCCTCAAGTCTGGGAACGCTTTAGGGAACGGCTGATTGTTGGCCCCTTCCTGATCCTCATTCTGACGGGTGCGGGCCTGATCTGGGCTCCGATTACGCTACTTCTCCTCGTCACAGCTTGGGATCACCAACACAGTGTGATGCAGCAGCACGGCCTGTCTCGTGTCTACGATTTCAAGGCAGGGGCTGGCCTGCCGTCGACTGGTCGCTTCGATATCACTCTGCATTTCGTGCTATACGGCTTCATGTTTGTGCATGCACCGATGTTTCGTTTCCTGTGGATCCGAGAGATGCACAGGATGGATATTCCAGTATCGGTTGGATTCGTCGAGGGCCTCCTTACCGCTAGCTGGGTCGTATTGATTGTATATCTAGCGATCTATGCCTGGCATATACGAAAGACCATCTCAAGTGGTCAGCCGATCAACCCGATCAAGTACGTGTTTATCGGTGCGAGCTATTTCCTCTGGTATTTTGTTGCCTGGAACACAAACTCAATTCTCCTATACGCGGTCGCCCACCGTATTATGCATGGGGTTCAGTACATCGTCATGGTCTATTCTTTCATGCGGCGCACTGCGGACGTCCCAGCAGCAAAGCCGGGATTTTGGAGCCGGCTAGTTGGTCAAGGGAAACTTCGTTGGTTCCTCGTTGGTGGGGTTGCCTATGCATTTCTATTCCAACTTTTGATCAATTATCCACTGGATGAGTTCGGCTTTGGGGTCGTGAATTTTGCGCCGTATCCAGCGATACCCCAATTCAATCTCCCAGCCCTCGACTACGAAGCCTCTTATGGACTTTTTTCACAGATGATGGTCTATGCTTACGGAATGATGCACTACTACCTGGACTCATTCATCTGGAAAGTTCGCGATAAACAAGTGCAGGCTGGGCTCTGATGGCTGTTCTACAGAGATACCGAATGTTAGTGATCGTCTATGTAGTCGTTCTAGGGATCGGTACACGCGAATACCTTGTTTCGCGATCCGGAGGAACACTCGAGTGGATCAGTGGTTGCCAAGCGTCAGCCTCTGGCTGTTCCATGACAGGTAGGGGAACGACCGGGCTTGTGGACGATTCATTATTCTGGACGCGGCACGCGAAGATGACAGAGGTGGTTGCTCAACTCAACCCAGAAGACCCGGATACTGATTTCTTGCTGGGAATGCAGGCACTCTCAGAAGGAGATGTTGAGGAGTCGATCCATCGACTTGAAGAGGCGCTCGAAGTTGGTGCAAAGCATAACAACTATCTGCTGCAATACTACGCACAATATGAGTTGTCACGTGGAGCAGACTGGCGCCGAGTGAACCGCGCTGTGAACCGGTGGCGCATCAACCATCCGTTCTCGGCGGATCCGCTTACGATTCCTCTCGGTGCCGGTCCGGAGACCCCTCGGGACGAAAATGAGATGTATGAAGCTCTTGAGGCTATCCCGTGGGTAGCGGGTTCGCAGCTTGAGTCTTTTATCTTGGAAGATCAACCTCGCTGGCAGATATCATTGGTGTTTCAACCTGGGGAGACTGTAGATGTGAGGGAGGCGATTGAGGCGGTAACTCTTTTGTCGCTCCCTCCGAATGACCGACAGCGTTTTCGAGTGCGGTGCAGTACCCTAGTTGATTGCACCATGGTGCCGCGCTGAGGTCCCTTTTCCCCTAATAAACCCTACATTCAGCAGAGTATTAGCTGGCTCAACCGGACAAGATGTTATGAAGAAGACATGGCTTGCTCTTTTTGTGCTCATAACAGTGAGCGTTCCTGGTCAGGATATTGAGGGCCAGGTATTCCCGACCGATGATTCCGTCATCCAGAATATGTGGGAGGAGGGCATGGAGGGCGGATCACAGGTTGTAGATTTGGCTCAAGCACTTCTCGATTCGATTGGCCCTCGACTGATGGGTTCTCCTGGCTTTGATGCTGCAGGGGACTGGCTGGTTTCCAATTACACCGCCTGGGGTATCAACGCAGAAAAGCAAGTGTATGGTACGTGGACCGGGTGGGAGCGCGGCTACACACACCTCGATCTTGTCTCACCTCGCAAGCGAACATTGGAGGGAATGATCCTCGCCTGGAGTCCGGGCACTGATGGCCCAATTGAGGGTGAGGTGATCGTACCGCCTCTGTTCTCAAATTCTGATGAATTCGAAGCATGGTTGCCTGAAGTCGATGGTCGAATTGTGGCGATCTCATTAGCAGAGCCGACCTGCCGGGAAGACCAATCTTGGTTGGACCACGCTACAACTGAGTCTTTCCAGGAGATGAATAACGCTAGGGATGAAGCACGAAGGGCATTTGCGACGTCAACACAGGCCATGGGGCCTGGTGCCCCCGAGAGAATTGCCGATGCTGGTGCAATCGCAGTTCTAACTGGACGCTGGTCTGCTGGCTGGGGTGTAGACAAGATTTTCAGTTCTCCGACGGCAGGCATACCGGGAGTCCATCTGAGCTGCGAGGACTACGGCCTTGTCGCTCGCTTAGCTGAGCGCGGACAGTCACCTAGAATCCGGCTTGACGCTCAAGCTGAGTCTCTCGGTGAGGTTCCCGCATTCAATGTCGTTGGCACAATTCCTGGCACCGAGTTACCCAATGAGTACGTACTATTGAGTGCGCATCTTGATTCTTGGGATGGTGCTTCAGGTGCGACCGACAACGGTACCGGTACGATCATGATGCTTGAGGCGATGCGGATTCTGAAGGCCACATACCCAAATCCGCGTAGGACAATCATGGTTGGGCATTGGGGAGGCGAGGAGCAGGGACTGATCGGTTCGACAGCGTTTGCGGCTGACAACGCAGAGGTTGTAGACGGGCTACAGGCTGCGTTCAACCAGGACAACGGTACTTGGCGGATCGATTACATACGGATGCAGGGGTTTACGGGTGCCGGAGCACATTTCGGGAGATGGTTTTCAAAAATCCCGGTGGAGATTACAGGTCATATAGAATTGGATATTCCCGGCGTTCCGGAGACTGGTGGAAGTGATCACATGTCTTTCATCTGTAAGCCTGCTCCAGGGTTCCGTCTGCAGTCGAACTACCCGGATTATCGGCAATACACGTGGCATACCAACCGGGACACATTCGATAAGATCGTTTTTGCAGACCTCCGGAATAACGCGACTCTTGCCGCGATGCTTGCGTATCAGGCGTCCGAGGACCCGGAGCGAATGTCCTCAGACACTCGGGTCTTGCCCACAGATCCGCGGACTGGTCAACCTGGACGCTGGCCTCAATGTCGACCGCCAAGGCGAAGTCCAGGTGGTTAGGTATGACCTAAAAGACTTGGCCTGATGCCGTATTCAAGATCTTAAGCAGGAGACACGAACGATGTTCAAACCGTCTGTTTTTATCGCGCTCATCCTTGTATCTGCCGTTGGCGATTCAGTAATTGCACAGCAGGATGGCCTCTTCACACCCAATACGGCGCTCGACGTTATGTCGGGAAGCGTTGCAGATGTCACTTCCGATGGTCAGTGGTTGGCAGTCACGGTGCAATCTCGCAGAGACCGCACCGATGTTGATCATATGCGTTTCGGAGATCCGACGTACGTAAGTCCTGCAAGCACACGTGTACTCCTCATCGAAACCACATCTGGCGATCAGGAATGGCTGTTCGGCGACCCGGTGCAGGTTAGGGGGCTGACATGGTCTCCTGACGACACTCAGCTCGGGTATTTCTTGATGGTGAGAGGCCAGTACCAGCTTAGGGTGTACGACATTGAATCTGGGAATACGAGATCCGTCAGCCTTAGCACTGCCAAAGAGATATCATCTAGCTCACCCCTTATTTGGGCCCCGGATGGATCGTCTGTTCTTCTCTCACTAAGGCCGGAAGCGTGGGCAGAAGAGGCACAACAGGCATTTGCTGTAATGACCTCTGGTCCAGTCGTTGTCCAAGACTCGAGAAATGATTTTCTGGCTTGGGACAGAGTTAGGAATCTCGCTAACCGACAGGTAGCTGCGCTTGTAAATGTCAGCAGTGGGTCGGTCGAGGAAATCCTCCCCGAGGCTGACGTGCAGGGTCTCCGGTTTGGGGAATCTGGAGACTTCGTGACCTATACCGCTGTCAAACCTCAAAAAACAGCTTACGAGAGAAATGAGGGCACAGAGTATGAAATCCTCAAACTGGTGCTCGACGGGTCAGCTCCAGAATCGATTGTAGCTCCAAGCGAGCGCCGTACAAACCCAAACTGGAACAAGGCTGGGGACGCTTTTGTTTACAGTGAGGAAGGAAATGTTTTCCTGAGAAAGCTCGAAGAGGACAGTGCAGCCAATCTTACCGAGCAACATCGTGGTTCCGTGTCTGAAGACGATTCTACCAAGATGAGTTTCTCGCCGATGAGGTGGAGTCCTGACGACCAGAGTATTCTCATGAGTTCTCAGACGGGATGGCATATCCTTTCTCCAGATGACGGTGGCCTTGAGCTTGTGTTGCCACTCGAAGAGGACGAGGAATCGCGTCCTTCCCGGTCCGTCCAATCATGGAGTGAAGACGGTCGCTATATCTATTTCACCTACTCCGCTAGTGACGAATGGCAGCGAGGCTTGAAACGCCTTGATCTTCAGTCGGGCGCGATTGAAACCATGATGCTCGATGAAAATCTTTACCGCTCCTTTAGTTTCTCGGATGACGGTGGCACGGTCATCTATCGGATGTCGGACGGTAATCGTCCGGATGAGATTTGGGCCGCTAGTGAGGACTTTAGTGAGCGTAAGCAGTTGACTGATCTAAATTCTCAGCTTGCTGATCTTCCACTCTCGAAAACCGAACTCATCGAGTATCTCGATATAGACGGAAATACGCTGTACGGGATCCTCTATTACCCCGTCGGCTATGAGCCTGGCCGGAAATATCCTTTGGTAGCAGAGATCTACGAGCAGTTCTTCGATAACGGTTATAACGAGAACATGAACCTCATTACGGCTCAGGGGTGGTTTGGGTTCAGGCCTTCTGTGCGGTTTGAAGAAGGTTTTCCAGGTGAGGCTTGGCTCAAGGCGGTCCCATCTGCGATCAACAAGCTTGTTGATCGCGGCATAGTCGATAACGACAAGATCGGCGTGTACGGCCAGAGCTACGGTGGTTACGCAGTGAACTTGCTGATTACCCAGACCGATCGTTTTGCCGCTGCAGCGAATGTGTCCGGCAAAGTGAATATCATCTCATTTCTCGGCGATAGTCCTAGGATCACCACTCGTAACTACCGTGCGGCTGAGATTGGCCAAGACCGTATTGGTGCTACTCTTTGGGAGCAACCACAGAAATACATAGAACATTCAGCGATCATGTTCGCAGACCGCATCAATACCCCACTACTGATGCTTTCCGGTGAAGGAGACTGGAATGTGCCTGCAACGAATCAACGGGAGATGTACTATGCGCTCCGTCGACTCGAAAAAGAGGTTGTCTGGGTTAACTACATGAGTGGAGGTCACGGGGCGGGGCGGGCGAGTTCTGCTGAAGACTTCGTGGATCATTGGGAACGGATGTTCGATTGGTTCCGGGAGCATTTTGGTGAGGCGAGTGGGGATCGCCCCATTTCTCAGGATGGATCCTGAGACTGAGCGAATGAGATATTGTTTACTCGGTCTTCGAACTCGAGTTACCCGCTAAATTTCTCACCAAACCTGAGAAGCACTGAACTCACACTACCCTGGAATAGTGTGACAATGTAGAGCCTGTCATACTCCATTTCAGCGATCGAGGTACCCCCCTCTCCACCTAGGGCTTCAACGAAGCCTGGTGTCGTATTTGAGTGTCCTAAAACCAGATGGCGCCCAGGAGTAGCAGCTATAAGCGCAGCTGCTACAGCCAGATCTCTTGCATCGTACAAGTCGATCGTTAAGCCAGTAGCTTCTGCTGTGGGCTCACCCGTCGAAAGTGTACGCTTGTAGTCGGTTGAATGGATATGTGTTAGCCCGGCATCCTGGAGGATTTTCGACAAAAGCCGTGATCGTGCCCAACCAGCCTCTGAAATCGGGGGATCGTCCGTGCCGTCCTCCGCTCGTTCAGAGTGTCTCACAAGGTAGACAACAACTGGCTCTTCTTGGCCAGTGACTCCAAGTGGAGTGATGACAAGAAGGACTATGAACCACAGAAAGCTTAGACGTCGCATCGTAAATGTCTCGCTGGTTTGATTAGGCAGAATCGTGTCGCCCCAACCCCCCACAAGTCAAATTATCTAGGCTGGTTCAGATGAGGTGGTCGAGCGGTCTGAATACACTAGGGGACTGGGGGGAGTTGGGCCCATGAGTTAGGATTGGGATGAGCGCGTGAGTGAGGATCGCCGATGGTTTATGCCATCGGAGGAAAGTCCGAGCTCCGCAGGGCAGGGTGCCGGGTAACGCCCGGGCGCCGAAAGGCGACGGAAAGTGCAACAGAGAGTAGACCGCCGATGGCCGCTTGCGGCACAGGCAAGGGTGAAAGGGTGCGGTAAGGGCGCACCGGGCTTCCGGTAACGGGAGTCGCAAGGCAAACCCCACCCGGAGCAAGGCCAAATAGGGGACAAGGAGTTGCTCGCTCCGACTGAGTCCTGGGTAGGCCGCACGAGGCTGCCGGCAACGGTAGTCCTAGAGGAATGATCCTCCCCCGCAAGGGGACAGAACTCGGCTTATTTCACGCGCTCGTCTGACGGCGCCCGTCACTTTATCGTGGCGGGCGTCGACTTATTCCTACCCTGGTTTTCAGCTTGACCGGTAAGGTGGTTGCGCGATCTTGATCCTCGAATGCGCCCGTAGCTCAGTTGGATAGAGCGCGTGCCTCCGGAGCACGAGGTCACAGGTTCGAATCCTGTCGGGCGCACTGGTAGTAAAGCTAGTAACCGCAAGGGTTTCCGGGCTTTGGGGTTGGCTGAGGCTGTCTTGGATTTTACGGCCAAGTAACCCATAAGTAACCCACTGAATCGCTTTCGTAACAATTTTCCGGGATCGGCCGAATTCTGCCAGTGAAGACCCCCCAGTACCGTACACCCCCCTATTTGGTCGCCACTCGCCTCTGACTATAGAACAGTATTTTGCGCGTCCTGATGCGGGCCTGAGTGGTGCAGGGCAGAATCAGGGCATGACACGCTACCGCGAGATGCCGAGACCGTCGATGTGCATGTTGGGGATCACGTGGTTCACCCGTACGCCCCAGATCCCGTCCGTGCGGCCCGCCATCCCCGTGTTCTCGACAGTGTGCACCACCGTGCCGTTCACGACGAACTCGGTCTCGTCGCTGCCGACGCGTACTTCGAGCTGGTTCACGGAGCGGCCGTCCGAGTTCGGCGTCTGGACCGCATCATGCGGCGTGCGGGCCTGAATATCGTGCACGCTCTCTCCAGCCCGATGCTTGACGATATATGTGCCGTTTTGCGCGACCAGGAAGTACATGTAGTTCTGCCCGGTCTCGTCGAGGGAGCCTCCCCCATAGATCAAGCCGTAGTAATTTGCGTGGCTACTTGGCTCGCCCAATACGAACCTGCCAGACAGGGTAAATGGCCGCGACGCGGTGTCGTCGTCTTTCCAGAGCACCACGGCGGGGCCCGTGTTGACATGGAACCCGTCGCCCATAACCCTGACGTCGACCTCAGGAACGTCGTCGGGGTCGGCGGAGTTCGTGCTGCGGTCGACCCTCATCTGCATGCCTTCTGGCACCTGAGCCGTTAGCGGCGTCGCGATCAACAGGGCAAACAAAGCAACTGTGGTTCTGCGGAGCATATGGCCTCCTGTATTTTCCTGAAGTGAGGTGACAGTATAGTGCGATTCGCCCAAACGGGCATTCGTTGCGTCGTGGCCCTCCTTTGCAACCACAGCAAAGTCGAGGCTGTGGACAAAGCTGGGATCGACCTGTCAGCGGTTGACCGCCCAGACTGGTGGACCGCGATTGAGCAGACAGTGAGTTGCTCGACGCCGGTGCAGACGTTGCCGAAGTAGGGCTGACCAAAGAGGAGACGCGCCAGCTACTCGGAAGGTAGAGAGCGGCGGTCCCTAATCTCCTCGCGCTCCGTGGTCCCCAGCCACACCCAGCTATCCAGCACTGTTCTGCTCGTCCGATCAGGCTAGTACGTTGCGAGAGTGCTTCCCACGATTGTGCTGCCAAGAAGAGTTAGGCTGATTAGCTGACAAGAGGAGAGTGAAATGACAAGCCCTGATAAGTCACACTACGGTCTTACGAAGACCGACTTCGATCTTCACCGTCGGAGACTTGGTCTGGTCTTCGCTGTGGTATCCCCAGTCTTGTACTTGCTAGATTTCGCCTTGTGGGGGGTATCCCATCAATGGTGGGGCACCATATTCCTCGTTCTTGGTCTTCTTACGATTTGGTATCATCGGAACAGAGAGAAACCGTTCCCCGAAAATATTTGGTAGCTCGGGCGGGTCCATTTTGCCGACAGGCGAGACCCCAGTGGGGTACACCCCCCCATTTTCACCGCCACTGACGCTGAACCTATGAACAGTGTTTTACGCGTCCTGAGAGACGGGTCAGCTACACCGGATGGAACGCGGTCTTCTATCTCGATTTGCAGAATGTGCTGAATCGGAAGAACGCGGTCGGATTCGCCTATACCGAGAGCCCCGAGTATCCCAACCGGATCAGGCCGATTGATGGTGCTGGACTCCTGCCGACGTTCGGGTTCAACATCGAATTTTAGGACGGGTTAGGAGGCTCGACTCAAGTTCGGCGACGGATCGTGCGACACTCCAAACAGCTTGAGGCTCGCCTGCATTGTCGGGCCCATGAGCACGGCGAAGATCACCGTCCCTAGCCCGATCGAGCCGCCTAGAAAGAATGCGATCACCAGCACGGTGGCCTCGATGCTGTTACGCGTGACCCGTAGGCTCCGTTTCACCTTTTGAGCCAGCCCCATCGCGAGGCCGTCCCGAGGCCCCGCGCCCATGCGCGCGCCGATGTAGGTCGCGGTCGCGAGGCCCATCACCAGGACTCCACCGACAAACTGTACGCTTCCACATAGGTAGCCGAATTGCGTCGGGAACCAGGTGACCTCCCGAAGCAGGTCTACCCATGGGCCGATTACGAGCATGTTTAAGACGGTCGCGATTCCGGGCTTCACTGACAGGACGAACGCGCTGAAGAGGATCAGCAGGAGGCCGACACCTTGGGCTATCCTCCCGAAGCTCAGCCCTGACTTCTCGCTCAGCGCGTCGTGCAGCGACGACCATGGATCGAGTCCGATGTTCGCCTCGAGCATCAGGGATACGGCGAGTCCGAACAGGAAGAGGCCAAGCTGGAGACGGGCCATGTGGCTCCAGAACATCCAAGAGCGGTAGTGGTCCCAGCGCGAGGTGCCGGGCAGCCGACCTTCGTCCTTCTTCACAGATGGATTCCCTTCGTCGCTGGATAGCCATTGGTGGCCCCAATATGGCACGGCGGCGCAGGCAGCGTGAGACCCTTCATGCGGTAGCCCAACATCGTCTGGCCAGCGCCCTCCCGGCTGAAACTTGGTATGAACAAGCTTCATATGTTCTGCCCATAACTGACCTAACCGGGACTGAAGACGGCCAGTGGTGTGCAGAACAGTTTGAACTCGCTTGGCGCAGGGCGAACAACTAGCCCCTCCGTGGCACCCAGCCACACCCAGCTATACAGCCCCCCAGTACCCGGCCCCCCCTATTTCACCGCACACACCGCTGGACTATACAACACTGTTTTGCGTGAGGGATTTTTGTTTTTGAAAAGCCTTGGGACTCCTAGCCCCTCAAAAATGTTCTGCAAAAATTTGAAGTCTGTAGTGAGGCGCCCGTCTAAGTTGCGGATTTTCTGAGGTCAGGGGCATTTTCGGGTATGAAGAAAACCCTGCTACTCGCCCTAGTTCCTTTCCTATCGGGATGCGGGTTCGCTTTCGTCAAAGGCCCACCTTCAGGTTGGCAAGAAATCCAAGATGTGGATGCCCTTGAGACACGTGCACTCATCCAGCCTTGTACTTCCAGCAGGACTCTAGTCTGGGTGGACGCAATCGCAGGAGTAGGGGGTGTAGCGAGTATGTTTGAGTATGAGCTGGCACCACACGGAGGATCAGTAGATGAGAACCTTGGAAAGTTAGGCTTTGGGCTCATGGGACTGGCGGGTGGTGTCGGGGCGATTGTGGGCCTGACCAAGGTCAACGATTGCAGGGCCTTCAATGCTCGTCTGCTACAGGAGCGTAGAGGAGATGAACAGGCCAGTCATGAATGGCTAGACGATCTTTTCCCACTACCTGACTTGGGTGTAACTGGACTTGATCCAGTCTTTGGGGTTCCGATCAACCAAGACCACTAAGAACTAGCTGATGAAGAAAATCGTCACCGCATCGCGTTTGAAATCCGCTTGTAAGTGGGTCTCTTACGTATCCTTCGTGATCGGTGTGTCGATCTTTGTGAATGACGCCTTTATACGGGATGTTACCGCCCTCGACTCAGGGATCTTCTTGGTCTTCATGTCCGTATTCGTGACGATGAGCACCGCGCAGTGGATAGCGGATGCTGTGGATCGGATTGCCACGATATCCTTCGCGGGAGTTGTGATTACCATCGGAGGCTTCCTGCTTTCCGGCTGGTTAGGATGGCCGACCAGCATCCAGAACACCGCAGGGATTCTTATGGTGGTCTTCTCTGCTGTATTTATCGTAAGAGCGTGGAAAATAGATGCCCGTGGGTAAGTCGTAGGGAGTCAGAGGTTACGGGCCAGTTGCAGGGAGCGGGTTAGTGGTGCCTTAGTGGAATAAAGCGGGAGTGCCCTGATAACCTTTTGGTAAGGGTCTGATTAGGGGGTAGCCCCTGAATCTTGAACAACCGTCACCGCTGCTGATACTGCAACAGGATATGAACTGGCAACAATCGTTGCTGTTCCCGTTCCTACAGACGTTACCGTAATAGAGCTTACGGGTCCCTCTGAGGAAATTGAGACTACGGAGTCATCCGTTGTCATCCACTCAATCATGGCCGCCATGGGTGCACCATTCTGGTCTTTCACGGTAGCGACAACTGAGGCTGTCTGCCCTATCGCAGTGAAACTCAGTTCGGCAGGTGAGATAGAGATTGACATAGCCACTGGAATCATCATGGGATTCTCACACGCTATGAGTAGTAGTAGGGCTGTCAGTCGGATTCGCCTCATGCTCTAAAGATGTATTCCAAATCTCTACCTACGCCAGCAAAAATTTGAGTTAGGGTCCATCCAGATTCCTGACACTCTTAGCACTGCAAGCAGGGATGTTCTCAGTGTGGGGTAGCAGATAGCAGGGTCTGGTATCGGAAGAGTCGAGATGTATATCTCGTTCGGGAACTAGCTTCCCAGCCCCCTATTCGGGATAGCAAGTACGCGACATTCGGAGTGCTGGTAGAAAGACATGCTCTGGAAACATATTTGAGCTATGGAGTAGCACCCTAGATGAAGATACCCTCAAGACTCCTTGGGCTGGGGTCTTCTCTTGCGATGATTGTCCTCGCCGGAGGATGTGTGAATGCTACGTTCATACCGACTCAGAGCACGCCGTATCCGTCTAAGGGCATGTACTGCGAGATCGAGGTCATAAGTTCCGGGGTTCCAGAAGGAAAAAAGTATGAAGAGCTAGGTATCGTGGAAGCGGAGGGAAGCGCGTGGAAGTCAGACTTGGAAGACGTATTGCCCAAGATGATGGAAGAGGGATGCTTGGCCGGGGGAGACGCTCTCATCATGCGTTCGAGTGATACGTACTCATCAGGGGGAAGGGACGGAGTTCCAGTCCAACGGATTTCCGCCACCGTGATTCGATGGGAGACTAAGTAGCGGCACTTCTGTAAAACGATTTGGCAGGTGAGTCGGGTCACCTTTTCCTATAAGTAACCCCTCCCTATTTCACCGCACCTACAGCTGGACTATACAACACTGTTGTACGCGTCCTGTGTGGTATCCCCGTATAAGTTGCGGGCCTTAGGAGCGCCCAACATGTTCAGGCAACCCAGTTGGTAATATGACGTGGGGTAATCAGGTTCGCTCCCAACTCAGGAGGGGACTCATGAGCGTAGAAAAGATCGGGGCTACGGCAGTCCTACACTTGTTCTGGATACTGGCCTTTGCGGGTGTCGGGACGGCACAGAACAGCAGTGGAGGTCTTTTGGCGTCTAGTGAGGCAGAGACCGCTCCTAGCTTCTACGCTGATGTTCTGCCGGTCTTCCAGAAGAACTGTGTGGACTGTCACCGTACGAATGCACCGGATGTCGGCGGAATTACAGCTCCAATGTCACTAATGACCTACGCTGAAGCCTATCGTTGGGCTCCCCGGATCAAGCGGGCGCTCGAGAGCGGCTACATGCCTCCATGGGGTGCTCATGTCCAACACAAGGGCACCTTCAAGGACGAGCGCTATATCGACGATGCTGATAAGGAAACGGTAATCGCTTGGGTGGATGCGGGAGCTCCTGAGGGCGAGACTCCGGAAGGGGCATCGCCATCAGAGTCAGCCACGCTGCTCGAAGATACGAAGGAAGGATCCGGAAGAGGTCTCACAGGCTGGTGGATTGGTGAGCCCGATCTTGTTGTTGAGTTTGAACAACCGGTACACGTACCTGATTCCGTGCAAGATTGGCAACCCACATTCCATATGCCGGTACCGGAAGGTGCACATACGGAAGCAAAATGGATCTCGAAGGCTGAACTTCGTCCCGGAGGCCCATGGGTTCACCATATAGTGTCCAGCCATATGGGAGTTGGTGTTCCCGGTCGTGGGCCGTTCACCTACCCTGAGGGTTGGGGCGTTCTTCTGCCTGAGGATCCCTATATCACCACAAATATGCACTATCATAAGACCCCCGGTCCGGGTTCGGCGGTAGAGGATCTTACCAGGGCAGGGTTCTTGTTCTATGAACCGGGTGACGTGATCGACTACATAGTTGACACGGATCTCAATTTTACGACACGCTTTGTAATTCCTGCCGGTGATCCAAACTATGAGGTGAAGCATCAGCGGCCATTTGAGGAGGATACCTACCTCCTGTCCCTTGGACCGCACATGCATCTTCGTGGTAAGGCTATGAGGTACCAGCTCGAGTATCCAGATGGTAAGACGGAGACGCTGCTCTGGGTGCCAGACTATGACTTCAACTGGCAATTCCTCTACGAATATGAGGAACCGCTATTCGTTCCGGCCGGTTCAAAGCTCCACATGACTTGGTGGTTCGATAATTCAGCGGGAAATCCGAATAATCCTAACCCAGCGGCGGAGGTTGTATACGGAGCTGAGACTACGGATGAGATGGCAAATGCCCGTATCTACTTTGCTCCAGCGACCCCCCGAGGCATCGTTGTAGGAGAGGAAATTCCTGAGGAGCTTCTCAGGGCAGCAGAAGCGAGAGAGGCTCAGCGCAGACGGCGGATCTCAGCTCAAATGGGTCGCGGTCGTAAGTAAGGAGCACCCATCACCTTGTTCGGAGCCGACAGGGGGCAGGTGCTTCCTTCTATAACTAATGCCTCTGGGGGGCCTCTTCACACGGCTCCTCACCTTCGATGGGCGCGACTCCTGCGGGAAGGTCTCGGCAAGGGTTAGCAGCCTGCAGGGCACTTCTGGCGCCCGACCTGATTAAGGATGTCGTTCCTGGTCCCTGGAAAAAGCGATACCCTGCACGGGTGGACATCCATGCCAATGGACCACCCAAGAATCGTCCCGCTCCGAGTGTTCCGTCTTCGATGTTGGTGACCAAGGCTTCATATCCTGGGTCACCTTGTCGCAGACCTGTGAAACTGCCCAAGTCTGAACTAGCTGCGAATACGACATCGACGCCCGGAACAGCTGCAATCTCATCAGCAATCTCTGCACCTGCAGGTGACTCGATCATCGCGATGATCATGATGTTGTCATTCGCAGCTCCCCTATAGCCTCGGCCCCAAAGCGCACCGTATTGGCCTCCACCCTGGCTGCGTTTCCCTTCAGGAGGATACTTCGCATAAGTCACTGCATTACGGATCTTTTCAATGTTATCCACCATGGGAATGATGATTCCTAGGGCGCCGATATCAGTAGCCTTTTGGATGTCACCCTCGGTTGCATCAGGTACGCGGATAAATGGGATCGCAGAAGCGCCTCTGCATGCCCAAATCATTCGGGCGACGTCAGAGTAACTCAGTGCACTATGTTGCATCTCAATCCACGTGAAGTCGAAGCCGGCGTTCGCCATGGAACAGTAGATCTCGGGGTCAGCCGTTGATACTGTGCCCCCGACGACGCGCTCGCCTGCGGCCAGTTTTTGTTTAACTGTGTTGAATTGGCGCACCTGACTGCTCTCTTGTGCAGACAGGGCTGTTACGGCGCCAAGGCCAATCGCAAATGCCATGGCTAGGAGGCTTGCTTGCTTCATTGCTAATCCCTCGGTGCATGAATCTGGTCACACCGCCGTCTGCGGTGCTCGATCGCAAGATACGCGGTGGCTTCGATCAAGCCCAGCGATTAAGTAGACAAGCCTCTATAGCGCTGGTGAGAGTATTACCTGGGTTGGTCTCCGATTACGGTTACTCGATAGCCGGAACGAATATTCGGAAAATAATCCCAGATTGCGTAGTGCTGTGTGCATCTGTTATCCCAAAGCGCAATGGAGTTCTTCCCCCATTTGAAGCGGCATTGGAACGCTGGATCCCGCACGTGCTCAAAGAGAAACTCCAATACAGCATCACTCTCTGCCTTGGGGAGTCCAATGATATGCTGGGTGAACATTGAGTTCACATAGAGTGCTTTCTGACCAGACACAGGATGAGTTCGGATCACCGGGTGTTCAGCGGTCGGATAAGTCCGCCCACCATCATCTCGGCCTATCCTCGTATTCACGCTGCGGTAATAGGGCCCACCATCATGATGTGCTGTCAGGTTCTCTAAGAACAGTTTCATAGGATCAGAAAGCGTGTCATAGGCCTCGTACATGCTCGAGAACACTGTGTCACCGCCTGTTTCTGGAACTTCGTAAAGCCTAAGGATTGAGCCCAGCGGGGGTGTTTTGGAGCATGAAACATCAGAGTGCCAGGTCTCTCCAGCGATCCGCTTTGAGTTCTCGTCCGCGTGGATGATCATCACCTCAGGATGCCCCTCTAGCCCAGGATCATTCGGATGAACGTCGAGTTCGCCGAAAAGTGATCCAAACTTCTTGTGGGCCTCAACAGAAATATCTTGGTCACGAAAGAAGATTACCTGGTAGGTAATCAGCGCCTCATGGATTATCTGGAAGGTGTCTTCGTCGAGTGGTTTATCGAGATCTATACCTAGAATCTCAGCACCAATTACTGGTGTGACTGGATGAATGGATATGCCTTTTGCGTCCACTGAGTCCAATACCCTGGCGTAAGTATTTGTGCGGATTCCCGAATAATTCTGCTTCTAAGACTTTTGAGAAAAAGAAACATACGTGTCAGGCGTGGTGGCTTCCAGGTCGGCATCTGATCCTTCTGTTACGCCAGATTTTCAGTGATTCAAGATTCTGGATACTTCAACTTCCTGGCCTCATTCTGGTTGGGGTCTTTGAAGTTCATTGGCTTCTGATTCAGGAGTGTTCGGTCTGGACATTTTCTTCTGCAATTGACTGGG
Source organism: Gemmatimonadota bacterium (assembly GCA_012960225.1). Classification (GTDB taxonomy): domain Bacteria; phylum Gemmatimonadota; class Gemmatimonadetes; order Longimicrobiales; family Gaopeijiaceae; genus UBA1142. The sequence goes on along the minus strand of DUBS01000004.1, from coordinate 109,649 downwards.
TGCCGACCTCCTAGGTATTTGGTGCACTGGTTCATTGGCGCGAGCGCGCCATTCTGGTCACTAGGAGGCTCATTATGTGCAGGCCCGCTGCCGCAGTCCTGTCGGTCTTTTTGTTTCTTGCCTGCTCTGGCGTGAGCCCTGATGCCGCTTCGGGACCAGAAGGGTCCGCTGAAGCATTTGATATAGTGATTCTGGGTGGGCGTATCGTTGATGGCACCGGAAATGCTGGGTTTCCTGGCGACGTGGGTATCCAGAACGACCAGATTACTGCCATAACGCCAGCGGGCTTGCTAGCTAATGCAGAAGCCGAACTCAGGATTGATGCCACGGATATGGTTGTATCCCCTGGGTTCATAGATATCCAAAGCCATTCTCGTTCGAGTTTTCTGGGTGATGGAGACGGACGCGTTGTGTCCAAGGTGACCATGGGTGTGACCACAGAGATCATGGGAGAATCGACCACGAATGGACCCTCTAGCCCGACAATGCTAGAAGCCGCGGGTGACGCTGCCGGTTCAACCGTATTCGAGACGTTCGGTGACTGGATGAGGGCGATGGAGTCACACGGTGCTAGCGTGAACGTAGGGTCGTTCGTAGGGGCCACCACCGTTCGCGTACTGGGCAAGGGCGAAGCGATGGGTGAGGCGGATGCAGAGGAGTTAACCCTGATGCAGGACGCTGTGCGCCAATCGATGGAAGACGGAGCATTTGGTGTAGCATCTGCATTGATCTATCCGCCTGGAAATTTTGCCTCGACGCGAGAGCTCATAGAAATCAATCGGGCAACTGCCCCTTATGGCGGTGTCTACATCACACATCTCCGTTCTGAAGCAGATTATTTTCTCGAGGCGATAGACGAAGCTATCGATATTGGTACCACCGCTGGTGTGCCCATTGAAATTTACCATCTGAAGGCCGGCGGCCGTAGGAACTGGAGCAAGGCGTCGCAGGCGGTAGCCAAGATTGATTCCGCTCGAGCAGCGGGAGTTGATATCCAGGCAAACATGTATCCCTACACGGCCGGAGGGACTGGACTAACGGCCTGTTTTCCGCCCTGGGCTTCGGCTGATGGAAAGCTGTTCGATAACCTGGCAGACCCAGATGCCCGGATGAGAATTCGCGCTGAGATCGAAAATCAGACGACCGAATGGGAGAATCTTTGCACACTCTCAACACCGGAAGGTGTGTTATTGCTAGGATTCAATAAGCCAGATAACCAGCGTTATTCCGGTCGCTATCTGTCGGATATATCCGAGGAACTTGGAAAAGATTGGATTGACACTGCGTTCGATCTCGTGCTGGACGAGCGTCAGCGACTCGGCACCATCTACTTCATGATGAGCGAAGAGAATGTCGCGATGCAGATCGGTCAGCCATGGATAAAATTTGGGACCGATGCTGGAGGGATAGATCCTGAAACTGCCCGAGGGCTTACTCACCCGAGGGCGTATGGGACGTTCACACGTATTCTTGGTAAGTATGTCCGTGAGGAAGGAGCAACAACCCTAGAAGAGGCAGTTCGCAAGATGTCGTCAGCTGTGGCTACACGCCTCCATATCAAGAATCGAGGCCTGTTGAAGGAAGGATTTTTCGCTGATATCGTAGTCTTCGACCCAAACACCGTCTCCGATCATGCCACGTATGACGAGCCGCACCAAGTCTCGACTGGTGTGCACTACGTCTTAGTGAATGGTGTCCCAGTTGTATCCCAGGGGGAGCACACTGATCGGATGCCAGGCCGGCCAGTTTATGGGCCTGGTTGGACTGGGTGGGACCGATGAGACATCTCACGCTGGCCTTTACCTGGCTCCTCGTCGGGGCCTGCACAGCACCAGCCCCTGGCGGTACAACATCGCGTATTCTAGAAGAGCCTACACAAGACACGGACGGCATAACTAGGGTTCTCGTTTACCATGATATGGAAGGGCTTACTGGCCAGTCCGACCCGAAAACATTTCGGTTTGCACACTCCGACCTGTATGCCGTTGGCCGCACGTATTTGACCGGAGATGTTAATGCCGTTGTCGCAGGGCTTTTCGAGGGTGGAGCTGATGAGGTGCACATTGTGGATGGTCACGGAAGTGGCAATCCTGAGCCAGATTTGCTTCTTGAAGATCTAGATCCTCGAGCTGAACTAGTGAGCCGCGACGCTGTTTTTGATGCGTATGTAGATCTGATCGAACCTGGTGTTTACGATGCGGTGGCTGTGGTCGGCATGCATGCTAAAACAGGAAGTGGTGGCTTTGCTTCACATACATTCACCTTAGGAATCGACATCCTTTTCAACGATATGTCGGTGACTGAAACTGAGATTGTTGGCTATTCCTGGGGCCGGGTTGGTGTTCCGGTGATTTTTGCATCGGGTGATGATCGTTTGGCATTGGATCTAACCGGTCCCATGCCGTGGGTTGAATTCGTGACTGTGAAGACGGCCACTTCTGCCTCGACTGCGGATCCCAGGCCGGTTGATGAAGCGCGGGTTGAACTTACTGCGACGGCTCGCCATGCAATGGAAAACTACCGAAGTGCTTCATCGATGCGTCTGGAGGAACCAGTCCAAGCTGTACTCCACGCGGTTCCACCTGCAGACCTATCAATGCTCGATGGTGTTCCCGGCATCAAGTATAGAGACCAGCGCGTTAGTTTTCAGGCATCGAATTTCCGTGAGGCGTACGATGGCCTTATTGAGTTAGTGACCGTGGCTAGGGGAGGATATTCAGTCGTTCTAAGTGAAGTAGCCCGACGAATGTCGGGTGAGGGCCTCGACCTAGCCTACTCGGATGCCCTGTTCGACCGTTGGCTTGATTTTGAATCAGGCAGGTGGTTGCCTCCGGAGCTCAGTCCACCATCTGGGCAGCGCACGTATCACGGATTTCGCTAGCATCCCAACTGGGATCACCTGGTTAGATTGCACTAGGTATTCTGTGGGGAAAATCTTGATACCAGTAGAACCTGAAACTATATAGTTTTCTTGCTCCCCTATTATCCAAACTGCACCAGGAAGCCTTGAATAATGAAGAAGAGATTTGCCCTCGTTTCAGTATTAGCCAGCGCGGCTCTTATAGCTTGTGGTGGTGGTGAACCAGCTCAGACATCTGATAGCGCTGGTTCTGCAGGCGCTATGGCTGCTCCAGCGGCTGCTCCACCGCCAGCCATGGGTGAAATGACTATGCCGTCGTGGTTCCAAGTGGACAATGAAGCACGCACCGTGAGCATGACGATCACTGCGGGTTCGACAACTGAAAATAATAATTGGAACTTTAATGGTGTGACGAAGGGTGCGATGACTATAACCGTTCCCGAGGGGTACACCGTTACCGTCGAACTGGTTAACAACGACCCGATTATGGCTCATAGTCTGGGTATTTCCACGGAGACGTCATCTTTCAGTGGAGCTCCAGAGCCAGTGCCAGCATTTCCAGGCGCCATCACTTCAAACCCTGCATCAATGATGGAGAGCACTATGCCCGGCCAAAGAGAGTCCATCCAGTTCACAGTGGATCAGGCTGGTAACTACTCGATGGTGTGCTACATCGCGGGACACGCTCTGACAGGGATGTGGGTCTACTTTAACGTGTCGGCAGATGGCTCAGTGGGTGTGCAGCAGTAGAATCACTAGCAGGCTGTCTGTGTTCACTTAAGAGGTCCCGGTCCTATTAGAAGAAGAAAGAGCGGGATCTTTTTTCGGTTTCTCAACACAATCCCGAGCGAATCGTCTCAGGGTTTACTGGCATCAACCCTCATTGGTCCTCTCAGTAGTACGGGTCCTTGTCGGGATCGCGCCTTAAGATTGAGGACTTCAACTAGGACTGAGAATCCCATCGCAAAGTAGATATAGCCCTTCGGGATATGTTGGCCCATTCCTTCAGCTACCAAAGCCATACCGATGAGTAGTAGGAACGCGAGCGCTAACATCCTTACCGTAGGATGGGCCTCGACGAACAGACTAATCGGGTTAGCTGAAATAATCATGACCAAGCCCGAGATCAGCACTGCGATCACCATTACACCCAGATCCTCTGCTAACCCAACAGCGGTGACTACGGAATCAATCGAGAATACGATGTCCAGCACAAGGATTTGCACGATAACGGACGCAAAGGAGCTAGCTCCTCCGCTTTTTGAATCATCTGGGGTCTCCCCTTCAAGCTTGTCATGGATTTCATGTGTAGCCTTGTAGAGTAAGAATAGACCGCCAGTTAAGAGGATCAGGTCTCTCCCTGAGACCCCATGCCCGAATACTTCGAAGAGTTGTTCCGTGAGCCTCATGATCCACACAATGGAGAATAGCAAGAGAATTCGTGTGCCTACCGCCAATGTGAGCCCCAACTGCCGGGCTTTCGCTCTCGACTTCGCCTGGACTCGCTCAGCTATGATCGCAACAAAGATGATATTGTCGATTCCCAGAACGGTTTCAAGTACCGTAAGAGTGAGAAGCGCAATCCAAGCTTCAGGGCTGCTTATCCATTCCATATGAATCGCTTACCGGGTTAGAGATACTCTCGATTCTTAAGGATTCTAGCTCCGTAGCTTAAAATAGGCACCCTTGAGCCACTCTGCACCATTTTCATGCCCCTATTCTTTACGGGGTCTAAGTAACTCCTAAACCCTTATCACCTAGCTATTATAGGAAATATTTAGAACACACTATATATTGATTTGACGAATCAAAGTAATATATTAACACTAAGAATACGGTGAAGTAGTCCGCATAGGAGATCAAAGGAAGAGAGAGGAGGAGCGCAGTGTCAGATGTAGAGACGATCTTGAGTGCATTCCCACGCATTTACTTCGCCTGCCGGCCTCGGCAGGTGACGGATCCCGTTGATGGGAGAGTGTTGAGCTTTCATCAGGCTACCATTTTGTCTCACTTGGATGTGGTTGACCCCACGATGGTGGGTGAATTGGCTAACCATCTGGGTGTCACAGCTTCAACGATGTCCTTGAATCTCGGTCGTCTGGAAGAAGCTGGATACGTGACCAGACAACGGGACCCTGAGGACCGAAGGGTGATGAATGTTTGCCTAACGGAAGCGGGGGAGCGAGTGCGATTGGCGTACAGGACCCTGGATCCGGATCGAGTGGGACTGATGATCGATGGATTGGACCCGGTCCGGCGCCGTACTGCGTTGAATGGCTTGACCTATTTGGTTGACGCAGCAGATGGTCTAGTCAGGAGGGGGCAAGAGCATGTATCAGCCCTTACGAGTTGAGTGTCTTTGCTGAATAGATGTTGGTTCGTGGCCAGGGTTGGTACTCCCACATAGCTTGCTTTGTCTAACGGAGTTCTCCCGAACCCAGAAGCTTTTCCTATGATCGCAAGTCGGATTTTCAAGATTCAGTGGAGTTTCTTTTTTGTGGTTCTGCTATCAGCGATGGCTCTCCGAGGTCAGACGGTTGAGGATTTGTTGACGAGGGCAGAACTAACTGACTTCGCCGAAACAACCTCTTATGAGGAGGTAATGGCACTCTCCAAGAGCCTAGCTGAATTATCCGAGGATATTCATCTGACCACGTTTGGGTATACAAATGAGGGTAGAGCCCTTCCTCTTCTTGTGGTCGGAGCTCCAGGGGCTTCGGCTGCAGCTGTGCTTGGGACTGGTAAGACTCGTGTTTATCTGCAGGGCAACATCCACGGAGGTGAGGTGTGCGGAAAAGAAGCTCTTTTGATGCTACTTCGTCGGTATGCCATGGGTCTCTATCCTAGCTGGACGGACGAGCTTGTTCTTTTGATCGCTCCTATTTATAACGCGGACGGGAATGAAAGAGTTCTGTTACGCAACCGACCCAGGCAACATGGCCCTATTGGTGGGATGGGGCAGCGTCCCAATGCTCAGGGACTGGATCTAAACCGAGACCATACAAAACTCGATTCACCAGAGGCCCGTTCGTTGGTCCGCCTCATGACAGAATATGACCCCCATGTTGCGGTAGATCTTCATACTACGAATGGAACTCGCCATGCATACCATCTCACATATGCACCGCCACTCCATCCGAATACCCCTGCGGCGATAGACGATCTTCTCAGGCGCCGCTGGCTGCCTGAAATCACACGACTGATTAAGGAAAAACACGGTTGGGATTACTACTACTACGGTAATGCTGGAGGTCGGGGTGGTGGTTCAGGATGGCGGACGTTCGATCATCGCCCCCGATTTAATAACAACTATGTGGGGCTGAGGAATCGTGTGGCGATTCTAAGTGAGGCCTACGCGTATGCAAGTTTTGAGGATCGGGTTCTTGGGTCCCTCTGGTTCGTCGAGGAAATCCTAGATTATGCTGAGCAAAACGCTGCAGAAATCAGAGAAATCGTGGAGGAGGCAGACCTCCAATCCGTGGTTGGAAGGGAACTCGCTACACGAGCTGATTTCAGTCGATCGGAAACAGAGGTAAGGATACTTATGGGTGAAGTAGATGAGGTCCGGAATCCGTACACGGGTGAGATCATGCTTCTGCGCCGTGATGTTTCTATCCCGACACAAATGTACGAGTACGGGACCTTCTCCCCATCAGAGACCGAGACTGCACCTGAAGGCTATTACGTACTTCCGGAAGGTGAGGCTGCGATTGAGAGACTGGAAGCACATGGGATCACAGTCCTTCGTCATGCGATCTCGCGCCCGACCTCCCTGACGATCTCTTCGAGCGTCCAGCGCTTTCAAATCGATTCTACCAGGACGAATCCGAATTCATTCCAGGGGCACAATGAGCAAACGGTTTGGGGGGAATGGGTTTCGACAACTGAGACACTCCCAGTTGGAACAGCCTATGTATCGGTTAATCAACCCCTGGGTCGGCTTGCTTTCACCTTACTGGAACCTCGCTCTGACGACGGATTCGTTTCTTGGGCGATTCTCGATGAGGAGATTAAAGGTGGCACGTTCCCAATACTGAGGGAGAGTCCAGGAACTCGTTAGTCGGGGATCCTCAGGAGTAGCTAAGGTCAAGAACGAATATGGAATATATTTTTAGCAATTATGGAATTGAAATTGTGGTAGGAATGATTCTCGCTGTTTTGTTTTTTTCTATTTTCTAGAGTCATATACTTTCACTACATCAAGAAAGACCCATAGTCTTAGCAACTACGCTGTCAGAGTTCTTGGACACTGTGAAAGACGTGCACCTTACGGTCCTTCAGGTGCTCGATCACGGCATCAAAACACTCGACATTTCGCCCAACGATTTCTGGTGGCGCAACTCCAGGCTGATCCCAAATGCCATTCGTGATTAGCCGGACCATGCCGGTGCATGTGTAGCCTGTGGTACGAGCCATTGAGGACGTCTCGGTGTCAGTATTGTAGTAGTCGAGTAACTCATAGGTGTGCCGGAGTGTTTTCCCTTCTTTCTCTCCCTCAACCACAATTCGCATGATAGTGAGATCGGGTTCTCCCTCTTCAAATTGCCAGGCACTAAAGAGAAGAGCTTCAGTGACATCTCTTGGTGTAGCCTGTCCTGATGCTACGAGGATGCCTTTGCTTGAGAGGAATCCGGTGTCTCTGAGCATGCGCATCTTCTCCGCATGTCCTGGATAACGCAGTGTCTTCTCTACCATCTCAGGGGCCTTAGACGACGTCAGTAGAGAGCGCAACCCATCCGTATTAAAGGCCTCCAAGGTACCCAAGCCCGGAAAGTCGACGAGCTCGATTTCAGACAGGGCGGGCAACGAGATGTTTTCCCCCCCTCTTCTTAGGCGAGCAGGCCTCGTGTACTCCTCAATTACATCGCCGGGCGAGAAGGGAGCCTTGTACTCCCAGGGTAAGGATCGTTCAACCGGGAGCCCTCCAACAAGACAGCTGAAGGAGTGTGTTACATCCAAGTGATCATCCATATGGCCCGAAATGAGGTTGCTCAATCCTGGTGCTACACCGCAGTCGACGAGGCAAGGTATGCCGGCTTCTTTGGCTAACTCGTCTAGCCCGAAGGCGTTCTCCGGAAAAAAGGAAATATCGACAACGGGCCTTCCCTCCCTGAGCACTTGCTCTACGACTCCATAGCCCATGAAGCCAGGAACTGCACCAACCACTAGGTCCGCATCTGCAACCGCCTTCGATACGGTATTCGGATCCGAGAGATCAGCAGCGATACAATCAGCGCCGAATCTGGTTAGGCGTTCAGCAGCGACAGGATCTACATCCACAACAAGGATTGAAAAATTTTCTTCCGCCGCGAGATCGCGTACGATCGCGCTGCCTACTCTTCCGCCGCCAAGTACGACAATCCTCAAGATAGCTGCTCCGTATTCGGGTCTTTTAGTGAGGAGAAATCAGGCTGCGATAACCAATCTGTGCAAGGGGAGGCTCCTCATGCGTTGTGTGACTCGGATGAGTGTAGCCTAAGGGCTGGTGTGCCATCACGTTATCCTTCAGACTTCGTTGCCCATATACCTTGCTGGGATGGAATCCGTTATGAAAAAGAGGTCAGTAGCTATCCTGATCGCGCTTACGCTTCCCGTAGTGGCCACCGCCCAACAGGCGGGTCTCGAGCAAGCTGCTGCAACGATTACGGAAGCTGGGTACGCTCAGCGGATTAATGTTATTGCCCATGACTCGATGGGGGGTCGAAATACCCCGAGTGCAGGCCTTGAAATGACGGCGGTCTGGATCGCTAAAGAGTTGGAACAACTAGGCCTTCGGGGCGGAGCCAGAGATGGTAGCTTCATTCAGAGGTACCCACTCCGCTCGATTGTAGTCGATAGCGAGGCATCGGGCCTTAACGCTCCAGGTACGCGGTTGGTATTTGGCCGGGATCTCATCCCTGTCTCAGGAGCTACCGTAACCGGTAATGCTCAAGGTGGACTAGTTCTGATCTCAGGGTCCGGTACTCTCGAAACCTCTGAAGCAAGACCGTTTGCAGGGAATCACGTGATCGTGGTCGCTCCTGCAGATTTAGATGACGTAGATCGAAGTATGCGACAAAGGCTCTCTGCCCTAATAACTGCTGGAGCTCTCTCAGTGATGGTCACCAACTCTAGTGGCGATGAATCCTGGACTGCGAGTGCCAGGAGAGCACTACGCCCCACCGTACGTAAGGCTTGGGGTGAGCGGAGAGCAGAAGGTTCTTTCGCACCGATTCTTCAGTTACGGATGTCAGCCCTAAGAGAGATTCTAGAGCCTCACGGAATCAGTGCTAGTTCTCTTCAGGAGCGCTCAGACAGTGATATCGAAGCCCGTCTCGTGGAGGGTCTTGAACTTACGCTCAACCAGGTGGTCCAAGACGAGGGCATCCTAGCACCTAACGTGGTTGGCATCTTGAATGGTAGTGATCCTGCCCTTGCTGAGGAGTACGTGGTCTTTTCAGCTCACATGGACCATGTCGGGATAGGTGAACCGGACGCAAATGGAGACACGATCTTCAACGGGGCTGACGATGATGCTTCAGGGACGATAGCTATAGTTTCTGTGGCAGAGGCAATGGCAGCGTTGCCAGTTGCTCCTAAGAGATCGATGGTGTTTCTACTTGTGAGCGGCGAGGAAAAGGGGCTTTGGGGTAGTGAATGGTATGCAGAAAATCCGAGTGCCCCGATTGAGCAGTATGTTGCTAATTTCAATGCAGATATGGTTGGAAGGAACTGGCCTGATACGATCGTTGCTATAGGGAAGGAGCACTCCGATCTAGGCGAAACATTGAGGAGAGTGAATTCAGAACACCCCGAGATTGGAATGACGGCGATCGATGATCTGTGGCCTGATGAGCGTTTCTATTTCCGATCTGATCACTACAATTTTGCCAGAAAGGGTGTGCCTATTCTGTTTTTCTTCAATGGTACGCATGATGATTACCATGGCCGTGATGATGAGCCTAACCGAATCGATCACGATAAAGCAGCGAGGATTGCCAAGCTGATGTTCTATCTTGGTGTTGATATCGGGAATGCTCTAAATCCTCCCGAGTGGAACCCAGAGAGCTACCGTCAGATTGTCTTAGGACGCTAGTAGGCGGGCTGTACTAGTCGTCCTCGTACTAGGACGGTGTCACGGTGCCCATTAATGGAGATGGTCGGGGTTGGGATAGCGCGGGAACATGTGGTCTAGTCTCAGTGCCCGAAGGATCTCTGCAGTTCTCGGATGAATCTTCCGAGCCCAAACGCTCTCACTTAGAGGTGTTTGTAGGCGTGCAGTGAGAACTAAGGCAAGATCGGAGACTGCTGGCTTATGGAGGTCCGTAAAGTCAAAGACCACGTGTGCATCCGAGTCCACGACATTTTTCCGTTGTTCGGTAATGACTGAGGTAGTACGTGGGCCTCGGGCCTGTTTGTCGTTACTTTGCTTTCCGCCGTTTTTCATGGTGACCTCACCGTTGGCGTGCTATGACCCGCTCTTGTTCTTATCTAGTATCAAGAGTCATGCCAGATCGGTTTCGTTACATTCGGCCTGAATGATTGAATTGTTCTCGCTGTGGATAGGAAAGACTATCGCAGACTGTCCCCTCTGGCACCGAGAGCCCACGACAAGAAGATTTGCTGTATGAGACTTTCTCAGGTAGGACCTACGAATCGTGCCTGGCTGTTATCACTGCCATTCTTAGGCGTGATTTGTGTACCAGCGCTCGCTCAGACTCAAACTCCAGCATCGGAGGTTGTGCGGCAAGGATATTTTCGGGCAGTGGGAGAGTTTTTCGCTCTACCTCCAACTGAGCTTGCGATTCTGAATGAATGGGAACTTGATGAAGACGAGATTCCGGTAGCCCTATTCATCGCGGAAAGGACTGGCGTCTCCACAGAAGCGTTGGTAGCCCTGAGGCGTTCGGGCCGGAGCTGGGCAGAACTGGCTGCGCGCTACGGGGTCAGTGCGGCTGCTCTCCATCTGCCGATACCCGAACAGAGTTCGGCTGGTGAGATTGCTACACTATACCAACAATACAGGAGCACGCCCGAGAGCGGATGGTCTGATATCCAACTTAAATCCGCTGAAATTGTTGTACTGGTCAATGTCAGACTTCTGGCTCAAACGCTTGGGATTTCTCCAGCAGAAGTGCTTGCTCAGTCGGAGGTAGCTGATTCGTTCGTTAAGCTGTTTGGCGAGTTGATCCACTAACCACTGATTCCGGATACTCCATGGCGCGAGCGAACTATATTCCGCTTTCTACATATGAGGAACTTCCTCCGGAAGAGATGCGGCGGGAGGCTGAGGCGTTTCTTGCTAAGATGAGACGTCGCCGCACGGTGAGGGAATTTTCTGACCGACCTGTGCCGAAGGACGTAATTGAGAACTGTATTCTAGCTGCCGGGACTGCCCCAAATGGTGCGAATCGTCAGCCTTGGCGCTTCGTCATGGTGGGTGATCCGGAACTCAAGTCCCGTATTCGTGAAGCAGCCGAAGAGGAGGAAAGGCAGTTTTACCAAGAGAAAGCCCCAAAAGAGTGGCTTGATGCCTTAGAACACCTCGGAACCGATGAAAACAAGCCATTCCTTGAGGATGCGCCGTGGCTCATCGTCATATTCGCAGAGAGCTACAAAGTACTTTCTGACGGGACTAAGGCAAAGAATTACTATGTGACAGAATCAGTTGGTATTGCTACGGGGATGCTTATCACTGCTCTTCATTATGCTGGTCTCGTTACGCTGACACATACACCGTCGCCGATGAAGTTCCTTAATCATGTGCTCGACAGGCCGGATAACGAGCGTGCATTCCTAGTGCTTGTCTGTGGATATCCAGAGGAAGGTGCCACGGTCCCAGAGATCACGAAAAAGTCGATAGAGGATATCGCTATTGTTGTGGATCGATCTGAATAGGTATCACACATGAGTCTTCCAATACCTGACGAGTCGGTCACTATCTACGAGAAACCGACCTGAACAACATGTCGGAAGCTCGTGAAGCTTCTTGAGGAAGAAGGTGTCAGCTTCAGGCGAGTGAACTATTTCTTGGAGCCCCTTACAAAAGAAGACTTGGTCGCGCTGCTTCGGAAAGGGGCTCTAATTCCACGTGACCTACTCCGGATTCGAGAGAAGTCCTATAGGGAGATGGGTCTAGAGGACCCGAACTTAGATGATGATACAATTCTGGATGCGATAGTAGCTGAGCCAGGGCTACTCCAACGTCCGATCGTTGAGCGGTCGGGGCGTGTTGTGATTGGTCGCCCACTCGAGAACGTGCGGAAACTCTTCTAGTCACTCCTGAATTCTGATCTCAGATTCTTAGGGTAGCCTTCCTAGCGCCAGGTGACTTCCATCGCAAAGAAGTGATCAAACACCTCCCGCGTCGGATGGTTTCTCTCATTGGATTCAGGGCTTCTGATATAGAAATCTAGTTGCATCTGAGCCGGATTAACTGCTCCGGCATCAGTTCCTGTACCTGTCCGGACAACCAGTGTTTCACGATCTCTCATTCCTTGTGTAATCATGAAGTGAATCTGGTGCTCGTCGTAGAGTGTCGCACCATCAAGCGTTGCGCTTCCCCAACCCCACCCGGCTAGGTATAGAAGACTCTTGGGCCAGTTCGCATCACCGCAGCCGGCATTGCCGTGCTCATAGAGGAATGCTGCGATACCCCCATCCTGGCATGGTGAGAATTCCTCAAATCGATCGAGTTCAACTACATAGTGCCCCTCTGGAAGGTCAAGTTCAGCTCGGAAGGTGCCAGTGTTGGCTCGTTCATCGACATCAAGCTCAATCGTGCCGCCTACCGCTTGCACGCTACTGCCATCATCGCCCATGTGATCCCAGGGAGAAGTATCATCCAGTGTCCCCAAGTGATAAACCTGGCTCGCACTCACAATGAAACGACCGTCATAGTTGGTGTGCTGCTCAGGGGTATAGATTCCCATCTCCGTACCCGGTTGGTACCGCGCGCCTGGCTGGAGTTCACTCGATACGTTGGAAGATTCAGGCCCAATACACCCGACCATAGTTCCTATGCTTGCTAGCATGGGAACTAGCAAGTGTTGCTTTTTCAATTTCAAGTCGTCACCTCGTCGAATGCCTCTTCTAGGAGATTAAGTGCTGCAAGCAGGATTTCTTCAGGGGCGCCAAATCCGAGACGCAGATAGTGGTCCATTCCAAAGTGATCACCGGGTACCACAAGGACATCTTTTTCGACTCTGAGCTTTTCGGCAAACTCTGTTGAATTGATGTTAGCAGAATAGCGGGTGAAGCAGAACGCTCCGGCATCCGGTGGGCGATATGTGAAGCGCCCTTCTTGTGTTGCCATCCACGTTTCTAAGAGTCCCAAGTTAGCACGCGTGATTTCTCCTGTGCGATCTAGAATGCGTGCCCTCGTTGCGGGCTCAAGAGCCATACAAGCAAGAACATCTGATAGAGTTGGGGGAGCGATGCTGGTGTAGTCAGTCCGGCCCCAAAGCTCTGTTACTAAGTCCGGAGGTCCGACGATCCACCCGAGCCGAAGACCAGGCATACCATAAGCTTTCGACATCGAGTTCGTAATCAGGACACGGTCGTGGCAGCCCCAAAAGGAAGGCGAGATCTCCCCGTTGGTTTCAGCGCCCTGGTAGACTTCATCAGACATGATCCAAGCACCATGCTGTTCAGTGAGTTCTGCGATCGCCTGCATTGACTCACGAGATAGTGCGGCCCCGGTGGGATTGTTCGGGTGTGTAATAATTACAAAGCGAGCCCCTTCATGAAGTGCCGCCTCAAGTTCAGATAGATCAGGTTGCCATCCCTCTTCTTCCACCAGATTCACCGGCAGAATCTGATTGTCGAAAGACTCAATTAACCCGGGGACTTGTCCGTATGTGGGCAGCATGACTGCGGCTTTACCCTGTGATTCAAAGAGATGCCAAAAACATGTAAAATTAGCTTCTGCGCCACCTATGGTGACGAGTACGGAGTCTTCTGTTGCGCCTGAATAGAGCGAAGCGATTCTCTCTCTTAGCTTGTCAGACCCGTTGGACTGACCGTATCCCAATTCGATTTGGTCAGTGCCATTTTCCTCTCCGGCAATCTCAAAGAGTTCGCCAACCGTGAGCGGGTGCACCGCACTCTCAGAGAGGTTGTATCGCACTCGGTGCTCGTAAGTCGACTGCCACCGCTCCATGCGAAAAGGGGTATAGCGCACGTCTAGGTCTCCTTGATTAGGTGTCGAAGTGACCACTGTATGTGGGTCTGTACCAAGAGTAAACATTGGTACTCGGATCAGGCTCTAAATCCAAAGTGGCCTAAACACAGCATTGACCTGTTAGAATTCTAAGATGAGAAAGGTTCTCCTAATCATTCTAGACGGCTGGGGTCACTCCGACTTCGAGGAACCTCCGACTCCGGGGAATGCGATTGAATTCGCGAATGTGCCACACTTCCGTGAACTCTACGATCATTGCCCTCGGACTCGACTTGCTTGTTCGGGTGTTGATGTTGGGCTTCCTGCTGATCAGATGGGTAACTCTGAAGTCGGGCACCTCAATCTGGGAGGAGGACGGATTGTTCCGCAGAATTTAGCTCGCATTGATAAAGCAATCGCGGACGGAGTGCTTGTCGATCACCTGGGTCTTGAGATTCTTGTTGCAGGGTTAAGGAGGAGTGGAGGGGCCCTTCACATCGCTGGCCTGCTCTCGGACGGAGGAGTCCATAGTCATATAAGGCACTTTGCAGCCGTCCTAAATCTTCTTCCGTCAGACATTCCGGTGCGGCTGCATTGTTTCATGGATGGACGTGACGCTTCTCCCAAGGCTGGAACTGATTACGTCAAAGAAATCGGGCAGCTTTGTATGAAGGGCACCGATTGGGCTGTTGCTTCAGTTATTGGTCGATATTGGGCGATGGATAGGGATAATCGCTGGGACCGGACGAGACGCGCTTACGAATTGATTGTTAATGGTCAAGCTGGGAACTGGATGGGCTCTCCGGATTTCCTTGAGGAGAGCTACGCTCTTGGTGTTACCGATGAGTTCATTGAGCCCACTGGGATACGTGGTATTGGTGAGGCAGGAATCAGCGAGGCGGATGCCTTGCTACTAATGAACTTTCGTGCTGATCGTATGCGGCAGCTTACCTCGGCGATGACTCTCAACGATTTCGATACCTTCAAACGAGAAGGAGCTATCCCCGGTCGCGTTGTGACCATGGCTGAATACGATCCGACGCTTCCTGTCTCAGTGGCTTTTCCGCTAGAGCGTCTGGAGGCATGTCTTTCAGAACTGATTTCCCGAGATGGGCACCAACAATTGAAAACCGCGGAAACGGAGAAGTACGCGCACGTCACATATTTTTTTAACGGGGGAGAGGAAACCCCGTTCGATGGTGAGGATCGCGTTCTCGTGCCCTCTCCAAAAGTTGCTACCTATGATCTTCAGCCCGAGATGAGCGCTCTACCGGTAGCGAATGTGGTTACGGAGGCTATTCGCGATGGGAGGCATGACTTCATCTTGGTAAATTTTGCGAATCCGGACATGGTAGGGCACACGGGTTCAATCCAAGCTGCAATCGAAGCTGTTGAAGTAGTTGATTCATGCCTCGGTGAACTGATTCATTCGGTCACGGATCACCCAGACTGGGTTGCGTTGGTCACTGCTGACCACGGAAATGCTGAGAAGATGCTCAACGACAACGGAGATGTTCATACAGCTCACACAGTTGAGCCAGTGGACTTCATCGTCTTTGATCCCCGCGATGCCGCACATGAACTAGAGGTCCCTGGGCTCTTGGCTGATGTTGCGCCAACGGTGTTGCATTTCATGGGCATTTCTTTTCCTGAACAGATGACTGGAAAAAATCTGGTTACTACTGCAAGACGTGATGACCCGGATATGGGCGCATGAATCAACTTGCGATCCCCTTGGAGCGCCATTGTCTGGATAATGGTCTAAAGATAGTCCTTTCCCAGGACAACACTGTGCCGATAGTGGCAGTGAATATTTGGTATGGGGTTGGGTCTAGAAACGAACTTCCCGGCCACACGGGCTTCGCACACCTGTTTGAGCACATGATGTTCCAGGGCTCCAAGCATGTCCCTAAAAACAAGCATTTTGAATTGATCGAATGTGCTGGAGGGACCCTTAACGCGACCACCTGGTTCGATCGGACCAACTACTTTGAGACAGTTCCTTCCCGAGACCTGGAACTTGCACTTTGGCTCGAATCTGACCGGATGGGCTGGATGCTTCCGGCAATGGACCAGGAGAAGCTCGACAACCAACGCGATGTCGTGAAGAATGAGAAACGCCAACGGTATGATAACCAGCCATATGGTGACTGGGACCAACGCCTTCAGGCATTGATCTACCCAAAGGATCATCCTTATCACCACCCGGTGATTGGGTCGGTAGAAGATCTGGATGCTGCAACACTCGAAGATGTGGCCGCATTTTTTAGTACGTACTATGTCCCGAATAACGCTGTGTTAACGATCGCGGGTGATTTTGACGAATCTCAGGTCATAAATCTTGTCCAGCGCTATTTCGGAGAGATCGAAGCCGGAGCGCCTATCCCGCCACTTCCGGGAGACCCGTGTTTGGAACCGATCATCGGTGACACTGTTCGAGAGCACGTTTTCGCAGAAGTGCCGCTGGCACGGGTCATCATGGGATTCCGCATTCCCCCCTATTCCTCAGAGGACTTTGCGGTTGCCGAGGTCTCTCGGGCACTGCTTGGAATGGGACGCGCGTCCCGTCTTTACCGTGCACTTGTTCGTGAGCGCCGTGTTGCGAAGGGGGTTGTGACTTATGCGTTTCCCCTTCTAACCAACGCTTCCATGCTTCTTACTTGGGCGACTGGATATCCTGATTCGACACCTGAACAACTTGAAGCAGCACTTACGGAAGAGATTGAGGCTTTAGCAGAAGCAAAACAAAGTGAGGTTGATCGTGCGATAGCTCTGACCGAAACCGACTTGGTAAGAGCGCTAGAGCATGTGGGTGAGAGGGCTAACCTACTCTCGATGTTTGACCTCTACTTTGATGACCCTGATCGCTTGAACCACGAAATAGATCGACTCAGAGCAGTGACGGTAGAGCAGATCAGGGACTTTGCAACCTCACAACTCGGCTCTGATAATCGGGCAGTCCTTGTTTATGAGCCAAAGAGGAAATCTTGAGTCTATTGGATCGTACGCAGCAGCCTGTAAGTGGAAAAATTCGGCAATTTGATTTTCCAGAAGTTCAGACAGGGCCTCTACCGAATGGACTTAACCTCAAGATTTGCGTACTCCCTCGGTTACCAATTGTAAGTGTCAATCTGTTTCTTCGGGCGGGGGAGGGGAGCCTGGTTGAAGGGCGGGCAGGAACTGCAGTTCTTACGGGTGATGCTCTCGAGGGCGGTACTCTGAAACGCAGCGGTTCCTCGCTTGCTGAAGCACTGGAGGGAATAGGTGCAAGACTTGGGGTATCGACTGGCTGGGAAGGGACCAGCATCTCAGTATCAGTTCTAGCGGATCGACTTCCAGAAGCATTTGCTCTTCTAGCTGAAGTCGCTCTGGAACCGGACTTTCCCAGCGTTGAAGTTGACCGTGTACGTGAACAACAGCTCGCGGACATACGACAGCGTTCTATGGACCCGTCCGCTCTCGCATCGGATGAAGTTAGTCGTCGCTTCTACGCAGAGGGTCTGCCATACGCTAGGCCACAGGTAGGGACAGAATCCTCGATTAGCTCAGTGACGCGTGATCAAATCAGGGGTTATGCGGAAGCTTGCTATCGTCCAGGGTCTGGAGGGTTGATCATTGTTGGTGACGTTGATCCAGAGCAGATCAGGTCACTTTCTGGTGAATATTTCGGTTCCTGGATCGGTTCTTCATCCGTGGTAGACAACTTCCGTGTTGATGCACAAACACGCGAGCGTCGCGTGTGGATCCTTGACCGGCCTGGTTCAGTGCAGTCCGAGGTACGATTAGGGCATGTGGGCGTCGCGCGTACAACCCCAAACTATCTTCCACTCTCGATTGGCAACCTCCTTCTTGGTGGAACTTTTACCAGCCGCCTTAATCTGAACCTCAGAGAAAGAAACGGCTTCACTTATGGAGTTAGGTCACGGTTCAGTTTTCGCTCTCAACCAGGGCCTTTTCAGGTATCAACTGCTGTGGGTAATGAGGTAACGGCCTCTGCCGTTCGGGAAATCCTTTCCGAACTAGAGTCACTTGTGATTGACGGTGTGACACGAGAGGAAGTGGATGCGGCTCGTGACTACGCTGCCGGAGTATTCGGTCTGCACCTTGAGACTGCTGACCAGATTGCCTCTCGACTCAATCAAATCCTCGTGTACGGTCTTCCGGACGACTACTACCATCTATACAGAGACAACATCCGTTCGGTATCAACCGAGGAGGTAACATCAGCCGTCAGGGCGCATATTCGCCCTGACGAAGTCCAGGTTATCATCGTTGGTGATGCGGAAAGTATCTTAGGTTCAGTGGACGCCCTCGAGCTTGGGCCACTAGAAGTTGTTTGATCAGAGCTGACATGAAGCGGTAGGATGTCACATTGAGGGTTTGCATGCGTCACACAGAGAGGACGCAAGGTCGACAGACCTATTGAAGAGAGGGCATTTCCTTGTGGCATGGTGCCTGCACACTGATATGCCAGCAAAGAGTGTTCTCTATAGTTAAGGAGTTTAGACGTGGCCGGTACACGCGAAGACGAGAGCGTCCAGCCTATTGTTCACGAGGGTAAAGCTCATGAGCGAAACTTCAAGCTTCGCGAACTCAGTGACGCAGATGTAGTTCAAGCTTCACTAGACGGTGATGATCGGGCCTTTGGTGAATTGGTCCGACGTTATGACCAAAGACTACTCAATTTTGTCTACCGGACTATCGGAGACCGGGAGCGGAGTGAAGATCTGATTCAGGAGACTTTTGTTCGAGTCTATAGACATCTACACAGGTTTGATCAGTCGAAGAAATTTTCAACATGGATCTACACGATCTCGAGTAATCTAGCCAAGAACGAACTCAGAAATAGGTCGCGCAATCCGTTGGTACTTTTCCAGACGCTTAAGAAGAACTGGAGTACCGACGACAGACCACTAGAATGGGAGGACCCGAAGTACAAACCTGATGATCTCTACAGGAAGCGCTACCTGAGGGCGAGGGTAGAGGAGGCTGTTGAGG
>DUBS01000004.1:0-90641 GCA_012960225.1 Gemmatimonadota bacterium | reverse complement strand
AAGCACCATAGGATGGTGTTTGTGCTTCGAGAGTTGGAGGGGAAGACTTATGAAGAGATTGCGGAAATCACGGGATGTAACCTAGGGACAGTAAAGAGCCGCCTGAACCGCGCTCGCAATAATTTTGCGAAGATTATCGCACCCATGATTGAGTAAAGGACTGAGATCTGAACATAGGTTCTCTAGCAAAAGACGGCAGGTAGAGAGGGCCTCGGCCCCGCGAGATCAAGCCGGTGGGGCCGTAACTATTGGAACCCGTGTGTGGTGGGTGCAGTATCAGTCTCAATGACTTGTTCCGAATACTTCAAGAATTTTTCCGATCTCATAGACGGAAACACGGCAGAGGAGGACGTACGGGCCTTTGAGGAGCACCTTAATGAGTGCTCTGCGTGTAGTCGTCACCGGCGCGTGATCGAACAAGGTTCGGCGCTCTTGCGGACCCTGCCAAAGCCGAAACTGAGCGATAACTTTGTACCGAGGCTCAGGCACCGACTTTATCATGTTGATGATCAGTATTCTCTCCGCAGTGCAGCTTCTGTCGTTACGCCGCCGGCTCTGCTAGCGATGGCGGTCATCCTAATGATCGTTTCTTGGTTACCTGTATTCAGGGATGCTACTCCCGAGATAGCTCTCGAGACGGTTGTCGTTGAGCACCCTCCGCTACAGGTCATGCGGCAGCCCTCAGTCATGAGTCCGTCTTCATCTGGGTTTGTTGTGTATCCTTTTGCCGACGTCAGTGAACGAGCACTCTCGGATTTCAGGCAAGAATTATGGAATGAAGCTCACGCGTTGCTTTTCGAGTACTCACCCCTGTCCCAACGTTCCCGACAGCGTGGTGTGCTTCGTCGCGCAGGACTAGGTCAGCAACGCTAGAGAGCCAGTTCCGCCGGATTGTCTCGGTCAGCACTTTCACTGGACGAATGCCGGCTTAGTTTGATCGAGTGACAATACCTCAACTCCCTCCCGCACTTGCCAAGGTTCGAGGTGGCGTCTGCTATCTGCACGGTGAAGACGCTTTCCGTAAGGAACAGGTGATTACTGCCCTGATTGATGTGCACCTCGATTCCGCGACCCAAGACTTTAATCTCGACCAACTAAGGGGTACTGAAACTGAGGTAGAAACTGTGGCCTCAATCATGGCCACTCCACCAATGATGGCTGAATGGCGTGTAGTTGTGGTACGAGAGGTAGAAGGATTCGCTTCAGGCAAGAAGGCTCGTGAAGCCATACTGGAGGTTGTTAGAAATCCGCCACCTGGTCTCGCGTTAATTCTGAGTTGTACGGTGCCACGGGGTTCTAGAGCTAAGTTCTACCGAGATCTTTCAAGCCTGTCACATTCGGTAGAATTCAAGACATTCACGAGTGCCGATCTTCCAGGCTGGTTAATCAACAGGGCCCGGGAAGCTTATTCAGTGGAAATTGAGGTAGAGGCAGCGCAGGCACTCTCATCAGCGATCGGAACGAATCTAGGGGTACTGGACCGCGAACTAGAGAAACTCGCTGGCTTCTTGGGAGATCGCTCACTTATAACGATTGGTGATGTTGAAGCTGTCGGAACGAAACTCCCGTCACAGGATCGTTGGCGTTGGTTTGACCTCGTCGGTGAACGCCGATTTCAGGAAGCACTAACAGGTCTCGACGTTCTGATCGGGCAAGGTGAATCAGGGGTCGGGCTCGTGATAGGCTTAGCAAACCATCTGTTACGGTTAGGGGTCGCATCGACTAAAGGTTTCCGTAGTCTAGAGGCGGCACTTCCACCTCACCAAAAATGGTTGGCAAAGCGGGTGATGGCCCAATCCAAGAAATGGCCACCAGGTGAGCTCGACGCTGCTATTGAGGGATTACTCCGGGCTGATCGTCTCTTGAAGGCATCGCCGCAAAGTGATCAACACTTTGTCGAAGAGTGGCTATTGGGTCTGATGTCACGGGCCCTTGCCGCATGATAGGTCGTTTAGGTGGAATCGGGCTGTTGATTCTTGCTATGTCATCCCTGGGTTCTCTCCCCGGAGGGGCTCAGACGGATGCCATTAGGCTCCCAGAGATTGAAGAACTTGCGCAAAATGGTCGTTCTGATGAGGCACGGGCTGCTTTATTGGGCTGGTGGGAAGAATCCCGGGTTCTCGCATCGAGAGAAGAACGCCAGTACGCCCTCTGGCTACGTGGCCGCCTTACCGTTGACCCATCACAGGCTGTAAGGGACTTCCAGCGCTTGGTCGTAGAATACCCAGCCGGCCCCTTTACTGCCCGGGCACTTTACAGGCTTGTACAGGAAGCTTATGAAAGAGGTTACACCGAAGATTTCGAACGGCATATAGCATCCCTCTCTCGGGACTACCCTGGCTCGTCGGTGTTGGCTGAAGCCGAAGCATGGGTCAGTGGAACCCTAGGGGCAGCCCCCCCTCTGGTTACGCGATCTACAATTTCTGAGCTGCCTGTTGAGGATCAAGATGATGCCGCGACTCCGGCTGATACAGCACCGTATTCAGTTCAGTTGGGGGCATTCTCAAATGAGGGGCGTGCCGCCGCGCTCTTCGATCTTGCTCGTGCAGCTGATCTGAATGTTAGGTTGGTACGGATGCCACAAAGCAACTTGATCCACGTGCGTGCAGGTCGCTTTGAGACCTCGATAGAAGCGACGGAATTCTCGAGACGAGTGACCGTGCTTGGATTCACGGCGGCTGTTGTACGAGATGCGCAAGATGAGGATTTGGTCCGCAGTAGTTTTAGAGTTCCCAGTCATGACTCAGTGCACTAAATCATCGATTACTGACATTCATCCTTGAGCATGGGCTCCTCGAGTCTATTTTCACGTATGGCCCCAGCGGACACACCCCTGATGCGGCAGTGGCGAGAAGCGAAGGCGGATCACGCCGACTCGCTGCTATTTTTCCGCGTTGGTGACTTTTATGAACTGTTCCATGATGACGCTGAAGAGGGCGCAAGGCTACTGGGCCTGACCCTCACATCACGGAACAACGGGGCTGCCGCTGGAGTGCCTTTGGCGGGGATTCCTGCCAAGGCGCTTGACGAATACCTATCAAAGCTCGTGAGGTTGGGTCGACGCGTTGCGATATGCGACCAAGTTGAAGACCCCGCGGAAGCGAAGGGGATTGTCCGTCGAGAAGTCACAGAGATGATTACACCTGGGACTGTGCTTGCCGACTCACTGCTAATGAAGCACCGGAATAACTTCTTGGTGGCTCTCGTTGACGCGGGGACGGACTCATTCGGTATGGCCGTCTTGGACGTATCAACGGGTGAAATGTCTGCACAGCTCGTTCCCGCCAGTGAACTTCGTGCCGAACTTGGGCGGCTGGAGCCTTCAGAACTGCTCTTGCCTTACTCGCTTGAAACTTCGGACCAGTTGACCTGGGCGGCTGGGCCATCCATTCCTCGAACTCTGCGTGCGGACTGGATGTTCGACGCAGACCTCTCAACGGATGCCCTCCTGAATTTTTTCGGAGTCCATTCGCTTGATGGCTTTGGATTTCAATCTGAAGATCAATCGCTCGTGCGGGTTTCTGGGGCGCTTGTTCAGTACTTAAAAGAGATTCGCCCTGCGGGCGTGTCACACCTGAAACCGCCTCGGATTCGTCGTCCTGGACAGATCATGCTTCTCGATGAGATGACTCGAAAAAATCTCGAGTTGATTGAGCCTCTTCGGACTGGAGAAAAGGGAGGTGCGTTACTCGATGTCCTCGATGTCACTACGACACCCATGGGTGGACGACTTCTACGTCGTTGGGTGCTAGAGCCGCTTATTCACATTGAGGACATCTGTGTTCGACACGGAGCGGTGGAGGAGTTTGTGGAGTGCCCTGATGTCAGAAGGCGGATTCGAGGATCCCTTTCTGGCATTACAGATCTTGAGCGGCTAGCGGGCAAAGTCGGTACGGGGCGGGTCACACCGCGGGATCTTGCAGGGCTAAGGAGGTCTCTTGAGCAGCTCCCTGAGATCCAGGCTGCAGGTGTTGAGGCGAAAGATCCCCTGATTCGTGAATGTGCGGTCGACAAGGACTGCTTGGAGGATGTATCCACGCTGTTGAAACGGGCGATTTCAGATGACCCGCCGGCGACCCTCCAGGAGGGGGGAGTTGTCAAGAAGGGTTGGTCGGAGGATCTAGACGAGCTTCGTGCAGTCAGAGACGGCGCACGGGACTTCATAGCAAGTCTCCAGGTTCGTGAGCGTGAAAGAACTGGTGTTGCATCTCTGAAGGTTGGTTTCAACAAAGTCTTTGGTTACTACCTCGAAGTTACTCGAGCAAACCTAGGGAAGGTGCCTGTTGACTATGTCAGAAAGCAGACACTCGCGAACGCTGAACGTTACTTCACTCCTGAGCTCAAAGAATGGGAAGAGAAAGTTTTCGGGGCAGAGGACCGAATTTCGCATTTGGAGGCTGAGCTTTTTAGTGATATCCGAGGGCGTGTCGCCATGGAGATTGGTCGACTCCAAGACACCGCTGCGAGAATAGCGAAACTAGATGTACTGGGAAGCTTCGCAGAAATTGCAGCTAGCCAAAATTATGTGCGCCCTGAGATCCACTCGGGTTTCGAGCTTGAACTTGTAGCTAGTCGACATCCTGTCGTAGAGACGATGATGCCCCGTGAGAAGTTCATTCCGAACGACATCTGCCTTAACGAGAATGGATGGATCGTCGTGTTAACAGGACCAAACATGGCCGGTAAGAGTACAGTGCTCAGGCAAGTCGGATTAATTCAACTTCTAGCTCAGATTGGATCCTTCGTACCTGCGGATCAGGCCAGAATACCGGTAGCGGATCGCATATTCACTCGTGTTGGCGCCTCTGATAACCTGGCACGGGGTCAGTCAACGTTCATGGTAGAAATGAGCGAGACCGCAGCGATCGTCCATGGAGCCACTGAAATGAGTCTGGTCTTGCTCGATGAAATTGGTCGGGGGACTTCCACTTATGATGGCGTCTCGATTGCGTGGTCCGTCACTGAGTATCTGCACGAGGAACTAGGCTCGAAAACCATTTTTGCCACGCACTACCATGAATTGACCCAACTAGGCGATCTGCTTCCCGGTGTGAAGAATATGAATGTCTTGGTTCGAGAAGTTGGATCGGATATCGTGTTTCTGCGCCAACTACTAGAGGGGGGTGCAGACCGTTCATATGGGATCCAAGTTGCCCGTCTTGCTGGCTTGCCTGACACGGTCGTAGCACGTGCGCAGGAACTCCTTGTGGAATTGGAGGGGACACACACGGGTGGCGGAGAAGGCCTCGGGAGGCATGGTATTCATCGTCCAGGATCGGAAACTGCGCCGGACCAGCTATCGATGTTTCGGGCAGATCACCCTGCCTTGATTCGCTTACGCGGGATAGATCCAGATGATTTGACTCCCCGGGATGCCCTGGAACTCCTGTATCAATTGAGGTCAGCTGCACACGGAGACGAGAACACCGAATGAAATCCACCGAAGACTTCTGTTTGCAAAGGAGAATGCTAGGGGGCTTCGTAATTCTTGGAATGCTTGTTGCAGCGTTCTCGTGCGGTGGGGAAAACGAAATTGAACAACCGATACCACTACTAGATGAGATGACGATCGATTACCCGCTAAGCCTTTGGGATCAAGCTATAGAGGGTGAAACGTTGCTAAGGGTGCTAGTTACCGAAGGAGGTTCTGTCGACTCTGTAGAGATCTTCGAATCCTCTGGTTACTCCGCTTTTGATTCTGCAGCAGTTGCTGGAGCAATAGACCTACGGTTTAATCCGGCTACCCAAGATGGGGAGAGTATTGAGGTATGGGTGACGGTGCCTGTTCAGTTCTCTAAGAGTCCCTCGCCTGATAACAAAAATTAGTGTCATATCCAATTTTATAGGGGTTACGAAAGCCTTGTCTCCAATGTCTGAACGCCACAGGGAGCCATACGACAGTGTACTAGATCTGATCGGATGGACACCTATGCTACGGTTAAGCTCAGTTGTTGATGGTGCTCGCACGCCGGTCTATGTGAAACTGGAGTTCATGGGCCCGGGGGGCTCGATCAAAGACCGTATTGGTCTTGCAATGATTGAGGCAGCTGAGAGGGAGGGGACTCTCAAGGCGGGTGGGACGGTCGTCGAAGCTACTGGAGGTAACACTGGGCTCGCTCTAGCGATGGCGGCTTCGCTCAAGGGATATCGTTGCATCTGCACGATGCCAGATAAGATGAGCAGTGAAAAGGTCAAGCTCTTGCGTGCCTTTGGGGCGGAGGTGGTCATCACGCCTACGGCAGTGCCTCCTGATCATCCTGATCACTATCTCCAGAAAGCGCGTGCTATCACAGCTGCGACTCCGGGTGCTGTGATGGCAGATCAGTTTTACAACGAGGCAAATCCGCAGATCCATTATGAGACAACAGGGCCGGAGATTTGGGAACAGAGTGCGGGGCGGATTACCCATTTCGTAGCTTCTGCCGGGACAGGGGGCACCATCACAGGTGTTGGACGTTACCTAAAGGAAAAGAACCCGGCTGTCCGCGTAGTCGGTATTGATCCTGAGGGTTCTATAACTGCTCCGTTCTTCAATACCGGGGAAGTAGGAGAGGGCACTCCTTACAAAGTTGAAGGCATTGGTAATGACAAGATTCCTGGAACACTGGATCTTGATGTCGTTGACGACTATCGAGTTCTCTCGGACCAAGCAGCGTTTGCGATGGCAAGGCGAATGACACGCGAGGAGGGGTTATTTGCAGGTGGCTCAGCAGGTCTCATGGTTCACGGAGCCATCGAGTTAGCTAAGCAAATTGATGATCCAGATGCTTTCGTCGTTTCGCTAGTTTGTGACTGGGGTGAACGGTACCTGAGCAAGGTCTATGATGACGAATGGATGCGTGAGAATGGCTTCCTTGAGAGATCCAGGCATACAACAGCCCGTGACCTTATCGACAAGAAACGTTCTGATGCGCCAGAGCTAATCACGGTAGAGCCGGGAACATCGATACGGATTGCTTTGTCAACGATTACTGCGCATGACATCGGCCAACTTCCGGTTGTCTCCGATGGCTCTTGTGTAGGGTCGGTCACAGAAACAAGTCTGATGAGCCAAGTACTAGTGGATACTGCGCTGCTCGACAGGCCTGTCGATAGTGTGATGGCCCCTCCATTCCCAGTCATCGCTGATCATGTCGACTCTGAGGAAGTAAGGGCTCTTCTTACGCGGGGCAATGCGGCCTGTCTGGTGAGTACAAACGGCCAGCTTGTGGGTATCGTCACACGTTATGACGTCGTGAGAGCGTTAACCGCATGAGAATAGCAGTCCTGATGGGAGGGGTTTCTGATGAGCGGGAAGTGTCGCTGTCATCTGGGGTCCAGGTTGCAAGCGCTCTTCGTAAGCTGGGTCATAAAGTCGTCGCAGTGGACACAGTGAGAGGATCTTTAGATGAGGCCGAAGAGACTCTCTTACTTAAAGTGGGGGTGGGCGCATTACCTCCACTAGTCGGAGAACTGGCATCGCTAGACGAGGTGCAGACGGTGATGCTCAGTGGTAATCCTGAACTCAGAGAAATTGACGTCTTTTTTCTTGCACTTCATGGAGGATCAGGAGAGGACGGCACCGTCCAGGCCCTTCTCGATGTTGCTGGCGTCGCGTACACCGGTAGTAACAGACTTGGCTGTTCACTAGCAATGGACAAGGAGGTTAGCAAGCGACTCTTATGTCAAGCAGGTGTTCCGACGCCGGACTGGCTGTGTGGAGAATGCTCAGCTGCAGAAGTCGCCGACACATTAGGCTTGCCTGTGATCGTTAAGGCAGCGTCTGGAGGCTCATCACTTCGATTGATCCTCGCTCATGATCTCGAAGAACTCGGATCTGCGATCGATGAAACTCGTGGATGGAATGATCTGATACTGTTTGAGAGGTATCATGCGGGGAGAGAGATCACGGTAGGGATTTTGGGAGAAGAAACACTCCCAGTCGGAGAGGTTGTCCCTGAGCATGAAATTTTCGACTACGAGTGCAAATACCAGCCCGGAATGGCTCAAGAAATATTTCCAGCTGACATTCCCTCGGACCTTGCTTCCAGGCTAGGAACTCTTGCGTTATCAGCTCATAAAGCACTTAGGCTTCGTGACTATTCGAGGGTAGACTTCATTATCGATAGCCAAGGAGAGCCCTGGTGCTTGGAGGCGAACGCTTTGCCCGGAATGACCGCCAATAGCTTACTTCCTAAGGCCGCTGCCGCCGCAGGGGTGGCTTTCCCCGAGTTGTGTGACCGGATTGCGAAACTCGCGGAAGTGAGAAAACAGAAGGATTCTGATTGTTCTTGAGGCGTTGTGAATTAGGGAGGTGGTGATTTCGGAACATGCCTACAGGGTTAGGGTTGGATAGATTCCCCTAGTAGTAAGTAAGATTAATAACAGAGAGAATGGCTTACTCAACCACTAGCTTTGGTTTCAGGTACATGATCACCCCTATGGTGAAGAACCTGATAATCGCGAATGTGGTGGCCTTCTTTCTGACCCTGCTGGTCGGACGAGATTTCATGTTCGACTGGTTCGCGTTCCAGCCCACGCAGATTTTTTTCAGGCCGTGGGGTGTGGTCACCTACATGTTTCTGCATGGTGGTTGGTGGCACTTATTCTTCAACATGCTGGTGCTGTTTTTTTTCGGCCCCCCACTTGAGGGTCGCTGGGGCGAAAATGAGTTCCTGAAGTTTTATTTCTGCTGTGGTCTTGGAGGGGTAGCACTCAGTTACTTTTTCCTGCCGGCTGTAGTGGTTGGAGCGTCAGCTGCGATGTATGGCCTGATGCTAGCCTTCGCGATGAACTGGCCGAACGTGCCGATATACATCTGGGGGATCTTCCCAGTGAAGGCCAAGTACCTTGTGAGCTTGATCGTTGTCATAGCTGCCTTGAGTGCTTTCGGGGACAGCAATGATGGCGTTGCCCATTTCGCACATCTTGGGGGTCTAGCCGCAGGCTTTATCTATCTGAGGGCTGATTGGCGGTTAAATCGGTACCTGGGTTGGCTTAAGAAAAAGACTTCCAGGAGTGGTCGTCTTGCGATTGTTCGTACTGACAGCCACGTCGGTTACTCAGCTGATAATGTTGCGGGTAAGCAACATGCAGATGATCCAGTACTCTTTGACAGAGTTGATGAGGTTCTCGATAAGATTTCTGCGAAAGGAATGTCCTCACTGACTCCTGAAGAGTTGAAACTCCTGGATCGGGTATCCAGGCACCATCGGACTAACTAGGTCCCAAATCCGAGCCACCGGTTTGTCTGAGATCATTACTCTGTTCTAGTTCCTTAATCAGTTGTTCGCCTTGGAGTGGCTTGCGAGGTTACTGATTACGCGATTCGCTGAGCGCATAGATTCAGCGTTGATCTGACCCAAAGAGGTGCTCATGGTTTCGAGATGGCAGTTTCGCACCTGTTCGCAGAAGTGTCGTTCGGCAATAACGCTACTATTGTTCACGGGCTGTGCTGGTGCACAGGTCGGCCCACCGCCACCGGTCCCGGAAGTATCTCAGAATTCTCTGGAAGTAATCCAGGTCCCTATGCCTGATGAGTCGGCCTCACAAAACCAGGCGGATAGGACTAATCTTGATACGGTTCAAGCAGGAGAGTTCGACCAGGGTAAGATGTGGACCTTTGAATTTCCTCCTGTCGATTATATCACTGAGACATATGGCTTCCGGCCGGACCCAGAGTGGTTCGAGCGAGCCCGACTAGGAGCACTTCGTATCCCGAGTTGTTCAGCATCCTTTGTGTCTCCGAATGGTTTGGTCATGACCAACCACCACTGCGCTCGGGAGTTTATCTCCCAGGTCTCAGGGGATGGTGAAGCTTTATTGGATCAAGGTTTTGTAGCGGAAAATCTCGAAGATGAAAGGACAGTCGAAGAGTTCGAGGCAGATCAGCTGGTTGAGATTCTAGACGTCACTGATGAAGTCAACGCTCAGCTTGACCTGGTTCCTCAGGATGAACGTGCTGGAGCCCGAGTAGATCTTCTGGATGAGATCAAAGCTAGAATTGTAGAGCAGCGTGGAGGTGAGGACTCGGGCTACGAAATAGAAATGATCTCCCTATACAACGGAGGGAGAACATCCGCCTATGTATTTCGGCGGTACACGAATGCCAAGCTCGTAATGGCACCTGAACTGCAGATCGGATTTTTCGGCGGTGATCCAGACAACTTTACCTATCCACGATACAACATGGATTTCTCCTTTTTCCGTCTGTACGATGAAACTGGTTCCCCACTCTCAAGTGATACTTACTTCCCGTTTGACCGTGACGGACTGTCTGAGGGAGATCCTATTTTCATTGTGGGAAATCCTGGATCAACCAGCAGGCTACAGACAGTTGCAGAGCTCGAATACCGTCGTGACGTGAGTGATCGGTTCCTACTTGAAACGATTAGGAAGCGTATGGCAGTTCTGGAAGTTTATATAGAAGAAAATCCTGAGATTGCTGAGCAGTATGATTTGCGGAACCAGTACTTTAGCCTGAGTAACACTGAGAAGGCATATGAGGGGCAACTCCAAGGGCTTCATGACCCAGTGATCCTCGCGAAGCGAGCTGACACTGAGGCCGATTTCCAAGAGGCAATCAATACTGCCCCCGCCTTGCAAGATCTTTATGGTGGGTTAGTTGATCGCATGGCAGAACTCCAAGATTTGAAGCGGAGTCGCACTGACGTGGTTGCTGCGTTCTCGGTTTTTGGGAATCCGATTCTCGACTCATCGACTCTCATTAGGGGCTTTTTTGGGCTCCAGGTCATTTCGATGCAACAGGGCGGTGCGCCGGCTGAAGATCTCGAGTCGATGATCGATAATGTTCGAGGGACCCCCCAAGTCCCCGCGGAACTAGATGTAGTGTTAATGGCCGACCGATTTAGGGACTTGGTTGAACATCTCGGTGCTGATCATACGGCTGTGAGGAGCCTGCTTGCTGGACGCACCCCTGAGGCGGTCGCGGAACAGGTGGTTTCGAATAGCATGCTCAGTGATTCTGCTGATGCCGTAGTCGCTCTTGAGTCTGGCAGTATCAGTCCTCAGGATCCTGCGGTCCAAGCAGTCATAGCCTTTCTTCCCGCTTTCTTGGAACTGAATAGCCTTTTTGCCGAAGTCGCACCTGAGGAAGAAGCGATCGCTTCGGAACTAGGGCGGGCCCGCTTTGAGATCTATGGAACTGAAGTGCCACCTGATGCAACGTTCTCTTTGCGTATCGCAGACGGATCCGTTAGTGGCTACGAGTACAACGGTACAATTGCACCAGTGTTCACTACCCTATTTGGACTTTATGACCGTCACTATTCCCATAGCGGAAAAGAGGACTGGGCGTTACCGGAGCGGTGGATGAATCCACCCAGCTCTCTTGATCTTTCTACTCCGGTAAATTTTGTATCCACAGCCGATATTATCGGTGGTAACTCAGGCTCTCCGGTTCTTGATCGTGACCTTGAGGTGGTCGGTCTGGTGTTTGATGGAAATATTGAAAGTCTCCCAGGAGATTACATATATTTGCCGGAAAAGAATCGGTCAGTGAGCGTTGATGTACGGGCTATCCTAGAGGCTCTCGATGAGATTTATGACCTTGATCGGCTCGTGCTTGAACTCACCACGGGACGTCTCTTCGAGACCGAGGAAGAAGCGGACCAGGTAGGTCGTTGATAGTCGCTCCCATGTAACATGCTGAAAGCAAAGCGATCTTCTTTAATTGCTGACGTAGCTATTGTGTGCGTGGGTATGCCGCAGTCTTCGAGGTGGTGAATAGATGGCATGGTTTTCTAGCAGGGTTATTCACTCTCGGGAGAGTGCAGCATACCCACACACTACAAGGGAGCGATGTCTTTCCGGGGGACGCCCTCTGTTTAAGCCTGCATATTAGGGGCAAGGAATCCTCCTTAAAGAAGTAACATCGAACATTCCGCGGTGCCTTGCCCGCCCCCTCAGGCCTTTCTACAATCCGTGTCTCCATAAAGCTGAGGTGGCCCCCTAGGAGTGCCTCCTGCGACAAAATAAGGACTCACCACTACCCGAGTTCGTCGGGTTAGAAGATGTCCCTAAATAATCGAGATCCCGGAGGACTCTGAATGGCATCGGGCAAGGAATATACCACAGACCGGATACGGAATGTCGCGGTTCTCGGGCATGGCGGCTCAGGAAAGACAAGCTTGATAGAAGCGCTCTGCTTTGTGTCAGGCACTTCGAATCGTCACGGCGATGTCGATAACGGGACCGCGCTTACGATGCACACTCCCGAAGAGCATGCCCATGAAATTTCAATCCAGATGACCCCGGCCTATGCTGAGCATACTGGTGTGAAGGTCAATCTTCTGGATACACCAGGATACTTGGACTTCACCGGTGAAGCTCTTTCAGCGGTACGAGTAGCAGATGCCGCCATCATTGTCGTCAGTGCCACCTCGGGCATCGAGGTTGGCACTGAACGCGTTTGGGAGTACTGCGAGGCCCGGGGAATTCCCCGGATCTTTTTTGTTTCAATGATGAACAAAGAGCACGCTGACTTTGATGGTGTGTTTCAGCAAATCAAGAAGCTTAGTGAGAGTGCACTCCCTGTAGAGATCCCGATTGGAGAAGGTCCCGCTTTTGAAGGGATCATCAACCTCTTCAGTGAAAAGGCTCATATCTACAAGAAGGGGACGACCAAGGGGGAATATGACGAAACTGACATCCCAGAGGATTTAAAGAATAAAGAAGCCCAGTGGGAAACCGAACTCCAAGAGACATTGGCCACAACGGATGAGGATCTTTTAGAGAAGTACTTGGAAGGCGAAAAGATCTCCCGCGAAGAAGCGATTGATGCGATGGCTCGTGGAATGGCACGTAACGAAATCTCCCCAGTTTTCTGTGGTGCTGCCCCGCTTACCTACGGAATCAGGGCACTCCTCAGTAAGCTCGTAGAGTTGTGTCCTAACCCGGCGGAATCAGGAACTGAAATTGTTGGTGACCAGGAGCTTATGGCTGAAGACGAAGGGCCACTCGCCGCACTCGTCTTCAAGACTATGGCTGAGCCACATATTGGGGAGTTGTCATACTTCCGAATCTTCTCGGGTAAGGTCGCTAGCGGGGAAGAAGTTGTGAATGCATCGGATGGCCGAGCAGAGAAGCTCAACCACTTGAGTATCCCTATGGGTAAGGAGCGGCATGAAGTTTCCGTACTTCATGCTGGAGACATTGGGGTCGTGGCCAAGCTCAAGCACACGCATACCAATGACACGCTCAACAACAAAGGAAAAAAACTGTCTTTAGATAAGATCGAATTCCCGAGTGCGGACATTGCTCTAGCTATTAAGGGAGTTAGTCGGAACGACGAGGACAAACTCGGAGAGGTTCTGCCTAAGCTACATGAGGAGGACCCAACGTTTTCTGCTGCGTTTAATGGAGAGCTTCACCAGACTATAGCCAGAGGTGTAGGTGAACTGCATCTCGACGTTCAGTTCGAGCGCATGGAGAGAAAGTACGGGGTCAAGGTTGAAACTGGACAACCAAGAATCGCTTACCGAGAAACGATCACAAGACAGGCTGAAGGACAGGGGCGGCACAAGAAGCAGTCAGGTGGTCGTGGTCAGTACGGCGACTGTAAAATACGAATGTCACCGAGGCCCCGGGGTGCGGGCTACGAGTTTGTTAACTCGATCAAAGGTGGGGTTATCCCGACAAAATATGTGCCATCTGTAGACCGTGGGATAAGGGAAGCATCTGTAAATGGAGTGATAGCAAACTATCCTTTGGTCGACTTTGCAGCTGAATGCTACGACGGTTCTTACCATGCCGTCGATTCGTCTGATATCGCGTTCAAACTTGCTGGTTCGTCGGCTTTCAGAAACGTGGCCGAAAAATGTGGGCCGGTCTTACTGGAGCCAATCATCGAAGTATTAGTAACTACTCCGGACGAATATGTTGGAGACAT
This sequence comes from Gemmatimonadota bacterium, assembly GCA_012960225.1. Taxonomy (GTDB): domain Bacteria; phylum Gemmatimonadota; class Gemmatimonadetes; order Longimicrobiales; family Gaopeijiaceae; genus UBA1142. The sequence goes on along the minus strand of DUBS01000004.1, from coordinate 76,753 downwards.
CATGGGTGATTTGACCTCAAGGAGGGGAAAGGTGCAGGGTATGGACCCCTCCAGTGGTCGCACCACGGTGAAGGCAATGGTTCCAGAATCAGAGCTATATAAGTACGCGGCGACACTGAGGTCGATCACCCAAGGTCGCGCCCATCATACTCGTAACTTTGCTGGCTATGAGCATGCACCGCACGAAGTCATTGAAAAGGTAAGGGCTGAGCGAGCGGCAGAGAGGTCCTGATAGATTGTGCAGCTGGTGCTGCGCACAGGTTTGGACTTGGTGACCATTCTTGAGCCGACTTACTTAAGAACTGGTAACGGCACTTGAACGAAGGCTTCCTCCTGCCTGGCTACTCGCCATATTACGGTGTCGTACCTGCGCTTCTGATAGTTTGTATACGCTACGTCTGTAATACCTCCGAGTTATCCAATACCGATCCTTCTTATCACCGGTGACTCCACATTATCGAAAGGTGATCTATGCCGTCTAAAGTCACGGCCCTCCCAGTTCGGAGAACCTTTGGTGAAACCATGCGCACTGACGCGTGGTGGCTTCAGCCCGTCGTGGTTTTTGTTGTCTTCACCTCTTTTGTCATCTACTCCACATGGGCTGCGTTCCAGGGGAACAACTATTATTCGGGGAATCTGCTTTCGCCTTTCTACTCACCGCTGATCTGGGGAGATCCAGAAGCACACTCGTTTACCGGTACGCTAGAGCCTGGATGGTGGCCTTCCTTTCTCCCGGTATTTTCTCCAGCGTTCGTGATCCTGTGGGCGCCCGTGAGCTTCCGTCTTACCTGCTATTATTACCGTGGAGCTTACTATAAGGCTTACTGGCCCGGCCCATCGTCCTGCTCCGTAGGCACGCCTCGTGAAGCTTACATGGGTGAGAGGAACTTCCCATTAATTCTGCAGAATGCCCATCGATACACATTGCCCTTTGCTCTGCTACTGCTCGTGTTCTTGTCTCACGATGCCTGGAAAGCTCTGTGGTTTCAAACTGAATCCGGTTCAGAGAAACTTGGGCTTAGCCTAGGAACGATCGTTTTGACAGCAAACGTAGTTCTCCTTAGTGGCTATACGTTCGGGTGCCATTCACTGAGGCATCTGATCGGCGGAGGGATCGATAAGCTAGCAGGGAGACCAGTTCAGAGGGCTGCATACGAGTGCGTTTCGTGGTGCAATGGCCGCCACATGATTTGGGCGTGGTGTAGCCTGATTTGGGTGTCATTTACAGATATCTATGTCCGGTTGTGTGCGATGGGAATCTGGGCAGACTGGAGGATCCTCTGATGACCCAGCACCAGGTCTTAGAGTACGATGTTGTAGTGATTGGAGCCGGTGGAGCCGGTTTACGCGCGGCAATTGAGGCCGCAGCTAAGGGTGCTTCAGTTGGCTTGATCTGCAAATCTCTGCTCGGGAAAGCCCATACCGTTATGGCTGAAGGGGGCGTTGCTGCGGCCCTTGCCAATGTTGATGACCGAGACAGTTGGAAAGTCCATTTTGCCGACACGATGAGAGGTGGGCACTATCTCAATGCTTGGCGGATGGCGGAATTGCACGCACAGGAAGCACCTGAACGTGTGCGAGAACTGGAAGGCTGGGGCGCGATCATGGATCGCACTCCAGACGGGCTTATCAACCAGCGTAATTTCGGCGGACACGCGTACCCTCGACTGGCACATGTTGGTGACCGTACGGGCCTCGAAATGATTCGTACCCTCCAGGATCATGGGATCCATGAGGGGATCGATGTGCACATGGAAGTCACAGTCAGCAAGCTCCTTATGGATGGGGGCCGATGCGCTGGTGCTCTTGCGTACGATCGAGAGCGAGGACGGTTCAAGGCTTTCAAGGCCAAGGCTGTGGTTATGGCAACGGGTGGGATCGGCCGAGCTTTCTTGGTCACTAGCAATAGCTGGGAATACACGGGCGATGGACACGCGTTAGCCTACCACGTGGGTGCGGAACTGGTTGATATGGAGTTCGTGCAATTCCACCCAACGGGTATGGTTTGGCCACCGAGTGTGCGAGGTATCCTTGTTACCGAAGGTGTACGAGGCGAAGGTGGAATCCTGAAGAACAGCGAAGGTCGCCGCTTTATGTTCGAGGATATTCCTCCGCTCTATAAGGAATCCACCGCGGATACCCCTGAAGAGGGATGGCGTTATGTCGTAGGTGACAGGGAAGCGCGCCGCCCTCCAGAACTGCTCACGAGAGATCACGTGGCACGCAAGATCGTGAAAGAAGTCCAGGAAGGACGTGGGAGCCCTCACGGAGGGGCATTCCTCGACATTGCTTGGATCAAAGAGCATATCAAGGACTCAGAGGATCATATCAAGAAAAAACTCCCCAGTATGTATCATCAGTTCAAGGAACTGGCGGGTATCGACATTACCAAGGAGCCGATGGAGGTGGGGCCGACCACTCACTATGCGATGGGGGGTATTCGAGTGGATCCGGATTCCCAGATGTCTACAACCGTTCCAGGTCTTTTCGCAGCAGGTGAATGTGCAGCTGGACTGCACGGAGCGAACCGATTGGGAGGAAATTCGCTCTCGGATTTACTCGTATTCGGGAAGCGGGCTGGGGAATACGCTGCCGAGTTCGCAGCTGGGAACACGCCGGTACATCTTCAGGATGAACAGATTGACCTAGCAGTCCAAGAGGCACTCTCTCCACTTGAGAGGGACCCAGGAGCGGATGTGGGGCCTTATCGCTTACAGTATGAACTGCAACACCTAATGCAGGACAAGGCGGGGATCGCCCGCGAAGAAGGTGGTCTTACCGAAGCATTGAATGAACTACAGGAGCTCAAGACACGGGCTCAGGCTATGGGAGCTGGTGGTAGCCGAGAGTACAATCCGGGCTGGCACACCACCTTGGATCTACAGAGTCTACTCACGGTTGCCGAAGCCGTGGTTATGGCATCACAAGCACGAAAGGAAAGTCGTGGAGCGCACTCACGGCTGGACTATCTCGATAAGGATCCAGAGTGGGGAACAGTCAATCTTGTTCTCAAGAAAGGACATGACGGAGAAATGGAACTTCGTAGAGAAGTGATTCCAGAGATACCGGAAGAACTCCAGAAAATCATTGAGGAACAGGGTTAATGAAGACTACGACCTTTAAGGTGTGGCAGGGCAACTCGGACGGAGGCGAGTTAAAGACCTACGAAGTCGAGGTTGATCAGGGCTATGTGGTTTTAGATGCTATCCATCGTATCCAGGCTGAACAGGCAAACGATCTGGCTGTCCGATGGAACTGTAAGGCAGGCAAGTGTGGCTCGTGCTCCGCTGAGGTGAATGGCTCACCGAAGCTCATGTGTATGACTCGAATTGATGAATTACCGGCGGACAAGCCGATCACAGTCGAGCCTATGCGGACTTTTCCAGTCGTTAAAGACCTCGTGACAGACGTATCGTGGAACTATGAAGTGAAAGCTTCGATCAAGCGCTTCTCTCCGAAGACCGCTGATCATGAAGATGGAAGTTGGGATATGGATCAGTATGATGTCGAACGTCCTCAGGAATTCAGGAAATGTATTGAGTGTTTCTTGTGCCAAGATGTATGTCATGTCCTCCGAGACCATCAACTTCATGACCGGTTTGCCGGGCCACGTCACTATGTTTACGTGGCAAATATGGAGATGAACCCAATTGACACGGGTGACCGGGTTGCAGAATTGAGAGAGGAACTCGGTATCGGGTACTGCAACATTACGAAATGCTGCACAAAAGTGTGCCCAGAGGGAATTACAATCACCGATAACGCAATCATTCCCCTGAAGGAGAGGGTTGTGGATCAGTCCTATGACCCTCTCGCAAGGCTAATCAAATTGGTGAAGGGAAGTGGCGATTAACTGATTTGCGCCTAACCCAGATTGGATCTAGAGCGAAACCACTAGGTCGGTCTTATGACACTAATCCTCCGGTAGCTTGTCGAAGCAGCTCGGTAACCCGGTCAAGCGCTGCTGCGATGCGTTCCATCTGGGGCTCTACCAGATGCCACTCACGTTGCTCAATCGCCTCCCGGATACCCGGTAAGGTCTTAACGCCGTATCCAGTGTAGAAACCCGGAGCATAAATTGTGTGTCGGAACCACGGTCGCCCTGGCAGGCCATCCGTGTCTGTCATAGCCTGCTCAATCTTCTGTAGTATTCGATTGATTTCTGTCATGCGAACTGGTGACAGGACTCCGTTGCTCAATTGTTCACCGAGCATGCGATCCAGGTCTATAGAAGCGTCTTCGAGTCTCTCTACGGCGTTTTGGAGAGGTGCGAAATTGAAGAACGGCACCTCGTCTTTGCTCGTCGGCGGATTATATGTCTGCGTTGGATCAGCTTGAAGACGGAATGCATCCATTTCAACGAGTCGGTTGTGCTGGATGGTTTCTGCTCGGAGGTCGTCGGCTAGCGTTATAACTTCACTCACGTAACGGTCAACAGTTTCCGTGTAATTTTCCATCCGGAGTGGAAGCACATCAGCATCGGCAAACCTTAGTGTCAGTCGGCCGGCCACCTTAGCTAGAGTAACTCCATAGCTAAAGCCTGGATCTCCAAAACGAGTATAGTAATCAAAGGAGTCAAACTGAGAATGGTAAGAACCTCCTCCGCTTTCCCCTCCGAAACTGATATTGAGGGATCCAATCCCGAGGTGCTGAAGGAATGGTGTATAGTCTGAGCCTGAGCCAAGTGGAGCGATCCAGAGGTCTCCCTCTCTTTGCGCACTCGGATCACCTGAAACCGCTCTTGTGGCTCGAGATCGTTCCCAAACCGATACACCTGTCTGCGGATCTTCTACTTCTTTAGCAACTTCGTTGACCACACGCTCCAGAGTGTGGGAGCCCCCTGCGGAGAGAAACCCTCGACCATTCCCATCAGTATTGATATAGAGGACTGCCTTTTCATACAGTTCGTCTCGATGGTGCTCCGCCCATTCTGTGGAGCCGAGGAGGCCGGGCTCTTCAGCATCCCAGCCGGCGTAAACGATAGTCCGCTTCGGGCGCCATCCGGTGCGTGTGAGTTCACCCACGGCACGTGCTTCTTCCATCAGTGCAACCATTCCGGAAGTCGGGTCTGCTGCTCCCATCGCCCAGCCGTCACGATGGTTACCGCGCACGACCCATTCATCTGGGAAATCTGAACCACGCATTACAGCGATCAGGTTATAGGCTGGTGTGAGATCCCAATTGAACTCAAGGTGCAATCGTACCCGTGCCGGACCTGGACCCAGGTGATAAGTGATTGGCAATGCTCCTCTCCAATTAGCAGGGGCGACGGGGCCGTCCATCGCACTTAGCAGCGGCAGTGCGTCTGCGTAAGAGATTGGGAGCACCGGGATTTTCATGATCGTGGGTGCTTCTTCAACAGTGTAGCGTTCAGCATCGACGGTGGCACCCACAAATGGGGTGAGAGGATCTCCAGGATAGAGTGGCATATCCTGCACGGATCCTCGCTGGACTCCGTGCTCCATGCGATAAGGGCCCTTCGGGTAGACATCACCCTGGAAGTATCCGTCATCTCTCGGATCGGAGAACAGAATGCAACCGATGGCTCCGTGCTCAGCCGCAACCTTAGGCTTTATGCCTCGCCACGAACCACCATATCGAGCGATGACAATCTTACCTTCCACACTAATGCCGCGGCGCTCTAGTTCCTCGTAGTCAGAGGGAATCCCGTAGTTGACGTAGACTAATTCACCCGTGACGTCTCCGTCAGCAGAGTATGCATTAAACGTCGGGAGTCGATCTTCCTCGATTCCCGAGGTTTCGTCCTCCGTTAAGGTTGGTTCACGAAGTTGAGCCGTATAGCTGGTCGGCTCTATGAGTTTGAGTTCCCGGATTCGAGGGGTTGGGTAAAGCACCTGGTATTCATCCAGACGCACTTCGAAGCCCCACGACTCGAATTGCTCGACCATCCAGTAAGCCGTTTCTCTATTGTGGGGTGAACCCGTGTAGATTGGTTTGGACACGATGTATCGCATCCATTCCTCGAGGTTATCAGCATCTAGGTGCGAATCGTATTGGCTCTCTAGTTCTAGTTGCCGTGCTGCTGACTCTGGAGTGAACCCCAGGACAGGTCTTAGGGCCTCCTGTGCTGACGCCCCCTGAAGTTCCAGGAGTGCCAGGGTAAGGATCAGCGAGCGAGTCAAAAGGCGTGAAGTTTGAACCATGATGGCAATCTCAAGTGAAGCTGAAAGATGGTTATGTGTAGTGCCCCAGTGGAGTCCACAAAGTAGGGTGCTTAGAGCATGGCGGAAGTACGAGCATAGATTCAGCCTCGGGCTCGTGCTTCATCAAGTTAGACTGAAATACATTTGTGCTAGACTCTGTCATAGCTCTGGTGAGAGAGGGATATTCTTGGGTCCGGGTTCAGCTCTAATTAGCTGTCACTTGGGCGAGTTAAGAGCAAGTGACTCGTGCCCCCTTGCCTGAACAGGGCTTTTCAGTTTAGGCTCCCCCCGGCCCCGGGGACTCATGCAACATTTGGGATGATGGCGCCTGATTCCTCACCTTGATACAACAGGATCAATCACAAACCCGGACGCTCATGACCCCCAAAGAATTTTTTAAGCTTGCCGAAGAACACGGTGCCGAAATGGTAGACCTAAAGTTTACGGACTTCCTTGGCGCATGGCAGCATTGTTCCTACCCAATCGACACTTGGGATGAAGGGACTTTCGAGGATGGAGTAGGTTTCGATGGCTCTTCAATTCGAGGGTGGCAGGGCATTCACGAATCTGACATGCTGGCTGTTCCTGATGCCTCGACGGCACGTGTGGACCCGTTCTTCGCGCGTCCAACCATCAGTGTGCTCTCGAATATCGTAGATCCAGTGACGAGGGAGGACTATTCCCGTGACCCACGTCACGTAGCTCGCAAGGCGATTGAGCACATGAAGGGTACGGGTATCGCAGATGTGTGCCACATCGGCCCGGAGCCAGAATTTTTTATCTTTGACGATGTTCGGTATGAACAGAACGAGCATAGTGGCTACTATGAGATCGATTCTGTTGAGGGGGCCTGGAATACCTCTCGTTATGAAGAACCCAACCTAGGATATAAGCCACGGTACAAGGGTGGCTACTTTCCAGTTAGCCCCACAGATAGCTATCACGAGCTCCGGGGAGAGATGGTCTATACGATGCGTGATTTGGGCATAGTGGTAGAGGCTCATCACCATGAGGTGGGGACTGCCGGCCAGAGCGAGATAGATCTTCAGTTCACTGAACTCTTACACATGGCAGATCAGTTGGGCTGGTTTAAGTACATCGTTCGCAATGTTGCAAAAGAGCATGGTAAAACTGTCACGTTCATGCCGAAGCCGGTTTTCAATGACAACGGGAGCGGGATGCATACTCACCTCTCCCTCTGGAAAGATGGCACACCTCTCTTTGCGGGTGATGGATATGCAGGACTAAGCACGATGTGTATGCACGCAATTGGTGGCGTACTCCATCATGCACCTGCCCTACTTGCTTTTGCTGCTCCTACGAGCAACTCCTACCGACGCCTAGTCCCAGGTTTCGAGGCTCCAGTGAACCTCGCCTATTCACAGCGGAACCGCTCAGCAGCAGTTCGCATTCCTATGTATTCGAACAGCCCGAAGGCGAAACGCCTTGAGTTCCGTTGTCCCGATCCAAGTGCTAACGGGTATTTGATGTTTTCAGCGCTGCTTATGGCTGTGCTCGATGGAATCGAAAATGAAATTGATCCAGGTGCTCCGCTTGACCGGGATATCTATGACATGAGTCGAGAAGAACTCGCGCAATATGGGCAAACGCCGGGCTCTCTTCAGGAAGCGCTCGTGGCACTTAAGGAGGACCACACTTTTCTGACTAATGGAAGCGTTTTCACAGACGATGTGATCTCCGGATGGATCGACTACAAGATGGAGAACGAAGTCGATCCACTCCGTTTGCGTCCGCATCCACATGAGTTTGACCTCTACTACGACTGCTGAGTCACTCACAATAGAGGCAATCTGGGAAGCAGGTCGGACTGGTGAACAGGATAAGGCTGCTGTTACACCGGTGAAGTGAGTACCGATCTTCGGCTTCGCTCTCAAGAGATCGGGAATCTGTTTCAAGGCCGGTGGGATGTGCCTTCGGCGCTGGTACCAAATCTGGCCCTGAAGCCTTAGTTTCAAGCAGCTGCCAGGGGCATCCTCAGTGGCGTGCGGCGACCAGGACATCGTCGCCGGTAGAGGATTGAGAGAGACCCTCGGAACCTGATCCGGTTAAGACCGGCGGAGGGAGCGCGGCCGATGAATTGGCCTAGAAACACCCAGGTCTAATCATGGCGCCTCACTTCGGATCAACCTTGTGAGAGGCTGGACACTATGAGTGAAAATGGTAAGGCACGCGTCGCACCCAGGACATCTGAGGTAGAGAGCGACTATCCTGGAGCTTTCCCCAATTCGAAGAAGATTTATATCGATGGGAGCCGAGGTATTCGGGTGCCGATACGGGAGATACACCTCACCGGTGGTGAGCCGCCACTACAGGTCTATGATACGAGTGGGCCTAGAGAAGTTGATGTTCGAAATGGCCTTTCCCCACTCCGAGAAGAATGGATTCGAGAGCGGGAGGTTGTTGAGACGCCCAGGGTTCGTATGTCCTCACCTGATATTGAGATGCCAAGTGGGTTGAGTCGGCGGACATTCCGTGGGCTTAGTCCAGTGACCCAAATGACGTACGCGCGTAGGGGTGAAATCACTCCCGAAATGGAATTCGTGGCGATACGAGAGGGTGTCCAGCCTGATTTCGTTCGGGATGAGGTGGCCCGGGGCCGTGCGATCATCCCAGCGAATATTAACCATCCTGAGATCGAGCCGATGGTGATTGGCCGTAACTTCAAGGTCAAGATCAACGCGAATATCGGGAACTCGGCGGTGACATCTTCGATTGAGGAAGAGGTAGAGAAGCTCCGCTGGGCTACTCTCTGGGGTGCAGACACCGTGATGGATCTGTCGACAGGCAGAAATATTCACGAGACGCGTGAATGGATCCTCCGGAATGCGCCCGTCCCGATCGGAACGGTGCCAATCTATCAAGCTCTGGAAAAGGTCGATGGCATCCCAGAGGAACTCACTTGGGATATATACCGTGACACGATCATTGAGCAGTGCGAACAAGGGGTAGACTACTTCACGGTCCACGCAGGTGTCTTGCTCCGATTTATCCCACTTACGGCTGAACGTATGACTGGAATTGTTTCGCGCGGAGGCGCAATCATCGCAAAGTGGTGCATGGCCCACCACAAAGAATCGTTCCTCTACACGAACTTCCGTGAGCTCTGTGAGATTATGGCTGAATACGATGTCTCATACTCGCTCGGAGATGGCCTCAGGCCAGGCTCGATAGCAGATGCCAATGACGAAGCACAATTCGGAGAACTACGAGTTCAGGGTGATCTCACCCGGATAGCTTGGGAGTATGGGGTCCAAGTTATGAATGAAGGACCGGGACATGTTCCCATGCATTTAGTGCGTGAAAACATGGATAAACAATTGGAATGGTGTGATGAAGCACCATTCTACACCCTTGGGCCTCTCACAACTGATATTGCTCCTGCCTACGATCATATCACGAGTGCAATTGGGGCAGCACAGATTGGGTGGTACGGGACCGCAATGCTTTGCTATGTAACGCCCAAGGAACACTTGGGTCTTCCAAATCGAGAGGATGTGAAGCGTGGTGTGATCACCTACAAAATTGCCGCTCATGCTGCAGATTTGGCAAAAGGCCATCCCCGAAGCCAAGAGTGGGATGATGCGATCTCCAAAGCACGGTTTGAGTTCAGGTGGCGGGATCAGTTCAACCTAGCGTTGGACCCGGTCACGGCGGAGGAATATCATGACGAGACATTGCCGGCTGAGGGTGCAAAAGTCGCTCACTTCTGCTCTATGTGTGGCCCTAAGTTTTGTTCTATGAAGATCACTGACGATATTCGCCAATTCGCGAAAGAACAGAGCATAGACCCGGCCGCGGCAAACGATATTGGCATGCAGCAGATGTCCGAAGAATTTCGTGCGAAGGGGAGCAAAATTTACGTTGACCTGGAAGATCCAATGACAGCTAATCCGGGAGGATAGGTGGTAAGTAAGGCCCTATTCCGACTATCCCTTAATTTCGTCTTTATCATACTACGTGTCGGAGTGACTCGAGTGTCCGATACTAGAAGCTGCTGCAGTTGAACAACATTCTGGTGACCGGTGCCGGTGGTCAGCTCGGCTCATCGCTAGTTCCCAAACTCCGAGATCTCTACGGCAACTCGCAAGTGATTGCCACCGACATTCGTCAACTCGATTCTGAGATCGCGGAGTCAGGATGTTTTGAGCTCTTGGATGCGACAGATGCAGAAGCAGTTGGCGAGGCCGTAGAAAGCCATCAGGTCGGTCTTATCTATCATCTAGCAGCAATCCTATCAGCAACTGGTGAGCGTGACCCCAGACATGCGTGGCGTATTAACATGTCGAGCCTTGAAGCTGTGCTCGAAGTTGCCCGTCACCAAGGTTGTGCGGTCTTCACACCCAGCTCGATCGGTGTGTTCGGATCCGGTACACCAAAGGATCTCACACCTCAGGACACCGTGATGCAACCGACTACGATGTACGGAATCACAAAGTTGGCCGGTGAACTTCTTTGTAACTACTACCATCGAAAATTCGGAGTTGATACCCGTGGGGTACGCTACCCTGGCTTGATCTCACACGGTGCCCCACCGGGTGGCGGAACCACTGATTGGGCCGTTGATATCTTTTACAGTGCTGTCGAGGATGGACATTACGATTGTTTCTTAGGTCCGGATACAAAGCTTGATATGATGTATATGCCTGATGCGGTTAGTGCTGCCATCGCTGTTATGGAAGCTGACCAGGATGCACTTGAGCATAGAAACGCATTCAACCTGACTGCGATGCAACTTACACCAGAGATGTTATCTGCCGAGATCCAGAAACATCTTCCGGGCTTTACGATCGATTACGATATTGACCCAGTCCGGCAGGCTATCGCCGACTCGTGGCCAGACCGTATCGACGATGAGGCTGCTCGAAAAGAGTGGGGTTGGGAACCATTATTTGATATTGAATCAATGACTAAAGACATGCTTGGACATCTGAAATGAGTGTTATGCCGTGCCATTAGACAGACTTACGAGAGTGCTTGATAACCATGTGCTGGCGCTTGAAGAGGCTGGGACAGCTAAGGGTGAGGAAAGCATTGTGGTTTCGGTCAAGCCTGCTGAGGATGACCGCGGTCCTCGATTTCTATTGAAGGGCGAGGGGCCTCAAGAGTTTATCCGCATGAATTCCAACTCCTATCTTGGCATGGGTCTGAGAGGGGAAGTTATTGCTGCAGAAGAACATGCGACTCGGATGTTCGGAGCCGGGCCTGGTGCCGTGAGATTCATCTCCGGTAGCTATGACGCACACATCGTCCTGGAAGAGAAACTTGCGGAATTTCATGGTCGAGAGGCCGCAATGATCTTTTCATCTGCCTACGCGACAGTCGTATCTACGATTACACCGTTGACTACACCTGAGACCGTATTGGTGTCTGACGAACTCAACCACAACTGCATTATCAATGCGATGAGGTTGAGTCGGCCAGCGGGTAAGGCTGTCTATCCTCATAATGACATGGGGGCATTAGATGCGGCACTCGAAGCGTGGAAGGGTAAGGCCAGGCGAGCGCTGGTAGTCACCGATGGTATTTTCTCGATGAGGGGTGACCATGCGCCCGTTGATGAGATAGTAGAGCTGTGCATTAGGCATGACTCGGATTACGAAGAAAATGTGGTATGTGTGGTAGACGACTCTCATGGAGTCGGTGCATTTGGCCATACGGGAAGAGGGGCTGAGGAGTTCACGGACAGCAAACCAGCCGACATCCTTGTGGGTACCCTGGGAAAAGCATTCGGTGTTAACGGTGGCTATGTCGCGACGAATGCCGGGACGGTTCATTTCCTTCGGGAATCATCGCAGATGTATATCTACTCGAATCCGATAACAGTTGGCGAGGCAGCTGCTGCACTGCGCTCTGTAGAAATCGTAGATAGTCCAGAAGGCATCGCGCTATTGGAGCGACTCCGGGACCTCACACAACATTTTGAGCAAGGGCTGGATCGGTTGGGAATCGAGACGATACCCGGCGAGCATCCAGTTGTACCTCTCATGATCAGGGATACGGAAAGGACAAAGGACCTGGTCTCATACCTGTATGACAGTGGAGTTCTCGTTACCGGCTTGACTTATCCCGTAGTACCGCGAGGGGACGAGGAAATCCGTACGCAGATTAATGCCGACCATACCAAGGCAGACATTGACCATGTGCTGGGTCTACTGGAAGCCTATCGGTGATGTCCAGATGCTGGTGTTCGCCAATGACATCCCGGCGGCAGTCAGGTGGAGTCCGGATACTGTTGATCCTATGTATTACTGTAATCTCTAGTTGCCAGGCCGCACCGTCAGGTTATTCAGGGGTATTCGATAGCAGTGCTGGGCGATGGGTAGACCTTACCCATTCATTTGCTGAGTCAACGATTTACTGGCCAACTGATACCGCGGGCTTCCAGCTTCAGGAGCTCGCTTTTGGTCAGACCGAGGGTGGCTGGTTCTACGCCTCATATCAGCTTGCTTCTGCTGAGCACGGAGGTACGCATCTGGATGCGCCAATTCATTTTTCTGATGGCGGGCTCACAAATGACCAGATCCCCCTGTCGGGACTCATCGGACCGGCAGCTGTTGTCGATGTATCTGGAAAAGTTGATCCAGACTACCTGGTTTCAGTAGAAGATCTCGCTACTTGGGAGACTGTAAACGGAGAAATTCAGGATGGCGCAATCCTTTTGATTCGCACCGGATGGTCAGATCGTTGGGATGATCGCAGAGCTTATCTGGGTACCGACGTAATCGGTGAGGAAGCTGTCGCTCAGCTTCATTTTCCCGGTATCAGTGAAGAGTTGGCCCTGTGGTTGGTAGATGAGAGGGGTATCGTTGCTCTTGGCATCGATACGCCAAGTATCGACTACGGACAATCATCAGATTTTCGTGCTCATGTGATTCTTTATAGAGAAAACATCTCAGGCTTCGAGAATATCACGAATCTTGATTTCCTACCCGCTACAGGAAGCTTTGTCGTCGCGTTGCCCATGAAGATCGAAGGAGGTAGCGGTGGACCTCTCAGGATCGTTGCGTTCGTTCCAGCTGAGCTAGGTTCGTGACATGAATGGTGACTTATGAGCCTTCCCGAGCTCTGTTCAACGAGCCAGGGCCAGAGCTACCAATTGGCTAGGCGTTTCTTCGTCTCCGATTGCAACCACAATGAACTGACGGCCGTTCGCCATATAAGTCATAGGCGCACCAGAGGTCCCTGCAGCTAGCTCAATCTCCCATAGCACGTCCCCAGTCTCCTTGTTCCAAGCTCGGAAAAATTTACCGCCTGCGATGGGTAGGATTGAGAGTGCGGCTTCTGTTCCTTCTCCTAGAAATAGTAGGGTCTTAGTGAGAAGTGGGGCCGCCCTTCCGCGCTGACCCAGCCAAGGGAGGTCAAGCTCAGCAATGGCGGGATGGTTACGAGGACCCTGGCCGTTGGGCTGCATCCATAGGTGCTCACCAGTGTTCATGTCGATCGCGGTGATTCGACCGTATGGAGGCTTGAGTAGTGGAAGGCCTGAGGGCATAGGCACCTCTCTTGGTAAGCCTCTCACGTAATTGAAGTCAGAACTGTCAGGGTCGGCAGGAGGAATGAGAGCGGTAACACTTGGGGATGTAACGGATGGGACGTAAAGGACGCCTGTTTCCGGGTCAACCGCTGCCCCTCCCCAGTTTGCACCTCCAACCCATCCCGGCATGAGGATCGTCCCCTTAGTACCTCCAGGCCTATCATCAAGTAGGGTGGGTGGGGTGTACATCTCCCCATACACGAATTCTGAGACGATTGCCTCAGCTTCTGCCCTGAGCTCAGGAGTAAAATCTATAAGGTCATCGATGCTAAGGCCTTGTAAATCGAATGGGGCGGGGTGCGTAGGGAAGGGTTGGGTTTCTGCTGCCACTTCCCCCGGAACTTCAGAGGGAGGAACGGGTCGTTCTTCGATTGGCCATATTGGTTCACCGGTCTGCCGATCGAACGCGAATACGAAGGCTTGCTTGGTAACTTGTGCTACCACTTTCCTCGGTCGGCCATCAACGACTACATCTAAAACGTTCGGGGCTGCAGGTGGGTCGTAGTCCCAGAGACCGTGCCTTGTCATCTGATAGTGCCATACTCTGTCACCTGTTTCTACATCCACTGCAGTTACACTTTCTCCATACAGATTGTCACCCAACCTGTGTCCTCCGTACCAGTCGTTTGTCGTTGTTTTTAAAGGCAGATAGACGTGCCCCAGTTCCTCATCCGCACTCATCATTGTCCAGACATTACCGTTTCCGCTGTAGGCCCAAGAGGAGTCTGCCCAGGTCTCGATTGCTCGGTCTCCTGGCCGAGGGATTGGGCTGAATCGCCAAAGCAATTCGCCAGACTGAGTATCAAAGGCCCTCACGTACCCAGGAGGAGCGGTCTGCCAGTTTCTATTGGGTGCCATCGCTTGTGAGCCGACGATCACAGAGTTACGAACAACAATCGGAGGAGATCTCCAAGTGTATGTCGTCACTCTGGGATCAGAATCAACCGCTAAGTCGATCACACCTTCCTCCCCGAAATCTGCTAGAACGCTACCCGTCACCGCATCTAGGGCTACTAGGTATTGGCCTGATCCGAGAAAAATTCTCTCATTCGTACCATCACTCCAGTAGGCAACTCCTCTATTCGTTCGGCCGGTGGGTCTATCTCTGAGTCCTTCAGCGTATGGGTCGTAACGCCATTGCTCGATGCCAGTTTCCGGATCTAGAGCCACTGCTTGGCCCATGTTTGTAGTAGCGTAGAGCCTGTCGCCAATTTTGATCGGCGTCACTTGGTAGTTGGGATTGATATAAAGTCCAGGATTACGAGTTAGGAGGTCGTAATCTGCTGATTGCCAGATCCAGGCGATTTCGAGCTGGTCCACATTGGCAGCAGATACCTGATCTAGTGGGGAATACTTACTAGCTGCCAAGTCCCGACCGTAATGAGGCCAATCGCCCGGATCAATCGCGAGTTCCTGCTCAACCTCTTTCCCAAAGCCTACAATACCGATGGCAAGTACGAGAAAAGGAATCGTACTCCAGGGAGTCCTTACCCACCTCCCTTTAGAGGTATTGCTAGTATCCATGAGGCTAGCTCGATTCTTAGGGGCCCTCATTTAAGGGCCCCTCACGATTGAAAGGTTGCGGATATCCGTACTGACATGGTCAGCCGAGAAATGTAACAGAGGCTTTCGGATCGTGTTCAGCACTTCTAGGTGTCTCCAGGTTGGTTGCGACCATGCGTGGTGATCGGCATCGTCTTGATGCCATCTGATCAAGTTTATCCAGACTGAGGTAGGAATCGATGTATCGCACTTTCATGTCCGTGTTGTTTTTCTGCGTTTTCCTGGTGCTCCAAAATGAGTTGATGGCCCAGGACATGTCCGCCCTTAAACCATCCGACTATGGGCAGTTCGAGAATCTTGGACTATTCGAGCTCGATCCGAAGGGGAACTGGCTTGTGTCCGGTATCAGACGTGTAGACGAGACTGATGAGCTGCGGCTGATGGCTAGTGACGGAAATAGTGAACCACTTGTGCTTGAGCACGCTACGGGACCGGTGTTCAGTCGGGATGGAAATTGGATGGCGTATAGAGCTGGGGTTCATCCGGATGAACTTGAGGAGTCAGATGAACCAATCCATGACAGACTTGGTTTGGTCAATTTGGCCAACGGTGTGGACACGGTGCTCTTTGAGGTTCAGCGCTTCTCTTTCCGGGACGATGGGATCTGGCTTG
This sequence comes from Gemmatimonadota bacterium, assembly GCA_012960225.1. Taxonomy (GTDB): domain Bacteria; phylum Gemmatimonadota; class Gemmatimonadetes; order Longimicrobiales; family Gaopeijiaceae; genus UBA1142. The sequence goes on along the minus strand of DUBS01000004.1, from coordinate 60,859 downwards.
CTGCGAAAGGTTATGCGCCTGCGGACACACTAGGTGCCGACCTCGTGATCATGAACCCCTCCACAGGGGCGCAAACACTCATTGGCAACGTTGATGAATTTGTGTGGCAAGATGAAGGTGAATTGATCGCTGCCACTTTGCGCACCTCTTGGGGGAGTTCGAACAGTGTTGTGCTTTTCGATCCTGGGGCTGAGACGCTCAGGACTCTCGATTCTCGTGATGCAGACTACAGCGCTCTGAATTGGCAAGATGAGTCAGCACAGCTCGGCGTTATGCGTTCGGTGGAATTTGAGGGTCGTGAGGGTGACACACATGACGTGCTCCTCTGGGAAGATGTCAACTCTGGCTCAGATCCATGGGTTCTAGCAGCTCTCGGACGGGACGATATCCCTGGGACGTTGCGAGTGACGGACTATGCTGGGATCGATTTTGACGCTACCGGAGAGACGGTTTTTGTCGGCTTGCGAGACTGGGCGCTCTCAGAAACGAATATCACAGAAGTGAATGATGCTGAGTCCGATGAGGGAAGTGAGGAAGAAGAAGTCAAGCCAGCGGATGTTCAGGTCTGGCATTGGGACGATGACCAGATCCTCAGGAGCCAGGAATACCGTGCAGAACAGATCTCACGCCAGACTTTTCTGGCAGCGTGGCATGTGAGGGACGATGAACTCGTAATCCTCGGTGAAGATTTCTCGGAAGAAGTTGAAATTGATACTGATGGAAACTGGGGGATTGTCCCCGACTACACACCGTACAGGTTTCAGCGTCGTTTTGGCGATGGCGCTGCAGACTGGTACCGGGTTGATCTGCAGACGGGTGAACGCACACTTCTTGCCGGAAAAGTACAATTCGGTGTCGAAGCTGGAGGCGGGGATAGCCCAGTGTTGGTTTACGGGGATGATCGTTGGTCTGCGATCGACCTGACTTCGATGGAGAAGACAGTTTTGGCTGAGGGCCGCAGCTTTACACAACCGCTTTTCGACCACGATTACCCAGGACCTCATCCTCCTTGGGGCGTCGGAGGGTGGGCGGACACCGGTGAGGCGGTGCTTCTTTATGACAAGTACGATATCTGGCTCGTTGAATTGGATGGTTCATCCACGACCCGCATCACACGAGGCGAGGAAGATGGCCGCATCTATCGGGTCGTCCGAATGGATTCTGATGTCGGTTTTGGGGACCCGTATGTCATAGATTCAACTCAGCCGGTCTGGCTGTCATTTATGGATGAGCGTACAAAAGACTCAGGCTACGCCAGAGCTGATCTTCGGTCTGGCCGGGTTAATGTTCTATTGGAGGAGCCCGCGGTAGTAAACTCGCTGACTAAAGCTGAAGATGCCGATCGGTATGCTTTGCGCATCCAGCGCTGGGACGACTCTCCTGATGTTTTCGTAGGAGGGACGGATCTTTCCGATCTTCGGCAGGTGACGCGTACGAACCCATTCCAATCCGATTACGCATGGGGTCACTCAGAACTGATCGAGTATACGACTGATGCTGGTCACGAACTTCAGGGGATTCTCGTGTTTCCCGCCGAATTCCGTGAAGGGGAACAGTACCCGCTCATCCTATACCAGTACGAGCGACTGTCAGATGGCCTCCATAGGTACTACACGCCTAGCCAGCGGCGTTACTACAACTACCAAGTCTGGTCTCAAGAAGGGTATTTCGTGTTGATGCCCGACATTATTTACGAACCGGGCCGCCCTGGCCCGTCAGCTCTAGATGCAGTTGAGCATGCGCTCGATGCTGCAGTCGCAACGGGCCATGTTGATGCTGATCGAATTGGTCTGATCGGTCATTCGTGGGGTGGCTATCAGGCTTCATATCTCCCGACTCGGACTGATCGCTTTGCAGCTTCAGTCGCCGGGGCAGCGATCACAAATTTCTTGAGCTTCATGGGTGCTGTCCATTGGAATGGGGGGTTACCGGAAACTGGACACTGGGAGACAGGACAGGCCCGGATGGCGGTGCCCTACTGGGATGACCTCGAGGCGCACTTAGAGAGTTCTCCGGCCCATGGCATTGAGGACTTGGAGACGCCGGTGCTGTTGATGCATGGTGACGAGGATGGAGTGGTAGACTTCCGACAGGGACTGGAGTACTACAACTATGCACGTCGGGCTGGAAAGGAAGTCGTGTTGCTTGTTTACCCCGGTGCAGACCATAGCCTGATCAGAGAGGAGCAGCAGGTAGATTATCACCGGAGAATCCTTGATTGGTTTGGGCATTACCTCAAGGGCGAACCAGCAGCAGTTTGGATTACCGAGGGTGAGAGTTGGGTCGAGCGGCGCAAAAGAATTAGTAACTAGCCTGTCTCCGCTTGCCCTGCTAGAAAATCTGTCTCATGCTCACTTCCCATCATCACGGGTCCGTAAAGCGCCCGAGAAAGGAGAAGCTTATCGTGCATCGTTTGAGGTTCAGTCAATATCTCGCCGTCTTCGCCCTTATAATCCTCACTCCAGCAGGACTCAGAGCCCAAACGGACACTCGCCTGGAAGGTCTCAAAGACGAAGCTCTGCGGATGGTTGAGGAAGATGCTAAGATGGTTCAAGAGATCGTCGATATGCTCTTCAGCTTCGGTGAATTGGGCTTCCAGGAATTTGAAACCCAGAGGTATTTGACCGGAATTCTCGAAGATCACGGCTTCGAGATAGAGCTGGGTGTTGCTGGCATGCCGAGTGCCTGGACCGCACGGTGGTCGAATGGGTCGGGATCTCCCGTTATCGCGCTAGGCTCTGATGTAGACGGAATTCCTCAGTCGAACCAAAAGCCAGGAGTTGCGTACCGCGACCCGATTCTCTCGATGGCTCCGGGGCATGGTGAGGGGCATAACTCCGGTCAAGCTGTAAATATTGTGGCAGCGCTCAATGTGAAGGAATTGATGGAGCGTGAAGACATAGACGGAACACTGATGATTTGGCCGGGGATTGCAGAGGAACAGCTTGGCTCCAAGGCGTTTTTCGTGCGGGAAGGTGTCTTTGACGATGTAGATGTAAACCTATTCACTCACGTGTCCTCAAACTTCTCAGTCACATGGGGCCACGCGAGCGGGAACGCTCTGGTTTCTGCACAGTTCCGTTTCACTGGAGAGACTGCGCACTCGGCAGGATCCCCTTGGCGAGGAAAGTCAGCGCTAGATGCGATAATGCTTCTTGCGCAGGCCTGGGAGTACAAGCGGGAACATCTGCGTCCTCCTCAGCGTTCCCATTATATAATTGTGGAGGGCGGTGACCAACCAAATGTCGTGCCTCAGACTGCGACAATCTGGTTCTATTTTCGCGAGGTCGACTATCCACATGTTATCGAGATGTATGACGCCGCAAAGTTGATGGCTCGTGGTGCGGCAATGATGACGGGCACGGAGATCGACACAATCATGACGGTCGGTTCAGCTTGGAACCGGCACTTCAGTAAGCCTGTTGCTGAGGTCACGCAAATGAACATAGAGCGTGTGGGTCTTCCGGAATGGTCTGGGGAGGATGTTGCTTTAGCAAATGGACTCCAGCGTGATCTCGGTCAAGAAGAGCAAGGTCTACCTACTCAAGTTCCGCCGCTAAGGGGGCCAATTAACCTGGCGAACTATAGTGGTGGAGGTTCGGATGATATCGGCGATGTGTCTTGGAATATGCCGACCATCACGATGCGTTACCCCGCTAACATGCCAGGCGAATGGGATCGCTATGGCGACACCCATAGCACACAAAGGTTCGCTGGCTGGAGCTAAGGTACAGGCGCTTACTCTTCTCGACCTATTCCTGGATGGACAGACCGTTGAAGCCGCATGGGATTACTTCAATGATGTGCAGACGACCGATATGACGTATACGCCCTTCATTACACCAGATGACAAACCGGCAATATGGTTGAATGAGGGTATTATGGCGCAGTGGAGGGAGCGTATGCGCCCGTTCTACTATGACCCTTCGCGCTATGATACTTACCTCGAGCAGTTAGGAATTGAATATCCGACGATACGCACCCGCCCAATCTCGGAAGATGCCTTAGGCGGGTCGGTTCCGAATAATCATTGAGGGATAAGCACGTCGGAATACTCGAATACCTTTGCAGATAGACAGGAGGCAAATGATGGGAGAGAAGAACGAAACACGAAGCGGTATAGAGCGTCGTGATTTTCTCAAGGCTGCCGCGGCAGCCGCAGCAGCGGGCGCAGTACATCCGCTGGCTCTTGGGGCGTCGGATTCCGCGTTTCCTCGATGGATCGAACAAGAGCAGGAAACAGCTTCGCCGATTCAATTGGGCCAAGGTGAACACCCGGCATTGGTTTTCCAGGCCTATCCCGGTGGCACGGGATCCCTCATGGAAAAACTATGGCGAGAGCACGGTCCAAGGATGTTCGACCGGCCAGCTATCCGTGTTCGCCCGTGGCGAGGTTCCGTGCCAACAAATGAGGAAGATATTGCATTTCTCCCGGTACATCGACTGTCGGCATTGGTGCGCTCGCGCCGAATCTCATCCGTTGACCTTACAGAAATCTATCTCGATAGAATCAAGCGTTACGATCCGATTCTACTATGTGCAGTGACGATTCTTGAGGATCGCGCTCGTGAAGAGGCCCAACAGGCAGACATGGACCTCCGCAGCGGAAACTGGAGAGGGCCACTTCACGGGATCCCGTACGGTGTAAAGGATCTCTTTTCGGTCACAGGAGCTCGTACTACATGGGGCTCGGCTGAGTTCGAAAACCGAGTAATCAACGAAGATGCTGAGCTTGTGGTCCGACTGCGAGAGGCAGGTGCCGTATTGATTGCTAAGCTAGCAACAGGTGAGTTCGCTAGTGGTGACCGTTGGTTCAGAGGTCGGACGAAGAACCCCTGGAATGTTCAAGAAGGCTCGAGCGGCTCTTCTGCTGGTCCTGGTTCGGCAACTGCGGCGGGTTGTGTTGCATTTTCAATTGGCACCGAGACTCGGGGGTCGATCGTCTCACCTTCCCGCCGTAACGGTCTCAGCGCGCTTCGACCAACCTTCGGCAGGGTAAGCAGATACGGTGGTATGGTCCTTTCGTGGAGCATGGACAAGGCAGGACCGATGTGTCGTACCATCGAGGACTGTGCACTGGTTTTCAATGAGATTCATGGAGCGAGTGAACAAGATCCTGCGACGGTAACTGCTCCGTTCGTATTCGACCGGAGGACGGATTTGGGGTCATACCGCATTGGGTTCACAGAGGATGCGCCTGAGTCTTTCCTCGAAAAACTCTCAGACTTAGGTGCAAATCTCAAAGAGATGAATGAGCTCCCCGAATTCCGATCTGACCAACTCGGCGCGGATTCGGCAGCAGCATTCGACTATCACGTAGCGCCGGGTGGGGTTGAACCCGAACCGATCCCCCAGGACCTCGAAGAGGGTGAGGCTCGGCGCAGAGGTCGTTTCCGTCGCGGTCGGGATGCGCGAGCGATTGACTATGTCAACGGCCAGAGACGGCGCCTCATCTTCATGAAAAGAATGCAAGAGGCTATGGATGGGTTCGATATGTTTGTGAGTGGTTCTGGGGAAGTAGGCCTGACGAATGATACCGGACACCCTGCCGCTATCGTTCAGTATGATTTCGGGATGCGCAATCCGGATTCTGAGACACCAACCACAATGCCACTCACGACCACAATTGTGGGTGACCTATTTGCTGACGATAAGATTCTTAATGTTGCACAAGCCTTCCAGTCCGTGACCGATTGGCATCTGAGAAGGCCCACTCTTCCAGATATGTAAGCTGTTGCGGGGTGCCGCGAGCCTAGGGCTACGGCACCCCGTTATAGGATTCCCACTAAGTGAGCCAGGTGTTTCAGTTATAGGCCGTCGAGCAGCGTCTCAACATGTGCCGCTGCGGCAATCGCTGTTCCGTCTACGTTGTAACCACCCTCTAGTAGCGAGACCAGACGTCCACCGCAGTAGTCATTGGCTATATCCATTGTAGTTCGTGTCATGCGCCGAAATACATCGTCAGTAAGGTCGAAGCAGCCAAGTAGGTCATCCATACGGCTGTCGAAACCCGCGGACACAATGACGAAGTCCGGCTGGAACTTGCTTACGGCCGGCAACAGCACACTGTCCCAATGTCTGAGCATGTCGATGTCCTTTGATCCGCAATCCAGGTGAACATTCAGGTTGAGTCCTGAGCCTTCTCCATCTCCGTGGAGTGAGGGGTCTCCTGTGCCGGGATATGCTTGCCAGTCATGAGCTGAAAAAAAGAGCACGCTGGGGTCATCGTAGAACGCATTCTGGGTTCCGTTTCCATGATGGTAGTCCCAGTCGACGATTAAGATCTTTTCAAAACCGTGCCTAAGTTGCGCGTACCTAGCAGCGACTGCCGCGTTGCTGTAAAAACAAAAACCCTCTTCCTGTCCAGTATTGTTAGCGTGATGCCCCGGAGGTCTGAGAGCACAAAACGCATTACGCACCTGTCCATTTGCTACAGCGTCAATCGCGCCTAAGGCTCCTGCTACAGCAAGTTCCGCAATTTCACCTGTCACTTCGATTTCCCGAACGGCATCCACGTGCTCTGGGGTATGGTGACTGCGAATGAAGGGCATCGAATCAGAATGCAGTTGCAGTGGGGTCAAGTCTGAGTCTAGGCCGCGCTCGGCGAAAGCTTGTGCAATTCGGATCAATCGTAATGGCCGCTCTGGGTGTGGCTCGCCGGCACGATCAGGCAGCTCGTGCTCAAGGTACCTCGGATCTGTGATGAGCCCTGTACCCGTCTGGCTTGGCGAGACAGTACTACTCACGAATGGTTTAGGCATTGCTCCTACTGCCAATAGGCTCTTCGCCAAGTCCCTAAGAAATACTCTCCGGGTTCTAGTCATAGATGTAGCTCCGTATGAGGAGAAACCTAGCAATCTTCTCGTGGCCACTTGCCCAAGACAAGCGAGAATGGCATTCGTATCGCTCCCTTGGAACCCAGGACTCACCGGAGAACAAATTCCATGCGTCACGTATTTCTTCTGTTGGCAGTGATGATTGCAGCTCTAACGCTTGTGCCGAATCTCGTGGCTCAACAGGACCCAAGACTCGAGGACCTTAAGGCAGAGGCAGAGCAGATGATTCACGATCGGGCGAAGCTCGCCCAGGAGATTGTCGATCACTTGTTCTCTTTTGGTGAGCTTGGGATGCAGGAGTTCGAGACTCAGCGGTACCTCACAGGGCTACTAGAGGAAGAAGGATTTGATATTGAGTTGGGAGTTGCGGGGATGCCAAGCGCCTGGACAGCGACGTGGTCAAACGGCTCAGGTGAACCTGTGATTGCTTTGGGTTCTGATGTCGATGGGATCCCTCAGTCCAACCAGAAGCCTGGTGTTGCGTATCGTGATCCGATTCTGTCGATGGCACCTGGACATGGTGAGGGCCACAACTCTGGTCAGGCTGTGAATATTGTCGCAGCAATCGTGGTTAAAGAACTCATGGAACGCGAAGGAGTAAATGGGACTCTTCTGATCTGGCCCGGTGTTGCTGAGGAGCAGGTTGCTTCAAAGGCTTACTTCGTTAGGGAAGGGGTCTTCGAGGATGTAGACGTAAACCTCTTCACTCACGTTGGTAATAATTTTGGTGTTTCCTGGGGTCAGGGAGGTGGTAATGCCCTCTGGTCCGTCCAGTTCCGCTTCACAGGCGAGACTGCGCACTCAGCAGGGTCACCCTGGCGAGGCCGGTCAGCACTCGACGCAATTATGCTCATGGCCCAAGGTTGGGAGTTCAAGCGGGAACACCTGAGGCCCGCAGCTAGGTCGCACTATATCATAGTCGAGGGTGGGGATCAGCCGAATGTGGTTCCTCAGACTGCTACGATCTGGTTCTATTTCCGAGAGCGTGATTATGAGCTCACAAAAGAGCAGTACGATGCTGCGGTCCTGATGGCTGAGGGTGCTGCCCTGATGACTGGCACAGAAGTCGATACGATCATGACGGTAGGAGCAGCTTGGGGACGCCACTTCAGCAAGCCCGTTGCTGAGGTCACCTACTCTAATATTCAAGCGGTTGGACTGCCGGACTGGAGTGAGGATGATGTCCGGTTTGCAGAAGCATTCCAGAGAGAAATGGGTGTAGATGTAACTGGTTTGGCTGACTCCATTCGTGCTTTGCGGGGGCCGGTTGACCTTTCCAAATCCCTTGGTGGTGGATCCGATGATATCGGAGATGTTTCGTGGAATATGCCGACCGTCACGTTGAGTTATCCATCCAATATGTCAGGCGGCCCAGGACATAACTGGGCAAATGGAATCGCGATGGCGACGCCCATTGCTCACAAGGGTGCGGTCGCAGGGGCCAAGGTTCAGGCGCGTACACTTCTAGACCTCTTCCTTGACGGTGAGACGGTTGAGGCAGCGTGGACTTACTTCAACGACGTCCAAACTGCCGAGACCGTCTATACGCCATTCATATCGCCAACAGACCAGCCAGCGATCTGGCTTAATGAAGAAATCATGGCTCGATGGCGGCCGGAGATGCGTCCTTATTACTACGATTCGAATCGCTTCAGCTCGTATCTGGAGCAACTCGGAATTGAGTATCCAACTATCCGGACACGCCCGATTTCTGAAGAGGATGTACCTGTGGGCAGCGTACGCGGTGGTTCTTAACGTGTCGGATTTTACACCGTGCATCCGATGATGAACTCGCCGTCGTTTGTTAGTATAGCTTCGGTTCTACTAGCTCTACTTAGGCCGGGGATGCTGGTTGGGCAGGGTATTGATTTGGTCGAACTAACTACGGAGGCGATCCAGGAAGCTTACTCCACTGGGGAATACACATCTGTGGACCTAACCAAGGCGTTTCTTGAGCGTATCGATCGCTACGAGGACTACTATAATGCGTTCATATCGATGAACCCTGAGGCTTTAGATATCGCAGCGCGTCTCGACGAAGAGTATCGCTCTTCTGGCCCAAGGGGCCCACTCCATGGAGTTCCGGTTGTCATTAAGGACAACATGGATTACAGCGGACTCGTGACGACCGCGGGGTTTTGGGGTTTCAGTACTGCAATGGGCGGAATCGATATGATTCCTAGCGACGATGCTGCCGCAGTAGAGCGACTACGTAATGCTGGGGCGATTATTCTTGGCAAGACAAATCTTCCTGATTTTGCGGGACACGGGACACGCACAAACAGCTCTGTCGCTGGTGTCACCCTTAACCCTTACAACGTTACCAAGGCTCCAGGTGGCTCTAGCGGAGGCACCGCTACCGCGGTCAATGCAAGCTTTGCTGTGCTGGGGTTGGGGACTGAGACCGGAGGATCGATACAGAATCCCTCATCCGCTCAAGCATTGGTGGGCGTCAAACCAACATACGGGCTTGTTCCGCTAGAAGGTGTCTACCCGATCAACGGGAGCTACGTCGATGTGGTTGGGCCGATGGCGAAAAACGTATATGACGCAGCTGTTACCCTAGACATAATCGCCGGTCCGACAACAGATGATTTCGCGACATTCGCCGCGGTGGATCACATCCCAGAAAACGGATATGCGAGTGCTCTTGCTGAAGCAGCCATCCAAGGGAAGCGTTTTGGTCTTGTTGGATCGGGTTGGCGAGAGCGCTGGCTCCCCTTGGACCCTAAGACTGAGACAGTTTATCGGGATGCCATTTCTACCCTCACAGACCTTGGAGCAGTGGTCATCGAAGATCCATTTGCAGGGTCAGACTTTATAGAGCTCTACGGCGAGCGCCCGGGCGTCCCATCGCAGGGGGCATACGACAGGCAGATCTACCTCCAAGGCCTTGGCTCGGATGCAGCATTTCACAGTATCGCAGAATGGGAGGAGTTGTCGGGAGAGGTCTTCGGTCGCGGTGGTAGAGGACGTGGTGGGCAGGGTGAAAGAAGGCGTACTCCACCCGCTAGACCCGGTGCTACAGAGGAGGGTGACGCATTCCAGTCTTGGCGCATGGAGATTAGAGAACTCTTCCGCAGTGTAATGGCGGACCATGAACTTGATGCTCTTTTTTTCCCGCAAGCGGGTGCACCTAACCGGGATTTGGTCGAAGATCCAGACCGGCCGGATTACAACCCGAACAATTGGCCAGAGTTGCCGAGTAACATTATCAATGACTTTGGGATCCCAGTTGTGACTGTCCCGTATGCATACTATGAGGATAATACACCATTCGTATTAGCTTTTATCGGGGACATGTGGACTGAGGGTGATTTACTCGGTTATGCCTATATCTTCGAACAGGCAGTCATGTCTCGCCGAGCTCCCGAACTGATGGATCAGAGCAGCAACTGAGTTCTGGGATTCAACTAACTGAGCCCTTCGGGTGTCTCGGTTTAAGTAACACTCTACTTGCCCTTATCCCGACTAGATACAAGGCAACGATGCCACTTAGCCATAAATACAGCGGAATCTTGGGGCTTTTATGGGTTACGCTGATAGCGGCTCCTATCTCTGCCCAACAAGCAGAAGGCGAGGCACCAGATCCTCGACCCAACGTCTTCTTCGATTGTGACGGGAGAGACTGCAACTCTGAGTACTACCGTACCGAGATCACCTGGGTGAATTGGGTTCGGGATCGTGAGGTTGCAGATGTTCATGTCATCATGACCAGCCTGACCACGGGTTCCGGAGGTCGGGAATACCAGATCGACTTGATCGCCTATGGTGAATACGACGGATACGAGGACACAAGCCTTTTTCAAGCATTATCCACCGATACTGACCGAGAACGACTGGATGGGATTACACATGCGCTAGGTATTAGTCTTGCAAACTTCGCGAATCAGTCTGGGTTTCGGGGGATTGTCACACTCCAGGGTTCCGACGTTACATCCGGAGGTCCGGCGGGCACGCGCTTGGTATCGCAGGGGGAAGTAGATGACCCGTGGAACCTCTGGTTTTTCCGTTTCAACGGGAGTGGCAACCTAGATGGAGAGGAAACCCGTTCGAGTGTCCGGCTGAACACCAGCCTCTCCGCATCCCGCGTATCGCCTACCTGGAAGATCAATTTCTTCGGATACACTAATCTCAACCGAGTTGAGTTTGATTTGGAGGATGGGACGTTCACTGATCAGCGTACAGACTGGAATTTCAGCCAAATGATCACCTATGCCCTGAGTGAGCATTGGTCGATCGGTGCCCTGAGCCAGGCATCCCGCTCAACCCGCACGAACCAAGACTTTAGAGCTGAACTCACACCTGCAATCGAGTACAGTTTCTTCCCCTATGATGAAGCGACTAGGCGGTCGCTAACGGTCTTCTACAATATTGGCCCCGCGTACCGGAACTACATCGATGAGACCGTATTCGGACAATTAGAAGAGACCAAGTGGGAACACTCTTTGGAGATTGAGCTCTCCCAGCGCCAGGCTTGGGGTGATGCCGGAATCACCGTGCGAGCATCGCACTACCTTCATGATATTGACCGTCACAACGTTTCACTCCGTGGCGACGTGGACTTTAGGATTGTGAGGGGGTTCAGTGTAAACGCCCGTGGGGACATCGGTTGGGTCGATGATCAGATTTATCTATCTGCTGGTGGCGTGACAGACGAGGAAGCTCTCCTGAGACTCCGCACGAGAGCCACAGACTTCAATTATGGACTCACTGTCGGTTTTACAGTTCTATTCGGATCAATCTATAACAATATTGTGAATAATCGGTTCCGTGGAGCAGGCGGTGCAGCCGCGATGGCGGCGTACCGTATGGGCGGCGGCGGAGGCGGCGGCGGTAGGTAGGAGTGTCCGTCCGTGTGTAGTTAGCCACAAGTGCTATTCGTCTGGAAGAGCGAACGCTATGAGGCCTCGGTCTGAGTTAGAGCCGGTTACGCCGATCACGATGAATTGCTGCCCATCGCTTGTTTCGTATGTCATAGGGTTTGCCGTGCCTTCATTACCTAGGAGATCACCCTCCCAAATGGTTTCGCCTGTATCACTATGCACCGCGTAGATTTGGGGATTATACCCACTCAGGAAAACAAGTCCCCCAGCTGTGATGAGTGGACCGGCGTTACCCATGCGCCCCAATTGGGGCAACTCCACACCGGCGAGCATAGGGTGGTTTTGGATTCCTGGCTGATCACCGAGTGGAACCTGCCATAGGTGCTCGCCAGAATTCAGATTGATCGCTGTAAGTGTGCCGTAAGGAGGTTTTAGGATCGGAAGTCCCGAGACCGTTAGCCCCCGTAAACGTTGCACATAGTTTGCATCTGCAGTACCTGGCTCAGGTTCCACCAGTTGATGGACCAGGGGGCGATCCTTACTCGGGATATAGAGCACATTCGTCCTAGGATCGAATGCTGCTCCGCCCCAGCCTGCTGCCCCAGTTGCACTGGGCATTGTAACCGTTCCCTCCAAGGATGGAGGTGTGAAGAGTGGGCCTAGGCGGTAAGATCCAAGCAGTTCGATCGCTTCCGCCTTTATTTCCGGCGTGAAGTCGATCACATCGTCCAATGTGAAACCCTGCCTAGCGAACGGGGCGGGCTTAGTCGGGAAGGGCTGCGTAGGGGCAGTGCGCTCACCGGGCACGTCACTTACAGTGACCTGACGTTCCTCGATTGGCCAGACAGGCTCTCCTGTCACCCGATCGAAGACAAACGTGAAGCCAGATTTGGTGATCAGAGTTACCGCATCGATGACACGTCCATCCACTTCTATCGTGACAAGATTCGGGGGGGCTGGTGGGTCATAGTCCCAGATCCCGTGATGTACGGTCTGAAAGTGCCAGACACGCTCACCGGTTCGCGCGTCTAAGCATAAGAGAGACTCTGCAAATAGGTTGTAGCCCTTTCGGTGCCCGCCGTAGTAGTCACCATTGGGAGTACCAACGGGTAGATACACGAGGCCACGTTCTCTATCGACCGTGAAGGGGGCCCATACGTTTGTGGAGCCCGTGTAAGACCAGGATTCGTCCTCCCAGGTGTCATTACCTAATTCACCGGGCTGTGGAATCGTGTGGAAAGTCCAGACTTGTGTGCCTGTCCGTACATCGAACGCCTGAATGTCCCCTGGAGGGTTACGGCGATATACCCGATCATCTGGCATCCCGCTTCCGAGGATGACTAGGTCATTCCAGATGACTGGGGGTGAGGTATTCGTGTAGTGAAGTTTGTTGATTTCCCAGATTAATCCTTCAGTGAGATCAATCTTTCCGCCTACTCCGAAAGATTCGATCGGCTGTCCGGTGGCCGCATCCAATGCGATCAAGTGCCAGCGACTATTGATGAAAATCCGCCTCTGATTTCCATCGCTCCACATCGCGACCCCGCGGTGGCAGAAGCCACAGTTACGAGGCAACTGTCCCCAGCTGTACGCACGTGGGTCGTAGCTCCAGTATTCTTCTCCAGTGCGTGCATTGAGAGCGACAACACGACTATACGGTGTACTCACATACATCGTGTCGTTGATGACGATGGGGGTGGCTTCGAAGCGTCCAGGTCGAACACGCTCACCCCTGAATGCCAAACTGGAACCCGCTACTGGCTGCTCGTCTGCATCCCATGTCCAGGCGACCTCGAGCCGAGTGACACTCTCCCGGTCGATTTGCGTTAGGGCGGAGTACTTCATTCCCCCGGGATCACCCCCGTAGACTGGCCAATCGACGTCTTGGCATTCGATCGAGGGTCCAATGCCCATAAATAGTAAGATTAAGAAGAGCCGGCGGATGTGGGCCTCCACGAGACGGTATTGGGAGAACGTTCCGAGGGTATGTTAGAGTGTCAAGGCTAGCAGCTTCCCAAAAGGGATTGTCTGGCGCGGTCCTAGGGAAACCTCATCTTGGCCATTGGGGCTAACCTACCTAACACGACTCAGTGGAGGTGTGTCATGAGATTCGCCTTGAACCTTACATTGATAGGGATTACCAGCCTGAGCTTTTTGCTGCTCACAAACAAGGCAGTCGGTCGGTCTCCGTCCCTGCAAGAACTTCAGCAGGAAGCTCCTAAGAAACTGCTTTTTCTTACGCATGCTGGGCTCTATAAACACACTAGCCTTCAGCCGGCCGAGGAAGCGCTTGCTTCTTGGGCCCCTGCAGCGGGTTATGAACTCACTACCCTCCAGGGTTATCTGCAGGACCAGCAAGCGCTCGACTTGTCGATGATCACACCCGATTACTTGGCGCAGTTTGATGGGTTAATGATGATGACGAATGGGAACCTCCCACTCGAAGACTCACAGAAGAAGGCGCTGATAGATTTCGTAAGGAATGGAGGTGGTTTTGTCGGTGTCCATAACGCTTCCTTAACCCTCTACAACTATCCTGAATTCGGCGAGATGCTGGGTGCGTATTTTCGTAGGACGGTTAGCCAGAACCACATCGTGGTGCTAACGGTAGAAGACTTAGAGCATCCAGCCACGAAAATGTTGGGTGCGAGTTGGCCGATCATGGATGAGTTTTACCAGTTCGGTACTTCCGCCTGGCATGAAGATCGGCCGCAGGAAAATGTGGATATACTCTTCGGTAATCGCATACCGCTCGGCTTCTCACGTAACCGGGTACGTGTACTACTTAGCATTGATACTGAGGCTACTGACATCTCCGGGTTAGAAGAGATCGGATTAGGGGGTGATTATCCTCAGTCGTGGGTTCAAGACTTTGGGAAAGGGCGCTCGTTCTACACCTCACTTGGTCACCGCGACGATATTTGGAGCAATGACCTCGTATTCCGCGCACATCTCATAGGTGGTATACGATGGGCTCTTGGCCTAGAAGAGGGTGATGCTACCCCACTTGGCCGTTAACTCTTTTTGTTAAGGTCAGTAAATTGAATGTTCCTGGGCTATGTCAGGCACGATGTACTTGAGTGTTAGATCGAAAGAGGTTCTGGAACGTTGGTCCGTCTGTCCATGCTCACATACCTTCAGGTGCCTGACTGAAAATGAGCGATAACGAACAAATGGAGGTTTAGTGGCTGGCCATAACAAGTGGTCAAAGATTAAGAGGAAGAAAGGCGTCAATGATGCGAAACGCGGCGCACTTTTCACCAAGCTCATACGTGAGAGCACGGTGGCGGCACGAGATGGGGGAGGAGAGCCGGATTACAACGCCCGGCTTAGGCTTGCGGTCGATACGGCCCGGGCTGCGAGCATGCCGGCTGAGAATATCGAGCGAGCAATCAAGAAGGGCACGGGCGAACTCGAAGGTGTCAATTATGAAGAGGTCGCTTACGAAGGCTATGGGCCTGGTGGGGTGGCGCTTTTCATCGAGTGCCTTACGGACAATACAAATCGCACTGTAGCAGCGGTACGTCACGCACTAACTAAATACGATGGTAGCCTGGGGACAGACGGCTCGGTTGCGTGGCAATTTGACCGTAAGGGCCAAATCGTGATTGATGCGGGACAGTACGATGAGGATTCCTTATTTGAAGTAGCCATAGAAGCGGGTGCGGAAGATGTGATTGCAGATGAGGATGAATTCATATTGACTACGGAAGCAGCTGATTTCGTGTCTGTTCAGGATGGAATTAAGGAAGCAGGGATTAAGCCAACTTCGGTTGAACTCACTCGAATTGCTAAGAATGAAGTTGCGGTAACGGGGCGGGACGCGGAGAAGATGCTCAAGCTTCTTGAAATGTTAGAGGAGTTGGATGACGTGCAGAAGGTTCACTCGAATGCAGATATTGATGAGGACATCATCGCAGAGGCGATGTGACGGAGAAATCCAACGACGTCCTGGTCTTGGGGGTTGATCCTGGGACCGCGGTTACTGGCTATGGCTTAGTCGCGCGCGGGGAAGGTGGTGCGGTTACCCTTGTAGAATGCGGTGTTATTCGAACGTCACCTAATCATGTTCTCGCGGACCGGATCCGAGAGATCTATGAAGCGATTGTGGCCTTGATCGTACGTCACCAACCTTTCGTAATGTCTGTCGAGGATGTTTTCCACGGTAAGAACGCCCAGAGTGCTCTCAAGCTGGGACACGCTCGGGGGGCTATTCTATTGGCTGCGGCGCTCCACGAGGTTGCTCTTGCAGAGTACGCTCCTCGGCAGATCAAAAAAGCTGTCGTCGGGAGTGGTAATGCGACCAAAGACCAGGTTGGTTTCATGGTGCAGCAGAAGCTTAAACTCAAAGAACCCCCGAAGCCTGCAGATGCCGCGGACGGGGTCGCAACAGCTCTCTGCCATTGCCTAATCGGCAGCTTTCCCGGAGAGCTCTGTCTATGATCTCACGTCTTCAAGGAAAACTCCTATCCCGAGATGCGGCATGTGTAGAGGTCGAGACTTCGGGAGGAGTCGTTTACGAGGTGGAGGTCCCAATCACGGTTTTGCAGGAGCTTCCATCTCCGGGTGGCTCGGTTGAATTGCGTACCCTACAGGTCGTGACTGAGAATTCTATCGCTCTGTACGGGTTTTCTAACGCTCACGAGCGACTGCTTTTCCAGAGACTGCTGAGTGCTACAGGGGTGGGTGCGAAGCTCGCTCTCTCGATGATGTCAACCTATTCGGTTGAGCGTCTTGCAAGGGCCCTAGTCGAGAAAGACTCCACTGCGCTTCAGCAGGTGAGCGGCATAGGAAAGAAGAAGGCAGAGAGAATCGCACTCGATCTTGCAGATAAAGTCGCAGACCTTGCAATTGTGACCCCTGTAGTGGATGGCGTGACCGGTGGCGCGCAAAACGCTGTGCAGGCTTTAGTAAACCTGGGTTACTCATTTTCAGTGGCTGATACCGCGGTCCGCGCGGTATTGGAGGAGGATGGGGTTCCGGACTCGACTGAAGAGTTGGTTCGGCGAGCTCTTTCGGCTACCTGAACTTATAGCAACTTAATTATGAGCATCTTGAGTCGAGCAACCTCTAATTTGATAGGACATTCCTACAATGCCGTAACAGAGCGACTAGGGTGTATAGGTCTTGAGTGCTCGGTCTATGTCTTGCATGAGGTGTTGGACTTCGGGGAGATTTCCGTATGACTGAACACACCCATATAACAACACCCGAATCACTCACCGAAGACTCAGCAAGTGAACCAACTCTGCGACCGAGACAGCTAGAGGAGTTCATCGGGCAGGGTAAGGTCAAGGAAGCACTGTCAATCTCGATCGAAGCTGCAAAACAGAGGCGTGAACCTCTTGACCACATCCTGTTCCATGGACCTCCAGGTCTTGGCAAGACGACTATGGCCGCGCTCCTTGCTCGGGAGATGGGTGTCAACATAAAGACGACGTCAGGCCCCATACTCGAGAAACCAGCCGACTTAGTTGGTATTCTGACTAACCAGCGGGAAGGGGACATCCTTTTCATCGATGAGATTCACCGTCTACGTCCGGTCATTGAAGAATTTCTCTATCCTGCGATGGAGGACTGGCAGGTCGATATACGCCTCTCAGACGGGCCAAAAGCTCAAACGATGACGATGAAGGTGGAACCCTTCACCCTAGTAGGAGCCACTACTCGTTTCGGATTGTTGACTGCTCCAATGCGTGCCCGTTTTGGTATCGTGCATCGACTGAATTTTTATCCGCCTGAAGAGCTCGTGACCATCGTTCGTCGGAGTGCCAAGATCTTGGATGTGGAGACAGATGAAGAAGGGGCTATTGAGTTGGCGAGACGGGCTCGCGGTACTCCGCGAGTAGCAAATCGACTGCTAAAGAGGGTCCGAGACTTTGCTCAAGTTCGTGCCCAAGGGAAGATTGATGGGCAAGTCGCGCAGGATGCACTAAAGATGCTCGATGTCGATGAGTACGGCTTGGATGAAATGGATGCACGTGTCCTCAAAACACTCATCGAGAAATTTGAGGGAGGACCTGTAGGACTGAATTCGTTAGCTGTTGCCATGGGTGAGGATTCGACCACCCTGGAAGAGGTCTATGAGCCTTTCTTGATTATGGAGGGGTTTCTGATGAGGACTGCTCAGGGACGTGTCGCGACCCCTCGAGCATTCCGCCGTTTCGGTTACACAATCCCAGACGGCAATCTAAATGCTCAGGAATCGTTCTTTACCGATGGGTCGTAAGACGGGACTTGGTTAGTTCGCTTCGGTGACGTTATCGCCTGAAGGTTTGCACGTATCCGACTACGAGTACGAACTTCCGCCCGGACGTGTGGCTAAATACCCTATGCCAGTTCGGGATGCTAGTAAGCTACTTGTAGTGGAGCGTTCAATGGATGCTCTGTCACCGGGAGAAGACAACTTTCCTGAATTTCGCCACCTGCAGTGTAGGGATATGGTTGAGTTGTTCGAGCCAGGCGATGTGCTTGTCGTCAATGAAAGCAGAGTGCTGCCAGCGAGGCTACTAGGAAGGAAATCAACTGGAGCCCCCTCGGAAGTTCTGCTCGTGAGGCCATCAGACGATTCAGGTGACCCTTATGTTTGGGAAGCTCTAGTACGACCGGGATCAAAGCTCAAGCCTGGCCGGACGGTAATCGTCGCGCCTGACCTAACAGTGGAAATCTTAGATTCGGCACCGGAAAGTGGTCGGTTGGTCAGGCTTGTCTCGGACCTCACACCAGAGGATGTAATCAACAAGCACGGCCACATGCCCCTGCCTCCCTACATTGGCCGGTCGGATGAGCCGATGGACCGGGAGCGATATCAGACCGTGTACGCTCGTAAGCCTGGTTCGATAGCGGCACCCACGGCCGGGCTCCATTTCACAAAGGATTTACTAACACGCCTGCAGGAACACGGAGTCCGTCGAGTTGCTGTGACGCTTCACGTTGGGGTTGGGACTTTTCGCCCTGTATCGGTTGACGATCCATCAGAGCATGAATTGCACGAGGAACACTATCATATATCCAAGGAGGCCGCCGAAGCGATCAATACGTCCGTCATGGCAGGCAGACGGATTTGGGCGATCGGGACGACCGTGGTCAGAACACTTGAATCGGCTGTGCAAGAGGGAGGGCTTGTTCGCCCTGGGTCAGGAACCACACAGCTTTTCATACGTCCCTCGTTCAATTTTCAGATCGTAAATTGTCTGCTGACTAATTTTCATCTTCCGCGGTCTACATTACTGATGCTTGTGGCTGCGTTCGCAGGGTATGAGAACACGATGGCAGCCTATCAACAGGCGATAGCGTTTGGTTACAGGTTCTATTCGTACGGAGACGCTATGGCGGTCGTGGATCTTCATTAACCTTACTTCTTATACTCATCCTGTGGTCAACGATCGTGTCGGATGTTGCTGCTGAAATAAGGTCAGACTGCATTCGAACGAGCAGCGGTTAGATTTTACCCACTATGTTCGACTTCAAGATCGAGAGCACTGAGCGTGCTGCCCGACAGGGAAAATTTTCCACACCCCACGGCGAGGTGCAAACGCCGGCGTTCATGCCGGTCGGAACGCTCGGTACTGTGAAGGGCCTCATTATGGAGGAGGTCAGTGCACTTGGAGCAGAGATGGTACTCGCCAATACGTACCATCTCTACCTGCGGCCAGGGCATGAACTAGTTCATGATTTGGGAGGACTGCATGAGTTCATGCGATGGGATGGTCCGATTCTTACCGATTCGGGAGGTTATCAGGTATTCTCGTTGGCTAAGATTCGGGAATTGCATGACGATAGGGTAGAGTTCCAGAGTCACATTGATGGGTCCAAGCATGCATTTACTCCAGAGTCCGTCATAGACATTCAGCGCATGCTTGGGGCAGATGTGATCATGGCGCTAGACGAGTGTCCACCGGGTGGTGCAGATCATTCGTATGTGAGCGTATCGAATATCCGGACATTGCAATGGCTCGACCGTTGTCGTTTGCGTTTCCAAGAACTTGAAAAACGGGGAAACTCCCCCTCTCAAACACTATTTCCAGTATTACAAGGGAACATTTATGACGATCTTCGCCGAGAACATGCTCGCCAGTTTATGGACACAGCAGACTGGACTGGTTACGGAATTGGCGGCCTAAGCGTTGGGGAATCCAAGGACGACATGTGGCGGGTCCTGGAACTTCTTCATGATGAACTACCGATGAATCGGCCGAGGTACCTTATGGGTGTTGGCTACCCTGATGATCTACTCGAAGCGGTTGCCCGTGGCTGTGATTTATTTGATTGCGTTGCACCAACTAGAAATGCTCGCCACGGTACTGCCTGGACGAGCCAAGAAGGCCAGGTCAACTTGAAGATGGCTCGGTTTCGTAAAGATACCCGCCCACTCGATACTGAGTGTGACTGCTACACATGCTCATGCTACGACAGGGCTTACCTTCGCCATCTGGTTGTCGCCTCAGAGTGGCTCGCAGTGCGACTACTCTCGATCCATAATCTTCGCTTTCTTGCAGCGTTGAGTGAGGAGTCGCGACGTCGAATTACTGAAGGCACGTTCCGGTCTTGGTCACGAGGGTGGCTTGAGCGATATAGGAGTTCCGGCGCTGAATCGTCGGACCACGTTTAACCCAGTACGGAGATCTCCAGTGAATTTTGCCTTTAATGCATTGATGATGGTTCCCCGGGGGCCAAACTCCATGGTCATCAACATGGGTATGATGGGCTTGATGGTCGCAATCCTCTACTTCATGCTGATCCGACCCGAAGCAAAAAAACGAGAGCGACACGAGATGATGTTGTCCTCGGTCAAGAAGGGGGACGACATCGTGACTACCGGTGGTATCATCGGGAAGGTCGTTCACGCTGAGGAGACCCAGCTCATAGTAAGGACCGGCGAAAGTACGAGGGTGACGATGGATCGCACCTGCATCGTAACGGTGCTCGATCATAAAGGTAACGCGCTAGAGGAGTAAGGACTCGCTTCGTGGCTTTGCATCAAGTCGTCATAATGGGCGACCCAATCCTTCGGACGGCAGCGGCCGAAGTAAATGTGTTCGATCAGGACCTAAAGATGCTGGTACGTGATATGTTCGAGACGATGTACCATGCAGAAGGTATTGGTCTCGCAGCTCCCCAAATCGGAATCTCTCAGCGGGTGATTGTGGTTGACTTAAGAAGTGAAGAACAGCCTGAGGCCCGTTTAGCTCTGATCAACCCCAAGGTCGTGTGGGCGAGCACGGACACTGAAAAATCTCCAGAAGGTTGTCTGAGCATCCCCGGACTAGAAGAGGTGATAAAGAGATTCTCGGCTATCAGGGTGGAGGCGGTCGGTATTGATGGTGGGCGGATTGAACTGGAAGCTGATGGACTTTTTGCGCGAGTGTTGCAGCATGAGATAGATCATGTCGACGGTATACTGTTTGTCGACCGGGTCAGCGCACTCAAGCGCCGTATCTTGATGAAAAAATGGAAAAAGATTCAAGCTGAAGAGGATTGAGGGAGTGCGATGAGAATTCTCTTCTGGGGAACGCCTAAATTTGCGGTCCCGTCTCTGAAGGCGCTCGCGAAAGATGGTGCAGAAGTCGTGGGAGTTGTTACACAACCCGATCGACCTGCCGGACGTGGGCAACGCCTCAAGAGGTCACCGGTAAAGGAAGAAGCACTTGCTTTGGGCTATGAAGTGATAGCACCTATTCGTCCTCAGGGAGAGGAATTTATTGAGCAAATCAGAGGGTTGAGACCCGATCTCTCAGTGGTCGTGGCTTACGGGCATATCTTGAAGCGTGAAGTGTTGGATCTTCCCTCCCTAGGATCGATCAACGTACATGCTTCGCTTCTTCCTCTGCTGAGAGGAGCAGCACCTGTAAACTGGGCGATTATACGCGGGCACGGGCAGACAGGAGTCACGGTCATGCGCATGGTTGAGGCCATGGACGCAGGGCCGATAATCCACCAGCTCTCTGAACCCATCTTCGATGAGGATAGCGTATCAGAACTGATGTCTAGGCTTTCTGCACGAGGAGCTCTAGCACTCAGAGAAGCGCTAGAGCTCCTCGTTCATGGTAATGCGGATGAGAGAGAGCAGTTGGAAGATGGTGTGAGCTATGCCCCCAAAGTAGATCGCAAAACTGCCAGAGTTGACTGGACTTTATCAGCCAGTGAGGTAGCACTCTTTATTCGTGGTATGGATGCCACTCCGGGAGCGTGGTCGGAGTTGGCCGGTATGCCGATCAAATTTTTCAGGCCGAGGCTCGTACCTGAGTTGGAATCTTCCCAGGCTAGCGCACAGACATCATTTCAAATCCCATCTCCTGGTACTGTGGTTGGAGTTGACCCGGAACAGGGACTAGTGATCTCCACGAGTTCAGGTGTTGTACTAGTCAGGGAAGTTCAGCCTGCGGGTCGCCAGCGGATGAGTGCACTAGACTGGATTAATGGGCGGGGAGTTGAACTGGGCCAGCGTTTCGAGTGAAGAAGATCCCATACTTGCACTTGGTGACCGACGATGGTGTACTTGCACGCCAGAACATCACAGGAGTCATGAAAACCGTGTTCGAAACGGGAGGTCCAGATGTGGCCGTGCATATTCGTGGTCCGTCTACGAACGGGCGCAAGATTCACGAATTGGTCACAAAAATACGCCCAATAGCGGACGCAACAGGTGGAAGTCTCTTTCTGAATGACCGTTTGGACATCGCGTTGACCACAGCGGCTGACGGCGTGCATTTAGGGCAGAGATCTCTCCCCGTCTACGCTGTACGTCGACTTGTTGGGCGCGATTTAACGGTTGGCGCCTCCGTTCATGATGAGAGCGAATCTGCTATCGCAAAAGAAGAGGGTGCAGATTACGCGTTTGTGGGCACACTTTTCATGACACCCAGTCATGATGGCATAGAGCCAGAGGGTGTATCTCTCATGTTGAGGGTGTGCCCTGTGGCTGGGGACATGCCGCTCTTGGGTATTGGTGGCATCACCCCGGAGCGAGTCGGTAGTGTCTTAGCCGCAGGCGCCAAGGGGGTTGCTGTCATACGGGGGGTCTGGAATGCTGAGAATCCACGTGATGCGGTTCGTGCTTATCTTTCTGAACTCAATTTAGGCGAAGGAGAACACAGTTGAGCAGCACTGAACACATTCAAGTCCGATTAAATGGTAAGGATCGGGACATTACATTTGGTCATACAGTCCAGAGTCTACTCGAAGCCATTGAGATCAATCCCTTGGCGGTAGTTGTAGAGCTGAACAAGCAGATTTTGGGCCGTGACAGATACTCCGATTTTGATATCCGTGAAGGGGATACGATCGAGGTTGTCCATTTCGTAGGTGGGGGTTAACCCGATGACAACAACTGACCTTGGTGCAACTGCTGAAGTATCACAAGGACTCGATAGTCCCTTAGAAATAGCAGGAGTAAAGTTTACGTCACGCCTTATTGTCGGTACCGGAAAGTATACCACGAACCAGATCATGGTTGATGCCATTAGGGCGAGTGGTGCCGAGATGGTGACAGTTGCGGTGCGTCGTGTGGATCTCGACCGGACAAGAGAGGAGGCAATCCTACATCACCTGAGCTCAGAAGAGTTTTTCTTATTGGCAAATACTGCTGGATGCCACACGGCCGAGGATGCAATCCGGTACGCGAGGCTGGCTCGGGCAGCTGGCTTCAACGAGTTCGTGAAGCTGGAGGTCATCGGTGATGATGAGACGCTTTTACCGGACGTTCAGGCTACGATCGAAGCGGCGCAGATTCTTACCGATGAAGGGTTCAAGGTAATGGCATATACCAACGATGATCTCATTACCGCACTCCGACTTGAAGATGTGGGTTGTGTCGCGGTTATGCCGCTTGCAAGTCCAATTGGCAGTGGACTTGGTGTTGTGAATCCCTACTTCATTAGGGAGATCAAGCGGAGGCTTGAAGTCCCAATCATCGTAGACGCAGGGGTAGGAACTGCGTCCGACGCGTGTCTCACCATGGAACAAGGTGTGGATGGCGTCCTCATGAATACTGCATTGGCAGCAGCCAAGGACCCGGTCAGGATGGCTCATGCGATGAAGGCTGCCACGATTTCTGGGCGGCTTGCCTTTCTAGCTGGGCGTATGAAATCTCGTGAAATCGCGGTTCCGTCGTCTCCTAAGGTGGGAATGCTGGACTGAACCGTGACAAGAGACGGGTGCAGCCTTGGCCGACGGACCGCCTTCAAAATACGCGAACAAGTTGAGCGCGGACGTCGGCTCGACAGAGCTCTGGGGTCATGCATCCAAGGTGTGGAAGCTCGAGAGCGAGCGTTCGCTCACGAACTCTCCTATGGTGTGACGAGACTTCAAAGTCGACTTGATTATCTACTTTCACCTCATGTGCACAGGGGTGTGGACACCCTCGATCCGAACGTACGAGAAGTCCTAAGGCTTGCTGCCTACCAGTTGCTTTATATGCATTCGGTGCCTGACTACGCGGCAGTCTCAGAGGCAGTAGCTCAGATACGCGCACTAGCGGGGAAAGGCGCAGCTGGACTTGTGAACGCTGTGTTGCGAAGGTTGGCTGCAGCAGGGGCTGATACGGCGGAATTCCCAGATCTTGATTCTGATCCAGTAGGATTCTTTACGACATGGGGATCTCACCCAAGGTGGATGGTCGACCGTTGGCTCAAGAGATGGGGTACCCAGAAGGTTTTCGATCTCATTGAAGCTAACAACACTCGTCCGTTAGCCTGTTTAACTCCTCTCCATGCACGAGCAGAAGAGGCCCTAAAAACCTTGAGGATGGCCGGACTGGATGGAGATCCTGTGGGCTATGGAACTGAATGCTTGAGGTTGAGACGGTCTTCAAGTCCGGCAGCTGCGTTGGTCGCATTCCCTGAAGCAGTCATTCAGGATCCAGCTTCACATCTTGTGACATGCTATGCAAATATATCACCAGGCATGGAAGTTGCTGATTTATGTGCGGCACCTGGTGGCAAGGCTCTCACAATTGCCACAGGGGTTCGGTCTACTTTAGCTGCAGACTGCTCGGAGTCACGGATGCGTATGGTTCAAGAGAATGCTAAGAGGACAGGTGTTCAGGTTAATTGTGTCGTTGCTGATGCACATAATCCACCGATCAAATCGGCAGATGCAATCTTACTGGATGTGCCATGCACAGGTACGGGTACTCTTGCGCGCCATCCCGATATACGCTGGCGTCTCAGCCCAGATTCAGTATCCAAGATCACTAGGGTCCAAGATCGACTGTTGGATTCTGCAGCACCCCTCCTCCGTGTGGGTGGGCTGCTTATTTACTCCACCTGTACTCTTGAGCCAGAAGAAAACCATGAGTTGGTGGAGGGCTTTCTCTTAAGGAATTCTGGTTTCGAGCTAGAACCGAGTGACACAGTAGATGGAGAATTCTTGGATGAGAGCGGCTATCTTTGCGTGCACCCTGACAAGGATGGGCGAGATGGATCGTTCGCGGCCCGGTTGAGGAGGATGCATTGAAGTTAGGGGGCTCGCTCGCCCGGCGAAGGCGCAGTCGACGCGATAAATCGCGTGGGCCAATCGCTGGGGCTAGCAACGAGAGACGAGGACAGGGTAGGTACTCTCGCCTGTGGTTTAGTGTGCTAATGATCGCTCTACTTGGTTGGTTCGGTGGCTATCTGATAACCACACAATTCATCTTCCCACTTCCACCTCCTCCGGGGGATCTCTTCGAAGTACCGGATGTTCGTGGAGGAGGGCTTGCGACCGCTCGCGAACGCCTAACGGGAGCAGGCTTGGTTTTAGGTGAGATTGACTCTCTGCTCCATCCATCTGTACCAGAGGCGTTGATCATTGGCCAGTCACCACTTCCAGGACAGGTACTCAGGCCGGAAAGCCAAGTGAGGGTTACGGTCAGCCTTGGTCCTCAATTACGATCTGTGCCCGATGTGTTAGGGTTGACTGAAGACCATGCTCAAATCGTTCTTGAGAGCAGTGGATTTATCGTGTCTATGGATACGGCTGAGGCCGATTTACCTCGGGGTAGCGTGCTGGAAGTCTTTCCTCCTCCCGACACTATCATCCCACTACCGGCTGAGGTCCTTATAATCGTGAGTACTGGTCCAGCTTTAGTGGCAATGCCATTAGTCCTGGGACTGGATAGAGAAGCGGCGTTGGTTTTGCTTGATTCACTCGGGCTTGTCGTTTCTGAAATTGCGGAAGTCTTTCGCTTCGGTAGAGACCAGGGTGTTGTGGTTGAGCAGGAGCCTGCCTCTGAAATCGAGTTGGAGCGAGGAGCAGAGGTGCGCCTCAAGGTTGGTGTGAGTGGGGAGGGGCATGGAACAATGACTCCTATTGGCCGTAGGAACCGGAGGGATTAAGTGAGCTCAGAATCATTATCCCAAAAGGGATTCGGAGACATCGCATGAAGCGAAGATTCCTCCGGTCGCCCTATCTTTGGGCGATACTTATGACAGCAATGGTCGTCGTCTTTGCTTGGGTTAAACGGGAGAGCCTTCAGCCGGTGATCACGGGAGCGAGTGCACCGACCTTTTCTGCTAAATCCCTAGATGGCATCACCATGTCATTGGAAGACTTCGATGGACGGGTCATCCTTTTGAACATTTGGGCAACCTGGTGTGAGCCCTGTCTGGAGGAGATGCCATCGATGCAACGCCTCTATGATGAACTTGACGACGAATATTTTGAGATTCTTGCTGTTAGTATCGATGCGCCCCTCGGTCAGTCCGATGATTTTGGTAGAGCGGGAGGAGATCTTGATCTATTTGCTAAAGACTTGGATCTGACTTTCCGGATTCTCCATGATCCATCTGGAGATATACAGCGAACTTACCAGACTACAGGTGTCCCTGAGACATTTTTGATTGGGAAGGATGGGCTGATCTACAAGAAAATCGCAGGCGGCACACGTTGGGATGCTCCTGTTAACCAAGATCTTGTCCGTCGCCTACTGGCGAGCGGATAACAGAATGCCTAGGAAAAGAAGTGTATGGCGGATCCGTGACTGGAGGCTGAAGCTGGCGGCATTAGGCCTGTCCGTTTTCTTATGGGCTCTGGTTCAAACTGAGCCACGCACTTCTTCTGAAAGTTTCCAAAGGGTACCGGTTCGGGTTGAATTGACTGACACGCTGTGGGCCCTCGCTGGACCTACCACTCCTACAGAGGTCGAACTGCAACTTAGTGGCTCATCCCGTGATATCATCAGACTGGATCGTGAAGGCACAGCTCTGAGTATCCCAATCAGTCAAGTTGGAACACCTGATACGAGCGTATTTCTCGACCGTGATTGGGTCGAACTTGGTCAGTCGACCGGCCTGACTGTAGAATTCATCTCACCAGCGATGATAGATCTCATGTTTGAGCCTACGATGACGCGCATCCTTCCCATAGCAACCCGTGTCCATGGCGATTTACGTGACAATCTTGCTTTGGCCAGCTCTGTTGGGTTGGCTCCGCTGAACGTAAGAGTTCGTGGTTCGGAGAGTCAGATATCTCAATTAGACTCGGTCTGGTTGGAGCCTTTTGATCTAGCCACAGTTGAGAAATCCGGGGTTTTCTCTGTGGCTATCGACACGGCAAACTTATACGGCGCGTACGTCTCTCCTGATGTTGTCACCATGGGGCTCAACGTAGAAGACGACATCGAGCGGGTTTTACAAGGATTCTCTGTACAGTTTGATGCTGAGAGGATCGGCGCTGATGTGACGATAGAACCGGTAGTGGTCGAGGTCCGGTTTTCTGGACCCAGAAGCCTGGTGAATGCACTAGACCCGAGCTTGCTCAGGGTTTGGGTATCGCCTGAGGATCTTGAGGGCATCCTGCCAGGTGAAGAGCGACGTGTTCCGTTGCGACTAGAAGGGATCCCCGAGTTTGTGACCGCTATTTCTGAGACTACTACTGTGACTGCCAAAAGGGCTGCTGAGGGATTGACTGGGACTAAGCAGGCACTCCGGTGAGCAATACCTTGCGCCCTTTGGTTTTAGGCCTAGAGACATCTTGCGACGAGACATCGGCTGCAGTTCTCGATGGAGAGAATACTATTCTTGGCCATGTGATCCTCTCTCAAGACGAGCATGAAATATTCGGGGGAGTGGTGCCAGAGCTCGCAGCACGAGCTCATTTGCAGAAGGTTGATTTAGTGGTGGAAGAAGCGCTCCGTCAGGCAGGGGTGTCACTGCGTGAAATCGATGTATTTGGAGTTACAGCGGGACCTGGGCTTATTGGTGCCCTGCTAGTCGGATTATCTTGGAGTAAGGCGGCTTCTTTCGCGTGTGATCGTCCTCTCGTTGCTGTTCATCATATGGAAGGGCACCTGTTTTCTCCTTCACTGGAAAACGGCGCTGCGGAGCCGCCTTTCGTGGCTCTTCTCGTCTCAGGTGGGCATACACTTCTAGTCCATGCGGTAAAGTGGGGAGAATACCGATTATTGGGAGAGACCAGGGACGATGCAGCTGGTGAAGCTTTCGACAAAGTGGCTAAGCTTTTGGGATTAGGGTATCCCGGCGGACCCCTGATCGAGCGTCTCGCTTCTGAAGGTAAGGCCTCTCGTTATAAACTCCCCAGGCCGATGCTTCGCGGCAACCAAAAACCGGATGACGCCAATTTTTATGACTTTTCATTTAGCGGCCTGAAGACAGCTGTCGCAGAATTGGTAAGAAGACTTGAGTCGGACGATGTATTGTCTTCAGAAATCGCTCATGTCGCCGCTGGTTTTCAGGAAGCTGCTGTAGATGTGCTTGCCTCCAAGACTATGAGGGCTGTTGGGCAGACTAAGTGCGCCCGTGTCCTTGTCGGTGGCGGAGTTAGCGCTAATAGGAGGCTGTGTGACGAGCTTGCGAGCCGACTTGGTACTGAGGGAGAACTGTTCCATGCCTCAACACGCCTTTCTTTAGACAATGCTGCAATGATCGCTCGCGCAGCACGCTTCCGTTACGATCGAGGCGATGTAGCCGAACCTGATATTTCAGCCTCAGCGACTATGGCACTACCCGGGCTTGAGCAGAGTGTGGCGTGAACACTAAGGCTATAGGTGGTTCCAGTGAATTCGTAGTCAGGCGAAGTTAGGCCGGCATGTATCCCGTCATTTTTGAACTTCCAGGCTGGCTTCCAGGAGTAGGTGGAATGCCGATCACCTCATTCGGGGTGTTCATGCTCTTAGCGTTTCTGACCGGTGGCTGGATCATTCGGTCAGAGTTGGAACGGATGGGTGAGGATCCCGAAAAAGCTTGGGATCTGGTTTTCATGGGTGTCTTGGGCGGGATTCTCGGTGCCAAGGGCTATTACATCCTCCTTAACTATGAGAGACTCGCGAGTGACCCTGCAGCGCTGATTTTTTCTCGCGGTGGCCTTGTTTGGTATGGCGGCTTCCTGCTCGCTACGGCATTGGTCATATGGGAGATTCGCCGGCGAAAACTTCCTTTGCGTCGGACTTTTGATGCTGGCGCTCCCGCTCTTGCATTGGGCTATGCCGTAGGCCGTATGGGCTGCTTCCTCGTGGGAGATGATTGGGGTCGCCCTACCGACTCAATTTTCGGGATAGCATTTCCAAAGGGGTCACCTCCTACCCGAGTGGACATCATCGAGCGGGATTTCGGAATTTCAGTGGATCCTGAACTTATTGAGAAGTATGGTCAGATTGTGCCGGTCCACCCAACTCAACTCTACGAGGTGGGTATCAGCACGCTGATCTTCTTCTTCCTTTGGCGTGTGCGTAAAAACCAAAAAAGTCCTGGTAGGCTCTTCATGCTCTGGCTGGTTATGGCGAGCGGAGAGCGCTTCCTGGTCGAATTCCTACGCGCCAAAGATGATCGCTTCTTCGGTATCTTGACCTTGGCACAACTGGTGAGCCTTGCAATTGCAGCTGTGGGACTGGTCGGGATAGTGCGCATGAAGAGTGCTAATCGTCCTGAGCCTGCACGCAGCTCCTGAGTAGCACTGGATCAATGCTGAGGATCCTCCACGGATCAGACCTACAGATGGGGCGACCATTCCGTCCTCGTGCCGCAAAAGCACTTCGTCAGCTTGCGTTTGAAGTAGACCCAAATCTGATAGTCATTTCGGGTGACCTCACCCAGCGGGCTAAGGCTCATGAGTTTCAAGCTGCATGGAAATTTCTTGAAGCATTGCCCCAGGTGCCTCTTATCGTGACACCAGGGAACCACGACGTGCCACTCTACAGGTTTTGGGAGCGCTTATTGGTCCCATACAGAAGTTGGAATCGCACTATTCCTCATGATCTTGATTCGGTGACTGTGATTCCGGGAGCAACAGTGGTCGCGCTGAACTCTGCATCACCGTGGAGCGCGATTGTTGGTGGGCGCCTGACTCAGGCTCAACTCAGATTTGCCCGCCAGAGCTTCGACAGTGAACCGACAGAAGGGATTCGAGTTCTTGTCACGCACCATCACTTTGTGTGTAAGAGTGCCGGGGGCGGAGGGCGACCTATACCGGCTGCTTCACTGATCATCAATCAGATAGAAGAAATGGAGGTGGATGTAGTGCTGAGTGGGCACCTTCACCGGATGCAAGTTGCAATGTCGAGGGATGTAGTTCCGGGAAAAAACTTGGGGGTTCCACTCATTACTGCTGGGACCGCGACATCACGAAGGGGCAGAGGAGAAGAAAAGGGCACAAACAGTGTGAACGTCTTGGATGTAATGGAAGATCGGATCAAGGTTACTCCGTATCTCTTACGGAATAGTGAACAGGTCTTTGAAGCTTTGGAACCCGTTTCCTTGATGCGGCGACATGTGTCTAATGAGTCCCTGTCACATGGCAAGTGAAGAGAGGGCTTAGGATCGACTATGCGCTATATCCGTAATGCCCCTACTCGCAGTGAGAATTTTCGGGCTGCATTAGCATCTACAGCAGTCGCATTAGGCGTCGGAGTCACAGCATTCTACCTGACAAGAATATTCTTGGCGCGGGACCCACTTCCCAGAAAGAACGAAAGGCCACCCGATTTGGGCCCAAAGGAAGCCCCTCCGGCATGATTCAGCCCCGTTTCCTGCACTCTATCAGATGGATTGCTCTATGCGTCTGGGTATTGATCCCATCACCGGTGTTGTCACAGGTAGGTAGGGCTGAAGTAAGCAAGGTGACCTTTCAAGGAAACGAATCATTTCCGGACGACTCTTTGGCTCGCGCGATTGTAACAAGAGAAACCGAGTGTCGGTCAGTGGTTTTCACACCATTCTGCTGGGCAGGTGCGAATTTTGCTATACAGCGCTTCTACTTACTGGAGCGAGATGTCCCTCTGGATCGCCTGAGGCTTGAGGCTTGGTACTACCAGAGAGGGTTTCGGGAGATCAATGTCGATACTCTTACATCACTCGGAGAGGAGGGTCGGGCCACCGTCTCATTCATCATTGATGAGGGTGAGCCGGTTATAGCTACGAGAGTCGACTTTGAGGGTAGTGACGAGGTCACTGAGGATGGTCTCTTTGAAGGACTCCCTCTCCAGTCCGGCGACCGATTGAGTATACTCGCCCTGAACGCAACCAGGGACACTCTAGAGCGCCGTCTTGCGAACAGAGGTTATGGTCGGGTCAATGTTCTTCGCAGGCATCTGATACCAGCGGTCGAACCCTATACTGCGCTGGTTACATTCGACATCGATCCCGGCTCAAGAGTGCGTTACGGACCCATTATGGTATCTGGGAACTCCGAGCTAAGTGAAGTGACCGTTCTCAATACTTTGCAATTTAGTACGGGAGATCTATACAGCCGGGATGAGGTACAGCAGGGGCAGGGCAGGCTCTTTGGATTGGATATTATCCGTAGCGCTTCGGTGACAGGTGATTTCCAGTCTGATCCTGATTCTGTGATTCCCATCGCCGTCAATGTGGTAGAGGGAGACGCTTACCGTGTTCGCTATGGGGGTGGCTGGACTACAGCTGAATGTTTCGGTGTCGAGGCCCAATGGGCGGCAAGAAACTTCTTCGGGGGAGGCCGCATTCTTCAGGTTCGCGGGAGGGCCGCAAATGTACTGACACCTCAGTTCCAGGATGTGCTTTGCCCTCAGGGTGGAACGGAAGAGTTTGGAGAATTGACCGGGACCGTCTCGTTAGATTTTGCCCAACCGTGGATTTTTTCTACTCGAAACTCCTTCAACACGTCTCTGTTCATTGAGCGGCAAAGCTTTCCCGATGTTTTCGTCCGCGAGGCCGTTGGTGTTGAATTAGCTCTCACACGCCTGATCGGCCGTCAGACTTCTTTTACACTTTCATACAGGCCAGAACTAGCTCGGCTCAATGCCGCAGAAGTGCTGTTCTGCACAAATTTGCTGGTATGTAGCCCAGAGGATGTCTCGATTCTGCAGGATGCGAATTGGCTTGCTCCTATCGGGTTCAGTTTCACTCGCAATCTCGCAAATAACATTCTCAACCCCAGTCGCGGATACAGCGTAGTCCTAGAGGTTGAACACGCATCTCAGTGGACGGGCTCAAATTTTCGGTATGACCGGGCCATAGCTGAAGGCACCCTGTATTCCGGGCTTGGACGATCTGGAGTGTTTGCGGCTCGAATACGTGGCGGGTGGGTTGGTGCGGGTGCATTTGAAGCGTTACTGCAGACGCCTGGGACATTCGACCTGGTTCATCCTCAGAAACGCTTTTACGCAGGTGGCGCGAACTCGGTTCGCGGTTTTGCACAGGGCCGATTGGGCCCCAGGGTCCTCACAATTGATCCTGTGCAGCTCCTGGCTCTTGGGCCAGAGGGAGCAGGGTGCAACCCTTCGGAATTACTGGATCTTTCTTGTGACCCCACATCCATAAATGAAGGGCGATTCGTTCCACGTCCTACTGGTGGAACTCGAGTACTGGAAGGGAATCTGGAACTCCGTTTCCCCATCGGATTGAATCTTGAATGGGTAACGTTCACTGATATTGGTCAGGTTTGGGGCGGACGTGACGAAGTTGATCTCTCCAAACTCGAGGTAACTCCTGGTGTCGGAGTTCGATACCTCAGCCCGGTCGGGCCGATACGTATAGACCTTGCATATCGCTTTGGAGCAGGGGAGTCCCTTGCGGTTGTCACATCACAATTGGAGGTGTTCGATCCGAATGTGCATGAGGAGAGTGACCGCATGAGCATTGACGATAACGTCATTCCGTACGTACGAACGCATGAGTTAGCGGCGCTTAACACCTCGATGCTTTTCGGAGAGGCTTCATCATTTTCCTTCCGGCGCTTCCAACTACACATTTCGATTGGCCAGGCATTCTGATGAAGGAGATACCTGGGGTTCCGACCGAGGGATTTGATGACTCAAGTACGGCTGAAGCAATGCCTAAAACGACGGGCATTGAGACGCCTACTAAACCAGGGAAGAAGCTGGGTCGCCGCCTCTTGAGATGGGGCGGTGTCCTCGTGGGAGGGCTTTTTGTTCTTGTAGGAGTCCTATCTGCTACCGGTCCAGGTCAGCGGGTTTTCATGGACCAAGTGTTAACCAGGATTCAGGAGCAGTTGGCCGGAGAACTCAGAATCCAAGGAATACAAAGTGGCACACTATTCACTGGGGCGACCTTAACCGGGGTCGAGTTAGATGCCGAAGACGGAGTGCATGTGCTCAGGGCTGACTCTATCCGAGTACGGTACTCACCATTGGCGTGGATCACATCAAATCTGCGAGTTAGTTCGATCATCGCTTGGGGCCTTGAGTTTGAGATCTCAAGGCTGGAATCCGGGCAGGCGCTCAATATCCAGCGGGTAGTGCGGCGTAGTGAGGAAATTGATTCAGTAGGTACCGCGACTGAAGCTGCTCGCCAACCGATCCATGTGGGACGAATTGCGGTGCGCGAAGGTCTGTTAAAGATCCTCACACCCTCTGACGGCGAAAGCACGGGCAGGTTGGTTCCATCGCCTGATGGCAGCAGACAGTTGTTGTACCGGTCTCTTGAAGATATCGATTTGGATCTTGAGGATGTGATACTTCGGCCAGGCAACCCAGAAAGTCTTCTAGAAGCGCAACTTGCTTCTTTATCGATGCTCAATGCGGTCACTTCTGAACCATTTCGACTTGAGGAAGCTTTCGGAGAGATTGACTTTGGCCAGAAGGGAATCCGAGTACGCCAAGGGGCATTTCGTTTTGAGAGAACGCTCGTTAGGGGTGAGGTCAGAGTTGGTTCTTGGGGAGACACTGATGTTTGGGCATTCTTCGCATCTCTAGAAACTGATGGAGCAGGAGATCTCTCTGACCTAACCTGGCTAGATGACCGTATTCCAGAGGGATTATTCCGTGGGGCTGTGACAATTGCGACTGAGAATGGGACGAATATTGGTCTAGAGGGATTGGAAGTAGATTTAGGGGGCAGCAGCCTCCGACTAGACGGTGATCTCTTATTCACTGATGTCATAACTCTTGATGACATGGGTGTGGTCATGAATCCGCTTGCCCTGGAGTGGCTTGAACCTTGGCTTGGGACGGATATACCACTTGAGGGTTGGCTCAGCGGGGACGCACACTTCTCCGGGACTGAAGAGAATCTCCAGATTGATGGCCGTGCAACGCTTGTCCCCACCGGTTATGGAGGAATAGCGACAACGGCTGATTTTGGGGGCATCCTGCACGGGGGCGAAGACCCTGGGGCAACTGGTTTAGAAGTACACTTAGATCCCGTCAACTACAACTTGGTTGAGGTGATCGCACCCGGGCTACCGTTATTGGGATCAGGGACTCTGGACTTCCAGCTTTCAGGACGAGCGCTCGCAGGACTTCGTTTCACACTTGACGCTTCAGTTGAGGCGGACGCTATACTTCGGTCACATGCTCTACTGCGTGGCGCTCTGCGCAGGACGGAGACAGAAGACTGGATTGTGGATGTGCA
The DNA here is from genome assembly GCA_012960225.1 of Gemmatimonadota bacterium. GTDB lineage: Bacteria > Gemmatimonadota > Gemmatimonadetes > Longimicrobiales > Gaopeijiaceae > UBA1142. The sequence continues at coordinate 26,416 of DUBS01000004.1, read as the reverse complement.
AGGTGATGTTTCACCCTTGTCTCTAGGCTTACTTGCCCAAACCCGTCCCGAACTCGGCCTTAAGGGTGAACTGACAGGACCGATTCGAGGAGTTGGACGTCTCCGTGATTTGCAAGTTTCAGGGGAATTCGATGCAGCTGGTGGCCAAATAGGACTGGGAGGGGTGCTCGACCTTACTCAGCCGGGATCGTTTTATCGTTTGGATATCGTAGGTGACAACGTCCCTTTATCGAATTTTTTCACGGAGCTCCCGAGGCAGTCCGAATGGACTGGAGCTCTATCGATAGAAGGTAGGGGGTTACAAATAGATTCGATGGATGCTGCCGCGACACTGGCATGGTCTCGCTCACGTATTGGTGGGCTCCACGTGGATACGGTGATGGCACATCTGACTGCGTCTGCTGGCATTCTCACGGTGGATAGCCTCGACGCCAGCCTTGGTGGTGTGGCTGTATCGGGTGATGGCCGACTGGGAATGGCAGCTCCCTTGGATGGGGAAGCTCGGTTGACCTTCTCTGCTGAATCTCTAGAGGGCCTTCGGCCACTTCTGCTCGGTGACACTGTGATTGCGAAAGATACGCTCACACTCCTCGAAATGGAGTTGCTGCGCTTTGAGGGTGTGGATGTTGACGCTCTGCCTGACACTGCCGATGTGCGAATGCATGGTGCGATAAGTGGTAGTGCCCGTTTGGTTGGTTCAGTAGATGCCCTCAACGTAGACCTGGAAATGGACGTATCCGGTGCCGTATACGGGCGCAATCGTGTTGACAGTGCTCATGTCGTGTTTAACGCGGACTCCCTTCCTTCAATCTCCGGTGACTGGGATGTATTGACCGAGGCGTTCGGAGTCGAGTGGCAGGGTAGATCGCTAGAACGAGCACAAGTCGATGCTGATATGTCTAATCGCAGGGGTGAGGCATCCTTGAGTATCGTCCGGCGAATGGGCGAGGAACTTGAGGTGAGAGGACAGTTTGAATTTGATTCAGCGGGTGGCCGTCTGGATCTAGAAGAAGCCACTACGACTCTTGATGCATTAGTCTATGCCTTAGTCGAGCCAACTCACATCACTTGGGATGGTGCATCTGTTTCCTTTGACTCGACCCAGATTAGCCGAGCTGGTGAAGATCCAATGCATATGGTCGCTTCCGGTGTGCTGGCACGAGAAGGGCGATCTGATTTTCGGCTTGATCTACGCGGGCTGCACCTAGATCGAGTGATCGAGGTTCTGGAAATTGATGCTTTAGCCGAGGGCCATGCCAACCTTCTTCTCACAGTTCAAGGGTTGTCCGATGATCCCGTTATCTCTGCAGACTTAGAGATTGTCGCGCCCAGATATGCCGGCATTGAATTCTCAGCGGTTAAAGGCTCCCTGGATTACAGTGGATTGGAAGTAAACATTGATATTGAAGGCTTCGAGGGTACGAACCCCGTTCTTCGGGTGGCCGGATCAATTCCGCTAGATCTCTCTCTTCAAGAACGTGATTCTAGGTCAGTTAGACGGCCGATGAACCTTTTGATCCAAGCTGATTCTTTAGATGCTGCTGATGCGCTGGATTACTTCGGTACTCTTGAGGATGTGACTGGCTCAGTTTCAGGCGTTGTCCGGATTCAGGGCACTACGGAAGACCCGGAACCCGACGGTGTGGTTGATGTGGAAGCTGCATCGTGGTCTCTGGGAGCCCTAGGTGTTCGACACAGTGATGTGAATGGATCACTGACCTTTAATCCGGATAGGCGTGTAGTGGTCCATCTTGTGACTGATGCAACGGGTCACTCTGAAATTGACGGAACAATTACGCTTGATTCAGTGCGTGATCCTGCTCTAGATCTGGCAATGGAATTCGACCGTTTTCAGGCAGTACAGCGTCTCGACGTGGAGAGCTTGATAAGTGGAAACCTCACGTTGGAGGGGCGCTATGGGCGTCCCGAGATACACGGAAGTGTGAGCGTGGATGAGACGATCTTATACGTAGATGAGTTCGCTCGTAACGTAGCTGTAGTCGATTTTATGGACCTAGGAACGGACACAACTGAGTTCTTCAGGCAATCTCTAATTCGAGATATCCGGAACCCATTCTTGGAAAACCTCCGCGTAGAGGTTGATCTCTCAGTACCCAGAAACACATGGCTTCGATCGAATGAAATGAATGTAGAGATGGGCGGTGAGCAACTAATCGTGACCTATGATCGTAGGGAATCTGATCTCGTTCTGATTGGTGATTTGCAGGCTCTGCGGGGCTCGTATTCCGTGCTAGGAAGGAGCTTTGAAGTGAACGGAGGTACCGTCAGCTTTCTCGGTACTCCTGGTATTAATCCAGTTCTAAACATCCAAGCGCTGAGCCGAATCCGGCGGATCGAGGATGAGCCACTGGAAGTCACTGCGAATGTTGAAGGAACGCTGACGCTACCGCGTGTTGCATTGAGTACTGACGAAGCCGGTCTCGTTCAATCAGACTTGATCAGTTACCTGATCTTCGGGCGTGCGAGTTCTGAGCTTGCGACGGGACAAACGGCTTTCTTACAAGGTGCGGTGGGATCATTCGCCACAACTCTTGTATCAGGAGCAGTAGCAACACAACTCGGGGCAGCACTCGCTCAGGGTATAGGCCTGGACTACCTCTCGATTACGCAGGCTGGTGATTTTATGCTGGCCGGCGGCATCACGAACTCTCTTGCGGACACGCAAATAGAGATTGGGCAATATGTTGGCCCGGACGCGTTCATCGTGCTCGTCTTTAGGCCTCTGTCAGGTCAGAATGCTGGAGCTGGTGTTTTCGGCGGAGCAAGGCTTGAGTACGCTTTCTCCGAAGACTATGTCGTTCAGGGCTTCTTTGAGGACCGGTTCCTTAGAAGCGGCGGTGCAGGATTCAGCTCATTGGGAATCCCTCAGTCTCAGGTTGTGGGGATCTTTATTTTCCGGGAATGGGGATACTAAGGACATTATTCGTGCACGAAACCGAAGGCCTTTTAGGGAACACTGTGGTGTACGATAATACTCAAGTTGGGTCGTCAGACTGACTTCTTTTTCGCATCAGGAGTTTCTCACATGCAGATGATGAAGGTTTTCGCTCTAATGACAGGGCTTACCGTGCTTCTTGTGGGGGCTGGAAACTATTTAGGCGGTCCGAGCATGGCTCTTGGTATGCTCGTTTTTGCAGTCATCATGAATGTGGGGGCGTACTGGTTTAGTGATCGAGCAGTGCTAAGAATGTACCGTGCTAAGGTGATTGGTCCGGATGATGCTCCCGAACTTTATACGATGGTGGACCGCCTAAGATCAGAGGCGAATCTGCCGATGCCTACCATCGCGATCGCACCCTCAGAGCAGCCAAACGCATTCGCCACAGGTCGGAACCAGAACCATGCAGTTGTGTGCGTTACCTCTGGGATTCTCCAACTGATCTCTGCAAGAGAATTGGAGGGAGTGATCGCACATGAGCTCGCTCACATTAAGCATCGTCACATGCTGGTCGGGACCGTGGCTGCTACGGTTGCCGGGGCAATCGCGATGCTCGCGAGCATCGCGAAGTGGGGTCTGATTTTTGGAGGAGGAAGAGGAAGGCGATCTAACGGGGGAGGGAACCTGGTAGTTATGATCGCTACGATGATTATCGCACCTATGGCAGCAATGATCATCCAGATGATGATTAGCCGTTCCAACGAGTTTCAGGCTGACGCAACAGCAGCGAGGATCACTAGTGATCCGAAGGGACTTGCGAGTGCACTACAAAAGATCGAAGGCTATGCGCAAAAGATTCCTATGCAGGTCAATCCAGCAGCAGCGCAACTGGCGATCATTAATCCACTAGCAGGTTCGGCTGGCGACACGATGTCCCGATTCTTCAGCACCCACCCACCGACTGAGAAACGAGTTGCCAAGCTTCGTCGAATGAGGATCTAAGAGGCTCGTCTGGTAGGCTGGTGCGTCGAAGATTCCAATTTCCTTATAGCTCTATTCATGGATTGGGCTTGACTTGGCTAGTCGGTTAGTATTGCAGGCTATGCCCGGATCTCCATCATCCCCACCCATGACAACTGAAGAAAAGCTGGTCATCCGTGGTGCGCGCCAACACAACCTCAAAGGGATTGACCTAGAACTCCCTCGTGAGAAGTTGATCGTCATTACCGGTCTCTCAGGGTCCGGAAAATCCTCTCTCGCGTTTGATACGATTTATGCGGAAGGACAACGACGCTACGTCGAATCTCTTTCAGCGTATGCACGCCAATTTCTTGGACTTATGGAGAAGCCCGATGTCGATGCAATCGAGGGCCTCTCTCCAGCAATTTCTATAGAACAAAAAACCGTTGCGAAAAACCCGCGCTCTACTGTGGGCACGGTGACGGAGGTCTACGATTACTTACGACTTCTATGGGCTCGGATTGGAATTCCTCATTGTCATTCGTGCGGGGATCCAGTCCTCAGACAGCCAGCGACACAGATTGTTGATCAACTCCTAGGCCTTCCTGAGGGAACACGGATCGAAATTCTGGCCCCTCTGGTTCGTGGCAGGAAAGGGGAATTTGCCGCGGTTTTTGAACGAGCACGCAAGGAAGGTTTTGTGCGAGTCCGAGCTGATGGAGAACTATATGATCTGACTGAGCCTCCGCAGCTCAACAGATATGAGAACCATGACATTTCAGTCATTGTCGATCGTTTAGTCGTACATGTTGAGGACAGGGATCGCATGGCGGACTCGGTTGAAACGGCACTACGAACAGGAGATGGAGTTCTCCAGGTCGTCGAGCATATCAAAGGCAATGAGCCTGTAGAGCACGTTTTTAGCGAGCGGTATGCCTGCCAAACCTGTGGAACGAGTCTATCGGAACTCGAGCCAAGACAGTTTTCATTCAACTCGCCATACGGGGCGTGCGATGAGTGTGGCGGACTCGGCACGAGCAAGGAAGTGAACCCGGATCTTCTGGTTGGTGATCCTGGGTCCTCAATTCTGGAGGGTGCGATTGCGCCGTGGGGTACTCCTTCAGGGAACGTGCTTCACTCTGTAATCCCGGGACTTGCAGCAGCATATGAATTCGATGCCAGATTCCCCTGGAGTGAGCTAGGCCAGGAAGTGCGGGACGCGATCATTGGCGGATCAGGCACGATGAAGCTTCGGTTTCCATATAAATCCGGATCCGGGAAGGTCAAGGCGTATTACGAAGATCGATGGGAGGGTGTGCGAGCTAATGTAGACCGACGCTACCGTGAAACGACTTCAGCATCGGTTCGGAGACAACTTGAAGATTATATGTCTACGCTTGCTTGTGCTGCTTGCGATGGGACTCGGCTGAAACCTGAATCGCGAGCAGTAACAGTCATGGCGCGCTCTATAGGTGAGATTGGTGAGTTATCGATTAGAGAAGCAGGAGAGTTTTTCAATTCACTCCTGAGTGAGGAGGCATTCCAGACTGGGATCCGATCAAGCGATTGGAAACAGCCTCCTATCCCGGTCGAGGTCGCTGGCCCGATCCTGAAGGAGGTCACGGAACGACTGCGTTTTCTCTGTGATGTGGGACTCGACTACCTTACGCTGAGTCGTTCTGCGGGTTCACTCTCTGGGGGCGAGGCACAGAGGATTCGTCTCGCTACGCAGATTGGCAGCCGTTTAGTAGGCGTGCTCTACATCCTAGATGAACCCTCGATAGGTTTGCACCAGCGCGATAACGAGCGGCTATTAGTGACACTAGAATGTCTTCGGGATTTAGGTAACACAGTTCTTGTGGTCGAGCACGACGAAGACACGATCCGACGTGCAGACCATATCGTGGACCTAGGCCCCGGGGCCGGCCGACATGGTGGTGAAGTTGTTGCTAATGGACCCCTGGAGGCTCTCTTGGGAGAAAAGAAGTCTCTTACCGCTGCATATCTGCGTGGTGACCGGAAGATTCTCGTGCCAGAGCAACGTCGGAAGATTGATAAAGAGAGATCCATCAGTGTTATGGGTGCTCGCGGTCATAATCTCCAAGATCTCAATGTTCACTTCCCCCTTGGTGTTTTCTCGTGTGTTACAGGGGTGAGTGGTTCTGGGAAATCGACTCTTGTCAACGAAACCCTTTATCATGCATTGGCTCGGCGCTTATACCGGAGCAATCTGGTTCCTGCAGGCCATGATCGTATCGAGGGCGTTGAGTTGGTCGACAAGGTCATAGATGTCGACCAATCGGCGATTGGTCGCACGCCCCGGTCCAATCCCGCGACTTATACAGGTCTCTTTACGCCGATCCGAGAGCTCTTTGCTGATCTTCCGGAATCACAGATGCGTGGATACGGTCCTGGTCGGTTTTCCTTCAATGTGAAGGGCGGTCGTTGTGAGGCGTGCCAGGGAGACGGATTGGTGAAAATCGAGATGCACTTTCTTCCTGATGTGTATGTCTCGTGTGATGTATGTCGAGGTCGCCGATATAACCGCGAAACTCTCGATGTCTACTACAAGGGCAAGAACATAGCCGATGTACTTAGTATGACAGTCGATGATGCGCTCGATTTCTTTGATGCCGTGCCCCGCATTAAGGACAAGCTTCAAACGTTAGCGGATGTCGGTCTTGGATATATCCACCTAGGCCAGTCCGCTACCACCTTATCTGGGGGTGAAGCCCAGAGGGTCAAATTGGCTACCGAGCTATCGAAACGTGCTACGGGACAAACGCTCTATATCCTCGACGAACCAACCACGGGATTGCATTTCGAGGATATCCGGGTTCTGCTCGATGTCCTCCATCGATTGGTTGATCTTGGTAACACAGTCATCGTCATCGAGCACAACATGCACGTGGTGAAAACTGCAGACTGGATCGTAGACTTGGGACCCGAGGGTGGCGCTGGAGGAGGTAAGATTCTTGTGACTGGAACCCCGGAAGAAGTTATGGCGACAAAGAACTCCTATACAGGTCAGCACCTGAAATCACTATTGAAGAATTGATAGATCCGTCCACATGTTTATCCAAAGAATCCCAATCACTTGTTGGAGACCTAATGAGCATCGTCTTTCTTGACGGTGACTTCATCCACAAGGATGAAGCGAAGATCTCGCCGGACGACCGTGGATTTCTCTTAGCCGACGGTGTCTACGAGGTGACTCCGTTCTATAACGGAGTTCCGTTCGGTCTCGATCGCCACATGGCTAGGCTGAAACGGGGACTTGCTTGGATGAGAATTAACTACTCGCTCGACGGCCTCGAAGACATCCATAGACAGCTCATCTCAGCTAATGATTTCCAGGATATGCCAACTTCGTATGTCTATCTCCAAATAACCCGAGGTGCTGCTCCCAGAACGCACTATTTCCCTCAAGAAGATGTTGAGCCGACTGTATACGCTTTTGCACAAACATGGGAACGTCCATCACCCGAGCGCTGGGCGCAGGGATTCTCAGCAATGACCGTACCTGATCGTCGATGGAGTCGCGTAGACATCAAGACAATATGCCTGTTACCCAATGTGCTCGCATTTCAGGATGCGATAGAAGCTGGTGCGGATGATGCAGTCCTGGTGCGTGATGGTGTAGCGATCGAAGGAGCGCATATGAATTTTTGGGGCGTATTCGATGGCACAGTTGTCACCCATCCCGCGACAAGCAACATCCTCCCCGGTATCACCCGCGAGGTTGTACTTGAATTGGCCGACCAGGCTGGTATCGCTTTAGAGGAGCGGCCAATTCAGGTAGAGGAACTCAGGGAGGCTGATGAACTATTCTTCACGGGCACCACAGGTGAGGTGCGTCCCATCACGACCTTGAATGGAGCCGTGATTGGAGATGGAAGTATCGGGCCTGTCACGCAGAGGTTGTCAGACTTGTTCCATGGGAGGGTGCAGGAAGTCGAGTCAGGCTTAGAGGGCTCTATCGCTTGACCCAGGAATTCAGGAGTGCGTGTGCGGGATTACTGACGTTCTTGCTGGTGAGCTTGCCTGTGGGAGCGCAAGAGCTGCCTGTCGTACGGGTTATAGCTACGGGTGGAACGATCGCCAGCCGGCCCGGTGACGATCAACTGACTGGGAGTGCTTTAATTGAGGCAGTACCGCAACTAGCAGGAGTTGCCCAGGTCGAAGTCGAGGAATTTAGTCGTATTGGTTCGTCTGAGATGACGCCAGGCCACTGGCTGCTACTGGCTAAGCGTATCAACGAACTCCTAGATGCTGAGCCTGATATTAGCGGTATTGTCGTGACACATGGGACGGACACGATGGAGGAGACAGCCTATTTCCTTCATCTGACCATCAAGGATCTTCGCCCGGTGGTTTTAACTGGATCGATGCGCTCCGCAACAGCCATTTCTGCTGATGGCCCAGCTAATCTGCTTACAGCTGTGCGTGTTGCCGCGGACCCGACCGCGGGTGGGCGTGGAGTGCTCGTAGTTCTTAACGACGAGATTCATTCAGCTAGAGATGTGAGGAAGACCGATAACAACCGCATAGATACGTTCCTATCTGCAGAGTGGGGCGCGCTAGGTGTAGTCGATTCGGATGGAGTGACTTTCCGACGCAGTAGTGAAACTCTTCATACTGTCCAGGCGCTGCCGTCACTGGCAGGGGTGGAGGCACTGCCAGTAGTACCGATTGTTGCTGACTTCGCCGGCAACGACGCGATGGTTCTCAGGAGTTGGGCCCAGCAGGGTGTATCTGGCATCGTAGTCCAGGCGTTCGGTGGGGGACGTACGAGCCCGGAAATGCGGCGGGCAATTTCTGAGATCACATCAGAAGGTATTCCAGTAGTTTTGGCGTCAAGAGTTCCCGAGGGTCGAGTGATTGGTAGTGGACAACAAGCGGAAGCCGGTGTCGTTGCTGGAGGTGATCTTCCGCCTCACAAGGCCCGAGTTCTATTGATGCTCGCATTACTGCACTCTCGTGATGGAACGGAAATCCAGGCGATTTTCGCTACCCATTAGTGAGAAAAATCCGAAGGTTTTCTGCGCCCTGTTGGCGCTCTCTACTGATTGGAGTTTTCTGTTGGTCTGTAAGCTCAACTACCGGTTGTGCCACTGCAGCCCCAACTGTTTCTGGGGTCATCGATCAGTCAGCTGCTTCTGAGGATGGAGTGCGATTGATCTATCTCGGGACCGGGGGTTGGATTTTCGAGCGAGGGGATGATCAAGTCATCGCGGCCCCATTCTTCTCTAATCCGGGGTTGGTGAAGACTGGCTTATTGCCGATTCGATCCGACTCGGATGTCGTTGACGAGTTCATGTCTCGTTATGACGTGTCAGAGGCCCATGTGATTTTGGTTGGCCACGCACACTATGACCACCTAATGGACGTTCCCCGAGTTGCATTAGAACACGCTCCCCGTGCTCGTATCGTTGGTAGCAGAACGGTGAAGAACACGTTGGGTAGCTGGTCAGGTGTTGGAGAGCGTGTAGACGAAGTCAACGATATCGCGGGTGACCAGAGAACAGTCGGAACGTGGCTAAGCTATGGACCAGGTGTTCGTGTTATGGCGCTCCGTTCGTTTCATGCCCCTCACTTTGAGGGTTACACACTCTTCCAGGGAACTCGTGTTCGTGCCTTGACCACAGAGCCGCGTTGGGCGACGGAGTGGCTGGACGGCACAACACACGCGTATTTGATTGACTTCCTCAACGCTGACGAGTCAGTAGCCTTCCGTATCTACTACCAGGATGCAGTGGCACCGCCACCTCTTGGCTTTGCTCCAGAAGCGGTTATTCGTGAGCGATCTGTTGATGCAGCAATCCTTGTGCCCGCGACATTCGATCAGGTCGATTGGCATCCGGAAGCATTTGTCGAGAATCTCCAACCTCAACGTGTGCTCATGGGACACTGGGAGAACTTTTTCTCACCTCCAGTATCGCCAGCTGATCCACTCTCGAATTTTGCTCACTTCGAGAGCCGGTTAGAGCGGGTATTTGATGGCGAGTGGTGGAAGCCTGAATTGTGGACTGAATTCCGATTCCCGACCCGCTAATTTTGGCTGCACGGAAGGTGTTCCGGCGAATTTAGGTAGGATTGTGGACTGAGATTTAGGCCGGAGTCGTCCTATTAACGCGAATTCTCTGCGATTAGCTCATATTTTAGCTTGCGGTTAAGCCGCAATACAGAGTAATTTTATGTAACGGATTTCACAGAATCTGCTCTGACAGGAGGGTGTAAATGAACATCAATTCCGCGCTAGCTGGGTTAGGAAATCTTGCGAAAGGCATAGTCGGGTTGGGCTTAGCCCTTATTCCGGTGGCCCTTGTTGCTGATATTTTCTACCCAGGGACAACGGATATCGTCGCGAATCTGGGAGATTTTGTTGAAAGCTTTACAGGTGCAGGCCTCAACGGCCTTATCGTCTTGCTGTTGGTCCTAGCGATCGTCGACTAGGCGTCTCCTTACTTCTGTAGTTGTCTCTTAAGACCTTTTTAACACATAAGGAGGCGCAGTATGGAGCCTATCATGGGAGCCCTCAGCACTGTCGGTGGCTGGGCGAAGTCATTAACGGACTTCGGTCTCACGCTCATCACGGCGCTCATTGTGGTCGATATCCTCTACCCGAGTTCTTCCTACATAACTCAGAACCTCGCCGAAGTCGTCGGACAGTTCGGTGACCAGGGTGTAGCGGGCTTGATCGTCGTGTTGCTATTCCTCGTTTTGTATCGGCGAGGCTAGAGCTTTTAGTTTTAGTTCCTTGGCATCTTGCCCTAGGATCTAGAAGAAACGGCACAATGCTTAATTGGCATTGTGCCGTTTCTTCTTATGCTACAACAGAAGTCTCTTCTCGCTGAAAATATGAATTCTGCTAGGCGTGCAACGTGGTTGTCACGCAGTCGTAGGGGTGTCTTGTAAGCAGAAAGCAGATACTTGGTTAGCGATAAATCAAATATGGAGCTCTGAGCTGCTCAAAAGCTTGAGTCTCCGAGTCCCATGCAGAGGTCAGCTCTGCAAAGTCTAACCCCGCCTCGATACCGAGCCGAATCGAGTCTGTCCCGGCCAAGCGATCGAAGTGAGCCTCGGCCCAAAGCCAATTATTGCTGCCAGACATCGAGTATGTCTCTAAAAGCATGGCTAGCGCGGCTTTCGAGGCGTCATAGTCCGTGGATTCAGGTATAAGGAGTACGCCGCTTACCTCCTGCCCCTCGAATTTTCGGTCTCCGGCATCTCTCGGAGTGAAAGTGGCTGCCTCGAACCGTACTCCGTTGATTCCGTAGCCGTTGAGTGATTCAGCGAGGCGGATGCCATCAAGCCACGGTGCTCCAACCCACTGAAATGCACGATCTGTCCCACGGCCCACCGAAATCGGTGTGCCTTCGAATAGGCAGGTGCCCGGGTAGGCAAGTGCACTTTCTACCGAAGGCATATTCGGTGAAGGCGGGACCCAAGGAAGTTGGGTCTGATCAAACGTCATATCTCTGGTCCATCCGTCGAGTGGCACTACATGGAGGTCGACTTCCAGCCCGAACTCACCGACGTACAGCCGTGCCAGCTCGCCTACAGTCATCCCGTGACGCATCGGTACAGGATACATGCCCACAAATGTCTCATACCCGGGCTTTAGGAGGTTGCCCTGAACGACGTCGCCGCGCACAGGATTGGGTCGGTCCAATACGATGAACGGTATGTCTTGCTCACCGGCGGCTTCCATGGCGAGAGCCATGGTGGAGACATATGTGTAGTACCGAGCTCCTATGTCTTGCATATCAAAGAGAAGGACGTCGACGCCTTCCAGCATCGCAGGGGTTGGTTTTCGCACTTCACCGTACAGTGAGTGGATCGGTACGCCTGTGCGCTCATCTCTTCCGCTATCGATTGACGCACCCGCTTGCTCCTGACCTCTAATACCGTGCTCAGGTGCATACAGTGCCACGAGGTCCACATTGCTAGCCTCGTATAAGGCATCAATCGTGCTGGCCACCGTGCCATCGCTAGTCCAATAGATCCCGGTGTGGTTTGTCAGGAGCCCTACACGCTGTCCCTGGACTAGATGGAGTGAGTCCGAGAGGAGTACTTCGATCCCGCTCCGGACCTGTCTTGCCTCGCTTTCTGAAACTTCCGAGTCATTGGTATTTCCCGGTGCAGCTCCACATGCGGTTAGGACGGCTCCCAAGAAGAGTCCGATGATACAGGATTGTGACGCTTTCCCCGTCATCCTAACTTGACCGGTGCTTAGGATTGCGCGTCGATCATGCCCTCGTTTTTCTAGCTTCATGGGGCAAGCTTCGTGGTCACACGTAACCTCGTCAACGCGTCGGGAACCAAACCCCATGAGTCACTGAAGCGATGCCGCAAATAACCTTTCCCTACAGCCGAGCAATACTCCTTAAGATTTCGGGCTGGTCAGCGATAGTCGTTTTGTTTTCCTGCGGGTCACCACCCCAATCGATTCCGGATCCGGTAGTACCAGAACAGCGCCCCGTTGAAGTACCGACTCAGGAGGTTGAAGAGCCACAGCCCACGACTGAGCTGGCTCCCATTGGTCCCGCATTAATAGCGCAGACTGAAGACGAAGGGTGGGTAGAACGCACACTGACTGGTTTGACGCTCCGACAAAAAATTGGGCAATTGATCATGCCTTGGGTACTCGGAGATTTCGCGCCCGAAGGTTCTCCGAGCCATGATCGGATTCTCGAGTACATCGAAGACCAGGGCATTGGTGGTGTGATCATGTCGGTCGGGTCGCCCACTGAAGTTGCGGCTAAACTCAACGACTTTCAGGCACACTCCAACATTCCACTTATAGTGGCGGCGGACTTGGAGACTGGAGCTGGGTTCCGAATGCGAGGAGCCGTCCAGATGCCTGGGACCATCGAATTGGGCGGAGCTACGGACTTTCCTTCACTTATGGCCGTTGGAGCCACGGCTGATCGCCAACTCGCTTATGAGATGGGTCGTATTACTGCACGTGAAGCACGGGCAGTAGGAATACATATCCCGTTTGCGCCAGTTCTGGATGTGAACAACAACCCGGATAATCCGATTATCAACGTTCGTTCCTTTGGGGAGAACCCCGAGGAGGTTGCGGGTTTGGGTGCTGCGTTCGTGCGCGGTGTTCAGGAGAACGGAGCGATTGCAACTGGCAAACACTTCCCAGGGCACGGGGATACCGAGATAGATTCACATCTGGGGTTACCGGCGATTCCTCATTCGCGCGCGCGAATGGATAGCGTCGAACTTTTCCCATTCCGGCATGCAATCGAAGCTGGTATGGGGGCTGTTATGACAGCTCATATATCTGTGCCGTCGTTGGATGGAGGAGTTGGCGACCCGTCTACCCTCTCATCTGCGGTGCTCACTGATCTTTTGCGTGATGAGATGGAATTCGATGGGTTGCTGTTTACCGATGCGATGGACATGAGTGCCATATCACGTGGATACGGTCCAGAAGAGGCATCTGTCAGGGCGATCGAGGCTGGCGCTGACGTCATTCTTATGCCTCCGTCAGTCGAGAGGGCAGTGGAGGGCATCGCGGTCGCGGTTGAATCTGGCCGCATTGATGCTAGCCGCATTGACGCATCTGTCCGCCGAATCTTAGAAACAAAAAAACAGATGGGCCTGGATACGGACCGCGTAGTTCAGATCGATCAAATCGGTCAGGTGGTCGGTATTCCCGCTCACACCCAAGTTGCTGCCGAGATAGCGGAGCGCTCGATCACGCTTCTACATAATGGCGGTAACCTCTTACCTCTCCTAGGTACGCGCTCGGCTCGGGTCATGTCCGTATCTTTTCGCAGAACCTCGGATGTACTTGCCGGACGCTATTTCAATGCACGACTGAGGCAGACGTATCCTCGACTTACCACAGCCGGTTTAGATGTTGATTCAGGACCCGCTCTCTATGAGTCTCTTCTGAGACAGGCACGCCAGCAGGCACTTGTGATCTTGAGTACCTATGTGACGGCATTTTCTCAATCGGGTTCGCTCGCGTTACCCGAAGAGGTTGTCGATTTTGCAGGGCAGCTCACTGAAATCGGTGTCCCGCACATCGTCGTTTCATTTGGGAATCCGTACCTCATTACCGAACTCCCTGACGTCCGAGCGTACATGTTAGCCTGGAGTGGTTCGGAGGCCAGCCAAACCGCTGCTGCCCAAGCGCTTTTCGGTGAAATTGAGATCTCTGGACGGGTGCCCACGCGGATTCCGCCGCTCTATGAGATGGGGGACGGGATTATGATTCCAAAAAAGCTGACTGGAAATGATAGAGATTAGGATTCTCGCTAAAGGGCGCTTATCGATTGCACTCCTAGCCATCCTGGCATTCTTGGGGTGTGGACCTAACAGTGTCGCTAGCCCCGTGCCAGTTCAGGCTATAGGTGACCTCGGCACTGCTGCCCGCCAGTGGGTTGAAGAAACTATTCGAGCTCTCACACTTGAAAAACTTGTAAGCCAACTTGTAATTGAGTGGATACCTGGCGGGTATGTTTCTCCTTCCAGTCCTGACTTCGAGCCCCTTGAGCGTTGGATCATCGAAGATCAGATAGGGGGAGTATCACCCTCTATCGGTACTCCGCACGCGTACGTTGCAAAGCTCAATGCACTACAAGAGCTTGCAGAAATACCCCTCCTGGTTACGGCCGACTTCGAGAATGGTGGCCCCGGGATGAGGATCAACGGATCGTACGCTCTCCCCTCAATGCTGCCTCAGGGAGGCGGGACGGCATTTCCGCCCACTATGGCGTTTGGTGCAGTTGGAGACGAGCGCTTTGCGTATGAGTACGGGCGTATCACTGCCAGGGAAGCGAGAGCGACCGGTGTGCATGTATTGTTTGCACCTGTTTTAGATGTCAACAACAACCCTGAAAACCCTGTCATTGCTTCTCGTTCCTTCGGGGCAGATCCAAACCTTGTAGCTCGCTTGGGTGCAGCCTTTGTGCGAGGCGCGAGAGACGGTGGAGCTTTCACGACAGGCAAGCATTTCCCAGGACATGGTGACACATCTGTCGATTCTCATGTAGGTCTGCCGGTTATAGAAGCGGACCGAGCACGACTCGACACGCTCGAGCTTCTGCCTTTCGCTCGAGCTATCAGAGAAGGCGTGGATGCGATCATGACGGCACACGTCTCACTTCCAGGTCTATTGGGTCCAAATGCAGTGCCGGCAACGCTATCACCTGAGATCATGACAGGGTTGCTCAGGGATGACTTGGGATTTGACGGACTGCTATTCACTGACGCGCTAACGATGCGAGCGATTACAGAGGCTTACGGAATCGGTGAAGCTTCTGTCCGTGCGTTGGAGGCAGGTGCAGATGTGCTTCTTTCACCAAAGGATGTCTCGACATCGATTAGTGCGGTTGTGAGGGCGATTGAAAGCGGACGTCTGACCCGGTTCAAGATCGAGGAATCAGTCCGGAGAATCCTCGAAATGAAAGCAAAGCTGGGGCTGCACCTTGGTCGGACTGTATCACTTGATGCAGTGGACGAGGTTGTTGGCTCAGGTCCCCATCTTGCTTTCGCTGACTCAGTCGCTGCTCGCTCTATCACCCTCGTGAGTGATAACGAGCGGCTGATTCCTATTAATCCCGATCATCCGTCGTTGACCGTGCATATTCGGTATGCTCCGTCGACCTGGCTGTGGGCGAATCGATCTTTCTCCGAGGGACTACTGGCACGCATGCCAGACGTGACCCAAGTATTATTGGACGAGCGCAGCAGCCCTGAAGCTTATGCTGCTGCTGAGAATAGTCTGTCTAATGCTGATCGGCTCATCGTAAGTGTGTACGTGCCTCCTTCAGTTGGCTCAGGGCCGGAAGCACTTCCGGAAGCTTTCAGGGGGCTCGTGGAAGGGAGTACCACTCAAAGACCCACGATCTTGTTATCCTTTGCTAGCCCTTACCTTCTTCGTGCATTGCCGAGTGTGGGAAGCTACTTGATCGCATGGGGAGATCGGGAAGTGTCGCAACGCGCAGCCGTGGCAGCTCTTTTCGGCGAAGAGAAGATCTCAGGTCGACTACCCATTCCCCTTCCACCAGCTCACAGAATTGGTGAGGGCCTGGATCGTCCGAAAGTGATGACCCGAGTCGTCTCAAGGACAATCGAGGACCCTCTAGCTGCTGCTGGCATCGTCGAACGTGAGCGAGGGCCTGGTCCATTCGGACAGGAGCAAACCCTAGCTGATCCGTCGACTGTAGGAATGTCAGCTGATGGACTTGCTAAGGTTGATTCAATCATCAGGGTAGCACTGGCTGACTCCGCCGCTTCAGGTGCTGCGCTCGCGATTGGGCGTCATGGACGCTTGGTATCCGTGGGTGCTTTTGGTGAACTAGCATACGGGAGTGGGCGTCCCGTGACTTCGACATCGCTCTGGGATCTAGCTTCAGTCTCGAAAGTTGTTGGTACGACGACTGCCGCGATGATCCTTGTGGGAGAGGGTCGGTTGGACCTCGACGCGATGGTCGTCTCGTATCTGCCGTGGTGGTCCAGCGGAGACGAGCGAAAGAATGAAATCACTGTGCGCCAATTGCTACTTCATCGTTCTGGCCTGCCACCTTTCCGGCGCTGGTTCTTCGACCATCAGGGAGTTGATGACTATAAGCGCGCAGCTGCCGACGAAATGCTCGACATCAATCCTGGGGTAGAAACTGTCTACTCAGACATTGGGATCATGACACTGGCATGGGTGATCGAGGAAGTCACTCAGCAGTCTCTCGATGTCTTTCTTTCTGATCGATTGTGGAATCCACTTGGTATGCGCGAGACAAGGTACCGTCCCGAAACCTTCCTACGACCACGCATCGCGGCCACAGAACTAGACACGCTTTGGCGCAAGGAACTGGTATGGGGTCGAGTACATGATGAGAACGCTGATGCATCAGGGGGTGTAGCAGGGCATGCGGGCCTCTTTAGCACGGTTGTCGATCTTTCTGTCTTCGCTCGTATGCTACTCAATGGGGGTATGAGTCCAGCTTGCAACCCAACCCAAAGTCTGGGAGAGCCATGCCCCGTAGCGCGCCTCGAACAGCACCGCATTGTTGAACAGGACGTGGTTGATCTGTTCACAAGACGCTACGACGGGACATCCTTTCGTGCACTTGGGTGGGACACTCCCTCAGAGCGGTCTTCCGGCGGGGATTACCTGACCTCTAGTGCGTTTGGACATACTGGTTACACTGGAACGTCCATCTGGCTCGATCCTGAGCTAGACCTTTGGGTGATTCTTCTCACCAACCGAGTACACCCAACTCGCGACAACCAGAAGCACATCCCACTTCGCAGGGCGGTGCATGCTGCTGCCGCGTTAGCGATCACAGACCAGTCGATTAGAAAGCGGATTCCGTGACCCTTCTCGACTCGGGTCCACCCACCTATAGGGTCTTGGTCAGCAATCAGTGGCTCATGGTTCCTAGGCCATGAAGCGTGCTTAAGGACATCTCTTGACCGGCTTCACGACACTCGATTTCGCAGTCCTGATTACCTATCTCGGAGGAATCACGATTTGGGGTGCCTGGCTTGGGCGAGGACACAAAGGTGGAACGGATTACTTTCTTGGGAGTCGCTCATTACCGTGGATAGCGGTAATGCTCTCAGTCGTAGCTACCGAGACTAGTACCCTTACGTTTCTGAGTATCCCCGGTGTCGCATACTCGGGGAGCCTGGTCTTCCTTCAGTTGACCTTCGGGTATCTGCTAGGGCGAATCTTTGTATCAGCATTCCTGCTTCCGGCCTATTACGCTGGATCATTGACGACTGCTTACGCCCTGCTAGAAGAGCGTTTCGGGCTTGGGGTGAGGCGTTTCACATCAGCCATCTTTATGGTGACCCGCTTACTAGCTGACTCGGTTCGGCTTTTTGCGACCGCGATTCCTCTGGCATTGATCACCGGGTGGCCCTACGCCGCCTCAATTATCGTGATTGGGGTTCTCACGCTGATTTACACGTATCTTGGAGGTATCAAAGCTGTTGTGTGGGTGGATGCCGCCCAAATGATGCTCTACCTATTTGGTGCCCTAGTCGCAGTCGCAGGCATTCAAGCTCTTGTCCCGGGTGGTTGGTCATCGGTGCTCGCTAGTGCAGCCCCCGAAGGTAAACTGGCTATGCTTGACCTATCGCTTGACCGTATGACGGCCTATACGCTGTGGGCTGGTATTTTTGGAGGGGCCGTTTTTACGATGGCGTCTCATGGAACCGACCAGTTGATTGTTCAGCGGCTCCTGACATGCCGTGATCGCCAGGCAGCACAAAAGGCCCTCATCGGTAGCGGAATTGCTGTCATGTTTCAGTTCTTTCTCTTTCTCATGGTGGGACTAGGACTCTGGGCTTTCTACCAAGGACGCTCGTTTGATTCTACGGATGAAATCTTTGCACTCTTCATCGTCGAACAACTCCCGCCAGGGATCACCGGCCTACTGATTGCTGGGGTCTTTGCCGCAGCCATGTCTTCTCTATCGTCCTCAATCAATTCACTCGCCTCTGCTACGGCATATGATTACTGGGCGCCGCTTGTAGGTGCTCGCGATGATGAAGGCAGAATCCTAAGGGCAGGCAAGGTTTTCACGCTCGTGTGGGCTGGATTACTGACCTGTGGCGCCGTGCTTTTCATCCCACTGTCTACGGGCACAACTGCGGTCGAAGTAGCACTGGGAATCGCATCCCTTGTATATGGAGGACTCTTGGGTGCCTTCGCACTCGGTATTTTCACTAAGCGTCCGGGTCAGGTCGCTGTGATAATTGGCGTAGTAGTTGGGATCGGCACTGTGACAATCCTGCGAAATGAGATGGCTTGGCCCTGGTACGTGCTTGTGGGATCTGTTGTGACATTTGTGGCCGGCTCTTTCGCCGGACTTTTTGAAAGACAGAAGCACTCAGTGTGAACTTCGCGATTGGTGTAGATGGTGGAGGTACGTGGACGCGAGCGGTAGTTGTAGATCAGGACGGCCATGAATTAGGAAGAGGTGAAACAGAGGGTGCGGTTGTTACAACTCATGAGCCGGCAGCAGCAGCAGCAGCTGTCCGACAAGCAGTTGATCGAGCTCTTGTGAATACCAGCTTGAGCACTCCGGGCGATATCCTTTGGGCTGGTCTCTCGGGTGCCGGCAATGATGAGGCTCGTACCGCTATCGAAGATGCATTGGTTAAGTCACACGTGGCAGAGAAAATTATTGTAAGCACCGATGTTGAGGTGGCATTTCACGATGCATTCGGTCTTGGACCTGGAATCATGCTTGTTGCTGGCACTGGCTCTATAGCTTGGGCACGTCGACCGGACGGCACTGTGGTTCGTGTCGGTGGTTGGGGTCAACATATCGGTGACGAGGGTAGCGGTTATCAGATTGGTGTGGACGCCCTTCGCTGTATCACTCGGGCCGAAGATGGCCGGGACGGACCGACAGCACTGCGCGACACCATTTTGCGACACCTTGGCTTGGAGGATGTCCAAGGGCTGGTAGGATGGATTGGGATAGCCTCCAAGCGCGAAATTGCAGCGCTAGTACCATTTATTACCCAAGCGGCTGCTGAAGATGATCCAGCCTCGAAGGGAATATTCGAGCTTGCAGTCGAGGGGTGCCGAGGGCACCTGGAAGCCATCCTCGAGATTTCAGGACCATGGATTAATCAGCCATCTGTCGCTCTTTGGGGTGGCCTCCTACGGTGCGGCGGGCCTTTGCATGATGAGATTCTGCGGGTCGTGGGAGATTACGGACTGGAAATTCTGAGTCAGGACCCTGACCCGGCTCTTGGAGCTGCCCGACTGGCCCTAGAGCAAGGCTTGTCGAATCGGCAGTAAGACTTTCACATCTGAGTCAAACTGACAGGTAATTGATCTACCTAAGTCCTTGTTGCCGTTCATTTTGGCAGGTTTGCAAGCTCACTTTTGTGGCACGTGGGTTGCATAGGTCATTGGATAGCGCAACCAAATTCTGTCAGGAGAAACTATGGCGATCACGAAATACATCCGCCGGAGACCAATTCACAGCGACTGGAGAAATCTTGAAGCAATGTCGAACCGCATGTCACAGGTTTTTAACACAGTGCCCTTTTTGACCGACTCAGTTGATCGGGATTGGGAACCTCATGTCGATGTGATTGAGACGGACGAGGAACTCACGCTTACAGCCGAGTTGCCGGGGCTATCTGAGAATGATGTCACGATCAATCTCGAGAATAGTGTACTTTCCGTCTCAGGAGAGAAGACTGCAATCCGTAACGAAGATGAGACTGAACAGCGCAGTCATGTGTGGGAGCGAAGGTATGGTTCATTCAACCGCTCGTTCACCTTACCACGAACTGTTAGCACTGAGGATATCGGGGCACTTTTCGAGAATGGTGTTCTGACGATTCACATGCCAAAAGTCCCAGGGGCCAAGGGTCGTACGATCGAGATATGTAAGAACTGATACTCAGAGTAGGTAGCGACGCGTTGACACGCTCCTTCACTGAAGCTCCCGTGGACGTGGTAGCGTATACTGTAGTGATAAGTAGGCTGTCAGAAGTGAACAGCTTCTAAAAAGCGAATGCGGTGAATAGATCTCGCCGAGCGAAAAACGAACAGAAGGCCGCTCAAGTGAGGGGCCTTCTGTTGAGCTGTGCACTCGTGTTCTCCCCTCTTGTAGCCACCGCGCAGTCTGCGTCTCCACAACGTGCAAACATTGAGGAAATCCTTGAGTTTTCTCAGGTCGAGAGCATTACATCGGGTATCGGTGAGTCGCTTATGGCTAGGGTTTCTTCTCTCGCGGGCGACTTGTCTTCAGATGAGCAGAACCGGCTCCGTTCCGCCATCTCTCGCGGGTTTATCCAAGACGATCTTCACTCAGACATAGTCGAGTTTATGTCTGTGGAGGCAGAAAACGATGTGGTAGAAACAATTCTAGAAAGGTTGCGAACTGGAGCAACTTCTGAGATCAGAAGAATTGAGAGCGCATATAACCCTTCCCGAAGCCTTGAGGAATATGCAGCAAGTCTGGAGGCGTCGATGCCCTCGGGTGAACGACTCAATTTGGCTGCTCGTTGGGCGGCCGCTCGGTCCACTGGAGATTTTTATATTATCCTCGACGAAGCTGAACGGGAGACCGCTCATGAGTTGTTGAAAGCACTCCGAGGTGACGCTCCTGCCTTTGTCGAACTCTCTCGTAGTGAATACGAAAGAGAACACGAGAATCAGACAGGGATGGCAGTTCTATCACTCCTTTACCGCTTTGAAACAGTTTCCAACGAGCTTCTCAGAGAAGCCATCGCTGAGTATGAATCGGAATCAGGACAGTGGTATATCGAGAGTTACACATTTGGGATTGTCGAGGCTTTATGGCTGGCTGGTCAGCGTGCAGCTCGTCAATTGTCAGAAGCAGGTGTGACGGTCGGGTTACTGGCTAACTCTCCAGCACCTTCAAGAATTCTCCCAAGAGCTTAGGACTGTTAGCACAACATACTGGACCTGGACCAAGTCCCAACTCGCTCCCATCGGGTCGGGTAACTACTCCACCCGCTTCCCGAACGAGGATGAGTCCGGCCGCAAAATCCCACGGCATAAGTATCTTTTCCCAGAAGACATCAAGCGAGCCCTGGGCTAGATAGCAGAGGTCAAGTGCCGCTGATCCCCCTCGGCGTATGCCAGAAGTAGCTCGCAGTACACGGTCAAATTCCTCTAGGTACTCAGGGAGGACGCCCAATAGCTTAAAGGGGAAACCTGTACCAGCCATTGAGTGAATAAGTTGATGCTCTTCTGACACTGAGATCGGCTTGCCATTCTTGAAAGCGCCAATGCCTTCTGCAGCCCACCATCGTTCTCCGCTGGGAGCGCTTGTTACGGCACCCACGACTGGTCGGCCATCGACAGCTAAAGCAATTGAGGAGCAATAATGTGGATGGTTGTGCAAGAAATTAGCCGTCCCATCCAGAGGATCCACGATCCAAAGAGGACGACCGTCCCACCGAGCTAATTGATCTTGGGGGGATTCATCACTCTCTTCAGCGAGGATAAGGTGGTTAGGGTGACACTCCTCGATCACCGATATAGCAGCTTCTTGAGCTGCTAAGTCAGTCCGGGAGACGTAGTCGGCGCGAGATTTCATTGAAGCTTCACCCACGAGGACTTTGCCTGCATCCTGTCGGTGAACGGCAGCAGCGGCATCAGCTGCGGCCCGCGCAGTCCTCAGTAGTGGGTCGAGTTCGATGGTTGCTCTCCGTTTCGGATTCTTGAATCTCCCCTCGGGACTGTAGCAGTCCAGCTAGAGCACGCTAAGTTAGCATGCCATCGCTTATGAGAAATAAATAGTATTCCAGTTCTCCAGTCCTTTGAGGCATGACAGAGATCCAACAAAATACACCTAAGCAGAGAATTTTCAGTGGCATGCAGCCTTCCGGGGAAGCTCATCTTGGAAACTATCTTGGGGCTTTACGCCGTTGGGTTGGCATGCAAGATGAATACGATTGTGTGTGGTGCATCGTCGATGATCACGCGATCACCTCGGGAGGTGATCCTGCTGAGATGCCAAGCAGTGTTTTTGATCTCGCAGTTTCTTTCCTAGCCGTTGGACTTGATCCTGAACGCTCAACGATATTCGTACAGTCGGATGTGCACGAGCACACTGAATTGGCATGGCTCTTCAATGCAGTCACACCCGTGGGTGATCTCGAGCGGATGACACAATACAAGGACAAGGCCCAGCACTTTGAGTCGATTCCCGCGGGGATTCTGAATTATCCGATCCTACAGGCTGCGGACATCCTGCTCTACAAGGCGAATGCGGTCCCGGTAGGTGAGGATCAGCGGCAACACCTTGAATTGACGCGCGAGGTCGCTCGAAAATTCAACGCACGATACGGGGAGACATTTCCGATTACCGAGCCGCTGATTGGGGAGGACGTAGGCCGTATTCTAGGTCTCGACGGAGACGCTAAGATGAGCAAATCTCTAGGTAATACAGTTGGGATCTTAGCAGACCCCGACGATGTATGGGATAAAGTGCGTACCGCAGTGACCGACCCCCAGCGGGTGAGGCGAGACGATCCGGGGCGCCCTGAAGTGTGTAATGTATTCGCCCTTCATCAATTCTTCACTGAAGAGAACGCTAGGAAAGAGATAGGGGCCGGTTGCCGTTCAGCAGAATTAGGATGTGTTGATTGCAAGCGCGTTCTTTCTGGCAATATCGCAACGTCTTTCGCCCCATATCGTGAGCGAGCAACTCACTACAGAGAACATCCTAGTGAGGTGCGTGATATTCTCGACCGGGGTGCCGTAAAGGCTCGAAAGATTGCGTCTGAGACAATGCAGGAGGTACGGCGGAAGATGGGACTAAACTGGAGAAATGCTATTCCCTAGATATCGGCTTGAACTGGGCCTGCTTGCCACGATAATTATCAGAGCTATTCATTTTGATAGTTCCGGTGTTCCAGTGGGCTTTCCGGGGCTTTTACATCATCGAATAAAATCAAGCAAATAAGGAGCCAAACTTGGCGCACGAAGAATCGGTGAAGCTTGAAGGGACATTCTTACCGGTTACAACACCCTTCGATCCAGTTACGGGGGATGTCGACTATCCAGCCTTTGGAGCCAACCTGAGCAGGTGGTTTGGTAGTCCTATTCGTGGAATCCTGATTGCTGGGTCCACCGGAGAATCAGTCTTTCTAGATGAAGGCGAGCGGTCCAAGCTTATTGAGGAAGCTCGTTCGGTTGTACCTAGTGAGGCGCTCGTGATCGCAGGTACCGGGTCTGAAGCAACCCGTCACACGATTCAGCTGACTCAGCAAGCGGCTGATGCAGGGGCGGACGCAGTTCTCGTAAGTCCTCCGGCTTACTTCAAGGGTGCGATGACCCAGGAAATACTCATAAGTCATTACGGGGCCGTGGCTGATGCTTCACCCGTGCCTGTGCTGATCTATCAGGTGCCTCTCAGGCTTAGTACGATCGAATTGTCTACAGGCCTGGTCGCTACCCTCTCAGGCCATCCAAATATCATTGGGATTAAGGACTCACGAGGGGAGATCGACTTATTAGTCGAGCTTGTGGAGCAAAGTGCTGACGGGTTCCAAGTGCTCACGGGTAATGGTTCGGTACTATATCCTGCCCTAGGAATTGGGGCGGTGGGAGGAATTGTTGCCGTTGGTCTAATGGCGGCTGATCAGGCAGCTAATATCTCAGTAGCATTTCGGGAAGGGCGACTTGAAGAGGCGGAACGGCTTCAAGAGCAGATAGTAGCCGTAAACCAAAGTATCGTAGCAGGTATGGGCGTTCCTGGTATCAAAGCAGCTCTAGACTTATTGGGCTTCTCCGGTGGAGGTCCAAGGCCCCCACTGACACCGGTTCCTGAGCTGAGAATTGAAGAAGTTAAGGGGATCCTAGAGACTGCAGATTTATTGGAATGTGTCGGAGTCTGAACTGAGATCGACCACCCTTTACGGTGAAGGATCTAGGTTCGTTGACACCCCCCAGGGTCGCCCATAGCTTTTCCCAAAGGACGCACCAGCCAACGGGCTTACCCCACATGGGGCGAGCCCGTTTTTTCATAGGTTTGTGTCCCAAGAACTCTCGATTCCATCGTTGAGGAAGTATGGCTGCTCAAGGGTCTTGCACGGTAATAGTCGGCTGCCAGTGGGGTGATGAAGGCAAGGGAAAGATTGTGGATGTTCTCGCGGAAGGCGTGGATATCGTGGCACGGTACCAGGGAGGCGCGAACGCGGGGCACACAGTGCATGTTGGGGAAGATGAGTTCGTGCTTCATCAGATTCCTTCTGGTATCCTGCACGAGGGGAAGAAATGCCTCCTCGGGAACGGTGTGGTACTCGACATTCGACAGTTCTTTGAGGAATACGACGCCCTTATAGCGCGAGGTGTTGACCTTCGCGGTCGTGTAGGTGTCAGTAATCGGGCTCAATTACTTTTTCCATATCATCGACTGTTAGATCATGCAGCAGAAGATGCCGCTGCTCAGAAAATTGGGACAACTGGGAGGGGAATTGGTCCGGCTTACGAAGACAAAGCCGGGCGCAGGGGGGTTCGCGTTGCTGACCTAGGAAATGCGGAGAAACTTCAAAAGAGAGTCCGCATAGCTCAAGACCGCATTTGCCGACGGGTAGAGCAGCTAGGGGCAGTGGTTACTGAACAGCTTGATATGGAGATGGCAGAATCCTTGGCGTTAGGAGATCGACTCTTGGCGCTCGGAACCGATGTTGGGAGGGACATCTCCCGCGCGCTCTTAGATGGTAAAAGGGTGCTTCTCGAGGGTGCGCAGGGTACGGCTTTGGATCTTGACCATGGAACGTATCCATTCGTTACCTCATCTAATACGACGGCAGCAGCAGCAGCGACCGGCACTGGAATAGGCCCCACCTCGATTGATACAGTGGTTGGCGTGGTCAAGGCATATACTACTCGTGTGGGCGAGGGGCCATTCCCAACAGCATGTGATCCGAAAATGGATGAACATATCCGGGCACTAGGCGGAGAATTTGGAGCTACTACGGGGAGGCCCAGGCGATGCGGTTGGTTCGATTCCGTGCTCGCACGTTTCGCCGCGCAAGTCAATGGACTTACTGGGCTCGCAGTAACGAAACTGGATGTACTCGACACCATACCCGAACTTCAGGTAGCGACAGGATATCGTATGCCAGATGGGACGGTCACAGATGATTTCCCTGCTGATACCTGGTCTCTTTCCGGTGTTGAGCCGATCTACGAGACCTTGCCAGGCTGGGAACAGTCAACATGTGAAGTGCGTAAGCTCGAGAACCTTCCCGCTAATGCTCGGGCATACTTGGACCGGGTCGCAGAGCTGGCGAACGCACCGGTCCACTGGATCTCCGTTGGGAGCAAGCGCAGCCAAATCATTGAAGTGGCTTGACCCACCTGATTCTAGGTTCTGCAGTTCACAGGGATAAAGAAAGTTATTGAGCGGATGAAGTCGGAAATCACTACTCTAGCAAAGCTTCAGAGCAGCATGATGCCTCTTCAGGGGAGGCTCTGAAAGTGAGTATGTTAGATACACGTTTATTGGTTATCGCTGTACAGCCAACCACTACTCTTTTATCCTTGGCCTCTGCTCTGTTCGGGGCTTAACACCTCCGAGACCGTACTCGTGAACGCGGGACGGCTGGCGTACCCTATAACACCCGACAAGATGCCCGCAAAGATTCGACTTAGAAGGATGGGCCGTAAGAAGAAGGCCCACTATCGCGTTGTAGTGGCGGATAATGACTCACCACGTGATGGACGGTTCATAGAATCGATCGGTTACTACAAGCCGCTTTCCGATCCTGCACGTCTCGTGCTGAATCTTGAGCGTGTTGACCATTGGCTCAGTGAGGGGGCTCAGCCGTCGGGGACTATGAAGTCACTGATAGCTAAGGCGAGGAAAGGTGGAGATTCCCTTGTAGCCTTGGGTGAAACCGATCCGGAAGAGCAAAAAGCAAAGCGCGCAGAGATCTTAGCTGCCCGACGAGCTACAGAAGAGCAGGCCGCTCAAAAAGCTGCAGCTGCTAAGGCTGCTGAGGAAGAAGCTGCTGAAGAGCCAGCTGAGGAAGAAGCTGCTGAAGAGCCAGCTGAGGAAGAAGCTGCTGAAG
>DUBS01000003.1:104221-170797 GCA_012960225.1 Gemmatimonadota bacterium | reverse complement strand
CGTGGGGAGCAGGAGTTTCCGTGCGTCGCACCGAGATCTACAAGCGATTGCCGAACTTGGTTTCGTCGTGGTTGAACTCGATGCGATGGGTACGCCTGGCCGCTCCAAGACATTTCACGAAACGTATTACGGGAACATGGGGGACAATGGGCTCCCTGATCAGATTGCTGGGATTCGCCAACTGGCAGATCGCTATCCGTGGATGGATATCGACAAAGTTGGAATTTACGGCCACTCCGGAGGTGGCTTTGCTGCTGCTGATGCGATCATGCGTTATCCTGACTTCTATGATGTTGCGGTGTCACAGGCCGGTAACCACGATCAGAGAAACTACGAGGATGATTGGGGTGAAAAGTGGCAAGGACTCCTTGTCGAATATCCGGATGGGACGACCAATTATGACAATCAAGCCAACCAGTTGTTGGTGGAAAACCTCAAGGGTAAGCTTCTGATCGCACATGGTACGCTAGACTCTAACGTACCTCCGTCGAACACGATGCTTGTCGTGAATGCCCTAATTGCAGCGAACAAGGATTTTGATTTGGTCTTGATGCCGAACCGAAGGCATGGATTCGGTAACGAACCATATATGATGCGAAGGCGTTGGGACTATTTCGTTCGCCACCTACTTGATGCCGAACCCCCTACTGGCTATCAGATTGGCCAGTTAACGAGACCTATTGGCTAGGGTTCTCACTGTTCATGAATTGGGGCGCTGACTATGTGACTATGTCTCATCTGACACGGTCACGCTTTCCATTACGACATCCTCAAGTGGCCTGTCCCCAGGGTTGGTTGAGACCTGGCCGATCTCCATTACCACATCCAGCCCAGAGATGACCTTACCGAAGATCGCATGCTTGCCATCTAGCCACGGTGTTGCAGCCAATGTAATGAAGAACTGCGATCCACCCGTATTTGGCCCAGCATTGGCCATCGAAAAGATGCCTTCTGTTGTATGACTCAACCCAGGTGCAAACTCATCTTGGATCGTATAGCCCGGACCTCCTGTTCCCGTTCCTGTTGGATCCCCCCCTTGGATCATGAATCCGTCGATCACTCGATGAAAAATGATTCCGTTGTAGTAGCCGTCATGAACCAGCTTCATGAAGTTGCCTGCGGTATTGGGGGCAGCGTCCTCTAACATTTCAGCGGAGAAGGTGCCTAGTGTGGTCACGAATGTGATGGTTGGATTGGCCATGTTGTCTCTGGAGTTAGAATGGTGCTTACGGTAACCGCATGGTTTCTGAGCAGGAAGTGAACCCTCTGTTTGTTTACTACTTTCGGCCAGGTGGAGAGATGGGTGATTGCCACCTGGTAGCGTATATCACTACAGTGAGTCTATGAGCATGACGACTAGAAATGTGATTGCCTCGTATGTAGCGTTGGCGATAACGGTCTCGGTGACAGCCTGCATGCCACCCCTAAAGCTCACGCCGAGTGACGCCGGAAGAGTACTCTCCAGCCAGACCCTGCGAGCACCGGATCCTGGCCTTAGGGGCCCCTATGGGGTTTTGACGCTCTACTATGGAAATGGGACAGACAAGAATCGACTTGAATATAGGGATTCGGTTTCCCTTATCACCGATGTGGTAGATGCGTCAAAGCTTGTCAATCTGGGTAGTTCGGCAGGTAGTCGAAATCGTTACTGGGGATTCAGTCCGAAAGAGATGCCCCTCAACGCTCGGGTCTGGTATCCTGATGGAGATGGACCATTTCCCTTGGTCCTAGTTGTTCATGGAAACCATAACATGAAGGATTTCTCAGACCCCGGATATGATTATTTGGGCGAACTTCTAGCGACCCGTGGATACATTCTTGCTAGTGTCGATGAGAACTTTATCAATGGTGGTATCCGAGGAGAAAACGATGCTCGAGGTTGGTTCTTACTCAAACATCTAGAGGCTTTTGAAGGCTTCAATCAAGAAGCGGACAACCCCTTCGAGGGCAAGGTCGATATGGATAATATTGCGCTTATCGGCCACTCACGAGGTGGAGAAGCTGTGGCCAACGCAGCCGCCTTCAACGGACTCTCTTACTACCCAGATGATGCTTCACTCGAGTTCAGCTTCGACTATGGCATCAAAGGGATTATCTCCATCGCACCGGTCGACGGGCAGTACCTACCTACAGGCCGTAAAGTCGTAGTTGAGGATGTAAGCTACCTGACTTTTCATGGTTCTCACGATGGTGATGTTACTAGCTTCCATGGCTTAAGGATCTACGACCGCTTGAAGTTCAGTGAGTCAGATCTCTTCAATTTTAAATCCGCGATCTACGTTTACCGTGCAAACCATGGGCAGTGGAACACGGTCTGGGGCTCTCATGATGGTGGTCCACGCAGCGGACGCTCACTAGACCTTCGTGGATTGATCGATGCGGAAGATCAAAGGCGGTTTTCAGAGATCTATGTCTCGGCGTTTCTTGACGTTGTGTTGAAAGGTGACAAGCAGTACTTACCGATCTTTCGTGACCATCGGGTGATAGGTGGCTGGCTGCCCTCGACGATGTACATCACACGTTTTGAAACCAGTGGCTTTCGGCCACTCGCTACGTTCGAAGAGGACATCGATATTACGGTTGGCACGGAGCCAGGAGTTTTGCTGAAAGGAGACTCCCTAGAAACTTGGAAAGAGGAGTTACTTGGACTCCGTTCCAGTAATCGCAATAACACATCGGCGAGCCAGGAAAATCAGGCGGTTACTATTGGTTGGAATAACCGTATCTCCGGGTCTGACACTACTCGTCACGGTCCTCCTGCTAAGTACTCTGTGGAATTGCCGGAAGGGTTGTCTGGACGCTGGCAGCTTAGTGAAGGCCACACACTCGATTTCATGTTGGGGGCCACAAACTCAGTACCAACTCCTCGAGGCGATCCAGACACAGCGTCATCGGATGAAGAGTCCGACGTCCGTGAAGAAGAAGGGGGTCGTGGCAGTAACACAGGTGATGAAGCGGATCCGGAGGTAGATCTCAGTGTAGAATTAGAGGATGCTATGGGTAGGGTTGCCAGGGTCACTCTCAGCGACTACGGCCCGATTCGACGTCCTTTAGACACATGGATACTACGTAGAGCTGATCAAGAGCGCGCGCGCTTTGCTGATCACTGGGAACTCATACTTCAGACCTACTCTATCCCCCTCGGAGATTTTAAAGCTGAAAATCAGGGATTAGATCTTGGGCAGCTCATGAAGATTCGGTTCGTTTTTGACCGTGTCCATGCGGGAGAGGTCTCTATTGATCAGATAGGCTTCTCTGATCTTGATTCCGCGTTCCTTGGGGCTCGAGTTGAAAGAAACTATTGAGCTAGCTTCTATCGCCAACTCACGCCAAACCGATGTGTTCGAAGCCCGCTTTGCTCCATGCCTTGTAAGGACCACTCAAGCACGAGGTTGTCACCCCAGTACGCAAAGCCGAAGGTGAACGGGCTGGCATCTTCGTAATACGGGGTCCGTTGCACGCCAGCTCTTGCGACAAATGTTCTTCCGCGTATCGGCCAATAACTGATCTCAAGTCCAGCAGCCGGGATTGTTGCAGAATCCTTCTTGAACGTCCTGACTTGGGTTATGGCTGCGGTGATACCGTAGTCGAAAATGCCGAACTGCATTCCCGATGAGCTGACGCCGAGAGTGATTCGGTCGGCAATGTTATAATCTCCCAGGTATTCTCCTGCAAACAGTCTGTCCCCGTTGTTTTGATATGAAAGACTTGTGGTTAAAGCGAAAAAGGTTTTTGAAATCCCGGCGTCAAACCACACGGCACCGTCGCGTGTGCGAGCATCGCTGGCGATGAACTTGTTAAGTGCTACACGCTCTTCAATCAACTTAATTGCTAAGCCCAAGTTGAATCCCTTGATTTCACGTGCATAGCCGATGGTAGCCACTCTTTCTGAAACTGGGAGTGAGCCAGCATCAAAGAGGTGGGCCTGTCCGCTGGGTGCGGTGTAGCTGCCTGGGCCATGTGCTCCATATTGGAGTACCTGAAGGCCGATACCGATGCCCCCCCCCAACCACTGCCTTGCTGCTACCGCAGTTGATGTCCAGCTCGCGGTTCCCCATTGCTGTATATCCAGGCCGAAGCTCTGAACTCCCACCAGGAGAGCTGGGTTGTAGAACAGAACGTCAGCTTGAGGAGAGCTCGTCATGTATGCTCCACCAAGAGCCATGGCTCTTGTTGAAGCCGGTAGCTCCAGAACACGCGGTAGCGTGTGGTTAGTTTGTGCAGACAGTTTTGTGGAGCAGATGACCGCAAGAGCGCTGACAAGTACCGCTGTCCGAATCATGATCAACCAGTTCGGGTTGTGAAAACGATGCTGGAAGCTCTAACCCGATAGGGAATACCGGCAATAGTCTGGACACCTAAGAGCGAATGGTGTCTGGTGAATGTCAGCCAGATTCTGATGCTGCTTCAGGTTAGCATTTCCCGATATTGTTAGGTGCGCGTGCAAGATTTTCTTGCTCTTAGTCACTCTGGCCATGGTCGATGATTAGTGTCCGGTGACAAGACGAGCAGGTAAGTAGAGTCCGATCCCGCACGTAGGCAACATCCGAACGCGGTGATATATGGAGGTGGTCCAAGAGAATATCACAGTCCGGACATTTTGGCGTTATCTGCTTGCCAAAGGCGTTTACTAAATCCTGTCTCTGTTGGGCTGTATACCCTTTTGGGGTGGCCATTTTCTTAGGTCGGCAAATAGGGGATACGTAAGCTTCGCTTGTCCCCTAAAGAATATGACGTAGTCGTGTCCATGCCGAATCTCCTTAGTAACCCTGTATACAGTAGGTCAAATCGCACACAGTACTATCACTCGTAGCACACGCTAATTTAGACTCCAGACTGATATTTGCGCGACACTAGTTTGGCTTATCCGGTCAGATACCAAGATCAAACCAGCCAGGAAGCCAGGAATCATGCGGACTTTAGGCTGTTTTTTTCCTTGACGCTCTCACGAGTGTGCCTTACAGTTATCTAACTGTGACCTGCAAGGCTCGGAAACACTTGATTTCATGCGGCTTTTCGAGTGATCCAAAGCTTGATGGGAGAGAGTTCTCCAGGCCTGCAAGAATGGCGGCTTTGGCCGCGACAACTTACCCATCTAAGTGACAGGAGCAGCCAGATGAACAAGTCCGACTTAGTGGACGCCCTCGCGAGTGCAACCGGCATGACCAAGGCTGATGCATCGCGTTGTGTGGACGCACTCTTTGGCCCAAGTGGCGGGATCATATCCTCTGCGCTCAGGGGAGACCGCAAGGTCCAAATCACCGGCTTTGGTACGTTTGAAGCCAAACATCGTAAGGCCCGGATGGGCCGGAACCCTCGGACTGGCCAGTCGATTTATATCGCGGCCACCAAGACACCGGGATTCCGCGCAGGAAAGGGTTTGAAGGACGCAGTCAAAGGGTCGTAACGACCCCGAAGTTACGTCCTGGGTGCCTGATCGGAGCCGCAGCGGTCAGGTGTGACCCGCGAAATAAGAGGCCGTGTCACCTTTGAGGTGACGCGGCCTCTTCGTATTTCACCTCAGTCAACTATTCTTCGACCTAGGTAGACGATGACCGCCGCCGCCTCGTTGCGGTCTGTCAAAGTCCGCGCGCACCGCACGCCCGCAGATGGTTCTTCCATTAAGTGCTGCGATGACATCTTGCGCTACTGAATCATGAACTTCTACGAGTGTATAGTTTTCCTTGATTTCGATACGCCCGACCGTGTCTCCCGATACGTTTGCTTCTCCTGTGATCGTACCCAAAAGATCACCAGGCTGCAGCCCATCTCGTGTGCCAATTCCGACGAAGAGTTTGGCCCATGCTGGTACATTGGTCGGAGTGTTTGCAGGGGCCACCTCGGTCGTTACTGAGCGTTTACTCAAGAGAGCAAGCGCTGCAGCCACTTCAGCCGCGTCATATTCTTCGAACATAGATTCGAGGGCGAATAAGTACGGTGCAATGTCCTCCTTCTCTATCACCCCTCGAATTGAATCATGTAGCGCGGCGATGGGACCAGCACTCTTTCTAATTTCGGGCGGGAATGGAACAACTTCATAGCCTGCTTGTCGGGCGGTTGCACGAAGGTGTGGTATCTCTCGGGGCAGAACCACCACGAAACCCTGATCCGAAGCACCGTGGCGGCGATCAAGATCATCCACGTCTGCTGGTACATCGCAGCTAATGATAGGTATGTGCTTATGGTCACCGATGGCGCTCCGTACTTCGAGTGGATTGACACCAAGCCATACGGGAACTTTCGTATCACCGGGGGCACCGGCGAGGTAGCCATGGAGTGTCAAATAGTCCCCGACATCGGCCGCACGGTCGTCATTGCGGCAGTAGAGCAGCGCATGTGGTGTTCCGGAGGCTAAGATATTCTCTACGACCTTGAGGGCCTCGTGTTCAAGTGGCTCGGTTGTGATCCGGAACCGCAGTGTACCACGCCTGGGCCCATCAGCTACCGATGTATCCGCGGAGGGCAAACTGATCGCGCGCTTTAAGTGCCGTTTGCAGAAGTCTGCAACAGCACTTGTAACAGGCATAGAAGTGACGATTCGCTGTGTTGTGCTGGCTAGGTAGCTCAGGACGAGCTCGACTTCTTCAAGGCCATCGAACTCATCGATTCGGCTCGCTTGGTCCAGAACGATTGCTTCCACAGGCTCGAGTTCAAGTTCATGAGTGGTACAGCTTGCTAAGACATCGCCAGGTGTCGCGAAGAGCAATATTGCTTGTTCGGGTTGCACCCATTGAGATCCTAGTGCCCCCACAGTTTGTCCGATGTGGCTGGCGATCGGGCTCATCGATTCGGCTAAATCATTAGCCCGGTCACGTGAGGGCGTGAGCACAAGTACCCGAGGACTTCCCTCTTGTAAGTCATGAAAGCGATTTAGTAGGGCTACTGCCCAGGACATAGTCACCCCACTCCCGGGACCCGCTGCTACGATCACATTATTCTCACGATACACAAAAGGAATCACCGATTTCTGTATCGATGTCGGCTGTTCAATCCCTTCGGCAGCCAGTGCCTCAACTAACTCGGGGCTTAACCCGAGTTCTTCGAATGAATCCATTTTGAGCACTGCTTTAGGTAGGATCGCCAGAACCTGGACCACCGAGGTCACCGGGTTCATATGGAAGGCGATTCAAGAGTTTTTGTACCTCGTAATCCATTCTTGATGTCCGAAGTTGGTCGGTAGTAGCCACAACATCGGTGTAGGGTCCATGCCGATGAGCGGTTAGCGTGACCATCCCTTCAGCACCGTCATATGTAGCAGTATGACTTGAGTTGTTTGCGCGGGTGAGCCCAATAAGCCGAGGAAGGAAGTCCTCGGCTTCCGAAAATACTTCTCTGGGCGAGAGCGCTGTCTTACGCTGATAACCGGCCATATTTGTGACTGTAGTCTGTATGTTTAAGAGACTTGAGTGCGTCCAGGCTCCGAACTCCAATCAAGTCGTGGCTAGAAAGGTGCCGATCGCTTCGTCGTTGTGGAAGTCCCTTAAGTGCTTATGGCCCCTGATGAGTACCGGCGGCACCTCAGCTTTCTGTGAGCGAGCGTATTCAAGGGCATCAGAGACTTCTGCTTCATACCGGTCGATATCTAGGACTGCCTTGGTTTCGCTCAACTCTAATCCCACAGACTGCCCAATGCCCACGAGTATATCGACTCGACCTATATCCTTTCCCTTAAGCAGGAAGCCTTGGAAGATCAAATCAAGCAGTTCGCCGGCCTCGTCTAGTCCAGTTGCACGGGCATGGCATAAGAGCTCGTGAGCTTTACGAGACCAAGGCACTAGGCATGGCTTTCTTAGGGATAGGTTGAGTCCTTCCGCTAGAGTTTCTGCTTGTTCCCAGCGCTGAAGCCAGAAGGGGTGGTCAGCGTCGATCAGCTCTGCTGGTGGAGGACGGAGTTCAACCGGGACACGCTGTACATGACTTCCCGTTCTTTGCTCTACTGACCTTACCTGTAGGTGGGCCAGGAAAGAGAGCGGGTCGGCGACGTCTATCAGTAGGCATGGAGACTGGTAAATCATGGAATGGGAAGGTGGTTAAACCCGCTGCGGTCGGCCAGAGTATTGGGTGCTTCCTCCGGCCTCGGGGTCCCACCATATTTCTTTCCTAGATTGCTACTCAAAGGAGTGTCATGTCTTTCAGCGCCAATGTCGAGAGACTCAAGCCTTCGGCCACAATCACGGTTAGCATTTTGGCAAAGAGCCTGGTAGCTGAGGGTCGCGACATCGTTAACCTCGGAGCGGGTGAGCCTGATTTTGACACACCTCTATTCATAGCTGATGCGGCAGTGCACGGTATCAGGTCAGGTCGCACCCGCTACACACCGCCCGCAGGTCTCCCCGAACTTCGTCAAGCGATTGCCAATCACCTCGCGGCACGCTCAGGTCGTGAAATCAATTGGCAGGGGGTCGTAGTCAGCGCCGGCGTTAAGCAAGCGCTATTTAACACATTTTTCTCTCTCTGTGGTCCTGGCGATGAAGTATTGGTTGCCGCTCCATACTGGACGACCTATCCGGACCTGGTCATGCTCGCACGTGCTGAACCTGTGACGGTTTTCGGAGCTGAAGCCAACAGTTTCAAGGTCGTGCCATCGGACCTAGAACGTGTTGTTTCCGGGAACACCAAGGGACTCGTGTTGAATACTCCATGCAATCCCACCGGTGCGATTTATTCCCTCGCAGAACTCAAGGAACTCTCTGCTTGGGCCAAAGGCCGAGGAATCTGGATCGTGAGTGACGAGATTTATCGTAATGTGTACTTCGGTGAGGAGGGTGGTGCAGCCCCTGGTGTCCTGGATTTACCAGAGTCGGATGTCGGCAATTTCATTCTGGTCGATGGTGCTTCGAAAAGCTATGCAATGACTGGATGGAGGGTAGGTTTCTCATACTCAAGCGTTGAAGTTGCTCAGAAATTCACTGCACTTCAGAGTCAGATCACATCCAATACAGCTACTCCTTCTCAAGTAGGAGCCCTGGAAGCGTTTCGTAATGTGGAGGCAGCTTCTCTTGCGATTGCTGAAATGGGGGCCGCTTTTCGGCGCCGCCGAGACCTTGTCATAACCTTAATGGACCAACTTCTCCCTGGTGTCCCATACATTCGACCTGAGGGGGCTTTTTACCTCTATTTTCGTGTGGATGGACTTCTTGCAGCAGATGAAAGTGGTGCTACGGCTTGGTGCTCGCGGCTTCTGCAGGAACATGGCGTGGCGCTTGTGCCAGGTGCCGCGTTTGGTGATGACCGGTGGGTGAGACTCAGCTTCGCAGCAGCGGACGCTCTAATTGAAGAGGCATTCGAGAGGGTTGTAGCGATGGTCAGCACTGGAGCCGCAGTCTAGTCTCTCGTCGACAGCCCCCGATAATACTCGGGACGTGTGCCACTATTCTACACTGATAATAGAGTTATCAGGCGGCGAGAAATTGTTTAAGCAGTCCCTTACAAGATTGATGCACCAGTTGGTAGACATTTTCGAACCCACTGGCTCCACCGTAGTAGGGATCAGGGATCTCATCTCCGTTGTCACCATTAGGATCGTGGGAGCAAAGGAGTGTGATTTGGGTGTCGCTGTTGGTTCCTGACTTCAATTCCTCCAGTGCCCTCAGGTTCTCGCGATCCATAGCGATCATATAATCAAAGAGTTCAAAATCTTCTTTTTGGACCTGTCGGGCTCGAGA
This sequence comes from Gemmatimonadota bacterium, assembly GCA_012960225.1. Classification (GTDB taxonomy): domain Bacteria; phylum Gemmatimonadota; class Gemmatimonadetes; order Longimicrobiales; family Gaopeijiaceae; genus UBA1142. Next base: position 161,132 of record DUBS01000003.1, on the reverse strand, counting down.
ATCCAGAGTGACCCCGTGTTGTTGAGCTACGAGTGAAGCTCGACCGTCGGGCCGCTCTCCGACATGCCATGCTCCTGTCCCTGCAGAGTCAATCAAGAAGTGATCGCCTAATCCCTCCTCTTCCACGAGATATCTGAAGATTCCTTCAGCCAGCGGGGAACGGCAGATGTTCCCAAGGCAGACGAAGAGTACAGATGTTTTAGGAGTTTCGTTCAAGTTTGTATTCATCCGGTTGCTAGATCAGCCATGGCGAAAGTACAGGTCATCATAATCCAGCTTATGGCGCGGCCAACTTGTTGTTGTGTTACACCCCTGGCAAGGAAGCTTGTTACTTTTCTTCCAATCGGGCTTTCCGATAAGAAACCATTGGTGCCCAGCCCTTCGAATAGACAGCGAGACAGCAATATTGGGTGTTAACACCTTCGCCGACCTAGATCTTTCAGAACAACGCCTTGGTGCTATTGAAGCACTCGGCTGGACAGTTCCCACCCCGATTCAAGCTGAGGCGATTCCGCCGGGTCTGGCGGGTACGGATGTAGTGGGGATCGCCCAGACAGGAACCGGTAAGACTGGAGCGTTCATGGTACCGGCCTTGGAGCGGCTACGAGCGGGAGCTGGCCTGCAGGTCCTTGTTCTATGTCCGACACGCGAATTGGCACAGCAAGTTGCCGACGATACGGTTTCACTTGCTATGGGGACGAATATCAGGACTGCCGCAATCTTTGGTGGGGTCGGATATGGGCCCCAGATCGAGGCGCTGGAGTCAGGATTCGAAGTGATTGTTGCAACCCCAGGACGCTTCATAGACCATGCGCATTCAAAGCGAGTCGATTTGAGCAGTGTTAATTATCTCGTGCTCGACGAGGCTGATCGTATGCTTGATATGGGTTTTAGACCTCAGATAGAGGAAGTCCTCAAGGGAATGCCCAAGAAGCGGCAGACTATGCTCTTCAGTGCGACGATGCCGAACGGTGTACATGATCTGGCACTCCGTATTACCAGGGAGGCAATCTGGGTTGAAGCTACTCCACCAGGGACAACTGCAGAGGGAATCGAGGAGATCTTTTACTCAGTTAAACCAGAGAAAAAACCAGATCTTCTGGCTGAGCTTCTGAAGGAACCGGACTGGGATCAGGTTCTTGTTTTCACGCGCACGAAAGCTGGTGCTGATGTACTAGATGCGAGGCTGCAGCGTGAGGACATCCGAACCGATGTATTACACTCTAACCGCCGGATGCAGCACCGAACACGTGCGTTGGAGCGCTTTGCCCAAGGCAAGGTAAGGGTGTTGGTGGCAACCGATGTCGCACAGAGGGGACTCGACGTTGAGGGGATCAGCCACGTAGTCAATTACGATATACCACTAGACCCGGAAGACTATGTGCACCGCATCGGACGCACGGGGAGGGCCGGTGCCACTGGTACCGCTATAACCTTTGTGACCGGTGCTGATCTGGGGGCACTGAAGAGTCTGGAGCATCGGCTCGGGCGAGACTTGAACCGAATCCATATCCCCGAGTATGACTACGCCGGCGTACCTAAGGCCGAATCGAGTGCAGCCGCAAAGAAAAGGCGTAAATCCCGATCCCCACAGGGTCTAGGATCACGTTCAGCCGAGGACCTTACGGCAGAGGAACTCGAAGCCCTTTTGGATCCCGAGTCATGAAATCAACGGACTGTTAGCAAGAGTAGACCGCTAGTTGAGGGCATAGATGGTCTTCAGGCAATATGGAATATCATTCCACAGCGTAGAATTAAACTTCGACTCCAAGGCCCTGAACGAAGTAGGGTTTCGCCGCAACCACCAGAGGTCTATCGGAGTGGACGCCTTCCGTTCGGAATATGAGTTGGTCGAGACCCGTGAAATTGTTGCCGAAGCTGAGGGCGATGTACAGGATCAGACAGAGCAGCAGTTGCTCGACAAACTCGAAAGAGCGGTGGATGCTCTCAGTAGCGATTTGGAGGAGAGGGAGGTACTGGTAATCGAGAATGAGCAAGGCCGTGACTATCCAAAAACCAAACAACAGACATCCAACGTGATCTTGGACGGTGAAAATCGCTTGCACTTCTTCTATACAGTTGCTCCAGCACTAAGAATTGCTCGGTATCGATTTTGCCCCCCAGTCAGCCCAGTTACCTGAGTCTGACAGTCAAGAACTAGGCCTAGCGGAGGATTCCTACTGGTTTTCCGTCTAATCGCCAGGAAGGGTCGATCTGGATTCTAAGGTGGGTGAGAGCAGTGACTGCTACGTCTACAATATAGGTCGAGTCTGGGGGGGTTGTTGCAATTACTGAAGGTCCGTTCGCCAGGAAGTAAATCGTGCGTTCCTCTTCGCTGTTTCCGCCGTGTCCACCATCGGAGCGTCTCCCGTGATCTGTGCTTGAGAGAATTAGCCAATCTTCCTCAGGGTACGTCACACGATCGCGAACTGCTTTCACAAGAACTCCTACATGTTCATCTGCTAGTGCTATCGCATCTCGGTACTCGGATCCTATTGAACTATGCTCATGGCTGATTTCATCCGGATTGCCTAGGTAGACAAAGAGAGCATCGGGATTTGAAGTCTCTAACTGCTCTACCGCGAGTTGGACAGATTTCGCATCAGCCTCAGCCCAGCCCAGTTCATAGCCGTCGAGGACGTGCTTAACATCCACTGCGTCGCTTATGGTTGGACTGCCCTGATCGGAGTAACCAAGTGGTGCCCAATCGGCTACTGCAAATGTTTCAAGCTCAGGTCGGATCTGCTCGATGCGTGTTAAGAAATCCGGGAAATCATTGTAGCGCTCACCGTCGAAGGAGTTGTCCGTCACACCGTGCTTATCTGGCCACACACCATTGAGCATAGAAGACCAACCTGGCCCACTGACCGAGGGGTAGCCCGTCATCGCTTGGTTCGTGAGTATGCCTTCTGCTGCGAGTCTATCGATGTGAGGTGTGTGCACATCCATCAAGACATCAGGCCGGATGCCGTCAATCCCGATCACCAAGACCTTAGGTGTTAGCAAATCCTGTCCGACTTGTTCCGGAGTAGATTCAGTGCAAGCAGAAATCCCGATAAAGAGAGTCAGGAAGCTTAGTTTGCACCTATGCTTTATCACTCGTGTCCTCACGATTGCGTGGTCGATACGTTATACCCCTAGATTGGTGTCATAGGATGGCAGCAGCCAACTTGTGCCGCCATATCAAGACCAGGAGTGATCATGTCGGTTAGAAACGTGGGCAACCTCCCCACCGAAGATGTAGCGGCTGGCACAGGGACGAAGCGTCAGGTCCTGATCGGGTCTGATGAGGGCCCGAATTTCGCGATGCGACGTTTCATAATGGAACCTGGTGGGGGTATGCCGATGCATACCAACACCGTAGAGCACGAGCAGTATGTTCTTAGGGGATCCGCTCAGGTTCAAATCGGGGAAGACACCCACCATGTGAAGGCCGGTGATGCGGTCTATATCCCGGAGGGTGTCCCGCACAACTATAAGGCCGACGAGGGTGATGAACCCTTTGAATTTATTTGTGTGGTGCCGAATGGACCTGACAGTATTGAACTGGTTGACTGCTGAGCTTCTCCCTTCATTTCATGCTCAAGGGCTATTCTGAGTCAGGCAACGCGAGTGCTATGATCTCGGCTGGTTGGCCCCTGCTTCCGATCGCAACGACTACGTACTGCTTGCCCTCATACATGTATGACATCGGTAGCCCGACTTGAGTACCTGGGATCTCAATCTCTGCCAAGATGCTCCCGGTTGCCTTGTCATGAGCCCTGAAAACCGGATCACCCGATATTCCTTCGCCTGCGAATAGCAAGGTGCTTGTCACAAGCAAGCCAGCACGTGACGGCTTGCCGGTCCTGGGAAGATCTGCAAGCTCGAGCCCAAGGGCTTCAGCAATCCGAGGTCGTGTGTCACCGTTAGCGATCATCCAGGCATGTTCCCCGGTTGTAAGGTCGATTGCCGTAATCCGTCCCCATGGTGGCTTTACGATTGAAACACCCGGAGCTACTTGTGCTCCGCCGCCACCTCTGATGTAATCCATATCTGAGCGGTTGCCACCCTCTACAAGACCTAGCACAGACGCCCTCGTATAGGATCCTACATAGAGGTGTCCAGTCTCTGGATCCAGGGCCCCACCCTCCCAGTTAGACCCACCCGTGGATGTAGGCAGCGAAAGCATCCCTTTCGTGCCATCGGGGTGGTTAGCCAAAGAAGGTGGCGCATAGATTGGCCCCATCCGGTATTGGCTGGCCACTTCGGCTGCCCGAGCCCTGATATCCGGTGTGAAATTGATGAGATCGTCTTCGCTGAAGCCCTGTCTGTCAAACGGCGCAGGTTTGGTTGGAAACGGCTGTGTTGGAGACGTCCACTCACCCGGAGTATCAGTCTGAGGTACCGGTCTTTCTTCAATCGGCCAGATGGGGTCACCGGTTAGTCGATCAAACACGAACACGAAGCCCTGTTTCGTAATCAGAGCTACAATTTTGCGTTCTACTCCGTCGATCACGAGATCTGCAAGAATTGGCGCAGAGGGATTGTCCCAGTCCCAGATATCGTGGTGGATTGTCTGAAAGTGCCACACACGCTCGCCAGTTTTCGAATCCAGGCATACGATGCTGGTCGAAAAGAGGTTGTTGCCATGCCTATGCCCACCGTAGTAGTCACCGGTGGGAGCTTCTGTAGGCAGGTAAACAAACCCAGTTTCCGGGTCATGTGAGATTTGTGCCCAGACGGCCGCGTTGCCCGTGTAGGACCAAGAATCATTTTCCCATGTATCAACGCCCAGTTCTCCTGGCTCTGGGATGGTGTGGAATGTCCAAAGAAGATTTCCTGTGGCAGCATCGTATCCACGGACATCGCCTGGGGTGTTAACCCTTGAGGGTGGTCGCGCACCCACATGGTGTGCCGATCCTACAACGATCACGTCACCGACAACGGCCGCCGTGGAACTGGCTCCGATAGAACCAACCATATCAATGCCGTCACGAGCCCTGTGGTCCTCCATGAGGTCTACGGTCCCTTGCTCACCGAAGCTCTCAACCTCGTAGCCAGTATCGGCATCGAGGGCGACCAAATGATATCCGGGGGTGACGACCAAGATCCGACCATTTCCATCTGGGTCTTCCCAGTACGCGACTCCGCGCCCCGAATTTGGTCGGGGGGCTGCTTGGAGGCGTTCCCCTTCATCTATTCGCCAGGTCCACAAAGTTTCACCAGTCCCAGGGTCGATCGCGACCACGCTGCGACGTCTGCCCGCTGTAGCATAAAGCACACCGTTGATCATCAGTGGTGTCGCTTGTGTCTGAGCAAATGGGTTTGGTCCAAAGTTTCTTGCATTCCAACGCCAGACGATTTCAAGATCGGATGCATTAGATGCATCGATTTGGTCCAGTGGCGTATACCGCGTATGGGCGGCATCGCCACCGTAGACATGCCACTCACCATTGGCTGTGCCTTGAGCGGGCAGAACCGAGGGAAGCAGAAGGAAAGCGAAGACTGTTAATGTTGATAAGGAGCGCTGTTCCATGCGCGGTGCTCCATCTATTTGGGAACTGAGTGGGAAGAAACCTGCGTGGGATCTGCAGACCTCGCCAGAGTTCCAGGATTTAGTCAATCGGGAAGGATAATAGTCGGTGTATGCTAGGCAGGGTCGTTGCCGTCCGTCGGAGCGCTCGGTACCGTGCCTCTTACACACAGGCCTTGGACAGATGAAACCATGAAGATTGCAACCCCGGCTCTAGCATCGCTGCTCCTTGTCATCGAAACCGTTTCTCTTGGGGGACAGGAAAAACGACCACTTGATCACGCAGACTATGACGTCTGGAATCGAATCCAGAATGTTGCTGTTTCAAGCGATGGTCTTTGGCTTGCCTATAGGCTGGTGCCGGGAGATGGAGAGGCCACCTTGTTGCTACGGAGCCTTAGCGATACCCGCTCACTAGAGATCGAGCGCGCTACTTCTGCGCGCTTTACAGCGGACGCCGGATATCTGGTAGCTCTTATTACCCCAATGGAGGACTCCTCAGCTGAAGCTGGCACTCAAGGTCAGAACGAAGAAGAGGACAACGAACCGAAGGATTCATTGGTTGTGGTGAGCTTGTCGGACCTGTCCACTTTTCGCAGAGAAAGGGTACGATCGTTCAGTATACCAGAGGATGTGGGCGACCGGATTGCATACTTGCTAGAAGGAGAGGACGACGCGGATGAGGAAGAAGCGCCAGATCCAGAAGAGGGCGAAGAAGATGGTGACGCGGATGAAGCTCCCCGCACGGATGACGGTAGCTCACTCGTGGTACGAGAACTCAGTTCAGGGCAGGAGCAGAGTTTTGAGAATGTGGTGAGCTATGAATTCGCTGCTGATGGCTCAACCCTGTTCTTCACTTCATCAGGAGAAGATGGAGCTGCTGATGGGGTTTTTGAAGTTTCTTCCGGTGGTTCCGTGGAGGTAGTCGCCACTGGCGAGGGGCGCTATATACAGCTTGTTGTTTCAGATGAAGGATCGGTAGCGTTCTTGACTGATCGTGATGATCGAGATCGAGAAGCCCCACGTTTCTCGCTTTATACCTCGGCCGGCGGCACGGCAACAGGCCGGGCGCGATTGGGTTCGGATGGACTGCCGGTGGGATGGGCACCGAGTGAGGATGGTGAAGTGTCATTCTCAAAGTCGGGGGAACGTGTATTTTTCGGTACGAGGCTTGCCCCCGAGCCTGAACAAGAGGACGAAACACCTGACGACGAGCGTGTTGTCGTTGACATCTGGAATTGGAAGGATCCTTTCCTCCAGCCGATGCAACTCCTACAGGCTGAGGACGAGAGAGGGCGCACGTACTCTGCGATGCTGGATATGGGGAGTGGCGACATTGTCCAGTTAGAGAAAGAGGATCTGCCTACGGTTGTGGTCAGCGAGAACGGAGATGGCCGCATTGCCTTAGGAACGAGCAATCTCCCGTACAGACAACTGGTGTCATGGGACGGTCGTTACTCAGATCTATTTCTGGTTGATGTTAGAAATGGCTCGCGGCAGGGCATTGCCGAGATGATTCGGGGTGGTGGCAACCTCTCCCCCGGTGGTTCGTATGTGACAAGATGGGATGGTTTTGAGAAGGCATGGTTTGCTACGAACACCGAGACTGGGGAAACCATAAATCTTACGGCCCCTATCAACGTTCCGTTCCACGATATTCTTGATGATCACCCAGATGCGTTGCGGTCGTATGGTGCTGCAGGTTGGACAGAGGGTGACGAGGCCTTTGTGGTTTATGATCAGTTCGACATTTGGGCGATCGACCCTATGGGCGTGACGGCTCCCAGGAATCTCACAGAGGGCTCAGGCCGAGCCACCAATACTCGGTTCAGAGTCATAGATATGGATTCTGATAACCCTTTTGTGCCGACAGATTCGGATATCTACCTCAACGCATTCGAGATCTATACAAAAGCGAACGGCTTCTATCGGGATCATTTTGATGGAGCCGGGGAACCTGAGCGCCTCGTAATGGAGGATGCGAGTTTCGGTGGGGTACGTAAGGCAGAGCAGGAGGATGTTTATATCTACACACGCTCGACCTTCCAGGAATTTCCTGATATCTGGGTAGCGGATGAAGATTTCACGGACGCTCGTAAGGTCACGGATGCGAACCCACAACAAGACGAGTATTTGTGGGGTTCAGCCGAGTTAGTCGAGTGGTCTTCAAACGACGGGATTCCGCTTCAGGGAATAGTATATAAGCCGGAGGGGTTCGATCCTGAGAAAGAGTACCCGATGATGGTGTACTTTTATGAGCGCTCTTCAGATGGACTCCATTCTTACACTGTGCCCGCTCCAGGCGGGTCTTCCATTAATCGCAGCTTTTACGTTAGCCGGGGATATCTACTCTTTGTCCCGGACATCCCGTACATGATTGGTTATCCAGGCGAAAGCGCTCTAGATGCTGTGGTCCCCGGTGTCTTGAAACTGGTCGATCAAGGCTTTGTGGACCGGGAACGTATCGGAGTACAGGGTCACTCTTGGGGAGGATATCAGATCGCCTACATGGTTACACGTACAAATCTGTTCGCAGCAGCGGAAGCAGGAGCCCCTGTGGCCAACATGGTGAGTGCGTACGGCGGCATCCGCTGGGGTACTGGGATGAGCAGAATGTTCCAGTACGAACGAACGCAGAGCCGAATTGGTGGATCACTTTGGGACAAGCCACTTCGATTCATAGAGAACTCACCGATCTTTACTGCGGACAAGATCGAGACCCCTGTGCTCATGATGCATAATGACGAGGATACGGCGGTGCCGTGGGAACAGGGAATCGAGTTCTTTGTGGCACTTAGGCGATTGGGTAAGCCGGTGTGGTTGCTCAACTACAATGGGGAGCCGCACGGACTCCGAAAGACTCAGAATCAAAAGGACTGGGCTACTCGAATGCAGCAGTTCTTTGATCATTACCTCATGGATGCGCCTGCTCCTGTATGGATGGAAGAGGGTGTCCCGGGGATATTGAAAGGCAAAACTCTTGGACTAGGGATGTCCAAGAAAGTGATCTCTCAGGGGGGATGTTAAGAGGGCTGTCGTGGCACCTACGGGTCGCCATAAGGCGCTAGTTGGTTTCCCTACCATCGTAGATCAGTGAACGGATCACACTTTAGGTTCTTAGGAGATTCTTAGCGATCTCGGGTAGTCGATCGAACCAGGGCTGCGCACGTTCGAGTTGCTCAGCGAGTCGGAATAAGGTGGCTTCGGCACCGAAATGACCTACGAAATGGATACCGATGGGTAGCCCATCCTGATTCCAGTGCAGTGGTACCGACATCGCCGGTTGCCCCGTGACGTTGAAGACTGGTGTCCAGGGTGTGAAATCAAATGCGTGCCTGGCTACCTCATCGAGTAAGCCAATCATTTTCACCAGGTGTCCTGATCCGATTAAACCCAGGATGCGGAGCTGAAGTTGTTCCGTAGGGGTTGGAGAAAGTTCACCGATTCTTGCGGGAGGTGTGGCGATGGTGGGTGTCAGTAACATGTCGTGCGTCTCAAAGAATGCTCCCACAGATCGCGCCTCGCGCTCGAGAAGGCGAAGGGCGCTGCCGAATTCTCTGGCAGAGAGTGACTGAGAAAGTAGACTGAGGGTCTGGGTAGCCGGTTCTAGTTCGCTACGCTTAGCTCTCCGGCCGAGCACGGTTTCCGCATCGTGAATGTCGGTACCCACTTCGCTTGCGACCATCAGCATAAAGGCTCGGGCAAAGCCTTTGCCATCGATCTGAGGCTCAGCTTCAATGAGCTCGTGCCCCAAATCTTCGAGAAGCCCGACAGCTTCTTCGACGGCAATGATGCAATCTGGGTGCACCTCTGAACCTAGGGTTGGCTTTGTTGTCCAAGCGATCCGAAGTCGACCGGGCGCCCGCCCAAGTTCTTCAGCAAATGGATGTTCGGGCATGGTGATCTCGTAGGGGGCGCCCGGGTCAGCTCCGTGTGTTGCGTCTAGCATTATTGCGCTGTCTCTCACAGAGCGAGAAAGAATGTGTTCCACTGTTGCGCCTCGCCAAACTTGTCCTAGAAAGGGCCCTGTTGGGGTGCGTCCTCGGGTAGGCTTGAGGCCAAACAAGCCGCAGCATGAACCTGGAATCCGGATTGAACCTCCACCATCTCCGGCCCCTGCCATCGGAGCAAAACCAGCAGCGACTGCGGCTCCTGAACCACCACTTGATCCTCCGGGCGTTCGAGCCAGATCCCAGGGGTTCCTGCAGGGGCCCCATAACTCCGGTTCCGTGTAGGGGGTGAGTCCGAATTCAGGTAGGTTTGTCTTGCCGAAGATGGATACTCCGGTGGCTCGGAGCCTACGTACAAGCTCCGTATCTTGCTTGGCAACGATATCCTTGGTGAGCCGACTCCCGGCGGAAGTAGGGTGTCCGGAAAAATGGCTTCCTAAATCCTTCGCAAGGAAAGGAACTCCAGTGAATACCCCAGCTGCGTGGCATTCCTCAGCTGCAGTGCGCGCATCCTCCTCCATGATCCTCACGACTGCATTGACCTCAGGATTGAGGATCGAAACTCGTTCGAGTGCTAGGTCAAGAAGCTCCGATGCCTTCACCTCTTTCGCACGGATGAGCTGCGCAAGGCCGCTGCCATCGTAGCTGATGTACTCGTCTTGGGTCATTCCTCTTGCCTTTCGGAGGGAGGACAACACAGAACCATAGACACGTGAGTGTCGTGACGACACTCACGAACGGTGATCTGCTTCTGTTCTAAGCGTTCTATCCAGGTGGTTAGATCGGAGTGTATGGCATTATCCTTGTCCAGTATCCCTGCTATACAGTGCATTGTGTGGGAGTTCTGATGTATCAGTCCGACGTATCACCGCTTCGGCGCGTCCTGATGAGGCACGCGAGTGACGCCTTCATCTCACCCAGTCGGATCGCGGAGCAGTGGGAGAATCTCAACTATGTGGATGCACCAAATTACGAGTCGGCTTGCCGGGAGTCCGATGCCCTAGTCGCACAGCTTGAAGACTTAGGAGTGACTGTCGAATGGGCCCGAGGTGGAGACTTTGGTTTGGATTCAATCTATATGCGGGATGCTTCGGTCTTATCGAATTCAGGTGCGGTTCTTTGTCGGATGGGTAAGGAGTCTCGTGCCTTAGAACCGGAAGCTCATGCCGATGAGTATCCGGCACTCGGGATCCATATCGTCGGCCTGATCGATGCTCCGGGTACACTTGAAGGGGGTGACGTGGTTTGGCTCGACAGCGAGACGCTTGCCATCGGTCTGAGTCGTCGAACTAATGCCTCAGGAGTTCTACAATTTCAGGAATTTCTCTCAGGTGGTGTTGAGATCCTCGAGGTGCCCTTGCCCGACTGGCAGGGTCCGGGTGACGTCTTTCACCTCATGTCGGTTGTGAGCCCGCTTGCGGAGGATCTACTGTTGGTCTACTCCCCGCTACTTCCGATGTCATTCCGCCAAGAGCTTCTAGCTCGTGGTTACCAGTTGATCGAAGTTCCACATGAAGAGTACGAGCCCTCAATGGGGTGCAACGTCCTCGCCATTGCTCCGCGTGTTGTATTGGCGGTTGAAGGAAATAGCGAGACGAGGCGGCGTTTAGAAACAGCGGGAGTTGAGGTTCATACCTACCGAGGCATCGAGATTAGTAGGAAGGGTTGTGGTGGACCGACCTGCTTGACCCGGACCCTGGAGAGGGAGATCCATAGAGGGGCTAGAATTAGCTGAGTAACTTTAGTTAACGTCTGCTCTTTTTTGGCCCCACAACTAAGATTGGTCCTATGCGGATATCATCGCGGAGGTCGATACCTAGCCCACGATCCGGGCTCACCAGGTCCGCCGCGAGAGGCACGGAGTAGGGCTCGCTCTGAGTCGGATCAACTCCGTAACCAAGGTCCGCTAAAGACTGAATCGTAATACGGCTTAGTGGATTCTGGACCCCGGAGTCAACGAAAGGACTCATGAGTTCCGCATTAAAAACGGCCTCTCTCCAGTGCGAGTCTTGAGAACCTGGCCCAGCCTCATTTTCCACTGGCACCTTTTGTCCACCTGTATAGTTAACTCCGCCGGCATTATCGAAGGCGGCGATGGCATGTGGCCCGATGAAGTGCGTATCCGCGGATGGGGTCACAGCGGATGGATTTACGAGAAGCTCCTTTCGGTCCCAAATCGTTCCGATACCCAGCACATGACCCATTTCGTGGAGCACAACCGGTATTAGAAGTCCTTGGTCGGTTATACGATCGAAATCGTAAATGTCGAATTCCATCATACCAACGATGGGATGCTCCGACAGACCACGTATGTAGCACGGCCCGGCCCGACCCAATATGGGCTGTGGGCCATCGATATCCCTGATACTGACATAGATCCTCACATCGTCGACAACGTCACTGATCAGTGGTTGTCCTGAAACACATTCGTTCGCTAAGGCAGGACTGTCTGCAAAGGAGAAGGCGTAGACGTCGTCTGTAATGATGCTTTCCCATTTCGCAGCTGAGGTCCGGAAGGCCTCGTCTTGCTCGGTGGTCCCGCCGTTTAGGAATACAAGCTCAATGTTGAAGGGATTGGGATCGCCTCCAACCTGCGCTTCTAGTGTCACACCGGAGAACTGGTCCCAAGCGAAGAGCAGGATATGATAGACCCCTGGTTCTGCGGCATTGAACGTGCATGATTCGCTAGAGATCGGACTTCCCGACTGGCACTTATAATCATCTCGGTGCGCCGGTCGTGGACCGTGGTGGACGTAGAGATCCAAATCGCCCGAACCTCCAGACGTTGAGATCACTAGATTGCTGGATGATGGCAACTCAAGGTTAAAGAGGAGCTCCATGCTGTCTGGAAGCGAAAGGCTCCTGGCCGGCGTTCCGGCGACCAACTCGGTTGCTGCTGCAACAGGAGCACTTCGTCCTACACTGTTGTTGGCCTCATCGTGTTCGTCGATATCATTGTTAGGATCGATGACTACCTGAAATGTATGTGGGCCAGAGGCAAGCCTTCCTACGTCAAAGCTGACCTGAGTCTCCGCGTTGTCCGTGAGCTCAGAAACGGTTGTGTTTCCGGCTTGGACGTTGTCGAGCAGAAGCTGGACATCAAAGGCTGAGCCGGTGGTGAAATCACCTGAATTCGTGATTGTTGCTGTCACGGTGAGGTCCTGGAAAGCAGTCGCGTTCGCAGGGCTGACTACCATACTACTGATAGTGAGATCGGCCTTTGCCACATACAGCTCTGCGGTGGCTGCGAACTCTAGGTCAGGGAATGCAGCTGTGCTCGCAGTGAGTGTATTGGCCCCAACAACGCCCATGGTCCAGGTGCCTTCAGCTGTCCCTGTTTCTCCTGTCACGCTATCTGCAGGATTGATAGATCCACCACCATCGGTCACAGCAAAAGTGACCGGAATGCCCGCGATTCCATTTCCAAATTCGTCTTTCACTGCAGCCGCGACGGGTTCTGGGAGAGGTCGATTATTTTTCCCGATTTGCTGATCTCCAGACTCCTTACTGAATGCGGTTGCTGGACCGGGTGTCGCCGTAGCAGAGAAACTAGCTTTCCCGCTCTCGCTTCCCTGGACTATGGCGGCCACGTTTTGGGTACCGGACGTTGTACCTAAGGTCCAGGTCGTTGAGGCCTTTCCGTCACTGTCACTGGTTACGCTTGTTTCGCTTAGCGATCCGCCGCCCTGGCTGATCGAGAAGTTGACACTTACTGCTGATACGGCAGTACCGCCTTGATCTTCCACACGAGCAACCAGCGGCTCTGTAAGTAGTTGGCCAACTGTATCAGTCTGGGCGTTTCCTGATATAACCGATAAGCTGGTAGCAACCTGCTGCACTGTCGCTGATGCAGTTGCAGATAGGCTTCCGGAGGTCGCCGTTAGTGTCGCTTGACCATTACCGATTGCCGTGACTAGTCCATTGGAACTCACAGTTGCCACAGTCGGAGCACCACTGGACCAGGTTACCTGCCCGCTGACAGGCACGCTCTTGCTATTGCGCACTGTGGCCGTCAATTGAGTCGTTTCGCCCAGGAAAGTGAGGGTGACAGACGTTCTGGAGATCGATACTGAGTTGCCATCAGTACCTGGTCCCGTGCCGTCTGAGCCGCAGTTGGTGAGGCCTATAATGAGTGCAATGAGTAAGAAGCTCTTGGCTGTCCGCAGATTCATTAGGGATCTATGCTCGTGAAGTAACTACACGGGTTTGCGTAAATTGCTTATGACCATCAGGTGATTTGTGGAACCCAAATCCACTTTGTCTGGCACCAACCCACGGAGTACCGACTGCACCACCGGGTGCTGAGTTGATACCGATCATCCCTGCTGTGAGACGTCGCGCAACTTCTGCAGTCTCTTCCGAGTCTCCACCAAAGACGACCGCACCCAGACCGAAGTGGGTGTCATTCGCTTTCGTTACAGCTTCGTCTACGGACGATACGCGTGTGACACAGGCTACTGGTCCGAATGTCTCTGCATTGGCGATGTCCATTTCGTCAGTGACATTTCCTAGTACGGTTGGGACGACGAAATTGTCATAGTGCCCATCACCTCCGGCCAGCACTTCAGCACCACCTGCAATCGCTGCCCCTAACTGCCCGAGCACGTGATCACGTTGGTGACTATTCACCATTGGGCCCACATCTGCATCCCCCATCCCACTACCGACGGTCATCACGGAAGCGATCTCGGTGAGCGCATGCTCAAACTCTTGTGCGACAGAATCCATCACAAAGATTCGCTCGGTCGAGATGCACACTTGTCCGGCGTTCCGAAAAGAGTTCGACGCCGCAAACTTAGCTGCCCTCGCGATGTCTGCGTCTCCAAGGACGATCATAGGGTCTTTGCCTCCGAGCTCCAGTACAACCCTCTTCAACGTTCCGCTTGCTTCCCGCATGATATGCTTACCCGCCTCTCGTGAGCCGGTGAATGCAATCATGTCGACATCAGATTGAACGATTGCCTTGCCTTGGTCATCAGCACCGTGGATAACGATCAGCACGTCCTTGGGTAAAACCTCGTTGAGTACATCTGCATATGCTTGACCACAGAGTGGCGTTTCCTCGGACGGCTTGAATACCACTGTGTTGCCAGCCGCCAGGGATGGGAGGATCATCCAGGCCGGCATCGACATTGGAAAATTCCACGGTGTGATCGCACCGACTACCCCGAGGGGATCGTGATAGATGGTCGACCTGAGTCGTCCATCCTCGACGACCTCGGGTGTGAGCGCTTCAATAATCTCGGCTAACTCTTCCTCAATCCCCCATCCTAGTGATTTGGCTTCACCAATTGCTTCCTTAAGGGGTTTGCCCATTTCTTTCGTCATGAGTTCACCATGCTCCTGCACCCGATCGACGAAGATATCTGCTGTCGCCTTAATCAGTTCCGCACGACCCTCTAGACCAAGGTCGCCCCAAGCAGGTTGAGCAGCCTTGGCTGTTGCGACGATATTAGGGACCTCCTCTGCAGGAGTAATTTCCACTTCACCGAGGATCTCTCCCGTGGCAGGGTTGTGGGACTTCAAAGTTTCCATTTAGCGCCTGTGGCGTTCGGTGGTGACTGAGAACGAGCTGGTTCGTTGGCGAACATGTCGGCCAGTAACGACTGGCGGCAAGGGAGTTGGGCCATGAAAATCTTACACCAAGTGCTCTCTCCTGTTCTCATATGTGTTGTATTGGCTGCTTGCTCCGCGAGTGACAGCCCTACGGATCCCGGTGGAACTCCAGCCGATGCCCGAACCATCAAGGCCAACCCCTCGTTTGCCAATGACATTACTGAAATATTCATGCGACGGGGTTGTGCCGGTAGCAACTGTCACGGGAACGGGGCGGGTGGTCTAACGATCAGCACGTCTGGGTCCGCAAATCATGAACGCCTTGTTAACGTGGCTTCGCCAATGTCAGGTGAGGTCTATGTTATCCCTAACGACGCTCAGAACAGCTATCTGGTGAAGAAGCTGGAAAATCGCCAAGGAAGCGGTAACGGCAGCAGAATGCCCGTAGGCGGCAGTGCTCTCGATAATGTCGACCTGACGAATATCAAGAACTGGATCAACGCGGGTGCTCAGAATAACTGACGTTCGAGAGAGGCCGGATGCTTTGATTAGCTTGAGCTGTCAGTTGGGAAGCCGGACAGTCCATGTGATAAGCCTCGTGCTTGTCGGGATATTTCTTGGGGCTGCCGTCTTGTCGGGCCAACAAGCCTATCAAGTTGCTCTCGAATCTGACCGACTTGTGCGGTTTACTTCGAGAACAGTGATAGATGAGTTTGAGGGCACTACCGAACGGGTAGACGGATTGGTTTCATTCAATACCGAGGAACTGACAGATCGCACGGGTGGACCTGAGTCTGAGATTTACTTCGAAGTGGATTTAGCGAGTCTCGATACGGGAATCAGGATGCGTGATCGCCAGATGCGGGATAGCTACCTCGAGGTTGAGCAATACCCTTATGCGGCATTCGGGGGCACGATCGAACAGGTGGTTTCTCTTCCCGGGGCGATGTTTCGGGTGATGACCCGGGGCGTACTGGGCATACACGGCGTAGAACAAGAGCGGACATTGACCTGCGACTTGGCAACGGTAAATGAGGGATACCACG
Organism: Gemmatimonadota bacterium; assembly: GCA_012960225.1. GTDB lineage: Bacteria > Gemmatimonadota > Gemmatimonadetes > Longimicrobiales > Gaopeijiaceae > UBA1142. The sequence continues at coordinate 145,065 of DUBS01000003.1, read as the reverse complement.
TCAACTGCTCGTTCCCAGTGTTCTTATCGGATCATGACATTGAAATTCCCAAACTCATGTTCCTGAAGTTGAATAACGAGATTCGTATGGAACTCGACTTTATTTTGGAACCCGCAGAGCTTGATAGTGAGAACTGAGTGCGTCCGTCGTGCGATCAGTATGGCCATGATTTACGCGGCCACGTTCGCAATGCTCGGCTCAGCGCAACAACGATCCGACCGTTTCGAGAGACGTGAGCAGCCAGTAATCGTGCCGCCCACAGTCTTTCACTCACAACAAAGCGCGAATCTTCCCACAGCACAGACGATCTCAAGCGGCGCATGGCTCTTTGAGATATCTCACAGGTTCTTTCCTGCGGTATCTGAGGGATTTCAGGCTTTATGGGGCCTGGATGGTCCGGTAGCGAACCGTCTTGGACTCGCGTATGCGGTTTCTGATCGTACCATGGTTGGTGTCGTACGTACCAACATTGACGACAACCTCGAATTAAACGCCAAGACTCGCCTCTTTGAGGGTGGCACTGAATCCGTCCCAGTGATGATCGGTATAATGGGAGGTTTCGCTTGGAATATGTCGGACCCCGGTGAGAGTGGGGCAGGCGACAACGAATCCCAGGCTTACGCCCAAGTAATGCTCAACGCTCTAATCGGAGGCCGCTTAGGTATTGGGCTCGTACCAACAGTACTGAGAAATCCCAACATTCAGGATACCGAGCCAGAGACCACTTTTGCTTTAGGTATCCACGGGCAGGCTTACATCTCAGAGCAGGTGAGCCTGCTTGGAGAGTGGATCATCAGTAAGCGCCAGCCTGACCTTGAGCACGATAGTGGGACCCTCGGAGTCGAACTCGAGACCGGCGGTCACTTCTTTAAGATCGTATTAACCAACCAGTATAGAATGAATCCAACCCAGGTTCTTGGCGGCACACCCTCTCAGTTCAAGCCGAAGTATTGGAGGCTAGGGTTCAACGTTACGAGGCTGCTCACCTTCTGATCACTGACAATATCAAGCTGCCTGAGTCCCAAACGGCTACCCGACATAGTTGACGAGCAGGACGTAGAGAATGCCAGCGATCGTTGCAATCGCTAATAGCTTCAAGAGTTTCTTGATCACGGCAAATAGAAAGACCGCAACGATCAGTAATAGGGCGACCAGTAAGATTGGGTTTCCGACTAAAAATTCGATAATTCCAATCACGATAGCCTCATGAAGCGGTTTGGGAGCAAGGTCCTATCGAACGAACTCTCTGATTCTTCCATGTTTCCTCCATACACCTTCTAGAGTTACATATTCTCTAGGACGGTCCTGCAGGGCTCCTCCCATACTTCCTCCTAAAGCTAACGTCCTCTGGGCACACGTTGTCTTCAAGCCGCCACGACCGTAGGCTGCCGATCGCAGCAGGAGGCATAAGAACTACATGACAACCGAAACAATCGACTCTGCACGGTCGGCATCTCCATCAGACCGCTACTTACCATTGCTGGTCATTCTTTTCATTGGTAGTGGCTGTGCAGCTCTAATTTATGAGATCGTCTGGTTTCAGATGCTCTCACTCATCGTTGGCTCATCTGCCATATCACTAGGTGTCTTGCTGGGCACCTTCATGGGTGGCATGTGCATAGGAAGCATCGGCCTCTCGAAGGTTATCGCGACTGATAGGCATCCGTTCCGAGTCTACGCCATGCTCGAAGCCGGAATCGGAATTTTCGGACTGTTGGTTCTATGGCTCCTGCCGCATGTAGGCGGTCTGTATACGTCGATTGGTGGTCCGGGAATGGCTGGAATTATGGTACGGGCATCGTTTTGTGCTCTTTTCTTACTTCCTCCCACGATCATGATGGGGGCCACCCTCCCCGCGATCTCCCGATGGGTCGAGACTACACCGAAAGGTGTGTCGTGGCTCGGGTTCTTCTACGGGGGCAACACCTTCGGTGCTGTCCTGGGGTGTCTGTTGGCAGGCTTCTACCTGCTCCGGCTGCATGATGTGAGTGTTGCCACTTATGCTGCGGTGGGGCTCAATGCGCTGGTGACCGTACTCGCGTTATTCCTTGCGGAACTCACTGTCTATGAGGCTAGACAGCAAAACGAGAGTGCGGATGCGGTGCAGATGTCGCCGGGCTCGAGGTCAGTCCTGTTTGTAATCGGATTATCGGGGGCGACAGCGCTCGGAGCTGAGGTCGTCTGGACTCGACTCATGACACTGAACTTCGGTGGTACCACGTACACCTTCTCTCTGATCTTGGCTTCTTTTCTTCTCGGCATTGGGATCGGAAGCGCAGTAGGGTCTGTTCTGGCGCGCTTTGTACAGGATGCTCGCCATGCCCTCGGATGGACACAGTTTCTTGTCGTGGTCGGCTTGGCATGGGCGGCGTATTTACTTACCCGAGCTCTGCCTTATTGGCCGGTTAGTCCGGACCTCGCTATCAGGCCCTGGTACAATTTTCAGTTTGACTTTATGCGTGCCGCCCTCACCGCTCTGCCGGCAGCGGCATTGTGGGGTGCAAGCTTTCCTTTGGCGCTTGCAGCGGTTGCGGCAAAAGGTCAGGATCCCGGTCGTTTAGTCGGAAGGGTTTACGCTGCCAACACCATGGGTGCGATTCTCGGCGCGCTTCTGACGTCCCTGGTGTTGATTGGATCACTGGGTACTCAGACCACCCAGCGCATGATGATCGGGATTGCGGCTCTCGGGGCGTTGATTCTTCTGGTTACCGATAGGAATTACTCGGGTTTCGTCAGGATACGGGGCAGAAGTTTCTTAAGAGGTGCCGGTATTCTAATAAGCACCGTGGTTCTGGCTTGGACCGTGGCTCCGGTACCAGAGCTACTGGTGGGTTACGGCCGTTACGCAGCGACGTACCAACGAAGTGCAGAGTATTTCGATTGGGTCTATGTGGGCGAGGGCATGAATTCGTCCATGGCTGTATCTGATCTAGGTGGTGGTATCCGGAATTACCACAACGCTGGAAAAGTGCAGGCATCGAGCGAACCACAGGATATGCGTCTCCAGCGAATGCTGGGACACCTGACGACACTCGTACCACTCCAAGCGAGGTCGGTTATGGTAATCGGTTGTGGTGCCGGAGTGACGGCCGGAGCGGTCAGTATAGATCCAGCCGTAGAAGAGCTCACGATCGTAGAGATTGAACCCTTGGTGCCGGAGGTTGTATCCAGGCACTTCGGAGAGCACAACTTCAACGTTGTCGACAATCCTAAGACTGAAGTAGTCATCGATGATGCGCGGCATTATCTCCTGACGACTGACAAGAAATTCGACGCGATCACCTCGGATCCTTTCGACCCCTGGGTGAAGGGAGCCGCGACGCTCTACACCACCGAATTCTGGCTCGAAGCTCAAGAGCATCTTAACCCAGGCGGAGTGATTACTGTATTTGTGCAGCTCTATGAAAGTACTCTTGAGGCGGTGAAGAGTGAGGTTGCAACGTTTCTGGAGGTTTTCCCACACGGAATGGTTTTTGCGAACCTTAATCAGGGACAGGGCTACGACGTCGTAATGCTTGCGCAGCGAGAGCCAACACCGATCGATCTCGATGCTATGGACGAGAAGCTACGCACTCCTGAATACGCCACTGTAGCACAGTCTCTAGCTGAGGTGGGTTTCTATTCAGCGCCCCAATTGATGGCGACATTCGCTGCTAAGAAGCCTGAGATCGATCCATGGCTTGCTGACGCTCAGATCACGCGAGATCGCAACCTGCGACTACAGTTCCTTGCTGGCCTCGGCGTTAATCTTTATGAGGCTGACGCAATCTATCGGGACATGGCTCAATACCGGACCTACCCGGAAGAGCTGTTCGTTGGCTCCCCTCTAAGCCTAGCGCAACTCCGGGCTGCTTGGAGTGGGATGGAATAGTGGGAGACAGACTTGCGGGAGCCCTCTGGGCGAGTCCCGCTTGAACTTCGTGCTTGGCTTGCGTGCGCCATTCTTATTCCCGACGTACCCTTTCGATCTATGAGTATGCCTTGGCATAAAGCGAAACCTCTGAACGGGCCTTTCAGGGGGGCCGTAAACAGGAGCTCAACAACGTGACGACCTCTAGGACCTTCTTCGGTCACCCAATAGGGCTTTCCACGCTCTTCTTCACCGAGATGTGGGAGCGCTTCTCATACTATGGGATGCGTGCTCTGCTAACACTGTTCATGACAACTGCTACGATCGAAAGCAATCCCGGTCTCGGTTATGACGTAGCGACTGCAGGTGCGATCTACGGCCTATATACGAGCCTCGTATATATCCTAGCACTGCCTGGTGGCTGGATTGCGGATAACCTGTGGGGTCAGCGCAAGGCCATTTGGGTAGGTGGCTGGATTATCGCAGCCGGCCACTTCACGATGGCTGTTCCTTCAAATATCACGTTCTTTCTAGGGCTCGTATTCATCATCTTTGGGACAGGTCTGCTTAAGCCCAACGTCAGCACAATTGTCGGTGAACTCTACCCTGAAGGTGGCGCACGCCGTGATGCTGGTTTCTCCATTTACTATATGGGGATCAACCTTGGTGCCTTTTTCGGTCCCCTTATTACTGGGTATTTGGGGGAGGGGATAAATTGGCACTACGGCTTCGGCGCTGCGGGAGTCGGCATGATTCTAGGGCTCATCCAGTATCGAGCCGGAATGAAACACATGGGGAATATCGGTCTTCTCAAGACCGGGGACACACCGGAGCAGGTTGCCGCTAAGTCCCGCACATTCTTCAGTGTCTTTTTTGCTGCGGTCGCTACGGTCATGGTGTTCAGCTATATGGTCTCAGCTGGCATCCTTTCCCTTACACTCACGCAGATCGCGACTTATTTGGGCTATTCGGTGCTGCTATTGGTCGCCGGTTATTTCATATACGTATGGACCGCGGGGGGGCATACGGTGGAAGAGAACAAAAGGATGGGTGTCATCTTTTGGCTCTTCTTACTGATTGCTGTCTTTTGGTCCGGCTTCGAGCAAGCAGGGACTTCGCTGAACCTGTTCGCTCGTGACTTGACGAACCTAAGTTTGTTCAATGGTGCCCTAGAAATTCAGGCTTCACAGCTACAATCAATAAATGCCCTCTTTATCATCATACTGGCGCCTGTCTTCGGCATGGTCTGGGTCTGGCTAGAAGGCCGTCAGAAGAATCCGTCTCTTCCAATGAAAGCCGGCTTGGGCCTATTGGGCCTTGCGGTTGGTTTCTTTGTTATTGCTTGGGGCGCAGCCAACTCGTCCCCTGATAATCTTGTATCGCCAGCGTGGCTTGTAGTCACTTATTTCTTTCATACAGTTGGAGAACTCTGCATTTCGCCCATCGGACTTTCTGCAATCACAAAACTCTCTCCTGAAAGAAGAGTCGGTCAGATGATGGGCATATGGTTTGTGGGGGCCGCACTCGGAAACTTGTTTGCTGGTCTTATGGCAGGCCAACTCGCGACGATGGCTTCTGCTGAACTCTTCCGCACGGTTGCAATGATATCGGCTGGAGTTGGGATCTTCGCAATAATTGTGAGTCCGCAGGTGAAGAGACTGATGGGTGGAGTCAAATAAGACCGATCAGCCTGGAGATGTGATAAGGCCTAAGGACGTCTTAGGTCGCTTGGGGATGAAGTATTGTGGGCCTCTTATTTAGCGGGTCACGAGCCTGGCCAGCTCGTAAGATTTATTTTGAATTAGGCTTTATGGTCGATCACTGACGGTCCTGAAGAAACGGAGTTTTGACATGACCCTAGGGGACCTTGCCGCGCTTTCTGCCACCGATATCGTGGCACTCGTGAAGGCACGCCAGATCTCTCCAGTGGAAGTCGTCGAAGCTTCATTAGACCGCATAGAACGTTACAATCCGACCCTTAATGCCGTTGTTACACTGAATGAACAGGCGATTGAAGACGCTAGTGCCCTGGAGGCGTCAATAAAATCCGCCCCGGGCGAGCAAGTGCTTTGTGGTGTCCCTGTCGGTATCAAGGATTTAACGCCGGTAGCGGGCCTACGGACCACATACGGCTCACCGATATTTTCAGATCACATTCCCACAGAGGATGCAATGGTAGTGCAGCGCCTTCGCAGTGAAGGCGCGATTATCATTGGAAAGACCAACACGCCAGAGTTCGGGGCAGGGGCGAGCACATTTAACGAGGTATTTGGCCGCACCCGTAACCCCTGGAATCCGGAGCGTACCTCGGGAGGCTCGACAGGCGGTGGGGCTTCTGCACTCTCGAGTGGTATGATCGCGATTGCCGAGGGGAGTGATCTCGGAGGATCGTTGAGAATTCCAGCGTCTTTCTGCGGCCTTGTTGGGCTCCGCCCTTCACCGGGCCTAGTACCGACACACCCGACTGAATGGCTCTGGGACGAACTGTCGGTTAGCGGACCGATGGCTCGAACTGCCGAGGATGTGGCACTAGCCCTTCAGGTAATGGCAGGGTCCGACCCGCGTTCTCCGAGGAGTCAGTCGATACAAGGCCGGGATTTCAGTCTCGGTATACGAGAGCTCCAGACGGATGGACTTCGCCTCGGGTACTGTCCTGACGTGGCTGGCCTAGGAATTGATCCGAGGATCGCGGAAGTATGCCGCTCTGCTGCCTTGGGTCTAGAAATAGGCGGAGCTGATGTTGGGCCGATTGAAGTGGATCTTTCAGACGCGAGGAAGGCGTTCTTACACCTGCGTGGAGTGTGGATGGTCACGCATATGCGAGGCCTTATGGATCGTATCGAAGAACTTGGCGACAACGTCCGTGGTAACGTCGAGGCCGGCCTCAGGGTAACAAGTGAACAGCTTGCTTGGGCGCATGGTGTGAGGGACCGGATTTGGATGTTCTTCAGGCATTTCTTCGAGCGTTATGACTTTCTGCTCACCCCCTCGATGGCAGTTTCACCTTTCCCGGTTGAGCAGAATTATCCCGAGTCGATAGCAGGGCGACCCATGAAGACCTATGTAGACTGGTTTGCTCCAACGTTCACGCTGAGCCTCACCGGTCTCCCGATCGCGTCTGTACCCTGCGGGCTCGACGATGAGGGCCTTCCAGTCGGATTACAGATCGTCGGGCCACCTGCAGGAGAAGAAAAAGTCCTGGGGCTCTGCGCCCGGATCCAGGAGATGTACCCGATTGGATATCCGGATCTAGCTGCTATTGATCGGTTCACCGTGGCCGCGACTGACTAGTTTCTTAGGTCAATAGACCGGGGTGCCCACCGGTATGTAGGAACACCACCCGGTCGAGGTCTGAAACCATGCCGGTGCGAACCCAAGAGATTAGTCCGGCAGCTGCCTTGGCTGTATAGGTGGGATCGAGTACGAGGCCCTCATGCAATGCGAACATACGGAGCGCCTCATCTGAGGCCGCTGTCGATAGGCCGTATCCGTCTCCCACCTGGTCGTCGATTGCCTTGATGCTGTCCGTTAATAAAGCACCGTCCCACCCGAGGAGGTCAGCACCTTCACGTGCGATCTGTTGAGTACGCTCCTCAATCTCAATCGCACTCATATCCGCACTTACGCCCACCAACAACAGGTCATTCAGCTCGAGAAGAGAAATACCAAGCAGTAGACCAGCGAGGGTACCACACGAAGAACTGGCAACGAACACAACGGTTCTCTCAGGAGGTGGTTTTTGGTTGGTAAGTTGTTTGAAGAGTTCAACGGACGCAGCGGCATAACCGAGACTTCCAAGCCCCGTGGAAGCACCGATCGGTATTACTAGAGGATGCCCTCCTTCCATTTCGATGTCTGCTGCGGTGCTCTGGAGTTGTGCTGAGCGATCTTGGCGCTCAGGTACTGTCACGATCTCGGCGCCGAAAAGCCTATGTAACAGGGCATTCCCTGTTGGGGTCTCCGGCTCCGGGCCGTTGACGATGAGAGCACAACGCAGACCGAGTCGGGCAGCAGCAGCAGCAGTAACACGGCAGTGGTTGGACTGGGGACCACCGGCAGTGATGAGGCAAGTGATACCCTCAAGTCTGTCAGGGGCCAGTTCAAATTCCAGCTTACGCACTTTATTGCCACCGAGGCCGAAACCAGTTTCGGAATCGAGCTTCACGAAGAGATCGAGTGCGGGACGTCCGAGTGCTTCGGTTAGGCGTGCGAGCGGACGGATTGGCGTCGGCAGGTTCGCCAACTTGATCCGTGGCCATTCCGAAAGCCTGGTGAGTGCGGCAGAGGAAGCTATGACACACACCTTCTGCTAGTGCAAATCACTAGCGTTTCAAGCGTTTCTGTGAGGATAAGCGTTTCCTGAGACATTCCCTGAGATTCCACCTTGCTGGAACTAAGCACGATCATATCAGGTCGGAGTGAACACTATGACATCTTAACTGTACCAGCGATCGTTACTTAGTAAAAATATGCTTGCTGAAACTTGAGATAAAGCGGATTTGAACCCTTCTCATTTGGTGCCGCGGCTGATCTTCCTGGTCGTTCTTGTGTCCTGCAGTCTTACGGTAAGGTTGGACGCTCAGGAAGGAATGATCCAGGGTCGGGTGCGTGACCAGCAGGGTGCGGCAGTGTTTGGTGCAGTTGTCCGACTGCTATCTGATACAACCCTGATTGGTATTACGGATACTGACCGTCTCGGATCATTCCGACTCACGGGAGTGCTCGCGGGCTCGTACCGCTTAAACTTCAGGGCGTTCGGGTACGCTGAGTTGACCGAGGACGTTGCTCTGACTGGCGACGAAACTGTTGAGTTCGACGTTCGTGTTGAACGTCAAGCGATCCAACTCGAAGATTTGGCGGTCGAGGCTGAAAGAAGCAGAGAAAGGATCCGTTTTGAGGAAGTGGGTGGCGCGACGGTTCGCGAGATTAACCTGTCCGATCTCAAACAGATTCCGGGGGTGGCAGAGGCCGACCCCATTCGAGCAGTCGAAGTCCTCCCTGGTGTTGTCTCGACCTCAGATTTTTCGGCTGCGTTCCATGTACGAGGGGGATCACAGGATCAAAACCTGATTCTCTTGGACGGTGTGCCGATCTTCAGCCCGTTTCACCTCGGTGGTTTGTTCTCGGTGTTCAATGCGGACATGCTGGATCGAGCGGAACTCCAATCAGGTGGATTTTCTGCTGAACACGGAGGTCGAGTCTCGTCCGTACTCCAGATAGAGAGTGACCCTGGCGACGGAGAGTTTGGTGTGGATGCAGGGATTTCTCTGCTTGCAAGTCGAGTTGCTGTGGGCGGTGGGGCATCCTCGAAGGCTCTCAATTCTCTTGGGCTTGCTGACCTGAAGTGGCGAGCGTCGGTCCGACGTTCATACTTCGATGTGCTACTCAAGCCCGTGTTCGAGTTCCCCTACCATCTCACAGATTTTCAGACTGTAGTCGAAGGGTGGACGCACTCGGGTGATCGCCTCGTATTAACTGCGTATACAGGTGATGACGTGCTTGATCTGACTCGTCTCGAACTCGAAGATTTCCCGCTACGGATCAATTGGGACTGGGGTAACGACGTGGTCGGTCTGCGGTGGACTCGCGCCAGACGTGGAGGTGGTTCACTCGACGTGCGGGCAAATCTTAGCCGCTACGGGAGCAAGCTAATCTTGCCCGATTTCGCGGACACGAATTTCAGAAGCGTGATCAACCAGCGCCAATTCCGAGTTGACTTGGATACCCGTCCTTTGCCGACGCTCCAGGCTAAAGTTGGAGGGTCGGTAGAGCGGATGGGATATGATAACCTTCTCGAAACCGGCGGTAGCCAGTTCGGTGGTGGAATTGGCTCAGGCTTGCTAACTGGGGCCTACGCGCAGGCTTCATGGTCACAGCCACGAGAGTGGGTACTCGAAGCAGGCACTCGTTTGGATCTATGGTATCCGAATCAGGGTGATCTGATCATGGAAATCGCACCTCGGGTCGCCCTGAAGCGTTTCTTCCATGATGGGAACGTCGCGCTTAAGCTGGCTGCGGGTAGGTACACACAATTCTTGCATTCGCTGCGAGATGAAGATTTGCCCATTGGATTGGATGTTTGGGTTGTCGCCGGAGACCGTGCTCCCCCAGTAGTATCAGACCAGCTACAACTCGGTATCGAAGGTTATGTCGGTCAAGACTGGTTTTGGGCACTGGAGGGCTACACCCGCACTTTCGATGGGGTTGTCGCAGTGAATGGTGCGGACGATCCGAACGACGAATTTGATGACATTCTGGGTGGTGAGGGGCTCTCGTACGGTGCTGATCTGCTCATCCGCAAAGAAGCCGGTACACTTACTGGCTGGGCCACGCTGTCCTTTCTCAAGGCTGATCGCACCTTCCCCAACACCTATTCACCATTCATCCCCCAACCGGACGTCACTTACCCACCAATCTTTGACCGCAGGATCGATTTTGATCTGGTGCTCAGGTATCCGTTGCCGGGCGGGTGGGATGGTGGGCTCCGCTGGAATTTCGGTACGGGCATTCCTTACACGAGACCGATTGGATCCCACCGATATTATTTGCCTGATTTCCTTAGAGAGCAGGGGCTTCTCGACAGGGATGGCTCCGCGGTTGTGCTCGGCGAACGCAACGGCTCCCGTTATGCGCCCTACCATCGGTTGGACTTGAGTTTCCGCAAGACCCTTGAGAAGACTTGGGGCACGCTTGTCCCGTACCTAAACCTCGTGAACGCGTACAACAGAAAAAACGTCCTCTTCTATTTCTTCGATTACAGGGCAAGGCCTCCCACACGATCTGGAATTTCGATGTTTCCAATCCTGCCGACGTTTGGTTTTGAGGTGCGGTTCTAATGAGACGTCAACGTACTGTACTGAGCTTGCTGCTGGTCTTGGCTTCAGCTGGTTGTGGCATCCAAGAAACACTGATTGTTGAGTTGGAGGATCTGGTTGTGGCAGAGGTTCACGTTCAAATAGGCGGAGCATTTCTCGGTGGAAATCGAGTTATGGCGTTCTTACATCGTACTCTTGGCACCTCAGTACCCGGTGCCCGTGTTGTCATTACACGTGGAGGCACATCTAGCGTAGAACTGCAGGAGGCTGACGAAGATGCTTGCCGCCAGGAGCGGCCTAAAAACCGTACCCGGGGAACGTGTTATTTGGCCTCTCAGGAAGTGGCTGACGAGTTTCAGCCGGGCGAACAGCTTGAATTAACCATTGGACTTACTCAGGGCCGCACCCTTCGCAGTGCGACAACGATCCCAGGAGAATTTATGCTGACAGGCATTGAGGATGGCTCTCGGTGCCTACTGCCACCGGACACAGCACTCACCGTTCAATGGTCTAGATCAAATGGCACCTGGGCTTATGTAAGCGAAACCCTAATTGTTGGTCTAGAAAGCAGTCTTTCAGGAACCGTGGCTTCTACTAATGAAGCGGACTCGCTCTGGCTCTTGGGGTTATCGCTATCAGCCAGCGATACCACAATCGTGTTCCCTAGGGAGTTCGGTATCTTTCAACGGTTCGATCTGGATGCAGAAGTAGCAGCTCAACTGCAGAAGGGTCTCACACCAGGGTCACGGGCATCCGTGACCGTTACGGCGGCTAATCGCAACTATGTGAACTGGGCTCGCGGTGGAAATTTCAATCCGTCGGGTAGGGTATCGATCCCGAGTGTGACCGGAGATGGTACGGGTGTTTTCGGTGCGACCGTAACCCGGACATTTGAAATGGTCGTGGATCCAGATTCGTCTGGAGCCGCCTACGAAGTTCCAGCTTGTCCAATTTCTTGAGCGCAAGCTCAGCTTGTCTATAGAGTGTGCTTGGCCAAGAGTTCCTGCACTCGGAACGCTAGTTGCTTCACAGTCACGGAATCTTGGTGGCCTCCGGATATCGTTATGTCAGCATATGCCCGACTCGGCTCGACAAATTTGTTATGCATAGGCAGCACAGTACTCTCGAATTGCTGAATCACGGACGCCGAGCCTCGTCCTCTTTCACCTGAGTCGCGTTCCAATCGCCTCTCCAGGCGCTTTTCAACATCCGTATCAACGAAGACGCAAATATCCATGAGCTCGCGCAGCTGTTCATGTGCGAGAGCGAGGATTCCATCCAAGATCAGGACCTGGGAAGGTTCCAATTGTATTGTGGATGAAGATCGAGTGTGTGTGGAAAAATCGTAGGAAGGTGCATCTACCGAATTTCCAGCGATCAGTGTCACAACGTGCTTGACCAGGAGTTCTGACTCGAGGCTAGACGGGTGATCGAAGTTTACTTCAGCCCTGTCTTTCAGCTCCAAATGAGAGAGGTCGCGGTAATACCAGTCGTGGCGGATGACAGTCGTGATACCGAGACCGAGCAGGCGTACAAGTTCTGCTACAATCGTTGACTTACCTGAGCCGCTACCTCCTGCGATGCCAACTATAACTGGGTGTGCACTCAACCTTACTCCTCTTGGAGTTCAACATAGATTCGTCTGGCTAATTTAGTCGTGACCGCGAGGGATGGTCCTTGGCTGTCTCCTAGCACAATGTCGACCACACCTTCGACCTGCGGCCCCTCATTAACCAGCACATTGACTCCTGGAAGAAGTCCGTCGGCAGCCATCGCTCTCAGCTCTCTTGCCTCTTCATCTTGAACCGCCTGAATACGCAATCTGGCTCCAGGAGCTGCATCGGCTAACGTCGCAAGACCCATGTGCTCTATATCACCCGTTGTTGTGGGGATAGGGGCGCCATGGGGGTCATGGCTGGGATAGCCCAGAGCGCTTGCCATGCGTTCGACAAGATCATCTGAGGCAGCATGTTCCAGACGTTCAGCTTCGGTATGAACATCATCCCAAGGATATCCTAGCCGTTCGCAAAGGTAAGCCTCAATGACCCTGTGTCGTCGCAGCACCCTGAGGGCTTCACGGTGACCTGCTTTGGTAAGGCGAACACCCCTATATGGTGCGTGCTCTAGAAGCCCTATCTCCGCCAGGCGCTTAACCATTCCGGTCACGGAAGCAGGTTGGATGTCTAGCGCTTCAGCAATTGCGCTTGTTGATGCCGGGTCCTCCCCTCGAGAGAGATCATAAATCGCCTTAAGGTAGTCTTCGATCGATCGCGACAGTGGGCTTGGTATCATGAATTGAAGCTATCTCCAGCCAAAATCAGCGTCGAGGTTGCCGACCGTGAAAGTGCCCTTGCTAAGAAATGTGATTTTAGTCTCCAAGCACCCATGCAAAAATCAGAGGGGCAACAATTGAAGCATCAGAGTTGATCTCGAACCTCGGTGTATCCGAGTCGATCTTGCCCCATGTAATCTTTTCATTTGCAGGTGCGCCAGAGTAACCCCCAAAGGATGGCTGGGCGTCAGTGATCTGACATAAGTAGCTCCAGCATGGGACCTTATGCTTAAGGTCTTGGACGATGCACGGCACTGCGCAGATTGCGAAGTCACCTGCGATGCCACCACCGATCTGAAAAAAACCGACAGATGCGCTCGCACTGGAACTGTGCTCACTCTCATACCACTCCATAAGCGCCTGGAATTGCTCCGTCCCAGTCTTGACGGAGAGATGATTGGGAAGGCGGCCGATCATCACATTGGCAGTGAACATATTGCCTATTGTGGAGTCTTCCCATCCGGGTACGTAGACCGGAATATCTGCCTCCTTCGCCGCTAGCAGCCACGAGTGGCTAGGGTCGACCTGATAGTGCTCAGCTAGCGTTGGGTCATCAAGAATTTCAAAGAAAAAGTCGACGGGCATTCTGCGATCTCCTACCGCGGATGCTCGTTGCCAGCATTCGAGTAAACGCTCTTCAACTTGCCGCATAGCGTTCTCGGGGATGCACGTGTCTGTAACACGGTTCATCCCGCGGTCACGTAGTTCCCGTTCATCATCAGGAGAGAGATCTCTCCATGAGGGGATAACCTCATAATCATGGTTCGATATGAGGTTGAAAACGTCCTCCTCAAGGTTAGCCCCGGTGCATGAGATCGCATGGACTTTACCCTCACGAATCATACGTGCCAGGATGATCCCGATTTCTCCGGTTGACATCGCGCCGGCCATCGCGAGGAGCATTTTCCCCCCCCCCTCCAAGTGCGTCTCATAGGCTCGAGCAGCTTCAACGACTTCCCTGGCATTGAAGTGTCTGAAGTGCCTTTCGATGAAGTCACGAATTGCACTCAAGGGGCTTCTCCTTCATCGGTCAGAAAGGTTGTAGGGGTTACCTGCCACTTATTCTTATGGATGCACAGGTTGAGGTAGATCCTGCTCTGTCAGGAGATTTCCCGAGTTTGTTTCCGAAGAACACGGCCTGCTCTGATCCCAGTGAAAGCTCCTTCCCGGATTGCTGCTTTGCCGTTTACAAAGACATGAATCATCCCCTCGGAATAGTGATGAGGGTCCGCGTATTCGGCGAGATCTCGCACTGCGCCTAGATCGAATATTGCGATATCCGCAGTCATCCCCGGCCTAAGCATTCCACGGTTACTCATGCCGAACACCTGGGCCGGAAGCGAGGTCATGCTCCGAATTGCATGCTCAAGAGTCACAACCCCCTTTTCTTGGACATACAACCGGATTTTGCGAGCAAAGGTTCCATAGCTCCGCGGGTGTGGTACGCCTTCGTTTAGGGGCACCAGGCCGCCGTCTGAAGAAGTCATGGTCCACGGCTGCGCCATTAGTGTCTCTACGTCCTCATCGTTCATATTGTATGAGACAATGCTCACGCTTCCAGCCTTGATAAGATCAATAGCCGTGTCGATAGGATGCTGATTTCTTTTTTCAGCGACCTCACTTAGGAGCTGCCCTTCGATTGATTCATCCGGACGGTATCTGCGGAATTGGATGCGGTCTGCCCCGCCTCGTCGGGCGAGTCCCTCAATCATTCCCTCCTTGATACGTTCTAGTGTGCGAGGGTCATCCAGACGAGCCATCAGTGAGTCTCGGCCTCCAGCCTGGGACCAACGAGGCAGGAGGGCAGCTTCTAGGCCTGTGGCAGAGGCGGTATAGGGGTACTGGTCTGCGAAGACCTGGATCCCTTCTTCGCGGGCGCGTTCTACACGCTGAACGATCGCTGCTCCATATCCCCAGACGAACGGTCCTAGAGCCTTAACATGAGTGAGAATTGCTGGGATGCCTGCAACACGACCTACGTTGATCACTTCGTCCACGGCAGCGATTAAGCCAACACTGTATGTGGACTCATCGCGGTAGTGACTCGTGTAGGATCCGCTGTATGGAGCGACGACTTTAGCAAGCTCTTCGATCTCTTCCGGTGGCGCATAGCTTCCCGGAACGTAGAAGGTGCCGGAGGACAGGCCCCAGGCCCCCTCTTCCATAGCAACACGGACAAGGCCACGCATGCGTTCTAACTCGGCAGATGAAGCCACTCGGTCTTGCTGGCCGATCACTCGTGACCTCACGGACCCGTGGCCTATCAATTGGGCTACATTGACGCCTAGCCCATCTGTTTCAAGGTCGGCGCGTTGCGCATTCAAATCGATGGGCCCGCCACCGTCTGGATTTGCAAAAATGGTTGTCAGGCCCATTGCGAGGAGTGGCTCTGCGTGGCTGAGGCCTTCGGTAGCCAGTCCGGGGCCAGAATGGGAATGTGTATCAATGAACCCAGGGGTGACGTATAGCCCGGTTGCATCGATCACTTCATCCGCCGATGCGTTACCTAGGTCTCCGATCTCCATGATCTTGTCCCCTTGTATAAGCACATCAGCACGTACCCAAGGATTCCCTGATCCGTCCATCACGCGTCCATTCCTGATCAGCACTGTCTGCTCCTGTGCTGACAGTGGCTTGGCGAGTGCTATTACAGTAAAGAGCGTGATAGCTCGAAGAATCATAAGTCCTCTCCAGGAAGGGATCTGGGCAAGCTAAGCCTTAAGCTGCAGCGATGAGAGAGTAAGAGCTCGACAACATGAGAGTGTTCACTGCTTCGAGCAGAAGAATGTCTTGGAGTGGGGGACGAGTGCGTTAGCCGACTACCAGAAAGATAGACGGCTGAGTCTGTAGGCTTGAATGCCCAGGGGAGGATGCCGTCGATTACTTAAGCCCCAGGGCTTCAGTCTTCTTCTAGATAACCGTGTTCTATAAGAAGTTCTCTAAGCCGCGGTTGCCGGCTAGCGAGGGTCGTCCGAGCAATCGCCCGTGCGAATTCCACACGGTCAGACTCAGATACCTTATCCAACACAGCGATTGGTGCTCCATAGCGAAGCAGAATGCGCTTAGCATCAATGGCGACGGAATCGTTCACATTTCCCTCTGATATACGACAGGGATGAGGTGGCTAAAGCAGTAAACCATAATAACATCAGGTGAGCACTGCCAACGCCCTCGCAAGAACAGGTTTGATAATCTGTAAACAGACTGAGTAGTCAGTTCATCTCCTGTACATTGTCGCTCGGGTCATTAGTCTGGATTGCATTCGGGATGATTATTGGGCCGTTCAGCTCGAATCGGGGCACTGCAGCACGGAAGTGTTCGCCATCAGGTCTTACGAATGTGTAGTAACCCTCCATATACCCGACCGGAGATCGGAGCACACAGAAGCTTTTATACACGTGAGATTCTCCAGGCTTAAGCACTGGCTTCATGCCGACAACCCCTTCTCCGTCTACTTCAGTATCATCCCCGATTGAATCGTGGATTCTCCAATGTCGGAAGAGTAGCTGTGCAGTTGTATCACCTTGGTTTTCCATCTCTATCTCGTAGGAAAATACGTAAACCCCATCCTCCGGATTTGAATCAGATAGAGAGAAGCGTGGCTGAACCCGCACACGGATACCACTTGTGTCCTGTTCGTAGTCCATCATGAATCCTAGCACCAATCCATGTGTCTGCGCATCCCAGAGTGATCCTAGGAAATGGGATTAGCGAGGCCTGCTTCAGCCACAACAAGCAACAAAGCGCGTTGTATCGCAAGATGGCCATCTCGGTTGATCCACCACTCCCCAGGCGAGTGTCCTTCACCTCCAACGCCCCCTCGGCCAATGGTTACTGCTGGAACCCCTTGTGCGATTGGGACGTTCGAGTCTGTTGATGACCGAGCCAGTTCACCTGACACACCAAAAACTGCAGTAGTGGCCAATGCTCGCTGGATGAGTGGGAGTGATGATTCAAGGGATCCGGAAGGCCTGTCTCCCACCTTTCTGTTCTCAAGTGTCAGAGGGGGTCCACTACGACGGAGGCGGTTCTCTTCGTGTAATCCACGACTCATCGCGTCCAAGAAGATCTGTTCGATACGATCGAGACTTTCAGGACTTTCCGAGCGCATATCGACCTCCATCCATGTTTCTGCAGGGATCGAGTTCACTGAAGTCCCTCCTCCGATTCGGCCTACATTATAGCTGGTACGGGCCCCATTCCTCGTGAGCGTATCTGCAATATCTTGAAAGTACCGAACGGCCCGGCTCATTGCGTGTGCTGGATTTACCAGGCCGAAGGCACCCCACGAGTGTCCTCCTGGTCCACTAAAAGCTATGCGGTAACGAACGGAACCCAATCCCATAGTGACTAGTCGACTAAGGCCACCACCGTCGACATCAATCCAAACGTCAGGTGCCTCATTCGTTGCACGAAATAAGTGTTTCATCCCCCTGAGGTCTCCGAGGCCTTCCTCTCCTACCACTCCGACGAAGAGAATATCGTCCTCAGTTTCAACTCCGGCCTCCTCCATTGCTCGAAGAGCGGTCAGCACAACAACTAGCCCCCGAGTATCATCGCCAATCCCAGGTGCGAAGAGGGTGTCACCAACCTGGCGGACTGTGACATCTGTTCCCTCCGGGAAGACCGTGTCTAGATGTCCACCAAAACCAATCGTCCGCTCCCTCCCTCGCCCACGGCGCAGCCCAATCACATTTCCTTCTATGTCGGTCCAGACGGAATCTGCACCAAATTGTTTTAGTAACTCAGCAAAACGCCGACCTCTAGCTTTTTCTAAGAATGGAGGTGCTGGAATCTCTGTCAGTTCGATTAATCTCTCGAGAGACCACTGGTCTAGTTCTTCAGCAAGCGCAAACGCTTTCACAATTTTTGGATCTACCGCGAGCTCGCGGGCCTCTGCGGCGTACTCAGGAGCTAACTCCTGAGCAGAGAGTAGCGAAAGATCGGGTACCAGGATGGCCACTAGGGCGAAGAGTGCCGAAGAAGTAGTTCGCAAGAGAAGTGACTCCGATGAGGATTCGCACTGAGAGTATAGGAGGAAAGCGACTAACTTAACGGGCTCTCATCTCAGCGTCTCGGTCGTCGGGGACCGCCGGAACAATGCCCATCCGCAATATTGCCATAATCGCACACGTTGATCACGGAAAGACCACCCTAGTCGATCAGATGTTTCGGCAAGCCGGAGTCTTTCGTGACAACCAGCAGGTGCAGGAACGCGTTTTGGATTCGAATCCCCTAGAGCGAGAGCGGGGGATCACAATTCTTGCTAAGAATACTGCAGTGTATTGGAATGATGTGAAGATCAACATTGTTGATACCCCAGGGCATGCCGACTTCGGGGGTGAAGTAGAACGGATTCTCAGAATGGTCGATGGAGTTGTCCTGCTTGTGGATGCAGCGGAAGGGCCTATGCCACAGACTCGTTTTGTTACGAGAAAGGCTCTTGAGCTTGAACTCCTCTCACTCGTGGTGATCAATAAGATCGACCGCGGGGATGCTCGTCCGGCCGAGGTGCATGATGAAGTACTAGAGCTTTTCATGGATCTGGAAGCAACTGAACGGCAGCTTGATTCACCATTTCTCTATGCTGTGGGGCGTGACGGTTGGGCAGGAGATACCCCGGAGCTAAGTGAGGGAGATTTAAGGCCACTGTTTGATGGAATTCTATCGCACTTTCCGGAACCGGAGGTCGATCCTACTGGTCCGTTTCAGATGCTCGTCTCAACCCTTGATCACTCTTCTTATTTGGGCCGGATTGCCATTGGGCGCATAGAGCGGGGGCAGGTGTGTGTCGGCCAGCGTGTTGCTCTTCTTGATTTTGGTAGCCCTGGCATGGTCGACGATGTGACTGAGGCTGAAGAAGCTAAGGTTGCTAAGCTCTACACGTTTAGTGGGCTAGAACGTATTGAGGTTGAGGAGGTAAGCGCAGGCGATATCATCGCACTCACTGGGATTGAAGGTGTGGAGATCGGGAAAACGTTGAGTGACCCGGAGTATCAGGAGCGTTTACTCGGGATCGCGGTCGAAGAGCCTACCTTGTCCATGGATTTCACGGTCAATAACTCACCATTTGCAGGACAGTCCGGCAAGTTCGTGACGAGCCGACACCTCCGTGAGCGACTATATAGAGAACTAGAACAGAACGTGGCCCTGCGCGTTGAGGATACGGAGAAACCAGAGACCCTGACGGTAAGCGGGCGTGGTGAGCTTCACTTATCCATACTCATCGAGACGATGCGACGGGAGGGTTATGAGTTTCAGGTTTCGCGACCGAGAGTGATAACTCGGACCGGTGTTGATGGAGAATTACAGGAGCCTTATGAGGAGGCGCTAATTGAGGTCCCTTCTGAAATAGTTGGCATCGTTATCGAGAAGCTAGGATCCAGAAAGGGGGAGATGACCGATCTGCGACCGATGGGTGACTCGGGAACCACTAGATTAAGCTTGCGTGTTCCCGCTCGTGGACTTGTTGGCTACCGGTCAGAGTTCCTCACTGACACTCGCGGAGAGGGTGTTCTTCATCATCAGTTCCACTCTTGGGGCCCATGGGCTGGAGTGCTCAAGGGCCGAGGGCGCGGCGTGCTTGTTGCCGATCGGGTTGGTAGGGCAGTCGGATTCGCACTGCAAAATCTCCAAGAACGGGGTACTCTCTTTGTGTCACCTGGTGAAGAAGTTTACGGTGGGATGATTGTTGGAGAAAACGCCAGACCGGGTGACCTCGATGTAAACGTTGGTAAGGAAAAAAAACTCACGAACATGAGGGCAGCCGGTTCGGATGAGAGCATCAAGCTAGAACCTCCTAGAAGGATTACGCTGGAAGTGGCGCTTGAGTTCATTGAGGAGGACGAACTGCTTGAGATCACACCTGACGCAGTCCGACTCCGGAAAACGGTTCTCGACCAAAATATGAGAAAGAAGGCGGCAAAGAGGGCTAAGGGTTGAGTATAGAGGGGACTTCGCTTGCCTGCTCTGACAACGGTACCTACGATCCATTTCACCCCGATAATGATGAGGTCTAGAATGAGACGCGACTGTCCACACGGTGCCATCCGATATGGTTTTTCTCTATTGCTGACAGGCCTTTTGGCTGGAACGCTGGTTACTCCAAGCCGTGCACAGGTTGAATGGTCTCCTGTCCCAGATGGTTACCCTCGGACGGCTGCCGAGGAAAACGGTTTCACGCGCCATACCCGACATCTTGAGATGTGGGAATACCTGGAAGCACTCCGCGGCGTCACCACCGATATGCGGCTAGGGAGCTATGGGCAGACATGGGAGGGACGGGAGCTTCCCTATGCTGTGTTCAGTCGTCCGCTCGTGAGCGAACCATGGGAGGCTTGGGCCCTAGGGCGACCTGTAGTAGTTCTGGCTGCGAACGTCCATGGAGGGGAACGAACGTTCCGAGAAGGCCTGATGATCCTGATGAGAGATTTTACAATTCCGGGAACGGATGCGTATGAGTTGCTTGATGAAGTCACAGTTCTTGTAGCGCCACAAATCAATCCCGACGGGTTTGAGGCGACTGAGCGAGGTACCCGAGGCAATGCGTGGGGCATTGACCTGAATCGCGACTACATCAAGCTCGAGCAGCCGGCGATCGCAAACTACGTAGGTAACATTATCAGCAAGTGGCGGCCGCACATGTTTGTTGATGGTCACAACGGCGGGTCACGACCGTACAACCTGAATTATCAGTGTCCGAGCCATTTCGATCCGGCAATTGAGATTACGCTCATGTGCGACCGGGAAATTTTTCCAGCCATCAATGCGAAGCTTGCAACGGAAGGCTACAAGGCCTGGTATTATACGGGCGGAGATGAGAATGAGTGGCGAGTTGGAGGGTCACAAGCGAGGATCGGTCGAAACTATGGCGGCTTTGTAAATTCGGTTGGAATTCTTTTTGAAGCCCCTTCTCAGGAGCTTGAAACAGGAGCAAGGGCCGGATACCTGGGTTATCTGACCGTAGTCGAGTTCGCTGCAGAACACACTGATCGGCTTATGAGCGTGGTCGATGATGCACGCAGTGAGACGATTGAGATGGGAGCTGAGCCGCGAGGTGATATCGCTGTCGTGATGGAGTATGCTGCAGAAGAGTATCCTGTCAGCTATGAAATTGTGCGAGGAGGTGGCAGGGGAGGTAGCTCGAATGATCCGGTAGAGATTATTCAGGTTACAGGAGCTGAGCTTATGAAGAAGCCGGTCGCCCTACGGTTACGCGCTCGCCCTTGGGCGTACCTCCTACCTCGTGACGCTGTTGATGCAGTTGCGATGCTCAGGCGCCATGGGATCACTGTCGAAACCCTTGTATCAGCTGCAGAACTCCAGGTTGATGCTTACACGGTCACGGACGTTACGCACGAGCGCGCATACAACCATGCAGCAGCCACGAAAGTTGAAGTAGGTGAGGTACTCACGCTTACAGAACTATTTCCAGCGGGCACCTTCATTGTACCTACAGCTCAATATCTTGGCCGATTGGTCGCACACATGCTTGAGCCGGAGACCGAGGACAGTGTCGTCTATTGGAACACGATGGATGCCTGGATTCCTCGTTCAGCAGATGCTGTAGGTGGAGGTCGGGGCTTTGGTGGCCGTGGTGCCGGAACGGGCTCAGCACGTCCACCTTTAGTACCGATCTACAAACTGATGACTCCGACAGCGCTCACCACAAAGATGATGGGCAACTAAGGTACTTAGGTCGGTATCGTTTCCGGCCTGGTTTGAGATTGATAGAGTTGCTCGAATCAAAGTAGGAGGTAGTGTGCCGCTGGTTCACAAGGATGGAGTCCGGGATAACAGTCACCCTTTGAATCTCAGTGACCCTGAGGACGGGGTGGACGTGCATGTGAGTCGGCCCCCTCTCTATGAAGTCTATATGCGTATGGCTGAAGAGCTTGCTAAACGTTCAACTTGTGCAAGGCTCCAGGTCGGGACAGTGATTACAGATGCCGGCCTGGAAAATGTTGTCGCGATAGGGTACAACGGTAATGCTCGAGGCTTTCCGAACAAATGTGACTCAACTGAGCAGGGCAGGTGTGGTTGCATCCATTCTGAGATGAACGCTCTTGTGAAGGCACCTGGGCAAATGCGTGACAAGGTCGCATTTATAACCGCGAGCCCGTGTGCGGTGTGTGCAAAATTAATGATACAGGCAAACATATCCTATGTTTTCTATCGTGAGCAGTATCGTGATCCAACGGGTTTGGCAGTACTCAAGCAAGGCGGGTTGGTGGCTTTGCCCTATTCGAAATGGAAGGATGCTTGGAGGGATTAAACAGACCGCCATAGGGACCGCCTTGATCGGAGGCTTCAAGGCCCATGAAAAACATTCACTGAACTATTAGTTTCTTTCGAAACTTCAGAGCGCCTATCCCAACTTCCTAGTGAATCGGGATGTTCCTCGAACTAATAAATTGAATCACCCTGACCCTAAGGGTTTGACTCGCCCCTACGGACGCTTCTTCCTACCCGGTCCTGTTGAAGTCCGGCCTGAAGTGCTTGCTGCTCAACTTCAACCGATGACAGGTCACCGAGGGCCGGATGTGCAGGCTTTCATCGGTGAGTTACAGGCCGGACTCAAGGACGCATTTCGGACCGAACGTCCGGTATTCATTGTCCCATGCTCGGGTACTGGCCTTATGGAGGCTGCAATCCGTAATGGTGCTTCGAATCGGGTGCTCTCACTTGTAAACGGTGCATTTAGTAAACGCTTCTCAAGTATCGCAAGTCACTGTGGCCTCGAAGTCGATGAGGTTGCTATTCCTTGGGGAGAAGCGCAGGACCCTGACCGAGTCGCCGCGGCCCTATCGGTCAAGAAATACGACGCCGTTACAGTGGCTCACTCCGAGACTTCTACTGGGGTATTAAACGATTTACAGACGCTCTCTGAGGTAGTGCACCAGCATGCTGGAACTCTTCTGTTGGTTGACTCCGTGAGTGGTGCAGCCGGTGCTGAACTCCAAACTGATTCTTGGGGACTTGATTTTGTTCTGACTGGTGGACAGAAGGCCTTCTCTATACCGCCTGGTGTTTCGTTTGGTGTGGCATCTAACTCGATGATTGAGCGAGCCAAAGAAGTGGGTGGCCGGGGCTACTATTTTGACCTAGTTAGATATTCTGAAAATATAGAGAAGTTACAGACACCCACTACGCCTGCGCTCTCAACCCTCTTTGCACTTCAGGTACAACTCCGCTTGATGGCTAAAGAAACCATGGAAGGTCGTTGGGTACGTCATCAAAAGATGGCTGAACGCACTTGGGCGTGGGTCGAGGAGATGAGGTCTTCGGGTGTTCAGCTTAAGGTAGTCGCCGCGGAGGGCCATCGTTCTCCGACAGTAACAGCTGTTCAGGTACCGGATGGGGTGAGTGCTCCATCGATCGTCGATGCTGTCAAAGAGCGGGGATGGGTCATCGGAGGGGGATATGGGAAACTTAAGCCTACAACATTTCGCATCGGACATATGGGCGAGCACACCCTAGACGAATTAGAGGAATTGCTCTCTGTCCTCGCCGAGGTCCTCAGCTGATATGGCGTTGACGTTTTCCATTCTCGTTACTGACAACATCTCTGGGAGCGGCCTGCAGCCATTACGAGAAGATAGTCAGCTCAAACTTATCGAGATCAATGATTCATCTTCCACTGACTTTCGTAATGCGTTGACTAGTGCTGATGGTTTGATAGTCAGGAGTGCTACGAAGGTTGACTCCGACATGTTAGCTGAGGCCCAGAGCCTGAAAGTTATTGGGCGCGCCGGGGTCGGTGTTGACAATATTGATCTAGATGCGGCTACCGAGCGTGGCATTGCGGTACTCAACGCGCCTGCGGGTAATACCGTATCTGCTGCGGAGCTCACACTTGCACTGATGCTCTCGGTGGTTCGCGGAGTTCCGGGTGCTGATGCTTCAGTCCGCCGAGGAGAGTGGGATCGGGGTCGCTTCAAGGGAGCAGAACTTCGAGGTCGCACGCTTGGCCTAGTTGGTGCTGGCCGTGTTGGCCAGGAAGTTGCGCACCGCTGTCGTGCCTTTGGTATGCACGTTGTGGTTAGTGACCCATATCTCACTGATGAAAGAGCTAAGGAACTGGGTCTGGACCGTGCTGATCTGGGAACAGTCATTGAGAGTGCAGACGTCCTATCTTTACATGTTCCACTTACAGATGACACTCGAGGGATGATCGACCAGAAAATCATATCCCGTATGAAAAAGAGTGCCTTCATTGTGAATGTCTCAAGAGGTCAAGTCATCGATGAGGCGGCTCTTGCAGTGGCCCTGAATGAAGAAAGAATCGCAGGGGCCGCGCTTGACGTTTATGAAAACGAACCACTCGAAGACGATAGCCCGTTACGTAAGGCTTCTGGCGTAGTACTTACGCCCCACCTTGGGGCCTCGACACTGGAGGCTCAGGAATTGGTCGCTACCGAGATCAGTGAGGCCGTCAAGGCTGCACTCCTAGAGGGGGATCTTTCTCATGCTCTCAATGCCCCGGCGTTCGGAGGTGCCACACTGCAGGAATGCGGACCTGTTTTTGCTCTTGGTCAACGCTTAGGAATTCTCGCATGTGCGCTTGCTAGAGGTGGAATCAGGGGTATAGAGGTGCGTTACTCAGGTGGGCTTGAAGAAGTGCTTCCACCCCTGACCGCGTATGTTCTCATGGGATTGCTCAAGAACATTATGGGGTCACGGAAGGTGAATTTTGTCAGTGCTGGATATCTTGCCAGACAGCGCGGAATCGGCATCTCACAAGCCTATCTCTCCAGACGAACTGACTATTCTGAGTTTGTTGAGATCATCGTTAAGGCCGAAGGTGAGGATCTAAGACTTGCTGGTGCTCTGTTGGGTGACCTACATCCCCGAATTGTTCGAATCCGAGATTATCATGTTGATATTGTGCCTGACGGCACACTGATTGTGCTCAGGAACCAAGATGTACCAGGTGTTATCGGCCGGGTCGGAACCCTTTTGGGGGGCCACGCGATCAATATTGCCGAATACCACCAGGCTCGGCTTACTGCGGGAGGGGAAGCCATAGCTGCTATCGCAGTAGACGGCACGGTAGATAGCAAAGTTCGTGATGCACTCCTGAATCTACCCGAAGTATCTACTGCGGTTGTCGTCAAATTGAGTTAGGCAGTACGAATCAACTTTGCATCGATCCGAGCTTATCCATCGGTGGGCCTTAGTCGCCCGGTTCTGTAAGTGCTCTTTGGAGTAACACCGCAGGGTGTAGGGCCGTCCGGCCTGTCCCGTCCCTGATCTGAGCGCGACAACTTGTCCCGCTCGCGACGATTTCTGTTGTCTCGTCTGTGGCCCGAACTGCCGGTAGCAAGTCCAATTCAGCCATTGCCATCGACGCGTCGTAGTGCTCGGCTTGATAGCCGAATGCCCCCGCCATGCCGCAGCATCCTGAAGGGATCTCCTCTACGGTTAAGTCCGGAATCCTCTCCAGCATTCGGACACTGGCATTGACTGTGCCAAATGCTTTTTGGTGACAATGACCGTGCACCTTGAGTCGCCGCCTTTTAAGTGGTTTAAAAGAAAGAGTGTGGCCTTGTGCCCATTCTTGGTCGAGGAACTCCTCTAGGAGTAGTACTCGCTCGGCTACCACATCCGCATCGTCTCCTGGTAGTAATGCGGGTGCCTCATCCCGTAAGGTGTAGATGCAAGATGGCTCTAATCCGACGATCCATGCTCCTGCTCGCGCTGCTGGAGCCAATGCGTCCAAGACGCGTCGGAGTTCTCGTCTCGCCTCGTCAAGCATACCCCCACTTAGGTAGGTACGTCCGCAACAGAGTGGACGACCTGGATACTGCAGTGTTTGGGTCTGCCACGAGCCTGTTTCTAGCAAATGTTTGGCTGCCCGCGGCACCTCAGGTTCAAACCACCTCGTGAAAGTATCAACGAAAAGTATGACGTCAGTGGGACCAGTAACGATGGGTGGGGGTGGGAGTTCACTGTCGTTCCAGGGTGACCCATGCCATTGGGGTAGCTTTCGCTCGGGAGCAAAGCCGAGCAGGCGACGCCCAAGGGGTAGTTTCCCGAGGATATTCACGAGTTGCCCGATTTGCGTTGCCCAGGGTGCTAGTCGCGGCAACTCTCCTAGCAATCGCGTTCGGACGGGAACACCTGAGTGTCGATTTTGGTGATACTGCCACTCCAATTTCAAGGCCGCCATGTCAATGCCGGTTGGGCACTCTCGTTTACATCCCTTACAAGAAATACACAGCGACATTGCCTCTGCCATCTCTGGTGAATTTAGGCCGGTTGCACCGAGTTGTCCGGTAACGGCGAGTCGGAGCGCATTAGCTCGTCCACGGGTCGAGTGTCGTTCATCTTGAGTGACACGATATGAGGGACACATCACCCCCGGATCTGATTTGAGACACGCACCATTGTTGTTGCATTGTTCCAGGGCAGTTAGGACTCCCCCGTCCTGAGACCAGTCTAGGACCACTGGTAACTTCTTCTCTACATTTTCGGCTTGGAACCTAAATAAAGTAGGGTCATCCATCCGAGGGGGATTGATAATCTTACCGGGATTCATGAGACCATGAGGGTCGAAAGTTTCCTTAACTTCTCCAAAGATCTGTCGCATCCGTTCACCCAGCATCGGCTTGATAAACTCCGATCTAAGGAGGCCGTCACCGTGTTCTCCGGAGTGTGTCCCTCCGTAGCGCCGCACGACCTCATGGGTCTCTTCCGCAATCGCGCGCATGCGGCGAACGTCACTAGGATCCCTGAGGTTTAGGGCAGGGCGAACGTGCAGACATCCAACAGACGCGTGTGCGTACCAGGTCCCCTCTACTCCATGCTTAGAAAAAATCTCGTCCACATGCCGAGCGTAGCTAGACAGGTGTTCTAGTGGCACCGCACAGTCCTCGATGAACGAAATGGGCTTCCTGGGACCTGCCATCGACATCACGATATTGAGACCTTCCTTGCGTACACTCCAGGCTGCTGATTGGAGTGATTCAGTTTCTGCACGCACTACACTGTTCGGGTGCCCTAACTCGCTCAAAAGTTCCTCGAGTTCATTCAGCTTATCGCCCAGGTCTGTCCCTGGAAGTTCTTCGGAAAACTCGACTAGGAGTAACGCTTTTGGGGTGCCTGTCACAAAATCACTCATGGCACTCCGGAAGTCTGGGTGTCTTGCTCCAAGGCTCAAGATGTTCTGGTCTATCAGCTCTACCGCAGTTGGGCTCAGCTTTACGATATGCTGGACGGTGTCGAGTGCTTCGAGTAGACCATCGAAGTGGCAAATACCCAGAACTCTTGAGCGAAGTAGTGGGCTGAGCTTCAGACGTAAACGCACAAAGAATGCGAGAGTCCCTTCGGAGCCCACCAAGAGTTGCGCGAGATTTTCCTGGTTTGGATTTAGACTGGCAAGATTGTAACCAGCCACATTCCGCATGGTCTTGGGTGTGCGCTGAATAATTTCTGCTGAGTGATTCGCGTAGAGGCTTCTCAGAAACGCGAGTTCAGTCGGCATGTAGTGCTCTTCGGATTCTTCTGACCCTAGCCAGAGTCTGCGACCGTCTGGGAGCACTACTTCGATGGCTGAGACGTTGTCCACCATCGTTCCATATCGGAGAGAGCGGGCACCCGCGCTATTGTTCCCCGCCATTCCCCCGAGTGTTGCACGACTCCCAGTGGAAGGATCGACTGGAAACCACTGATGTCGCTGCCGTAAATGGGCGTTTAAATGGTCTAGGACCACCCCAGGTTCGACTTCGATCTCATCTCCATTCATGCCACCTATTTGGTTGAGATGGCGGCTAACGTCGACGACAATCGCACGACCTACCGTTTGGCCGCACTGGGAGGTTCCCGCACCGCGCGGAAGCACAGGAACGTTCTCCTCTCGGGCTACTTCCATGACTACTTGGATATCTTCTGCAGTTGCAGGAAAGACAACGCCGAGTGGTTCGACCTGGTAGTGAGAAGCATCAGTAGAGAATATTCCACGTGTGAAGGCATCAAAACGCACTTCTCCTTCCACTACGTGTCGGAGCTTCTTCTCGAGCCCAGGATCTCCGGGTTGGATATCGCTTGCGGCCATGGGGGATAGTGTCGGGCGCTAGGGGACTGTGTAAGTTGAACCTTCTCGTCGGCGTGAGTCTACGGCTCACCGACCCGGGTTGCACCCAACCACAGACGCTCGTGCCCTACCAAAGCGGACGCCACTTCCTACAACTGCCGGGACCGACCAATGTGCCGGACCGTGTGCTGCGCGCGATGTCGCGGCCGACAATTGATCATCGTGGTCCAGAGTTCCAAGCGATGACTCATCGACTCCTAGGAGAAATAAAGCTGGTTTTTAGAACCGAACATCCTGTCCTCATCTATCCGTCATCTGCAACAGGTGCATGGGAGGCAGCGATCACCAATGTGCTGTCACCCGGTGACAGTATCCTGGCGTTCAATCAAGGTTTTTTTGCTGAGAAGTGGGCAGAGGTCGCTGGGCGCTTCGG
The DNA here is from genome assembly GCA_012960225.1 of Gemmatimonadota bacterium. Taxonomy (GTDB): domain Bacteria; phylum Gemmatimonadota; class Gemmatimonadetes; order Longimicrobiales; family Gaopeijiaceae; genus UBA1142. The sequence goes on along the minus strand of DUBS01000003.1, from coordinate 116,601 downwards.
TCTGCACGTGCAGTTCAAACCTTGGAACTCGCGTCGGGGTCTGACAGCCGATGCAGTCATGGAAGCGCTCCATTCGGATAAGGCGCGTAACGTCAAGGCTATTTTGGTGGTACACAACGAAACATCGACTGGGGTAACTAGCGATGTCGCGGCGATCGGTGATGCTTTGCGAGAATCCAGCTGCTCGGCACTTCTTATGGTGGATACCGTGTCATCCCTTGGTGCGACTGATTTCCGGCATGATGAATGGGGGGTGGATGTGGCGGTAACTGGTTCTCAGAAGGGGCTTATGCTTCCTCCGGGCCTGTCGTTTGTCGCACTAAGTCCGAGAGCCCTTGCTGCTAGTGAATCATCTGGATTTCCTAACTCGTACTGGAGTTGGCGGGATCACTTGGAGTTTAACAAGAACGGGTTTTTCCCCTACACACCGGCCACAAACCTTTTCTTTGGACTCGACGAATCACTGTCGATGCTTCGTGAAGAGGGCCTGCCCGATGTATTGCAGCGCCATACAAGACTTGCGGGTGCAGCTCGTGCGGCGGTTTCCGCTTGGGGCTTAGAGGGCTACCCACTGGAAGCTGCTGAGTCCAGCAACGCGCTAACAGCTGTTATGATGCCGGATGGAGTTGACGCGGATGAGGTGCGGAGGATCGTTTTGAAGCAATTTGACATGTCTTTGGGAACAGGTCTTGGTAAGCTTCAAGGTCGAATCTTTAGAGTTGGACATCTTGGTCACTTCAATGCCCTGTCACTCATGGGGACACTTGCTGGGGTGGAGATGGGGTTAGTTTCCGCCGGGGTACCGGTCAACAGGGAGGGGGTTTCCGCCGCCATGGCATTCCTGCTTAATAAGAGGAAGGTTGAATGAACTGGAATCGTGAGATTGTGTTAGCCACACCGACGCTCACTAGAGTGTGTTTCGTGCTGGCAGCATCCGCTTTCGTCCTGGGACTTGGTAGCTGTGCGGACAAGGCGACTGGGCCACGAGAACTTACGTTTGGTCATGTCGGTGAACCGGGATCTCTGTTTGCTCTTTCCGCCGAAGAATTTGCTCGTCGAGCCAACGAGCGACTGGATGGATTCGAGGTCGTGGTATATGGCTCTAGTCAACTGGGCAGCGATGAGTTGTTGCTCCAAAAGATCAAGCTCGGTACGGTTGACTTCGCACTGCCGTCTACTGTTATGTCCTCACAGATAGATGAATTTGGACTATTTGAAATGCCCTATCTTGTGCGGGACCGTGCGCACATGCGTGCAATTGAAAAAGAGGTCGTTTGGCCTGATCTGGCACCGCTCGCAGAACAAAAGGGTTATCGGATTATTGCTCTGTGGGAAAATGGTTTTCGGCATGTGACGAATAACACTCGACCAATTGCAAGCCCCGATGATCTCTCTGGAATCAAGCTCCGAACACCTCGTGGTATTTGGCGTGTGAAACTTTTTCAAACCTTGGGTGCTAACCCGACTCCAATGGCTCTTTCCGAGGTTTTTATTGGATTGCAGACTGGTGTGATAGATGGCCAAGAGAACCCGCTCGCACAGATTTGGGGATCTAAACTGTATGAAGTCCAGGAGCATCTTTCGCTCACTGGCCACGTATATACACCCGGGTACGTTGTGGTCTCAGCTTCTCATTGGGCAGCGTTACCTCCTGACGTCCGCCGGGTTTTGGAGGAAGAAGCTCGCTTGGTTCAGACATTTGTTCACGACACAGCAGCTCGACTTGACCATGAGCTTTTAGCCCAGGTTGAAGCTGAGGGAGTTAAGGTGACACGGCCTGACCGAGATGCCTTCTTGCTAGCGAGTAGCGACATCTACGACGAGTTTGACCAAGCAGTTGAGGGAGGAGGTCTTCTAGTTGAGCGTGCTGTTGCAGCGGGGTCAAACTGAATTTGCTCTGGTGACGTTCACAAAGGCTCGAACTGGGCTACGAAAGATTCTGGAAGGGCTGGTCCTCTTCCTGATGGTTTCGCTTGCTCTAGTCGTCATTGTAGGGGTTGTCTTCCGGAAGAGTGGAGCATCGTTAGTCTGGTATGATGAAGTTGCGTCCATTCTCCTCGCTTGGTTGACCTACTATGGGGCAGCATTAGCAGCTCTACATAGGGCCCACATCGGAGTGCCCACTCTGGTGGACAAACTCTCAGGCAACCTGAGAATATTTGTGGTCCTCGTTGCTGAAGTTCTTGTTCTTGCTTTCCTCGGCACGCTTACCTGGGCAGGAATTCAGGTGTTAAGTGTTCTCGGTGGTACGACGCTAATCTCACTCCCGTGGGTGCCGGCAGCAGTCGCTCAATCGGTCATTCCGATCGGTGCCACGCTCTTCATCGGAGCGCAACTTCTATCACTCCCCGATGCCATGAAGCACTCCATCTCGGGATCCGCAGAGGTATCCCCGAATGCTGGTTCCCCAATTGGTGAGGTCCCCCAATGAGTCTCCTTGGAATAGGTGTTGTGTTACTCGCATTTGTTCTGATCGGCATTCCGATAGCGGTCTCTCTGGGCCTGGTTGCCATTCTAGCAATGATCACAGGGCCTGGAGGTGCTGCATCTCTACCTAATGTCGGGCTGGTGATGTTTAGCGGGGCAACATCGTTTCCACTGATCGCGATCCCACTTTTTATCTTGGCTGGCGCGATCATGAATGCATCTGGGATCAGCCGAAGGCTGGTTGCGTTCGCTTCTTCGTTGGTAGGCTTTGTGCGCGGCGGACTTTCGATGGTGACTATCAGTGCTTCGATGTTCTTTGCAGAAATCAGTGGTTCGGCTGTTGCGGACGTTGCAGCCCTTGGCTCGATCCTGATTCCTGCGATGAAAAATAAAGGTTACTCCAGTTCCTTTGCTGCTGCTGTTACGTCATCCTCGGCAACTTTGGCCGTCATTATCCCGCCCTCGATACCGATGATCCTATATGGGGTCATGTCAGGAAGCTCGGTTGTAGAGCTTTTTGTTGCTGGGATTATTCCGGGAGTGCTGGGTGGCTTGATGATGATGTTTGTTGCGTATCTGTTAGCTCGCCGGCACAACTTTCCGACAGAACAGATATTCAAACTTGCTCGTGTCTGGGAAACCTTTAAAGAAGCAATATGGGCACTATCCCTTCCGTTGATCATATTGGGTGGAATCTTTGGCGGTTGGGTCACCGCCACAGAAGGTGCAGGGCTCGCTGTTGTTGCTGCAGTTCTCATTGGAGGAGTGGTATACCGAGAACTCGATTGGAGCCGTCTCAAGGCTGCAATATTGGAAGGCGGTATCCAGACGGCTGTGGTAATGCTGTTGGTAGCTGCTTCGGCCCTACTGGGAGACTATCTGACTGAGGTCCGTGTACCCCAGCGGGTTGCTGAAGGCATAATGATCCTCACGCAGGATCGGTGGGCGATCTTGCTACTACTCAATGTTTTCTTTCTGGTGATTGGACTTTTTCTGCACTCGGCTGCTGCCATCATACTCGTTGTTCCGATCGTGATGCCACTTATTCTGGCTGCGGGTATCGATCCCGTTCATTTTGGGCTTGTCGTTACCCTCAATCTTGGGATTGGGCAGCAGACCCCTCCAGTCGCGTCAGTCCTCGTGACCGCATGTTCGGTGGCGAAGGCTGATATTTGGGAAGTCAGCAAGGTCAACGTCTACTTCGTTGCGGTGCTTCTCGCAGTGCTATTGCTTGTGACCTACGTTCCTTCAATCCCAATGATCTTGGTCGAAATCTTCTATCGATGAATGCTCAGGTTCGAACTTCTCTCAAAGGACGGGTCGCAGAAGTAATTCTGGATTGCCCTGAGAAACACAATATCCTCGACCTAGGGGGATGGGCAGCCCTAGCGGATGCATTCGACGAGCTCTCCAGGAATTCAGATATCGGCTGTGTGATCATACGTGGAGCTGGTGACCGAGCATTTTCGACAGGTTCGGACATATCTTCATTTGTGGACCAACGCGACACACCTGAGGATGCAAGGCGTTACTCAGAGGCGATATCTCGCGGTATGAACGCAGTACGTGAGTGTTGTCACCCAACACTTGGTTTGATTGAAGGACTATGTGTTGGAGGTGGTATGGAGATTGCCGCATGTTGCGACGTGCGTATTTGTGGTCGGTCTAGCCGCTTCGGTGCTCCGATCAACCGACTTGGTTTGACGATGTCTCATGATGAGCTAGAACCGCTGATCGCCCTTCTTGGTCCTGGCCCGGTGCTGGAGATCCTCTTGACTGGTGATCTTATTGGAGCCAGCCGTGCGAGAGAGATTGGTCTTGTGAGCCGAATTGTTGAGGATACAGAGGTAATATCTATGGGTTGGGATCTCGCTAACCGCATTGCTGACGGGGCACCTCTCGTGAATCGATGGCACAAGAGGTTTATTCTGCGCCTTATGGAACGGAACAGTGAACCACTTACGAGGGCCGAGCGGGATGAGGCATTGGAGGCCTTCCAGACGGAGGATTACAAAGAAGGGAGATCTGCCTTCCTTGAAAAACGACCTCCAAAGTTCAGTGGTCAGTAGTGAGGGACGGCAACTGATGTCGACTCCGCTTGAAGGCTTACGTGTCATCGAGCTTGCGCATGTTATGGCGGGCCCGATCTGTGGACTATTTCTCGGAGATCTAGGTGCAGACGTCATAAAAGTGGAGCGTTTACCGGGCGGTGACACGACGCGGCACTTCTCGCCCCCCGAGATTGAGGGTGAATCTGCCGCATTCATGATGCTTAATCGTGGAAAGAGGGGAATAGCACTTGACCTACGCACGGAAGAGGGCCGGGCAGTCGTGCGCCAGATGGTGTCCTCCGCGGATGTTGTGATCGAAAATTTCCGCGCAGGAACTATGGAACGGATGGGGTTGGGCTATGAGGATCTGGCTGTGCTAAACGAACGGCTGATCTATTGTCAGATCACGGGTTTTGGGCGCACCGGCCCGCTTTCATCGCAGGGCGGCTTTGATTTGATTGCGCAAGGCTACTCCGGGCTAATGAGTGTTACCGGCGAGGAGCCGGGTCGGGAACCAGTCAAGGTAGGAGCACCTCTCACGGACATCACTGCAGGCATTATTGCCTCTTTTGGGGTCGTCTGCGCTGTCTTGGAACGGGAGCGTACCGGGCAGGGACAGCGAGTAGATACCTCGCTATATGAAGCTGGTATCACACAGACATACTGGCAGAGTGCGATAGCACTAGCGACTGGAGTTTCTCCGGCTCCTTTGGGGTCAGCTCACCCTATGGCAGCACCGTACCAAGCATTTCAGACTAAGAATGGTTGGATTAATGTGGGAGCTTCGAATGAAGGGACGTGGACCCGCTTTACAGAAGCTCTAGATCTGAAGGAACTTAGCAGTGACGATCGCTTTGTTACCAACACAGATCGGATGGCAAACCTCACGGATCTTGTCGAGATTCTCGGGAGACATTTCCGAGAGTGTACCACTGAGCATTGGCTGACTGTGCTTGAAGATGCAGGTGTTCCAGCAGGACCAGTCGCGTCAGTGGGTGAGATGCTTGAGCATCCGCAGACTGAAGCTCGTCGTATGGTCGTTGATGTTGAGCATACGACCGCAGGACTTGTCCGTTCACTTGGGATTCCGGTTAAGCTCTCAGGATCAAGTGATGGGCATGGCCCTAGTGGACCACGAGTAGGTGCTCCACTCCTCGGAGAGCACACACGGAGCGTGCTCCAAGAGTTCGGCTACAGCAAGGCTGAGATAGATCAAATGATCGATACGGCAGTGGCACACGAGTCCTAGCAAGAGTGACAGTCGCCTAATTGGGTTACCGGATTACTCCATAACGTGTAAGGATCTCAGTCGTTTCAGTGATTGGAAGCGCCTCTACTGTGCGGCCATTGCTTGTGACTGTTTGTGCTTTGAAAAGTGAGTTGTAGATCGCTTCCTCAGTCGCCTCGACTGTAGCCTGAAAAAGAGCGCTAATCCTCCCGTTCGGTAAATCCTCCAGTTCGTACAGGCCATCAGTTACTGGCCGACGAACACCATTAGCAGTCGAAAATGCGATCACATAATCGCCCGAACCGTTACTGGCATACGATCCAGTGCGAGAGAGCCCCATCACTGCCCTTCGGGCAACCCGCTCTAGGTTTCTGTCCGATAGTGGAGCGTCGGTTGCTATCACAATCATTATTGAACCCCACTCATGGATGTCTTCCTCTAGATCGGGTGCTTCTTCTCCTGAAACCTGACCCGAGAATGAATATTGCCCCAGCTCAATCCCGACGGGTGCACCGCTAATCTGTAAGATGCCACCGAAGTTGGACTGGACCAGTACACCTAAATTGTATCCACCAAGGCGTTCAGGTAGTACACGGCTGCTCGTTCCAATCCCTCCTTTCCAGCCGAAAGCGACCGTGCCTGCGCCCGCGCCAACAGCACCTTCAGTTACTGGACCATTTGTAGCCGATTCGAGCGCTGCAACCACATGATGCGCTTCTATGGGGCGCGAACGTATATCGTTCAGCGCACCGTCATTTGTCTCACCGACAACTGGGTTGATGGAGCGCACATTCTCCATCTCGTCCTGGCCTAACATCCACTCGACCATCGCATCCGCTGCCTTCCATACGCATAAAGTGCAAGTGAGGAGAATTGGTGTCTCGATCTCTCCGAGTTCTTGCACCTGTGTCATGCCAAGGAGCTTGCCAAAGCCATTACCCACATGGATTGCAGCCGGCACACGACTCGAATACAAATTGCCCTTGTGAGGTAAGATCGCGGTTACCCCGGTTCGAACACGGGAACCCTCAAGTACAGTGGTTTGACCAACGTGCACACCTGGCACGTCTGTGATTGCATTGTGCTCACCAGTATTGAAAATACCGATAATAAGACCAAGGTCGCGGGCCCTTGGTCGTGCGGACTCCTGGCCAAACAAGGACACTGGTACAACCGCGATGAGCATTGTGACGATGAGGTAACGCATCAAGAAATCTCCGCGGAGATGATGGTCTATTCAGAGACGAATGGTATCGAACAACATTAGGCCTAAGAGTATCGGATGATACAAGAGTGACGCCTGGAAAACTTTCCGGGCAGTTGCGCTGGTCATATTGCGAGCAGCGAAAATCGTGACTACGAGGAAGTATGTTGTTGCCAGGAGTGCACCTGCCAGGTACCAGACCCCGGTGTATCCTAGGATGTTAGGTGAAACTACTGTCGGTAGCAGGGCAGCAGTTGCTGTAACCATGTGCATCCCGATGATTCGACCGCCTCCTCTGGGTATCAGCTTGAAGCCCACGAGTCGATAATCTTCCCGGAGCATCCATGCGAGGGCGAGTACGTGAGGCAGTTGCCATAGATAGGTGATTCCAAAGAGAGCAAATCCCGCGGGCTCCAGCATACCGGTTGCGGCGCTCCAACCTATGAGCATCGGCAGAGCTCCTGGAACTCCCCCTGCTAAGGTGGCTCCATAAGAACGAGACTTAAGCGGTGTATAGACAGCCTCATATATGAGTGCCGAGAAGGCCGCAATCACTGCTGGTAACCACGACACAGTAAACGTGAGGTACATTAGCCCCGAAAAAAGTAGGGCTAGGCTAAAATAAAGAGCTGATTGCGGTGACAATCTCCCAGATGGGATTGGACGCCCTCTGGTCCGTTTCATCACTCGATCAGCGTCTCTCTCCGTGTACTGATTGAGTGCAAGCGCTCCGGCTGTGGTGATTCCGGTTCCTAATATCGTATGGAATCCCAGCCAAAGTTGGAGTGAACCGCGAGATCCTACGAATGCACCTACACCAGCTGTGATCGCTACGTACAGGACGATTCCAGGCTTTGTAAGTTCGTAGAACGCAGCAAGTTTGGAGGCCGGGGGATTTTGCATCGTTGTGATTGAGGATTCCATGAATATTCGAGGTCTATATAGTCCTCCGCGTAGCGACCGATCTTAGATGCGATGCTAGGCTAGTGACAGGGTGCTGTGGTGATTCCGGAAACAAAGAGACCAGTTCCCAGGATAGTATATATTGGCTCAGGCCAGGGCATTTTATCAGAACCTTAATGAGTTACAAAGCCGAAATCCGCATAAAAGATCGACATCGCTGGGAAAGAAGGATGTGGCGTAACGGAATCGCTATGTCTGTCGCAGTCCATTTTCTGGTTTTTTTCATTTGGAAGATCACGGCTGTTCCCGTCTCACCCTATATGGCCCCTGGCCCTGAACAGAGCGACCGCACTATCGACGAAAGCTCCTTGAGGGCATTGAGTATTTGGGTTCCACCCAATCTCCCGATCGCGCCTTCACCAATCCCGATCCCCAGCCAAATTGATATTCAAGAAGTTAAGCTTGCTCAGATCATCGAGAGAGGCCCGGTCTCAGCGTTAGGTGAATGGCCCAGCCTTGATAAGGTGCTGGGTCTCAGTGATGGTCCTGGAATGCCCCACCAAGGCGCCTCCGGTTGGGTACCAGCGACTCCCCGAGACATAATTATCCCGAGCAACAAGCGTGATCTAAGGGGCACAGAAATACAGGTGTGGGTCTTTATTGATGAAAGCGGTGGCGTAATCCCGGATTCTACTTACATAGATCCGACTACGGAGGACATCGATTTTGACCGAAGACTTATCCGACAGGCTGCGGAGTGGCTTTTCCGTCCGGCGACTCGGGACGGCAAGCCGGTAGCATCGTGGTTCACCTATCGGATATCCATTTAATTGTAGGGATGAGTGCAGAGGGATGGTTGTTTGTTACGCGATACCAGTAATTCTTGCTCACACCCATTTGTAAAGAATAATTAATGTCAGTCCGTTGATAACGGGCGGGCTATCGGGTTTGAGCTTCACTTTCGAATTGTATTGGATCAATAAATGACGAAAACCTGGGTGGGGGACGCTGAGGAGATCTTCTTCTGCGCGCCTGGGCACATTCTTTTTTCTTGCGTCACCAACTCTGCTCGTAGCCAACTTGCAGAGGGTATCGCGCCGAGTGGGGTGAGTGTAGCCCTTATGCGGCTTACTTATTAGTTGCCCCCTGCTAAGCCAATGAAGCCTAACTGGGATCACTCAAGGAGCATTTCCCCGGTTCCTCGTATCGTGCCACTCATGACTCCACACGGAGCGTTCTTGGTCTTGGCATCAGTCTCTGCTTTTCTATTTGCAGTCTTAGACGCCTGGGTGTACGTACTGCTCATTCCTTTTGTAGAGACACTTTTCTCGAGTTCAGGTGGACCGGGGTTTGCTAGCGCAACGGGCATGGATCGCCTTCTCGATGCTACAGTTTACCAATGGGTCGATATCGCAGGAGACCCGCTCGTGGCGATTGGCAGGATCATAGCACTCATCATCCTAGTGTTTCTAATAAAAAATATCTTTCACTTTTCTCGGACCTACTTTGTGGCCCGAGTTGAACAGGGGGTAAGTCGGGACCTTAGGAACCAGATTTATGGTCACCTTATCAGCCTCGATTTATCCTTTTTCAACCGCACTCGATTGGGACAGGTGGTGAGCCGTTTGACCACCGAGGTTGAACAATTCCGGAGACTGGTGACGACTGAATTATTCAAGTTGCTCTCGGCTAGTCTCGAGTTCTCAATTGCAGTCATAGCGATGGTCCTAATTTCGTGGCAATTAACTGCGGCTGCTTTTGTGGTAGTACCCCTTACTATGATTTTCTGGGGGCCACTCGTAGGCGTGCTTCGGAAGCTCGATCACAGTGTTCTGGATCTTGGAGGTGACATTACTGCTCACATTCAAGAAACGCTCTCCGGGATCCGCCTTGTGAAATCTTCCTCTTCCGAAAAGCGTGAAAGGGAGAGGTTCAGTGGTCTTACTGGTGAGTATTTTCGCCGTTTCATGCGTGCTGAGTTTGTCCGTGCGCTTGCTCCACCGCTCACTGAATTACTGGCAGCAGCTGGTACTGTCGTGATTCTTTGGCTTGGAGCCAGATTTGTTGTAGCAGGGGAGGTGACTGGTCCTGAATTTGTCGGTTTTCTTGGCCTCTCAGTGAAGCTGTATTCACCGGTAAAAAATGTGGCGAAGTTCCCGGCTATTGCTCAACCGGGGCTCGTAGCTGCCGAGCGTATCTTCGACTTTCTTGATATCCCCCATGAGGTCTCTGATGCATCCGGCGCACGCTCAATTAGGGGGTTTGAGTCTGCTATCAACTTCGAAGACGTATCTTTCTCGTATCGGAGAGGTGAACCTGTTCTGCGGGGCATATCCTTTCAAGCAAGTCGTGGTGATGTTATCGCCTTAGTAGGTCCGAGCGGTTCCGGGAAGAGTACTCTCGTAGATCTCCTCGTACGCTTCTTCGATGTGGATGCTGGATGCATCATGCTTGATGGTTTGGATATCCGGCAATTGCGAATCGAAGACTTGAGATCCCTATTTGCGATTGTTTCTCAGGATACCGTGCTCTTCCATGATACAGTGAGTTCGAATATTGGCTATGGTCGTCCGGGAGCTAGTCATTCTGACATTGTTGCCGCCGCTTCCGCTGCTTATGCGCATGATTTTATCACGGAGATGCCAGGGGGATATGACACCATAGTTGGTGAGAGAGGTGTCGAGCTCTCCGGTGGCGAAAGACAGCGCGTAGCAATCGCCCGAGCACTCTTGATGAACCGTCCTATCCTAGTGCTTGATGAGGCAATGAGTTCTGTAGATCCTGCGGCAGAGCGTGCCATCCAAGAAGCGACGAGTCACTTAATGGTCGGGCGGACTGTCTTTGTCATCGCGCATCGGATTTCTACGATTCTAAATGCGAACAAGATCCTAGTGATGGATAAAGGAGAAATCATAGAACAAGGTGACCATGGAACGCTGATAGCTAAGGCTGGTCTCTATCGGAGGCTTTATGACCTTCAATTCAATGAGGTGGACTTGGTGGAGAGCCCTTTTGGCCTGCGGATGACTTCTGACCTCCCGAGTATGGGCAATTATTGAGATTTCCCTCCAGCCTATGAAACTTCGGAAAGCCAGACACTATATAGAACACTTAGCATTTAGGGCTTTCTCAAGCGTCTCCATATTTCTTCCGGAAGCGCTAGCATTGAGCGTTGGGTCTCTTTTGGGATGGATTGCGGGAAGTGTTCTGAGAGTGCGGCGGACTGAAGTCGATGAACATCTCTTTCTGGCATTTCCGGAAAGGACAGACGCATGGCGTCATGATGTTGCTAGGGCCAGCTACGCACATTTAGGAAGGGAAGCCGTCGCCACGCTTAGGCTCAGCCGGGCAACAGATAAAGACTTAAGTGCGAGAACTCGCATCCCGGATTTGGCATTATTTCGGACCGCAGTCGAAGAGGGTAGGGGTGTAATAGTCGTCACGGGACATCTTGGAAACTGGGAAGTTGGAGGTGGAGCGTTCACTTCACGTGGGATATCACTTGATGCTATAGCGAAGCGTATGGCCAATAAGGCAATTGGTGACGCAATTACTGGAGTGCGGGAAAGATTTGGTATAGGTCTGATCCATATGGATGAGGTGGCTAGAGAGGTGCCACGTAGTTTGCTAAGAGGACGAGTAGTGGCGGTTCTCGCAGACCAGCATGCTCATAAAGGGGGCATAGAAGTTTCATTTTTTGGTAGAGAGGTATCGACTACCCGAGCTCCTGCACTTTTCGCAATTCGCACAGGGGCACCGATATTTCTTGGAATAGCACTCCGAGATCCTGGATGGAGACAGCGTTACACGGTATCTCTTGAGAGAATCGATTTTCACTCCAGTGGTGAAGTGGATGCTGATATTAGAAGGCTGACAGCTGCCCACTCCGCAGCACTAGAGCGGGCAGTGAGGTTGGCTCCCGAACAGTATTTCTGGCACCACAGGAGGTGGAAGAGTGCACCAGGACGTGACAAGCAGATGTGCTAACGTGATAAACTCACTAGGAACTAGGACTTTAGGCGCCTGTATAAGGCGATGGTCGGTCGGGGGCAGCTCCTGTTCCGACCTTGGTTTGTATGCCCTTCAACCGAAAGAAATGTGATCTACGTCTGTATCCCGGCACACAATGAAGGCCGCACTATCGGTGTCCTGCTCTGGAAGATACGAAATACCCTTGGGGAGTTTAGTAGGGACTACAGGATTGTAGTTCACGATGATGCGTCGACTGATGACACTCAGGCGGTCTTAGAACGTTATCAGCGAGTGTTACCACTTACTCTACTAGGTTCACAGGATCGGGTTGGTTACGGCCGGTCTATGGAAAAACTGCTTAGACATGTAGTAGAGAACGCATCGTATCCTAAACGCGACTGCGCAGTGATCCTTCAGGGGGATTTCACTGAGAACCCAGATGATGTCATCAGCCTGGTGAAAATACTGGAGGGTGGTGCTGACATCGTGGCTGCTGTTACTGACATGAACGGACATCGGATGCCTTTGGGGGTAAAGATTGTGAGGAGCCTGTCACGGTGGCCTCTGTCGACGGTATTTCGAGGGGCTCCAGTTT
>DUBS01000003.1:78005-104211 GCA_012960225.1 Gemmatimonadota bacterium | reverse complement strand
CTCAACGGGCTGAGGGCATACCGGATAATCGTACTTAAGAAAGCGTTACGTGATGGTCTTGGGGATGAGCCCCTAGTAAAAACTGAAGGGTGGGCGGCAAACGTAGAATTACTCAGCCGACTAGTCCCGCATGCGAGGAGGATTGCTGAAGTGCCTGCAGAAGTGAGGCATGATCTGAGGCAGCGTGAATCTCGCTTTAAACCACTAAGCACTCTGATGGCTCTTATGAAGCTACGGGGACGTGACCTTTGGCCAACTTCAAACACGCAGGGTGTATGAACCCACTGCCTCTTAAGGGGGTTTTCCGAATCCTTTTGGCCTTCTTGTTTCCTGTCAGCGTACTTGCTCAAGTGACTACTGGGGCTGCTGATTTTCTGGTCGATCAGGAAGCGTTCACCGACAGTTTGTCCGCGCTCTACCCTGTGGATGAGTGGGCCGCTGAAACTCCGTGGGGGCCCGGTGAACACCTCGTTTACCAAGTAAAGGTCGGCATCTTCAATGCGGGTGAAGGTCATATGACAGTAGAGGCCCTAGACAGTATCCGGGGGCATCAGACTTATCGCGCCGTTATGGGCATAAAAGGTGGGCTTCCGGGCCTACGTGTTGATGACAGTTATACGACCTGGATCGACCTGCAGACACTTCAGAGCTGGCGTTACATAAGGGAGATTGATGAACCGTTCTATGAGTCTTACCGGCATTACGAGTTTTATCCGGATCGGAGGGTCTGGCATCGCACGGACAATGACGAATCCGGACCGTTAGCGTCCTCTTTGCCGCTGGATGATATCGCCTTCATCTACTTCATACGGAGCCTTCCCCTTGAAGTAGGGAAAACATACAGTTTTTCCCGTTACTTCAAGGAAGACGGAAATCCGGTCGTGATCCAGGTCCTTCGGCAAGATGAGTATGAAACGGAAGGCGTGAGGTACAGCACAATTGTGGTTAAGCCTATCGTCCAGACCGATGGACTCTTTGGGCAGGGAGGGGAAGCGGAGCTCCATTTCACAGATGACGACCGCAGAATCTTGGTCTATATGAAGTCAAACATCCCTCTGTTTCCTGGATCGCTCACGCTGCATTTAAGGTCAATCCAGGAAGGGGTGCCCCTCAACCCTGAGTCACGTGACAGGGCAAGAGAAGGGAGATTGAATAGAGCTGCCATAGAGCCGGATACGATTGTCAGGCGTTGAGGACAGGTAAGGTCACTGAGGATCGTGGCCTGGGATACAGGAATCTTTCGTCGGGTAATCGCTTGGGCCCTAACCTTGCCGTTCCTGTGGTATTGTCACCCAACAGCTACGCTCTTGCTTTTGGGAACGCCTTTTTCCGTGCTGGGACTCTTGGTTCGTGGTTGGGCGGCTGGATCAATCGATAAGGATCAGGAACTCGCCACTTCGGGACCTTATGCGTATCTCAGAAATCCTCTGTACTTAGGGACTCTGCTTATAGGTATTGGTGTGACGATGGCCGGAGGAGCAGGTGAATGGACACTTCTCTTTCTAGCTTACTTCATCGCTGTCTATGGTATGACGATATCACTGGAGCATAGCCGGCTCAGTGAGCTCTTTGGACAAGCGTATCGTGAATATGCAAGTAGTGTCCCTTCGCTTATTCCAAGGGTCGTGCCGTATAGGCTCTCTAGAGATAGTGTGGGGTGCAACTTCCGTTTCAAGCGGTACTATCGAAACAAGGAATGGGAAGCCGCGCTAGGAGTGCTGGCTATGTTCAGCTTTCTAGCTATGAAAGCTATTTTCGGGTGGCTTGGTCCCTAGGATTACCCCACGCCGCAGAATCTGGATTTTTCAGTCACTCTTCAGGCCCACCGTAACGTTCAAGTGCAAGTGATACTTTTTCCATGACGTTCTCGACCGTGATGCATTTCATCCTGTTCCGGTACGTATGTGTGACTGTGTGCTCTTCTTCGGGGTGCTGTTTAAATCTGTCCACGATGAGGTCGCAAAACGCTCGGTAGGGCCCTGAACGGTGCGGGTTTGTATGGCCGAACAGGCCGACGACAGGAGTTCCAAGTGCACGACTTATGTGGAGTGGTCCGGTATCGGGGCTGATGAGGAGTGCACTTCCCTCAAGAATCCAAACAAGCTTCCGGATATTATTACCGAGAGTGTCAACAACGGTTGCCTTTGTAGCCGCCATGATTCGATTTGCGATGGATCTTTCCACCGCAGAAGGTCCGCCGACGATGACTGGGGTTAATCCATGTCTGGATTCAACCTCTTCGAGTACTCGTGCGTAGCCGTCTGGCGTCCAATTCTTAGCACGCTTGCTGGTTCCAACTACCACGGCGCAAGCATGGTTACCTACACGGGCGAAGAATTCTTCTTGTTCTTCCCTCTCTCTATCTGAGAGGCATAAGCCCCAGCTTATGGGGTTAGGATTGACTCCAATGAAGTGGAGAAATTCGAAGTACTGATCCTGCACATGTTGTGGATCATGTTGGGGGATCCGACGATTGGTGAATAGCCACTGCATGTCTCGAGCACGCGCCCTGTCAAAGCCAAGCTTGATCTTGGACTGTATTAATCCGGTGAGGATTCCGGCCTTCAGATATGCCTGAAGGCCGATAAGTAAGTCGAACTGTCGGTTTCGTAACACTTGAGCAACGTCGCGAAAGCTCTGCCAGGCTAGTGGGCCTTTCTTTCTTTCGAAGACTATGAATTCGTCGATGGCTGGATGATCACTGACAAGCTGATACGGGACAGGTTGAATCACCCAGGTGATCCGAGTCTCTGGCCAGGCTCGTTTCAGCGCGTTCACCACAGGTAATACATGCACTGCATCCCCGAGAGCTGACAGCATCACGATACAAATCTCAAGGGGAGGAGGCCCCTCCCATCCTATATTTTCCTCTTCATTCACGATGGCTGGGTCTCATAGCCATCACGGAGTGCCATCCATAAGACTTCATCGAGAGGTTGCTCATACCTTTGTTCCAGTTTTCTAAGGGAACGTTCTAGGCGACGGCGCATAAGTTTGACGGGAGCACGTGCAGCTGGCGAAAGAGGTCGGCATCGGTCTAGGTCGATAACATGTGCTGAGGAGGCGCCCCCGAGCTGATTCACTAGGATATTGCTTGCGTTCAGATCAGCATGCGCTACCCGCTCTTTTTCTAAAAGGCTCACAAGCTTGCCTGCTGCGTGTAGCGCAGTGGTACAAAACGCCATATTGCGCTCGTTCATCCCGAAGACAACTGAGGTCAGATCTGTTACATCAGATAAATATTCGGTTACGAGCTCTGCACGGTAGAATACACCAGATCTGTATGCAGCCCCTCCAATAATACGTGGTGTAGGGATGCCTCTTGAGCGCGCCTCCACGCTTGCTCGTAGCTCTTTCAAGGGTCGAGGTGTCCGAGTTACCAGATACCGATCGTCGAGATGCCGGGCGAGGACGCCTCCTCTCTGGTAGTGACGCACGATCCAGTGCGTAGCGTTCTCCGTACTGCCTGCAGTAGGAAATATGAACACGCGACCACGACCGGCCAGCATCTCTTTTGTGGAGTGTTGGCTTGCCCAGTCATAAAGGGTAGTGCCGGAACTAAGAACAGAATGTGTCCACTCAAGTGCAGCTGGAACTGTGAAGGCAATACTGTTCTTGTGGCAGATACCCAGATAGCCCTTGGGGAGCCTCACTTTTCAGGCTGTGTGACGTGTTCCTTGGGCATGTCGGGCATGTCGCGCAGGTATATCCCCGGTCCTTGAAATATCTCTCCTTTGACCTTGACTTGGAAAACGTATTGTCCGGGTTTTGGGAAGACGACGCCATCCATGGGCATAATTAATTGGCTACGTGGTGGTGGATGGTCTTCTGGGACCGCTCGAACTTCGCTTTCCCCCTCAACTGTCAGGGAAATATTGCCCTCTGAATCTTCCAGATCAGCCTTGAACTGGAATCGACCATGATCTTCGCGACCCCATTCAATCACGAGAACAAGAACAAGATGATCCTGCTTCGCTGGGAAGCCCGGCGCAGACAGATCGTGGTATACCCCGTGCAAGTCGAGCTTGCCATCAGGGCTTGTACGAGCGTCATGGCACACTGCAGAAAAACGGAGTGCACAGCTCATAGAAATTAGCTCTCGTGTCTCGATTCTTCTGGAATGGAGCCCCAACCACCACCACCGGGTGATCTAATGCTGATGATATCACCTGCCTGAACGGTAAAGCTGGTTTTTCCAGGGAGGTGTCTCTCTACTCCGTCACAAATCAGGACATTTTCTCCCGGTGCTCCCGCTTTCCCGCCTTGAGTTCCTGGTGGACCGCTGGTGCGACGCTCGCAAAGCAGCGTTACCCTGGCTGGAACGAGCAGCATAAGGTCTCGACGAAGTCCATCTCCGCCCTGATACATTCCTGAGCCTCCTGAGTTTCTGCGTATCCCATAGTGTGTAACTCTATAAGGGTAGGCGTGCTCAAGTGCCTCAACGGGAGTGTTGAGAGAATTGGACATATGGCAATGTACTCCGGAGAGACCGGGGCCGGTGGGTCCTGCGCCCATTCCTCCTCCAACAGTCTCGTAATAGGCGAAAACCTCACCATTGCGCGGATCTATGCCGCCAACCGAAGTATTATTCATAGTTCCCTGAGACATGGCAGGTATGTGATCAGGCAGTGCGAAGCCAAAAGCTTGTAAGAGCACGTCTGTGATGCGCTGACTTGTCTCCACATTGCCAGCTGCAACGGAAGCCGGGAGGTCAGCATTTACAACTGATGATTCCGGAAGGATCAACTCCACCGCTGACATTGAGCCCCCTCCGGCGGGTAACGGCTCTCCCAGCAGAGCTTCAACAATGCAGCGTACCACATAGCGAGTCGCAGATGAAGTGATTGCGGGGACCGCGTTCACACCTCCGGGAACCTGTGGCGAGGTCCCCGCAAAATCTACGGTCAGTCGCGAGCCTTCAATATTGAGCGAGACCCGGATAGGTATCGGTCCTGACCCGAAGCCATCATCCTCAATCCAGTCTTCCGCTTGATAGCACCCATCAGGCA
Source organism: Gemmatimonadota bacterium (assembly GCA_012960225.1). Taxonomy (GTDB): domain Bacteria; phylum Gemmatimonadota; class Gemmatimonadetes; order Longimicrobiales; family Gaopeijiaceae; genus UBA1142. The sequence goes on along the minus strand of DUBS01000003.1, from coordinate 99,202 downwards.
CGATATTCAAACCCGCCTCGACCAGGCGGTCTGCGTACTCAATGAGTTGTTCCATTGCTGTTAAGGTTTCCTCTGTCCCTCTTCGCTGAGCGATCTCACAGAGCCTTTTGGATCCAGTGCGTAGCGCCGCAACCTGAGCATCGAGGTCGCCAGCCCTTTCTACTGGAGTTCGCACATTTGCTAATAAGAGTTTCCAGAGGCTCGTGTTTAATTGTCCGGCCTCATAAAGATGAACTGGTGGAATCCTAATTCCTTCTTCAAAGATCTCTCGAGCTAATGGCATCGAGCCCGGGGTGGATCCACCAACATCACTGTGGTGAGCCCTTGAAGCTACGTAACCAAGTAATTCCCCCCTCTCTTCATGCACTGCCGATATCAGCGTGATATCCGGCAGGTGTGTGCCACCACTAAATGGATCATTCAGACAGATCACGTCTCCCGGCGCGAGCTTCCCAATTTCAGCTAGGGCTGCTTCCACACTCATCGGCATGGCTCCAAGGTGAACTGGCATATGGTCACCAAGTGAGACTGCTGCTCCCGAGGAATCAAAGAGAGCACATGAGTAGTCTCGTCGTTCCTTAATATTGGGTGAAAATGATGCACGCTTGAGCGTCGCTCCCATTTCCTCACAGAGAGCCGTGAACAAGTGCCGGAATATTTCCAGGGACACAGCCTTTGGGGATCTGGACTGACTCACAGTGATTGCTCCGTAAGCATTTCGCACCCCACTACAAGCGTACCTGAGGCTCGGTTAAGTTACCTGGCTGAAGCATGGACTTAGGTCGACAGAGGCTTCTATCGGCTTGTATGATCCAAGTGTCAAAAACCATAAGCGGAGGCAGATTTGGGCAAAGAAAAACTCCTAGAAAGAGCAAGGGATGAACTTTTTAGTCACATCAACCGTTGTGATGTACTTAAGGCGGCAGAGGGTGAACAGAGGGAATGGATGGACGAGACAATTGATTATATACGAGAGCGCTATCCGGACTTGAGTGAAGTGGATCTGTCGGGTCTCCACGAGATCGGTACTCGCTTTTGTCAACCTGCTATTTCGCGTAAGGGCGAGAGTAATTTCAATACGTTAGATGACGCAAGCGTGGCTTGACTCGTCATCCTTTTTGATTTGTAGGATAAACGGAGAACGGGATGCCGGTAGGCTGTCCCGCTCTTTTCTTGCTGGGAAGTTGCGTTAGCGAATCTCTTTTTGAATCGGATGAAATTTAGGTAGCGATCAAGGAGTTACAGGCCTATACTTGCGGCCGCTTATTCAAGGGTTCCACCAGGAGGGTCCATGAGCACCAGACGCGATTTCATTCGGACTTCTGCCGGTGCAGGAGTCGGGGCGGCTCTCGGAGGGCTTCCAAAGCCGCTGGATGCAAGGGCTCCGAACATAATCAGTAGGCGTGTTACGCCGGTTTGTGTGGCGTCTGGGAATGGGCTTGGCGCTGTATCGCGGGCTATCGAAGAATTGGTGAACGGGGCTAGCACGATTGAAGCAGTGGTGAGAGGTGTCAACTTGGTGGAAGAGGACCCGAATGACTCGTCAGTTGGTTATGGGGGGCTGCCAAATGAGCACGGTGTGGTACAGCTTGACTCCTCTCTCATGCATGGTCCAACGCGTGGAGCGGGCGCTGTCGCTGCGCTAGAAGGGTTCAAGAGGCCGTCATTAGTCGCACTCGATGTTATGCGCTATACGGACCATCACTTACTGGTCGGGGAAGGGGCACAGCGATTCGCGTTATCTATGGGCCATCCACTCGAGGACCTATTGACCGAATCTTCCCGAGAGCGCTGGATCGAATGGCGAGCCAGACTGAGCGACAGGGACGACTACCTTTCACCTGAAGAGTCAGGAGAACGCATCGGACGTTTCCAGGAACCCGAAGAGTTTGGAGACGGTCTACTCGACTCGCACGATGGTTACCGGCCACAGGGTACAATCAATTGCGATATTGTGGACTCAGACGGTGATCTATCATCTGTCACAACCACATCTGGACTCTCATATAAGATACCTGGACGAGTGGGAGATTCTCCAATCATCGGAGCTGGGCAATACTGTGACAACGACGTCGGTGCAGCGGGCTCCACGGGTCGTGGTGAAGCGGTAATCAAGACATGCGGCAGCTATACTGTTGTAGAGATGATGAGGAACGGGATGCATCCTACAGACGCCTGCCTCGAGGCGCTTCGCCGGATTGTTCATGTGACGGTTGAAGACCGTTTGCGTGACGAAAATGGCAGGCCGAATTTCAATGTAAATTATTATGCCGTAAACAAGAACGGTGATTGGGGTGGAGCTGCCATTTGGTCAGGAACTCGTTTCGCGGTCAGTGTTAACGGGGACTCACGCCATGAGGATTCTGCATACTTGTTCGAGCGTGGGTGAATTTATTACGAACTTAGTCGACATAGACCGTTGATTCGAAAGGGGAGTACGCGTTGGCTGAAGTGAAACGGATAGAAAAGGCAAGGAAACTCCTGAAGGAGTATTATGCCGGACAAAGAATGGAGTCACCTAATGGCGGATTTCTTATCCTGCTAGGCATCCGCCCACAGGAGGGTGGAGCAGCGGTTGGAGTATTCGAGTGCAGTGCGTCATCCCTTCGGTATGAGATAGTGATTCCCAAGGGAACTAGAACCGAACGGAAAAAGGTTAGGGACGTCCTCCAGCAAGGAGGGGACCCCGATTGCCCGAGGCACGGTCCTGATTTTCGACTCGTCAGGGCCGGGAAAAACCTCGTCTGTAGTCACTGTGGGGTAGCATACGCGCGGGTTTAGCGTGCTAATCGAGTCTGTGTTCGTGGGTTACAAGGAGGCCTTTACATGCCCGAACGGTTTGTTAGTTCGGAGGAATATGACGAACAGGCACACAAACTCTACAGTGATGGTAATTATGATGGTGCGCTCCAGGTACTCAAGGAAGGCCTTTCCCTATATCCGAACGCAATAGACCTGAATGTAGGACTCGGGTACGCAAGGCTTGCTAGGGAGGAATATGCGTGGGCTCGAAGAGCATTCGAGCGCGCATCAGCCTTGGATGATTCTAATGAGGACGCCCTAGTAGGTTTGGGCGAGACGCTTCTTCGTTTTGGAGAGCGTCAGGAAGCACTCGCCCTGTTCGAGCAAGTAGCGAGAGCTGGTTATGATCATGACACCGAACTTATGCTCACAATGGGCAGAGCACTCTACAGGGCAGCTCTCTACACGGAGTGCAGGGACATCTTCGCCCAGGCATCAGCAGCTCGCCCTGATAGTGGGGATGCCGCTGCGTCATTGGGTTATGCACTGCACCAGCTAGGTGACCAGGTAGCTGCAGGTCGTCAGATACGGCGAGCACTTAGGCTCAATCCGGATTTACACGAAGCGAGAATTTATCTTGCTCACATTCTTTACGATCGAGGTGACTGGGAGGGTGCGCTGAGAGAGTATGAGGGAGTTCCTCCTTGCGAGCATTGGGATGCCCTAGCTGTTTGGCGCTTAATCGAACTGAAACGGGCGCTTTGGCACATTGATGAGGGTGATTATCGTCTAAGTCCATGGCGGGAGCGGTTAAGCCAGATCGAAAATCTACCGGACTCCATAGACCACTTGTTCGCTGAAATTCAGTCTGTGGTGCATGGTGTGGAGAAGGCTGGGTCCCACCTTGACCCGAGCCAGCTTGAACTCTTCACCTCTCTTCACTCATCAGCCGAACGAGTTACCCATCTTGTTAGATTAAGTGATGGCAATCGACTAGGGGGTAGCTGGGTGGAGATTGTCCAACAAATGAGAGAGCGAGCAGGATTTCTTCATGAACCCCTGGTCGAATTCATGCGCAGGCTGGCCGAAAGGTGGCTCGAACAAAAAGGAATCAAAATTCCTTTTGCTGATCCCGAAGCTTTCTTACGATCAGCCGCAGAAGCGGGGTTTGTGCAGATTGAGTTGGACGAATGATGTACGTGTCACAGGATGTGTCGGTTGGCCGTGCTTTACTCACTGTATTATCGGCCATCTGCCTTACATCATGCTCCGGAGATCCGGGGTTGCATCCGGATGATGTCCTCCGTCTGGAGTTAGGACTTGGGGACCGCGACCAAGTACATCGGGTCGTAATTAGGGGTGGAGATAGAGAGAGAGCTGACCCCTTGGAGACGGTTGTAACTTCAGGAAGCTATGTTGAATTTGTAACTGCGGATTGGTTAGTACATGAGATCCTGTTCGAATTGGACAGCCTGAGTATTGCTGCTCGAACTTTCTTGGAAAGTACTGACCAGGTGGCTTCACCTCCATTAATTAGCCAGGACAGCAGATACGTTGTTCATTTCGCAGATGGACCCCCAGGACGCTATCCGTTTGTATTAGAGGGAAACGGAGCACCCGGCCGTGGGGTGGTGGTGGTGGAAGCCGGACCTTAATGTCTCGATCAGGCGCAGGGATCTACATTCGTACTCCCTAACTTCACACTTCTCTCTCAGTTGTCAGATGCCCAGAATCGCTGTTATTCCCGGAGATGGTATTGGTGTTGAAGTAATGGGAGAAGCACGCAGGGTGCTTGCTGCCCTGGGCGATACAGAGACACTTGACTTAGAACTTGTGGATTGGGATTTGGGCGCAGAGCGCTATCTGAGGGATGGAGTAGCCATCACTGAAGAGGAATTCAGGGCACTAGCTGATGATTATGACGCTGTCTTCCTAGGTGCATTAGGCGATCCGCGTGTGCCAGGCATGGAGCACATCAAGGCCATTCTCCTTGGGTTACGCTTTAAGCTTGATCTATACGTGAACTTCCGTCCCTGTGTGTTGCCATTTGCGAGGCTTTCTCCTCTAGCAGGGATTCAGAAACCATTTCGTATAGACACATTTCGTGAGAATACTGAAGGGCTCTACACTGGCTTGGGCGGGAGCTTCAAGACAGGGACTCCTGACGAAATTGTCATAGAGGAGGACCTCCATACCCGGAAGGGTGTGGAGCGCATCATTCGAGCAGCGTTCGAGTATGCGGAATTGCGGGGGCGGGGGCGGGTGACATTAGTCGATAAGGCAAATGTGCAGCGCTTTGTTGGTGGCCTCTGGCGTAAAGTTTTCGAAGAAGTAGGAGAGGCTTACCCAAAAATCTCTCAGGATGCAATGTACGTTGATGCGATGGCCATGGATCTCGTCCGCCGTCCTGACCATTACGAAGTGCTCGTTACGTCTAACCTGTTTGGAGATATTATCAGCGATCTAGCTGCCGAAGTCACAGGAGGATTAGGCCTTGCCCCGTCAGCCAATATCCATCCGGGTCAGTATGCACTTTTTGAGCCAGTTCATGGCTCAGCGCCCGACATTGCAGGCCAGGGTCTAGCCAACCCGATTGGAGCGATCCGCTGTGTATCTTTGATGCTGGAGTATTTCGGTTATGAGCACCTCGGGGATCGCATAGAGGAGGGTGTGCTCGCTTCGATTGAGAACGGAATCACCACTCCCGATTTAGTAGGCGGTAAATCAAGCACGGAAGAGGTCGGTAGATGGATCGCTTCATACGTTGAGAGTGAATCTGCCTAGACCTCTAGCTAGGGAGACAACCGTCTTTTTGACTCGATTCCTAGATGGGGTGATTATCACACAGTGCTGACGTCCTTGAATAGCTGGAAGGCCTTCAGGTTGCTTGCTGAGGACATTTAGTAACCGAATCTGATGAATCGGTAAGGGCCCGGAGGGGTAACTCTTAGTCCGAGGATCACGAGCACTGCAAAACCATTTTCCGAAGAGGCTCCATGGCAACGCAGGGTTACGAGCGCGAGGTTGTCGTACTTGCTGGAAAGCGCACAGGCTTTGGCACATTCGGCGGATCTCTGAAAGACTTGTCCGCCACTGATCTGGGGGTTTTCAGTAGTACTGCTGCCATTGAAGCAGCTGGTATTACTCCTGATCAAATTGACCACACATTTTTTGGAAATGCCCTCCAAACCTCTGCTGATGCCATTTACTTGGCACGGCATATTGCCCTTCGGTCGGGCATCCCTGACGAAAAACCTGCCCTTACGATCAATCGCCTGTGTGGATCAGGATTCGAAGCAGTAGTACAGGGGGCCAAGGAGATCATTTTAGGTGAGGCTGACGTAGTCCTGACAGGCGGAACTGAGTCGATGAGCCAGGCGCCGCATGTTGTACGAGGTGCTCGTTGGGGTGGCCTGAGGCTTGGCCCCGCAAGCGGACAATTCGAAGATCTGCTCTGGGGCGCGCTGACTGATACAAACTGCGGCCTCTCGATGGCACAGACTGCTGAGGAACTAGCAGAAAGATACGGTGTGACTCGGTCGGAGGTAGATGAGGTTGCGTTTCATTCACAGCAGAGGGCTAAGACAGCATGGGATGATGGACGCTTTGACATCGAGGTTACGGGTGTCGAGCTCAGGACGAGAAAAGGCGAGAGGACGTACAGAGCTGATGAACACATACGCCCTGATACCACTATTGAGGGTCTCTCTGCTCTAAGGCCGTACTTTAAGGATGACGGTTTAGTAACGGCAGGTAATGCGAGCGGCATGGGTGACGGATCTGCAACGGCAATCCTTGCGAGTGCTGAATGGGCGGAAGCGAACGGTATTGAACCCTTGGGTCGAATCATCTCGTGGGGCTTTGTTGGTGTGGAGCCACGGGTGATGGGTATCGGCCCAGCACCTGCCTCAAGGCTAGCACTCGACAAGGCCGGATTATCCCTTGAGGATATGGATTTGGTGGAGATTAATGAGGCATTTGCAGCTCAGTATAAGTCAGTCGAAAAGGAATTAGGGCTCGATCCTGAAAAAACAAATGTGAACGGGGGCGCTATTGCGCTCACTCACCCACTTGCAGCCTCAGGTGCCCGGATCACGATTCACCTCTTGCATGAGCTACGTCGTCGAGGTGGGAAGTTCGGGCTTGGTTCCGCGTGTATCGGAGGGGGGCAGGGTGCTGCCATCGTGCTCGCAGTAAGTTAATCCATAAGTTTTAGCTCAATACCAAAGGGTTTTGGAGGGGTTCTTACAGAGAGCTAGTAATGCTCCTGAGAATGAATCTTTATAGAGAACGGAGGGAAGTCTTGGACATCAGAAGAGTCGGTGTGGTGGGATGCGGTCTGATGGGAAGCGGAATCGCCGAAGTAGCTGCCAAGGGCGGGTTCGATGTCATGGTTCGGGAAGTTGATGATGAGGTAGTGGAAAGGGGTAAGAACCGGATCAGACAATCCATGGACCGGGCAGTAGAAAAAGAGAAAATGACGCTTACAGAGCAGGAGGCCGCTTGGGATCACCTCCACTTCACGGCTGAAGTGTCCGAGCTTGAAAGTGCAGACATAGTAGTTGAGGCGATTATCGAGAATCTGGATGCCAAGGCAAAACTCTTCCACGAGCTGGATATACTTTGTCCTGAGCACACAATTTTCGCATCAAATACAAGTTCTCTAACGGTTACTGATATTGCAGCAGCTACCTCTAGAGCAGACCGTTTCGTCGGCCTCCATTTCTTCAATCCTGTACCGGTCATGAGGCTTGTGGAAGTTGTTAGGACAATCGCTACAAGCCAGGAGACGGTAGACCGTGCGGTGCAGTTCTCAAAAGCCCTTGGCAAAGTGCCGATTACGGCGAAGGATAATTCAGGTTTCGTCGTAAACCTTCTGCTGGTGCCTTATCTATTGGATGCCATACGGCAACTCGAGCATGGAGTGGCGACTGTTGAGGATATTGACGCGGCCATGGCGCTTGGGCTTGGGTATCCGATGGGCCCATTCATACTCTGCGATTTTGTTGGGATAGATACACTGTACCAGATCAGTGAGATCATGTTCGATGAGTACAGGGATCAGCGATATGCACCACCCCCACTACTAAAACGAATTGTGACGATGGGAAGATTTGGTCGGAAAAGTGGAAAGGGGTTTTATGACTGGTCTGGCGAAAAACCCATAGCGCTACCTGTTTAACCTAGCCAGATTTGCTGGGCTGGTTAGAAAGAGAAGTTAGCCCTTCTTACGACGTTGTCGGCGACGTTCGCGACGGATTGCCGCTTCCCGTTTGCGCTTTCTTTGTGCGCTGGGCTTCTCATAATACCGTCGTTTCCGTAACTCAGAATAGAGCCCAGATCTTTGCACTTTCCTCTTAAAACGGCGAAGTGCCCGCTCGAGGCTTTCATTATCCTGTACGACTACTTCCAAGGAGATCACACCCTTTGCTGTTAAATCAGAAAAGTAGAGCCTAAAAGTCTATAATCGGATCCCTACGACGGCAACGGGATCATAAGGAATGTTCAGTTTAGGGCAATCGTCCTTCCCTGTGTAATGTGTGCGCATATAGACGGTATGCCTCCGGATGGGCAAGGAAGTCTCTAGCCCAGCTTTGGAAGTCTGGCAATGGCAACAATCGTTCGATATGGTCCACAACCATCATGGCGAATTGGACGCGGTCTTTTGATAAGAAATCAATACTTTCTCCTGCCAAGATCTCATCGACAGTACCCTCGAAATTATCTGGGGTAATAAGGCTTATGAAGTGTGAAACCTGGTCTAGCCTGTATGAGCTATACATAGAGCGTAGGCGATCTAGCTCTATCTCGTTTGGAGGCACAGTCTCATCTGTAGCCCAATCTCCTGCGATGTCCTGAGAATTTTTCTGCAGTAATCTCCGGAATTGCCCACGAAGCTGCTGTCCAACAAGACCATCCGGACTTCGTGTGTTCAACACTGAGTCGAGTAGTCCCGACAACAGAGGTTTCCCTAATCCTCTCGCTTTCTCATGGATTTCTGCCTCGGAAGATTCGATGAAGATGTCAGTTGTCCGGATTTCGTCCTCACTGAGCTCGCTGTACCCGGGGCGGAAAGAAAAATACCCCCGCCACTCTCCTGCCTGAGTAACAAATGTCACGAGAAAACAGGCCCAGGATTCATCCTCCTTCTGGATGAAGGCGACTGATCGTCTACGTTCGCTGAATGTCATCTTGATCGATCCATGTCGGCTGCCCGAAGATGTTAGAGACGGAGTATCAGAGCAAGAAAGATTTATCTGTCCGAAGCTAAGAGAGCTAAACTATTTCTTGCGGACGATGTCAAAGAATTGTTATCGTTAGGGCCGATACCACGACCAAGTTTCGGCAAGAGTTTTGCTGTTACTGAGATTATGTTCCTGATGCGATGGAAATCTAACCCGGCCTACAAGGCCGGGTTTCTTTTCCAATAAAACTACTGAGCAGTCCTATGAATCTGACAACTCACATACAGGCACGGCCCGAGGCTATGGGGGATGTCCCGGGAATCTGCCAACTACCGCTCACACGAGCGGTCGTGCAATACCGTGAACTGCATGAAATGGATACACCAGGTGGTAGGATCGAAGACATTGGGCTTGCGCTAGTTGTAGAAGGACACCAGGCCGGCTCAGCTGAGGTTCTCGATCTTGGTAGTGGTCAGATAAAGGTGCTTGATCTTAGCACTGAGTTGGTTGTACTGGATTGGGTGTACGAACCTACCCTTGGGTACGTCACAGAACTAATCACAGAAGCTGCGAAGACAAAACAGGACGAACCTCTTTGCAGTTATGCCTATAAGCTCGGCTTAAGAGTTTTGGAAAGAGTTGGTTTCGGCCCGCTTACAAGGCCGACTCTGCTTCGGATCGGATATCGTGATATTTGTCGTGATTTTGATCTGCACGAAGGAACGTCAATCAGATTTGTTCTCGGCCCCGGCCGGATCACTCGCGCATACCTGAATTATGATGCGTGCGCGCTATCTTTCAAGACAGCTTTTACGGAACCAGATGCTCCACTAGAACATGCTTTGTTGGATGCTTTTGATTCAGCTGAAGTCCGCCGTTTCGAGATAATGTCTAAGGCTGACTCTATCGAATACCAGGTTCGCTTGGCCTTACCAACAACCTTTGCGGAGACCCGCGCGAGTCTCGGGGTCATGAGGCGTGGTCTAGCTGCTCTCATGGCGCGCTTTGAGCCTGACCGCTTTGAGTCTGTGGGCCACCTGATGGATACGTTTGGTCAGCGGGAAACTCTGGCGGGACTTCGCGTACGGGATTCCCAAGCTCGGTCAGTGGAGATTGGTCACCGGTTGTCATCAGCACTCACTGTGCATTAACAAGCCAGACATACGACCAGACTCTGGCAGTTAAGTTCGAGCTATTCGTGAGGTCCTGGAGGCTAATGTTCAGTTTAGGCAACTCGTGACTGACTAATGGTGCCTTTTGTAGGGGATGTCATGTTCCATGATAACGCGCTTGGCAGATGACGGATGAGCGCTCGATGACCTCCCCAAACATGGAGGTGAAAGCATTCTTTTGTTCAACTTTATAAAAGTCCATTTTTTGCAAAAAATTGGTGCATCGTTTCATATAATGTGCGTTGGATCCCAGTGAGCAAACTCCGTGAGCCACTTAGACTTCCGCGAATGAAATGAATAAGAGGTTAAGCTGCGATCGTGTTTAGGAACACTTGGTTTCTAATAATTATGGAATTCCTAAGTCGTTGTAAGACAATGACTTAGGAATTGGTATTTTTGTGTAGTTTAGGTAACAAAGGGGTTGCGCGTCCCTTCGAGTCACCTTAATGTGACTCGTGTTACCGAGGATGTCGGCACCCTCCTACCGTAGCCATCGCGTGTCTGATCCGCGATATGCGGCACTGTATAAATTCTTGCTTTTACACTGTCACCTTGGGGTAGATGTGTCTATGTGGGAAACGTGTTCCGTTCAGTTGAAGGTGCGCTTGCCGCGGGATATTGCTGAGCAGGCCAAAGAAGCCCAGGAAACCGATCCAGAGTTCCTGAGTCGGGTGGTCCTGTACGGAATGACACGACGTTCGATTTACCGACACTTGCGTGATCAAAACCCCGCCGGGGACAGCCAGCCCTTACGAGAGAGACTGTAAGTAGTTCCGTAAGAGCCCACGGACCAGTACCTTTCGCCAAGAAAGCCGTTTGCAAGTAGGAATCTTTCATAAGCGGTAGTCTGGCAGTTCTTCATGTCCAACGGGAGGGTGGCCTTGGGCGCACTCGAGAAGGGCTCAGAAGAGCCACTTGAGGTTCTGCGCGCTAAGTACCTCGATTACTGCTCAGCCCAGGTTGCAGATCTCCTTCTCTATCTGACCCCAGATGAGATTTACCTCTTAGCTCAGAGGGCCTATCGTGAAGAAAGCGAAGAGGGTGAGCTTTCATATGTGGAGATGGTCCAGAGTGCAACTGATTGGTTATCCCAGAAGGCGGCTCTCCCACCGTTTGAAGTCTGGCTAGAAGATTACCAGGCTCATCCAGAAAGCTATGCTGAGTACTTCATAGGTCTATGGAAATCCGAGGCCGAAATGAGCTTAGACGACTGACTCATCGCACTCTGAGGGAAACATTAGGCTGATGTCTAGTACAGTTTACTCAGTGAGGATCACTGTCGGAAATTAGGCACTGATTGGTTTCAGGAAAATATCTAGCTCTGTCACACCTCCAGGGACCTACTCCTAGAACGGAAGATCATCTATCGGTTCTGTGCTTCCAGACTCAGAGCTGCTAGTGGCACCTTCGCCTTCTGACCCACCTCCACCGCTATAGTTGCCACCACCTGTCGATCCCAGCATGACCATTTCATTAACTACGATATCAGTCCAGTAGCGAGTGACACCCTGGTCGTCCTGGGTTTGGGAGTACTCGATTCGTCCCTCAACAAAGAGCCGGTCTCCTTTCTTAACATATTGTTCAACTACATCCACGACACGACCGAAGAAAGTCAACCGATGCCACTCAGTTTTTTCTTGCTGCTCGCCACTCCGATCAGACCAAGTGCGATTTGTGGCCATGGAAAGCTTGGCGACACGTGCACCTGAGGCAGTTGCCCTGATTTCAGGATCGTTACCGATATTTCCAATCAACATGATCTTATTTAGTGATCGACTCATGAATACTCCTTGGCCGGATTGACACCCGATCAAGACTGAAGAAATAGACTGAAACGGAGGAAGGAGTCTCCTTATGCTCCGCTGATGAGCGCTAAAATAATAAGGACTTTGAGCCTGTTTTTCCATCGCTGGCGAGTTTGCTAGCCGGGTACATGATCGCACTGAAGAAAACGTCCTATTACGAGCGCCCTAGATAGCCACGTTCGGGGTAGTTTTGGTTAGGCGAAACCGTTAATTTTTTATATGCGCCACGGGATCCCTCCGGTCGCTCGTTCGTGCGTCTGAGCCGGCTTACACTCCACCACTTCCGTAACCTCGGAAGTCAGGACTTGGAGTTTCCGCCTGAGGGCGTCGCGTTAATCGGTGACAATGCCCAGGGGAAGTCAAATTTCCTTGAAGCAATCTACTATTTAGAGACGTTTAGGTCGTTTCGTGGTGCCCGCGATGAACAGCTTGTCGGATTTGATAACGAACTATTTCGGGTGACTGGGACTATGCAGGCGACGGATGAAGAATGCGGGACCGAAGTCGTAACAGCTGCCTTTGAGCGGAATGGCAAGCGTAAGAAAGTTTCGGTTAATGGTGACGAGCCGGAGCGATTAGGAGACGCGCTGGGTCGGCTTGCTGCCGTTGTGTTCTCTCCCCGTGATACCCAGTTAGTGAGTGGTGGACCAAAGGAACGCCGTCGCTTTCTGGACGTTGTCCTCTCCTTAAGTCAGCCAGGGTATTTGGCCGCGGTTCAAGATTACAGGAAGACACTTCACCAGAGGAACGTGTCCTTGAAATCTGGCCAGCCACCATCCGTAGTCATGGCTTGGGATAGTGGGCTCGTTAAGTTAGGTGCCAGCGTGATTCAGGCTCGGAGAGAATGGCTCACGCTCTATTGCGAGTCTTTTAGCAATTACTATGCTAGAGTTTCAGGCGGAGTCACGGCACGCATCACATATGCACCCAGCCTATCACTGACTGGAGTGGCTTCAGAGCAAGGGATTGCCGAGGCATTTAGGGACGCCTTGTCTGTCACAGCGGAACGTGAGCGGCGAGTAGGCACAACGGTCGTAGGGCCCCACAGAGACGACATCCAGCTACAGTTGGATAACAGAGGGTCCCCGCTCGATTTACGACAATACGGGTCAGGTGGACAGCGTCGAACTGCTGCGCTTGCCCTGCGGCTTGTAGAGGCAAAGAGCATCCGTGAGTCGAGGTGTAGGCGGCCGCTTGTTTTGTTAGACGATGTTTTTGCCGAGTTCGACAGTGGTCGAAGCGAGCGAGTGCTTGAGTTGATGGAGACTGAGGAAACTGGACAAGTGGTGCTCACTGCCCCGAGAGAAGAACATGTGCGAATCCACAGTGATTCTTTGCCTCGGTGGAGTATAAAAGCTGGAGTCGTAACCATATGAACCAGAGTCGGGGACCAGTCCAGGTCAGCTCACTAGTTTCAGGTGTGCTTGAGCAGCATGGAGTCAAAGACCAGATCAAGCGCATGACCGTACTAAGACTTTGGCCGGAGATAGTTGGCGAACATGTTGCCGCAGTCACGCAGGCTAGGAGTGTTTCGGAGCGGACACTTTTTGTTGAAGTGCGTACGAGCGCCTGGCTGATGGAGCTCAACATGATGAAGGCTGATTTTTTGACTGAAGTGAATCGACACCTAGAAGAGGTGCCCCTAAAGCGGATCATTTTTGTTCTTGGGGAAAGTACATAGAGGCTAACTGACCGCGATCAATACTCACGGAGCGGACATGGCAGACAAGAAGAAGCAGAAGAAGGAAGAATACACCGCTGGTCAGATCCAGGTACTCAAGGGTCTTGAGGCTGTCAGAAAACGCCCAGGGATGTATATCGGGACAACCTCATCAAGAGGTCTTCATCACCTCGTTTATGAGGTGGTGGATAATTCGATTGATGAAGCCATGGCCGGACACTGCACACACGTTCAAGTGACAGTTCATGAAGGGAATTCGGTCACGGTAGAGGACAATGGGCGAGGGATCCCGGTGGATATCCACCCTACCGAGAAGGTACCAGGTGTGGAACTTGCCATGACGACGCTCCATGCCGGCGGGAAGTTCGACAAGAACACCTATAAGGTGTCGGGTGGCCTCCACGGAGTAGGGGTGAGCGTGGTGAATGCCTTGTCCGAGTACCTTGAGGTTGAAATTCGGCGTGATGGCAAGAAATACCATCAACGCTACGAGCAAGGTGTTAAGACCAAGGAGCTTGAAGAGCAGGGGAAGGCAAAGGGTACTGGCACGCTTGTGACTTTTAAGCCTGACTCTGAGATCATGACCGATCTTGAGTTTTCGTTCGAGCTGCTCTCTAACCGCCTGCGAGAGCTCGCATTCTTAAACAAAAGCCTCACCATCACGCTCACGGATGAGCGCGATGGTGGTGCCTCTGAAGCATACTACTACGAGGGTGGCATAGCGGAGTACGTGGAATTCTTACGCGGTAGCCGACAAGCACTCCATGATAAGGTTTGTTACTTCGAGACCTCGAAGCCTGAGGCTGAGGCTGAGATCGAACTCGCACTCCAGTACAACGAAGGCTTCAGTGAGAACACCCATACGTTTGTAAACAATATCAATACCCACGAAGGTGGAATGCACCTGACGGGACTAAAGTCCGCCCTCACGCGTACGATCAATGACTATGCCAGGCGGAATAACATTTTCAAGAAGGACGAGAGCTTGTCAGGTGAAGATGTCCGTGAGGGACTAACCTGTGTCCTCAGCGTGAGAGTGATGGAGCCTCAGTTTGAGGGTCAGACCAAGACCAAGCTGGGGAATAGTGAAGTCAGGGGAGCCGTAGAGGCGGCTGTGAACGAGCACCTGTCAATCTTCCTCGATGAAAATCCGAAGGCGGTCAAGTCGATTATCGATAAGTCGCTTCAGGCTGCCCGTGCACGTGAAGCAGCTCGTAAGGCTCGCGACCTAACTCGCAAGAAGAGTGCGCTGGAGGGTGGCGTGCTTCCGGGCAAGCTTGCTGACTGCTCAATCTCGGATCCATCCCTCTGTGAACTCTATCTCGTTGAGGGGGATTCTGCCGGAGGGTCGGCCAAACAAGGCCGGGATCGCGGATATCAGGCAATTCTGCCGCTCAAGGGTAAGATTCTTAACGTCGAGCGACTCCAGGGGCGAATCGATAAGGTGCTCTCTAACATTGAGATTCGGGCGATCATTACCGCTATCGGTGGGGGCATTGGAGAAGAGTTTGATCTTGAGAATGTGCGTTACCACAAAGTGGTTATTATGACAGACGCGGATGTAGACGGTGCCCACATCAGGACTTTGCTGCTCACATTCTTTTTCCGCCACATGCAAGAACTGATAGAGGCCGGCTACATGTATATTGCTCAACCGCCTCTCTTTAGAGTGCATAAAGGCAAGAGTGACCACTACGCGTTCTCTGACCAAGAGCGTGATGAGTATATAAAACGACTTGGTGGTAAGAATGGGGAGACCAAGGGAATCAATATCCAGCGCTATAAAGGCTTGGGTGAGATGAATCCTAGCCAACTTTGGAATACCACGATGGATCCGGAAACACGCACCATGCAAAGGGTGGAAATCGATCAAGCGGCCTATACCGATAAGCTTTTCCAGAGGCTCATGGGAGAGGATGTCGAACCTCGCCGGGCGTTCATCGAGAAAAATGCCAAATACGTCAAGAACCTGGACGTTTGACCGATTAGCCTGACTTCAGGGAAAAACCACCACCTCTCTATATATTTTTCTTAGTTCTTGATCATAGAGTGCTAGGTCGGATCAAGCTCAGCTCTGAGTGGAACCGTTTGTACGTGACACTCGTCAGCGGTCACCACAACATCAGTTTGAACCCACGTGTGGTATCCTGAACGTGCGACGGTAACGATATAGGTTCCGGCCCGCTCTGGAGCACCCACTAACATAGAATTGTCTTCGATACCGACTATACTCTCGAAATAAGCACCTTCATTTAGAGTCATTGTAGCACCAGCCGCGCTTGGGTTTCCGCTTTCGGCGTTGACAACCTCCATTCGGATCCCAAAACGCAACTCTTTGGTGCACATGACAGGACCGGTGCTACCATCACATCCGGTTAAGATGCCAAGCAACAGAACTTTTGAAAGACAATTCCTCATCATTCAATCACGTGTTGTTGGCACCCTTAACCGATTGCACACGTAAGCTGCTGATCAGTTGTTAGTCGCAACGGCTCCCATCGCATCTAACACGGCGTGGACAACATCTGTAAATGCTCCCCCGCGAATCCAGCGACAGACGATCACCAAGTCATTCTGTGGGTCGACATAGATTAGATTTGACCCCGCTCCGGTGTGTGTCCATGTGTACTCGGGTGCATTGGAGTAGCGACGCTGGCCAGTATTAAGAGAGAAATTCATGAAGCCGTAGGACTGGTTCGCATCCCCGGGCGTTGTTGCCATATCGATCCACTCCTCCGAGATCAATTGGCGTCCGTCCCAGTTGCCCTTGTGCATAGTTAGCAAACCGAACCTGGCTTGATCAAAGGCGCTCAGCATCATCCCTCCTCCCCAGTGGCCTCCTCCACTTACTGCTTGAATCCGGCGCCCGTCTAGAGTGATCCATGAGTTGTCGTAACCGTGCCAGCGCCATGTGGGTGACGCCCCAATCGGATCCATAACGTATTCACGTAGCACGTCGGGAAGAGGTCTTCTCCAGACGCTTGTTGCTGCGAGCGCAAGTAGGTTCACCCGGGTGTCGTTGTATTCATACATTGTGCCCGGCTCGAAGCGGGCCCGAGTTCCCCAGGTTGTCCGGTCATTATCAGGTCGATCCGCCCACTCAGGCTTCCCCCACAAGGTGCCTTCCCAATCGCTGGTCTGACGCAAGAGATCATCCCAGCTGATCTTACGGTTGTGCTCTGATTCGAACAGCAGCTTGGGTCTACGGCCTGCTTCATCGCCCGGCTCTCCGTCCCCCTCTTCCAAGACGATGGGCGCCACGTATGGCCGAGCCAGATCATGTATGTCCGCAATCATCCCCCGATCGTATGCCAGCCCCACTGAGGTCGACAAGAAACTTTTCGACACGCTGAATGTTTGATCGACCTTATGAGGGTCACCCCATTCAGCGATTATGTAGCCCTTGTGCACGATCACTCCCGTTTGGGGTCCACGGATCGTGAAGGGGCCGACGGGCTCTCCGTGTGGTTCGCGCCCAAACGTCATTTGGTGGTTAAATGCCAGATCTCGTGGTGAGTTTGATTCTCCAGCCACTGCAATTTCAATGGCCTGTTGAATCTTAGCTGGATCAAGTCCGGCTTCCTCAGGGCTCTTTCGTTCCCAATCAAGATTTTGACCAGGCCAGTACGTTTGTGCAGATGCTAAATCGGTGGCGAGCAGTAATGTTGCGAATACCAGCAGAACCCGTGGGGTTGTAGATGGATGTCGAGACATGTAGGACCTCTGATGTAATCTGCGAAAGAGATTTGCGAGCTGATCGACTTTCGTGAAGGGTAGGGGGTCACAGCGGTGTACGCTACGGTCTCCCATCGCTAACAATTTCCATCTATCTTGGCGAATATCCCTACCGACTTGCCTTGTCGAAAATAATTGCAAGACACCTTTGATGGTCGCCCATGAGCATATGAGTGTCACGTCCGGCTCCAGCATACCTCATCTAATCCATGCTTTAGCCTCGGAAGCTGACCGGAACCCGATTGCGCGAAAGCTGATCGTAGTTCCTACGTTTGGAATGGGTCGTGAGTTGTTGCGCCGCCTATCCCTAGAGCGTATCGGTTGGGTAGGATTTGAGATCACGACTCCACATACTTTGGCGCTTCAACTGGCGCGCCTAGGCTTAGATCGTGATTCCTTGAGGACCCTGGATGCATTTGAGCAACAATCCGTCCTCGACGAGGCTCTCGATCTTTCTAACTCTTCGGGAGATGGTGCGCTAGGAAATCTCAGTGAAGGAGTGGGTCTCCGTGAGAAGGTCTACGGAGCTGTATCAGCGCTGCGTATGGCCGGCATCGAAGCCAGCACCCTAGAGTCAGCTCGACTCTCGACTCTTTCGAAGCGCTTGTTTTTGTTACAGATGCTCAAGCACTACGAAAGGCTGCTCTACGAGCGTCGGCAAGCCGATAGTGCATTGATTTTCCAACTTGCGTTAGACGCGTTGGAGACAGAGGGAAACCAGTTACCGTCACTGCTGGGAGCGGACAGGCTGATCCTTACGCCCGGATTAACAACGAGAGGGCTTACTGGCCGATTACTAGCTGGTCTACAGACCCGAGGTGCTTCAGTTTTCGAGACCGATCCGGTAGTGGGTATCGATACCCCTGACGGGATTCTCTGGAATCGCCATACCGAGCCGGAACCGTACTCATATCTGCATGCACCTGCTGCCTTGCCTGCTGATGTTACCAGTCCAGGGGTGGAGATATTTCGGGCTGCTTCGATTACCGATGAACTTCGGGAAGTTCTGCGAAGAATCGTAGAGCGTGGACTACGTTGGGATGAGGTGGAGATCATCGCGACTGAGCCTGCCAAATATGGGTCTGCCCTCCACTCTGTTTCGACTCAACTTGGGATCCCAGTCACTTATGCTGTGGGCTTGCCGATCGAGAGGACCCGCACGGGCCGTGTTGTAAAAGCCTATCTGGATTGGATTGAAGAGGGCTTCCAAGCGGACCTGATACGGCGCCTTCTTGAAGCCGGTGATCTGCGACCGAGACAAGCTCAGGATGGTTTCTCGGCATTGGATCTAGCTCGTCGTTTTCGCTCTCTACGAATCGGTTGGGGTCGCGAGCGATATTTTACCCAACTCCGTTCAGCAATCGACAGTATCGATTGGCTGAGGCCGGGAAGATTAGAGTCAGAGCAGGACTTTGAGCAGCGTTGCAAGAAGGCACGAAACGAGTTGGAAGCGCTGCGCGGAATCCTTTTCCCACCGCTAAGAGCTACACCGAGAGTACCTGATCGTTTTGGCCAAGATGGAAAGCCGATCTCTCCTGCGGAGCTTGCTCAGGGGCTTCGCTCATTCTTGAGACGAGTCCCCATTGTTGAAGGACCGGATAGCAGCGCACACCAGGAGATTGATGAATTCCTCGAGCGAATAGAGGCCACACTACAGAGGCGGACAAATTTCCGGGCAGCGGTGACGATTCTCAGGCGTCGCCTCAGAGTTCATGTACAAGCTTATGGGGTGGGGGTATCCGAAAACTCCGGTGAATCTAGGACTACGGCGTCTTCGGGTGGCCATCTCCATTTATCGGATCTTGAGCACGGAGGTTTCACTGGGAGACGAGCGGTATTCTTCGTGGGTGCTGATACAGAGCATTTGCCGGGGAAAATCACTCAGGACCCAGTTCTGGTTGACGGAGACCGCCGCATATTGGGTGCGGGACTTCCTACTTCGACAGAACTGCTACGAGAGCGTGTATTCTCACTCGCTGCCTTAATCGCCCGTCTGAAGTGTGCTCATTTGACCATGAGCTATACGGCCTGGGACGCTGTTCAGTCTCAGGTAGTAGGCCCCTCGACGACCTTACTACAGTTACTTCGGCTTTCGCAGTCTGACGCCCATTTGACTTTCCAAAATCTAGACCAGGCTTTGGGTGATATCATTTGCCGAGTCCCCAAATCTGGTCGCCCATTGTTGGACGTAGATGATATCTGGTTATCTGAACTAGGATCAGGTGAAGTGATGCGGCGCGGTGAGCAGAACGTCCTAGAAGCTTTTCCCGGGTTGAATGCGGGAGTCACGAAAGAGCGTGAGCGAGGTGGTGAGCCAGGATACGTGCACGGTGCCATTGTCCCCAGGCCATCTGCTCTGGATCCGAGGCGAAACAAGGACATCGTGCTATCCCCGAGTCGGCTTGAGGGTCTGGGGACATGTCCACTCAGGTATCTGCACTCGTCGGTGCTTCGCTTGATACCACCGGATGATTACGAATTCAATCCGGATCGGTGGCTTGATCCTCGCAGAAAAGGACGGCTACTCCACGGGGTTTTTGAACATACCCTATCTAAAGCGAAAGAAAGCAATTTGGCACATAGCGATAGGGCCTTTGAAGAACTCGCACTTGAAAGACTCCACTTCGAAGTGGAGCAGGCGAAGAAGGAAGTACCTGCGCCAGGAGAAGACGCCGTCATCCGGGAACTCACCGGCCTTGAGGATGACGTGCGATCCTTTGTCAGAATGGTGAGGAAGGAGGGAGCGCCATGGGAGGAGCTTGAGTTCGGCTTTGGGATGGGTGGTGAGGCACCCGTATCGATCGAAGTCGAAGGTGGTTCTATCCAGCTTCGGGGTATGATCGACCGGTTGGATTGTCCGGGCGGTGATTTGGAACTTGAGGGGATTCGGGTCATCGATTATAAGACTGGCCGTAATACTCGTGATTTCAGGGAAGGGAAGGGTGTGTTCAACGGTGGTCGCCGTCTCCAGCTTGGTCTTTACGCGCTTGCGGTCGAGGAGCGCCTTAGTCGACCGGTCGAGACTGGCGAGTACCACTATCCGACGCGTGGTGGCCAAAACGAGCTTTTTTCGTTTAAAAGAAATCAGTTAGAAGGGATTGGCTCACTGGTGGGTCATATGCTTCAGGGAGTGGCGGAGGGGCGTTTCATTCCGACCCAGGATAAAAAAGACTGCAGCTACTGCGACTACTCTGAAGTGTGCAGAGTCGAAAAATCTGACTACGGTGGTGTTACATCGTCGCCTCTCGCAGAGTGGTCCAAGGAACACTTGGAGCATCCTGCTCTCACTCCTCTCAAGGAGGTTCGTGAGTTCGAAGATGAGGGCTAAGCCAGAGGCGGAATATCGCCTTCGAGGATTGTCTTTAGGACAACTGGGTCAATATTTCCACCAGATATAACCGCGACCACCTTACCTTTCCCGGCCATTCCTGTCAGAGCTGCGGCAACCGAAGCGCCTCCAGCTCCCTCGGCTACCAGATGAGCGTGGGAGACCAGGATTTGGATGGCATGGCAGATCTCTTTCACAGAGACGACGATAGACCCATCGAGCAGTGATGAAGCCATAGGCCACATCTCAGGAAGAACGCCCTTGCCTCCGATTCCATCGATGAATGTTGGAGTTCTCTCTACCTCGACGGCTCCACCGGCTTCCAGAGAGGCCGCAAGCGGTGCCGCCGTTTCCACTTCTGCCGCGAACACTTGAATATCCGACCGCAGTGCTTTCAAAGCTGAGGCGATACCACAAGACAGGCCCCCGCCTCCGTAGGGCACGATGACAGCGTGGACCGTTTCAACCCATTCGTCATGCGGTATTCCAATCACAGTATCCGGGTATGACTTGATCTGGTTCCATTCGCCGACGTAGCCACTGCCTCGT
>DUBS01000003.1:0-77995 GCA_012960225.1 Gemmatimonadota bacterium | reverse complement strand
TCAAGGGCAATAGTTCCATTGCCTGCGATTACCGCAGGGTCACTCACTGGGTGCACGAAGAAGCCTTCTTCAAGCGGGTGTCCGTGATCACGAATAATGGACCACCACTCATCGAACGGCACCGGTATGGCGGTGGCCCCTAATCGGGCAATGGCTGTGAGCTTGGTTTGGGGTGCGGTGTTCGGGACTATTACGCGACATGGAATGCCAAGCTGTTGAGCATTAAAGGCGACTCCCTGTGCCATGTTTCCTGCGCTGCCGGTGTAGACGCCTCGTTGCAATTCATCCTGATCTGCGAGGCCCATCGCGTTTGCTGCTCCTCTGATCTTGAAGGACCCGATCGGTTGTAGACATTCCGCTTTCAACCAAATCTCACACGGAGCATCCGGTATATTCAGTGGGAGTAACGGAGTCTTGATCGCAACTCCTGCAATTCGATCCCGGGCTTCCTCGATAGAGGTGAGCGGTATCGGAGCTATCGGATCCATAGCCTCACCTCACCGTTGCAGTTCATCTAATCCGCACTCCTGGTCGAATAGGGAATTCATGCTAACGACGGCCACTAGAACGCTTCAACCACAATAATAAGATACCGTGGCGTTGATGACCCGAGGCGTGTAGCCTCCCGTATGACTTTGCACCTCACAACTGAAGAGCGGGCGCTCCTCGCAGGCGACCATGGAGAGGCAGTCTCCCTAGCGATGCGAATTCTTGTCTCCGCAGCAGAACTACTTGGTGCACAAGCTCTTGTTCGCATTACCTCTGCGCACATCGATGGCTGCCTCTACCACGGAGACGGAGGTGTCGAATTTGCGGAAAAATTGGTGGCTACTGGTGGACGAGTTGTTGTCCCGACCACCTTGAATGTTGGTGCCTTGGACCTTCTGCATCCAGATACAGTGAGGGCGGACCCATCGAAACTTGCAATGGCGCGCAGGCAGATGGACGCCTACGTCTCGATGGGTGCCGAGCCGACATTTACTTGCGCCCCATACCAGATCGGACACCAACCGGCGTTTGGTGAACAAGTGGCATGGGGAGAGTCGAACGCAATCGCGTTTGCCAACTCAGTGCTTGGAGCACGCACAGAGCGATATGGGGATTTCTTGGACGCGTGCTGTGCTCTGGCGGGACGAGCACCGTTACACGGCCTGCACATCGAACAGAACCGCCAGGCCACCGTTGTAGTTGATACGACAAATGTGCCGGATGCGTTGAAAGGTCAGGACGTATTCTACCCGGTATTGGGAAGTTGGTTGGGGCTTGAGGTGGGCAGAGAGGTTTCGGTCATTATCGGCTTGCCATCGACAGTCAGCAGGGACCAGCTCAAGGCGCTAGGGGCTTCCGCTGCATCAACGGGAGCGGTGGCACTGTTCCATGTTGTGGGAGTGACACCAGAGGCGCCAAGCCTGGATGCAGTGGTGAGCAAGACCCAGTCCGTTGATCGAATTAAACTCACGGCTGATATGGTGAAAGGAGCCCTAAAACGGCTCTCAACTACTAATACCGTAGAGCGGATCGACGCAGTGGCGGTGGGTAGCCCCCATTTCTCGATTACAGAATTTGAGGTCTTACTTACCCTTGTGCGTGGTCGGCATATGGCCATTCCATTCTATGCCTGCACCGCTCGTGCTACCCTCCAGGAGCTTGAGGTGAGGGGCGACTTGCTCCAACTCCAGGAGGCAGGCGTAGAGATCGTTACAGATACCTGCGTCGTCGTAACTCCAATATTGCGGGAGAGTGAGGGGGTCTTGATGACGAATTCGGGCAAGTTCGCTCACTACGCACCATCGAACACCGGCTACGAGGTCGTATACGGGAGTCTTGAGGACTGTGTCGAATCAGCCGCCACTGGTTTAGTGGCTCGAACAGAGGCGATCTGGTCTTGGTAGAGGGGCGTGTGCTTATACCGGGTAACGCTGAGGGACGGTTACTCAGACTTCAGGCCCCTATCAGCCTTTGGGGTGGTATTGACCCGGTGAGCGGGGCAGTGATAGACCCGCGGCATCCCGACTATGGAGTAAGTATCAGCGGGGCCGTTCTAGCTCTGCCTGGAGCGGTGGGATCAAGTTCTTCTAGCGCGGTCATGCTCGAATTGCTCCGGGAAGGTACCGCACCCGCAGCGATACTCATGGCACGTGCGGATGCGATTCTGGCTATCGGAATTTTCGTCAGCGTAGAGCTGGGGTATTCAATGTGCCCTGTCCTGGAAGTTGAACTGAGTGCACTCGATGGTACTCCTCAAGGCACATTACTCAGGGTAACCTCAGAGGGTCGGGTTATAAGGCTTTAGTTAAAGCCGGTTCTTCCTCCGTCCAACTCTTCATAAGTCTTGGTAGACGGTGGGCGCTCTCGCTGCAGTCGCATTGCCACCGCTTCCGTCTCACGCATGACCCGGAGAAGGTTCTCACCTGCGAGTTTGGAGAGTTCTTTGTCCGTCCATCCTCTGCGTGCCAACTCCATGAACAAGGCAGGGAAGGTCGAAACATCTTCCAAGCCTTCCACATACGTGGGGATTCCGTCGAAGTCCGAGCCTATGCCGACATGATTGATTCCCGCTACTGTACGGATGTGTTCTATATGGTCAGCGACGTCTGAGATGCTCGCGACGGAATCGTCGGCACTGATATACGGTGGATAGAAGACCTGCATCACGACCCCGCCATTCTCCGTGAGCCGCCTCAGGATAGAATCGGGAACATTGCGGGGATGGTCAGCAAGTGCCTGTGCACCCGCATGGGAGAAAATGACCGGAGCTTCTGCGAGGCTGAGCGCATCACTCATAGTCGCCGGCGATGTATGAGCTAGATCAACGAGCATACCCATTCGGTTCATTTCCCTGATGACCTCCTCACCGAAAGGCGAGAGCCCATCATTGACAACTTCATCGGTACTGGAATCTGCCCAATCGGTATTAGAAAAGTGTGTCAGGCCCATATAGCGGACACCAGCGCGGTAGAATGCTCTTAGGGCACCAAGCGAGTTTTCAATAACATGTCCACCCTCTATACCCAGTAGCGAAGCGATTTTTCCCGCTCCAAAGATACGCTGGATGTCGGATACGCTGCCTGCAAACTCGAGTTCGTCCGGGTACGTCTCAAAGATCCGGTGAGCAATATCGATTTGTTCTAGCTGTTGCTTTGCTGGTGCTGGGTCCTCGACGTTCACGTGTACTGACCAAAACTGAGCGCCCACCAGACCTTGGCGTAGCCTCGGAATGTCGGTATCCCCGCTGGTGGCCTGTCTCAGATCATATAAGCCCACATCACCTTCAGGTGTCTGAATATCCCGTATCTGTCCCGGAAGGTCATTGTGCCCATCGATCAGGGGTACCCGGGATAGGATCCGCTCGATTCGTTGTGTGAGAGTCTCCTGGGCGCTTGTCGGGATGAGATTGGGTGGGAGAGCGATTAGGGATAGCACTAGGATCGGTACTTGCTTGAGCACGTGCATAGGATTTCCTCCTGGTGGTCGGAAAAAGTGATCTCCGTTCCGTATCTGTGCCAGGTTGGAAGGTATTGGTCACTTTCCCGGCGGTATCCGGGCACGCAGATTTGCGCGATGACTGACTCTGGTGAGAAAAAGGGTACGGAACTGGCGGATAGTTCTGCACGGTCGCGTATCAAAGAGGACCTCGAGACCAATCTTCTGGTCGAGGCTGGTGCGGGTTCGGGGAAGACCACGGAACTGATTGAGCGCATGGTAGCACTTGTCTCGGAAGGTGAGGCATTGGTAAACGAGATCGCGGCTGTCACGTTCACTAGGAAAGCTGCTACCGAGCTGCGTGAACGCTTCCAGGGACGTCTAGAGCGCTTGGCTCGCGATGAAGGCTCGGACTCCGAAGAAATCATTCGGGAACGGCTGGTTTCGGCACTCGATGATATCGATCAAGTCTTTATCGGGACGATTCATTCCTTCTGTGCAAGGCTGCTTCGCGAACATCCATTGGAAGTAGGTCTGGATCCAACATTCGAGCAGATACCTGCCGACGAACGAGTCAGGTTCGAGAGTGATTTTTGGGACCGATATCTCGAGAGGTTGGTTCGCGAGGCCGACCCCATCTTGAGTGAACTAAGTAACGTAAACCTCAATCCTTCTCATATACGTGATCTCTTCCGCGAAGTCGTGAAACATCCTGATGTGGTGTTCCCGCATGACACTGTAGAGACCATATCAGTCACCGAAATGGCTGATCTTCGTCACAAGTTGGAAGATATCGTCGAGACAGGTTGGGAGTTGATCGACGACAAAGAGCCAAAGATGGGGTGGGATTCTCTTCAGAAAGTTATTCGTAACCTCCACTACACCCATGAAATCGCCGGATGGGATGAGCCCAGCACTTTATTGGATGCGCTCTCCAAGCTTTGTTCGCCGACTGAGATCAACATCGTCCAAAACAGATGGAGGGACCCAGGGTTGGCTGTGGAGTTTAGGGATCGGGTCCGAGAGTTCGCTGATAAAAATGAACTAGCGAAACGGGGGGCAGAATTTCAAAATGCCCATCGTTATCAGCTTGCCATGCGGATTGCGATCAGAGGGGCTCGGGAATTCGCAGACTATCGACGGAGGATCGGGCGACTTGATTACCAGGACCTACTCGGACTGTCAGCTGAGTTGCTTAGGCGGAGTGCGGATGCGCGGCACCAACTTGGGGATAAGTACCGGAGGATCTTAGTTGATGAATTCCAGGATACGGATCCCTTACAGACGGAAATTCTTTTTCTTCTTGCTTCTGAACCCGGTGTTGGTGGGGAGGCGGCAGAAGGTGACTGGCGACGGGATGATCCGCGGCCCGGAGCACTATTCTTGGTTGGTGATCCGAAACAAAGTATTTACCGCTTCCGGCGCGCTGATATCAACCTCTACAGTTTCGTAAAGGATCGCTTTGCGGACTTCGGGTCAGTTCTGACACTGACCATGAATTTCCGGTCACGTCCGCCGATTACCGATTTTGTTAATGAGTTATTCGGCAAGGGTAGCTTGTTCCCGGGGGAAGGGAGCGAGGAGCAGGCCTCGTTTCAGCCTCTGAATACTTGGGTGAGTGATTCGAGTGCAGCCCATGGGGTGTATTGGTATGAAATAGGTCATCAGCTCCGTAACAATCGGAAGTTGATCGCCGAGGAGGACGCTGCCCGTCTGGCAACATGGATCAATAGTCGACTCACTGCAGGAGAGCGTGTGCCGGGTGATTTCATGATCCTAACGCGGGATACAAAGCAACTCCGTGTCTATGCGCATGCGCTAGAAGAATGGGGACTCCCGGTTCAAGTCACTGGTGCCGGCGTCAGCGCGGAGAAAGAACTTGAAGAACTTCAAGTGCTCCTCGAATGCATGATTGATCCGGGAAATCCGATCAAGGTCGTAGCAGTTTTGGTAGGACTGTTCTTCGGTATCGACTACGAACAAATGCTACAACACCAAGAGGATGGAGGGCGCTTCGATGTGATGGAGGCCCATTCCATTGGTCATCCGATGGTGATCGAAGCTCTGAACAAGCTGAACAGTTGGTGGCGGGCGACTGCCACGTCGCCCGCAGACATTTTTATATCTGGAGTGATTAGCGAGTTAGGAGTCTTGCCTTACGCAGCAGCGGGAGAATTGGGTGCGCTCAGAGCTGGCACCCTCGTGTACGCGCTCGAAATCGTTCAGGCTACCACGTTAGCAGGTGACGCCTCACTACCCGGTGTTTTGAGGGCACTGCGATCGGCTTTTGCAGTGACTCGGGTTGAGGCTCCACTTGAACCAGGGCGTTCAGGGGTGATTCGACTGATGAACTTGCACCAAGCCAAGGGCCTCGAGGCGAAAGTGGTTGTTCTCGCAGACCCTGCTGGAGCCCGATCCCGGAAGCCTAATCTCCATGTTCAGCGGGACGAAGATGGCACAGCCTCGGGTTATTTGAAGGTGATGCGTGGGTCTCGAACTTTAGCCACTGCTCCGGACTGGGACGAGAAGGAAGAGACTGAAAAACGCTTTCAGGAGGCAGAAGAAGTAAGGCTCCTCTATGTGGCTGTCACCAGAGCAAAGAGTGAACTCTGGGTCGCAAGGTATCCCCACAACGATCAGTCACCGTGGCTTAAACTCGATCCGTTGCTGACAAAATTGGAACCGGAGGGTCAGCTCATGATCGCTGATGAACCAGACCCACGAGCGGAAACCTCTCTTAAGAAGGAGGTGGTCGAGCGAGATCGTAAAGCAGCAGCTGATAGATTAAACAGGTCGGCCAAGTCTTCCTTCGAGTATCGGTCTGTCACCCGAATCGTGGAGAAGGCTGAAATCATCTCAGAAGGGTTTGTGGCTACTGGGTCTGACGAAGATGACCGAGGAGAGAACTCTCGGGGGTTTTCTTGGGGTAGCGTAGTTCACGGTGCCCTGGCAGCAGCAGCAGTTGATTCTCCACCTGAGTTTCTTAGGGGTACGTGCCGGGACCTTCTGCGAGAATATCAGCGTCCACTTGATGATCTAGGAGAGCCGATCGAGCTTACCGAACTCCTTCAAGTGGTGGGAGTTGTGCGTGCCTCAGAACTTTGGACCCGAGCTCTGGAAGCCGAGAAGATGATGGTTGAGGTGCCTTTTGCCGTGCAGCATGAAGGAATCCAAGCCGTCGGTGATTCTGAAAGTCCAAAGAGTAGGGAGAAGTCTGCCTCGGAGTTCTTGGCTGCTAGACAGATGGACATTTTTTCAACTACAGAGAGTCCTAAAGTGGGTGATGAACTCTCTCTCGAGGAAGATGAACCTCTATTACAGGTGATTGAAGGGGTGGTTGATCTGGCGTTCAGAGAAGACGGTGGTTGGGTGATTGCCGACTACAAAACGGACCTGGGTACAGATCCGGATTTTAGTTCTCGACTCGAAAATTACCGTCAGCAAGTCGACCTTTATGCAGATGCCTGGGCCCGCTTGACAGGGGATCCCGTAAAGGAGCGAATATTATTCTTTACTGCTCAGGATAGACTGGAATCTTGGTAAACTGAGAGCCCACGGCGCGGTGCCATGTCCCTAGAGTTATTATGCTTTCTTAGACTTGAGTATTGAGGTATACGTGGGTGACCCATCAACTATGAACACACACAATAAATGCTTTCCGGAGAACTGATGGCGAAAGGGCTGAGGCTAAACACAAGCCGAAGGATATTCTTGGTTGGGATAATTATCGGGTTCAGTTTCAGCCCAGTCAGGGTGGACGCACAGGCCATACCCCGCACTCGACTTGTTTTGTTAGGGACAGGAACGCCTAATGCGGACCCAGAACGGTCAGGTCCCGCGACTGCAGTAGTGGTTGATGATCGTGCCTACCTCATTGATGCTGGGGCCGGAATTGTTCGCCGTGCGGCCCTGGCAGCACGCGAGAAGGATATGCCCGCACTCTCAGCGTCGGGCCTCAACCATGTTTTCATTACCCACCTGCATTCCGATCATACTGTTGGTCTTCCAGATTTGCTTTACAGCCCTTGGGTGCTCGATCGTCCCGATCCTCTGAATGTTTTCGGGCCCCCAGGGATAGAGCGGATGATGAGTGGCATAGCGGAAGCGTGGGCTGACGACATCTCCATCCGGCTCGACGGTCTCGAACCGCGCGGCGCGAATCGCGACGGGTACAGACCGAATACTCATGAGATCGAGCCGGGGCTTGTCTACGAAGACGAACTCGTTCGCGTGTATGCGATTCCGGTGAAACATGGATCTTGGGAGTACTCTTATGGCTACCGTTTTGAGGGACCTGATCGGACGATAGTGATTAGTGGTGATGCGGCGCCGAGTGAATCTCTGGTGGAGGCGTGTGATGGCTGTGACATCCTTCTACACGAGGTGTACAGTGCTGAGCGTTTTACTACACGACCGCCAGAATGGCAGGCTTACCACTCGCAGTTCCACACCTCGACGACTGAGCTTGCTGATATCGCCAATCGCTCTAGGCCGGGTATGCTGGTGCTTTATCACCACCTGTTTTGGGGTACGGACGATACGGGGCTCGTTAACGAGATTCGTGCGGCCGGGTATAATGGCCCGCTAGCATCCGGGAAGGATCTGGACGTGTATTAAAAAAGGTTCTGTTGATAGCCAGATAATCTCTTGATTGCTTGTTGTAGCTACCTGACCCACTCGTAATTATCCCCAATGGACTGCTTTCCGAAATGAGTATTTTACAGACAATTCATGAGCGTCGCTCCATCAAGGAGTTTACGGCGCGAACCGTAACGCGAGAGGAGATTGAACAATTACTTGAGGCTGTAGTTCAAGCTCCGAACCATCGAATGACTGAGCCATGGAGATTCTATGTGCTTGGCCCCAAGGCTCGTTATGCGTACGGTGCTGCTTTGGGCAGACGAAAGGCGAAGAGAGTAGAGGATTCTGGGGCGGCAGAGGCTGTGATTCTCAAGGTCGCTAATGCACATAAGGCGCTCCCCTGCATGATTGCGAGCACCTTGGTACTTGATGAAAATCCTGAAGTCTGCGAGGAAGATTATGCTGCAGTATTTATGGGACTCCAGAACCTGTCCTTGGCCGCCCACGATATGGGTTTAGGGGCGCATATTAAGACTGGTGCGGTCATGGAGGATCCGCTAGCGCGATCAGCAGTGGGCGTGGCTGATGGAGAACGGATCATCGCGACGGTCCACCTCGGTGAGCCAGCTAGCGTGCCGGAACAGAAGTCTCGTAAATCAGCTATAGGTTTCACGACCTGGGTAGGCTAGGGAGATCGCCCTACCAGGACATACGATAGATTAATACCTGTCTTGTGAAAGAGATTGGGTCGCACACTATAGGCCATTCCTAACGGACCAGGTGAACAGGGAGACACTGAGTGATGACAAGCAAGCTTCGATCAGCTGGGGCATTGGCTGTTGCGATGGGTTTGGCGGCGATGAGTACCGCTGCTCAAACCACATCCCCAAGAGAGCATATGAATCTAGCCCGATCACTGCTGGAACAACTCGTCGAGATTAATACGACGAACACCGAGCGCGGGAACAATACGCTGGCAGCGCAGGCGATGGCTGATGCTTTGCTAGAAGCTGGCTTTCCTCAGGAGGACGTGCATGTCCTCGTGCCAGAAGATTCGCCCACTAAAGGAAATCTTGTTGCCCGATACAGAGGGAGGGATAGTGGACAGGAGCCCATTCTACTGCTTGCACACATCGACGTTGTTGAGGCCCTACCCGAAGATTGGAGTCCAGATTTCAATCCGTTCGAATTCATTGAGCGGGATGGGTACTACTATGGGCGTGGTGTTACGGATGACAAAGATGAGGCGGCTATCTACACCGCAAATTTAATTCGAATGCGGCAGGAAGGGTTTGTGCCAGATCGTGACATAATCATGGCACTAACCGCTGACGAAGAGGGTGGCCCTCGGAATGGTGTCGCGTACCTGTTGGAGGAGCATCGTGAATTGATTGACGCTGCCTTTGCTCTCAACGAAGGCGGTGGAGGCATGGAGCAGAATGGGAGAAAAATCTCAAACAATGTTCAAGCTGCTGAAAAGAAATTCCTCTCATTCTTTTTCACGGGTACAAACCCTGGTGGACACTCTTCTTTACCAGTGCGCAAGAATGCGATTTATGATCTTGCTGGAGCGCTTCTCGCAGTTCAAGACTTCGCTTTCCCCATCATGCTCAACGAAGTTACCGAGGCATTCTTCGGTCGCTCTGCAGACCTCGTCGGGGGTGAAATGGGTGAGGCAATGCGCAGAATCGTGTCCAACCCTGCAGATGCCCAAGCCGCTAGGGTCTTATCTTCAGAGACTGGTTATAGCTCGAGGCTGCGGACGACTTGTGTAGCAACCTTGCTTGAGGGAGGGCACGCCCAGAATGCACTTCCGCAATTAGCTCAGGCGAACGTTAATTGTCGAATCTTTCCGAGTCATGATCCTTTAGATGTGCATGCGAAACTTCAAGAGTTAGCTACTCCCTTTGATGTGACTGTCGAGCCCCGCGGATTAGCGACAGAGAGTCCACCTTCGCCCCTGACCCCAGAAGTTCTTGGGCCGATTGAAAGGATTACAGAGCAGATGTGGCCAGGAGTGGAAGTCCTCCCGGTCATGTCTACAGGAGCAACAGACGGACTCTATTTGCGTCGAGAGGGGATACCCGTCTATGGCGTGAGTGGACTTTTCGGTGATATGGATGATGTCCGGGCCCACGGTCAAGATGAGCGAATAAGCATCCAGAACTTTTTCGAGGGGCAGGAATTTCTTTACCGCCTTGTCAAGGCATTAACTGGAGGGGGGATCGCTTGAGATGTCTTCAGGAATGCGGGTTTTCCACGTTTTTAGCTTCTCGTAATACGCTTCGCCCTACCAGGAACCCTTTGGAAAGAGCATTGTAGCTATCTTATGACTGTCCTTGGGTCCAAAATTTCAATGCGCTTTGGCCACGTTTTTCTTGCTATTCTTATCGCAACTTCATTGTCCAGCATTCCAACTCATGGCAATGCGCAGACGGTCCTGGCACGGGTACTCGATGGTGAGGACTCCAGGCCGGTATTTGGAGCGCTAGCGTACTTGGTAGATTCTGAGGGCACGGTATTGAAGAGAGCCCTGACAGACCAGCTTGGCAGGGCTCTGTTCGTGGGTCTCCAGGCAGGAGCATTTAGGGTGCGTGTCGAGATGATCGGCAAGGCCACAGTGGAAACGGATCTCTTCCAGGTTGCTGCCGGAGCAACAGCTACGCAGGATGTGCGGCTTGAATCGAGCGCGATCGTCCTTGAGGGTCTGCGAGTTGAAGCGGAAGGCGGGCGTTGTAGAGTTCGGCCATCACAGGGATTGGGGGTAGCAGACCTGTGGGATGAAGCTCGAAAAGCGCTTAGTGCCGCGGCATTCACTGACAGAGAGGCCATCTATCGTTATCGCACAGTGAGTTACACGCGAGACCTAGCTCTAGACGCCAAGACAATCCAGAGAGAAGAAGAGCGCACCGGAACGAAGTTATTCGATAGCAAGCCGGCAGAAGACCTGATTGAAAATGGGTTTGTTCAGAAGGATGGTGACGGACAAGTCTACTTTGCTCCAGACGCAGACGTACTGTTGTCGGACCCCTTTCTAGATTCTCACTGCTTCCGATTCACGGCTGGCCAGGGAGAAGCTGAAGGTCTGGTCGGCCTTGGTTTTGAGCCCGCGAATGGCCGGAACCGCAACGTAGATATCTCAGGGACACTGTGGCTTGATGGGCAGACTTTTGAGCTGCGTTGGCTTCAGTACAACTATGAGAACCTTGACCCGGACATCAACTCATCCGAGGTGGGTGGGCATGTCAAGTTCCAACGGCTCCCGAACGGCACTTGGATTGTTCCCGAATGGTGGATCCAGATGCCGCGTATAGGAGTTTTCTATGATACTTCCGGTCGATCGAGGATGCGTATCACGGCTTACAGGCGTACAGGGGGTCGGGTAATGCAGGTCCGCGAGGCTGGTGCTGCAGGCCGGACGATTGTTGAGGCTCAGACCGGGACAATAGAGGGGGTGGTCTTGGACAGCCTAGGTACTGAACCACTTGCTGGAGCTCGAGTGGGAATGGTTGGATCGAATCAGACGGTTTTCACAGATGCTAATGGGCAATTTGTGATACGAGGTCTCACTGGGGGGAGATATCAAATCAGCATCTCACATTCGAGTGTTGAGGAAGTTGGATTTCGCCCACCTCCTATCATTGAAGAAGTAGTGGAAGGGCAGGTGACCGGAGTTCAATTCCGGATGCCCGCAAAGTCAGATGTAGTTTTCGAGGCTTGCCGGGATGAGAGTCAGGAGGATGGTTCTGCAGCCGTCCTCGGACAGGTTGTTGATCAGCGTGGTCGGGCGCTTCCGGGGGCAACTGTTTCCCTGACGTGGGAGCGTTTCAGAGCAACTTTGGGTGGGGTGCCACAGCAGGCGGATGTGCTTGGACTCCAAGCGGTTGCCGATGCTGATGGCTACTACCGGATTTGCGGAGTACCCGAGAATCAACTACTCACGATTCGCGGTGGCTTTGACGGTACTGAGACAGCGGGTGATACGATCCGTGTCAGAGAGGAGAGTGGAGCTCGGGTCCATCGTGTGGAGATCCGATCCAACGGTTGAACTTTGGCTTTTAGATTAGAGGTACCCTGAGGCACGAGCACTCTTTTCCGCAGTGGATTTTATACTCAAATCCCCACTGAATAACGGCTCCACGTCTAGCGTATGCGAAAGTGGCATCCGTACGTTCACGCTCATGACCAGTGGTAACCCACTGTCAGCATGTCACCTTGAATGAACTCATATCAAGCCCACGAGGTCGAATACCATGTGTAAGTTCTACCAGAGAGCCTTAACGGCAGTGATCCTCTTAGTGGTGGCACCGTACTCCATTATTGCACAAGAGAGTCGGATGTCTGCAGCGGAACGGTTTTCTGCATACCAGACACATCGCTCAATGGTTGAGGGATCGTTATTCAAGAACCTGCCCTGGCAGCATCTTGGCCCTACAAATATCAGTGGAAGGTCTACTGATATCGCTCTGGTAGAGCCTCGAGGTGAGACTTACACGATTTATGTCGCTGGGGCTTCTGGGGGCGTCTGGAAGACGGAGAATGAAGGGGTTACTTGGACGTCGCTCTTCGATGAGCAATTGACCACCTCAATAGGGGATTTGGCGATTGCTCCATCAGACTCGGACATAGTGTGGGTGGGTACCGGAGAGGCAAATATCTTCCGCAGTTCGCATGCGGGCGCTGGGATCTATAAGTCAACGGATGGGGGCAATTCATGGCAGCATATGGGCCTGACTGAGACCCAGACCATTGGTCGTATAGTCGTGCATCCGGAAAACCCGGATGTTGTTTGGGTCGCTGCTAGCGGTCATGAGTACCGTGGTAATCCCGAACGAGGGGTCTATAAGACTGTTGATGGTGGTCACAACTGGAATAAAGTGCTGTTCATCGATGACATGACTGGGGCCATTGATCTTGTAATCCATCCGCTTGATTCGAACACTCTGTATGCTGCTACCTGGCAACGCCAACGAGCCAAATTCAACGATCCTCGTAATGAACCTGCATTTACGGGTTCCGATGAGTACTTCACAGGGTCAGGTGTGTGGAAAAGCACTGATGGAGGGGAAAGTTGGCGGCAGATGAACAATGGTTTGCCCAGCCCAAAGTATCGAGGTCGGATCGGGATCGACATTGCCCGCTCACAGCCTGAGACGATATACGCGTTTGTAGACAACTATGAGATTGCGCGTGAAGCCGAGGAAGGTGAAGCTGATGCGTACGGACGTCCTCGGGGGGGCGTGATCCGTGGGGCGACTGTTTTTCGATCAGATAACGGTGGTGGCTCGTGGCGTCGGACCAGCGAACACAATCAGTTCATGGAAGGTCTTGGTGGCACATATGGTTGGGTCTTCGGTCAGATGAGAGTTGATCCAAACAACCCAGATAAGATCTATGTAATGGGTCTTGGGTTGAACGTATCTGAGGATAGCGGAAGAACATTCCGGCGACTGTCTGGAATGCACGGTGACCATCACGGTCTCTATATAGATCCGAATAATTCGGATTATCTAGTGAACTCAAATGATGGTGGCGCTTACGTGTCCTATGATGGCGGAGAAAATTGGCGCTTCTTTGGTGAACTTCCGATGGTTCAGTTCTTCAATGTCAACTTCGATATGGGTGACCCCTTTCGAGTTTATGGCTCGGTTCAGGACCACGGTTCCTACACGGGTGTTGTTAACCTCAATAACGGCAGGCACGAGATACCAGCCGTAGAGTTTGATGGAGCCCCCGGTGGAGAGGGCAGTCATCATGCCATAGACCCTAGGGATACGGATATCGTGTATTCGGCGGGGTTCTACGGCACGATCTCACGAACGAATCGGGCGACCGGAGAGACGAAGCAAATCGTTCCCAGGCCACCCGAAGGCGATCTCCCGTACCGAGGCCAGTGGCTTGCTCACTTCATTATGTCGCCCCACGACCCAAACACGATCTACCACGGTATGAACCACGTATTTCGTTCTACCAACCAAGGGGATGATTGGGAGCGTATTAGCCCTGACCTGACTCACAATGACCCGGATCGTCTAGGAGATATCCCGTTCCAGACGATCACGGCACTTTCAGAGTCACCGATTACCGAGGGACTCCTCTATGCCGGTTCTGATGACGGCCGAGTTCATGTCACACGAGATGGTGGTGAATCATGGACCGATATCTCAGGTGGTTTACGTCCTGACCGGTTCACTTCTGAGGTTTTGGCGTCTGAGTACCACGAAAGCACCGTCTACGTCACACAGAACGGTCGCCGTAGTGATGATTTTGCTCCCTACGTTTGGAGATCCACGGACTACGGCGATACTTGGGAAAGTATCGCCGACGGAATCCCATTTGGACCTGTTAACATCATTCGCGAGGATCCCAAGAACCCGAACTTACTTTATCTAGGTAATGATGTGGGCGTGTATGTGTCGCTGGATCGAGGGAACAGGTGGCATGCACTTCCTTATGGCCTCCCGAGTACTTTTGTGCATGATCTGGTGATTCATCCCCGGGATGACATCATGGTTGCTGCAACACATGGAAGGGGGATGTTCGCGTTTGATGTGAGACAGCTACAACAGCTGACCACTAAAATCGTTGCTACAACATCGCACATGTTTGAACCTGAAGGTGGGCTTCTCGCGCTTGGTAATGGGAGGGGGAGGGCTAGTACTTCCGCAGCGCAGAGCG
This sequence comes from Gemmatimonadota bacterium, assembly GCA_012960225.1. Classification (GTDB taxonomy): domain Bacteria; phylum Gemmatimonadota; class Gemmatimonadetes; order Longimicrobiales; family Gaopeijiaceae; genus UBA1142. The sequence goes on along the minus strand of DUBS01000003.1, from coordinate 63,313 downwards.
CGTACATTCACTATTGGCTTAATGAAGAAGCTGAAGTGAGTCTGGAGGTTCAGGATAACCGCGGCCAGGTGGTGAATATCCTTGAGGCAAGCGGTGATCCAGGATTGCATGCAGTCGAGTGGACGCTTGAACGTATGGGCTCAGATCAGGATGGGCGCGGAGCTGGGTTCTCCAGGCGAACCGATTTAGTTCAACCCGGAGAATACACTGTGATTCTAAAAGTAAATAATGCCGAAAACCGCATGCCTCTTCGGATCACTCCGCGATAGCCGTAACCACTCCGTTCTTGAGCAGATTAAGTGGCTGGTACGCTATCTTTCCTGCATGAATTCTTTTCAGGTAACTAGTGGTCTCGAGAGACTTCTTGCTGGCGAAGCATCCCATCTGCGACGCCTCTCTCTTGGATTGATTATCCATCCTGCTTCGGTAGAGAGGGGGTTTCGACTCTCAGTTGATGCTTTGCTACAAGAACGATTCATGGTCAGGACTCTTTTCGGCCCACAGCACGGTGCGAGGGGTGAGAAGCAGGACAACATGATTGAGTCCGAGCATTATGCTGATCCGTACACAGGGTTACCCGTGCACTCGCTTTATAGTGATGTCCGCAAACCTACCCAAGAGATGCTTAGAGGGCTGGACGCTATCGTGTTTGATCTCCAAGACGTAGGAGTCCGTGTGTACACCTTCATCTGGACAATGCTCTTGGCAATGGAAGCGTGTGCTGAAGCAGGTCTCCGGTTCATTGTGCTGGATCGGCCCAATCCCATTGGTGGAATTCAGAGAGAAGGTGCGGTCCTTCGTAAGGACTTCGAGTCCTTCGTCGGGCTACATCCTATTCCGCTGCGTCACGGGCTGACCTGTGGTGAGTTAGCGGCTTGGATGAACGAAACCCGAGGTATCGGGTGCGACCTTGAAGTAATCGAGTGCAGGGGTTGGCATAGGTCCATGGGATGGAGTGATACCGGATTACCATGGGTGGCACCTAGCCCTAACCTACCGACGCCGGAATCGTGTCTCGTCTATCCAGGCATGGTTCTCTTGGAGGGGACCAACCTCTCAGAAGGGCGAGGGACCACCAAGCCATTTGAGTATTTTGGTGCACCTTATTTGAATATCGAACATCTGCAGGACTTCTTAGGTCAGGAGTGCTTAGACGGTGTAACGATCCGCCCTTGTCATTTTGAGCCCACTTTTCAGAAATACGCTGGAGCCATGTGTGCGGGAGGACAGCTGCACATTACTGATCCGGAAATATTTCAGCCTGTACGAACTGCAGTAGCAATCATCAGGGCGGCCAGAGAACTTGCTCCGCAGGAATTCGACTGGGCTGAACCGCCTTACGAATATGAGGAAGATTTGATACCGATAGACCTAATTTGGGGGCACGATGGCCTGCGGCGTAGGATAGACGACGGTGCTACTGTGGATGGGGTTTTAGAGGGTGTGCAGGAAGATCTCAATACTTTTAAAGAGAGTGTTGAAAGTTTCTTGATCTATGAGTGAGCAGTTAGGAACTGCTTAAAAAGCAATGAGCAGGAAGGTGTCTGGGGTACTGCTCATCTACAGAGCCCGCTTCCATCAAATCGGGACGCAATCTGTAGGTAAATCCTTTCGCCAGGGTCGGCCATTACTTCGGGCGTCACGCAGCTTGGCCCCGTGACGAGATCGACCTCTATCCGTAGGCGGTTCGTCATAAAAGACCAAGGGATCTTCAGAGTTTGGCTCGAAAGGGCACTAACTTGACCCACACGGCGGCGTGATCCACCGCTAACTGCATAAAGCCTGGCATCATTGAAATTAAGGTTCTCCACGATCAATTCGATGTCTTGAGGGGCAGCGCTGCTTCGTCCCGCGAACGGGTTGCTCCCCCCACCGGTTCCGCCAATGGGACGCCCCATAGGAGTGCAAGAGGTTAGGCCAACCAGAAGCACAACCGTCCAAATGCTACCAGTAAATGTGTTTATGATGTGTGCCCTGTCATAACGTTTCTCGAAACTTGAACTTAGATCTTTCATCCAAGAGTGATGTATAGAACTCTGAGCCCTGATTTCTCACAACATACTAGGTGTATCTGGAATCCCAGGGAAATTACAAAGTTCCATGAACCACTGCGAATCGAGCTTGAAATGGGCAAGCTGACTTACTGTTAGGACTGCCGCGTTAGATAACAACTTAACTTACGAGGACCGGTTTGATGGTGTCAGTTTTGACGAGTGAGTGGTACCAAAACTTGATTACTCAGGCGCTCAATCAGCGTGGCTGTGACTCGCTTTGTTCATCAACTCCAGCACCGTATCACTCGCACTGTTAGGTGTCATGAATGAGGTGACAGCATAGACAACGGTTGAAAGCAACATCGCAGGGAAAACCTCATGTACCACTTCTGATCCTGGAATTAAGTCCCACGTCAGGAGTGTCGTGATGCCCATACCAAACGAAGCTAAAACCGCTGAACCACTTCCTCGTTTCCAATGAAGTCCAAAGACGATGGCTGGAAAAAAACAAGCACCGTAGAGGCTACCACTGAACGCTGTAAGGGAGACTATACCACCAGGTGGATTTAGAGAGATTAGCATGGTGATAAACGCGAATAGCGCCACCCATCCCTTGGTCCAAAACATTTGGTCCTTCTCACTTCGACCGGGCTTGACCACGCCGACAATGTCTCGCTCGGTAGTTGATGCCAGTACGAGAAGCACTGAGTCGAGTGATGACATTGCCGCCGCTACCATAGCGACTAATAAGAATGCCGCGGTGCCCTGCCCAAAGACTTCATTCAAGAGATTGGGAATTACAAGATCAGTATCCCCGAGGTCGTCAGGGAAGATTCGTCTCGCATAGAGTCCGATTGGGATTAAGAGCGAGAATACGAAACCGAATGTAATCGTTGAGACAAGCATGCCCGTCCGAATCGCTTTGTCCCCTTTTAGTGCAAAGAATCGAGCGAGTTGCCGAGGTTCGACAGCAAATTTGATGAGTCCTGCGAACATTGTGCCGAGTAGTACAGGAATTGCGACACCGCCTCCCCAAGTAAAAAGTTCTTCCCCGCCAGGCTGGGAGCGCACCTCGGAGATTGCGCTCAGCCCACCTGCCGCGTTTACCGTTCCAGTGAACAGGAGGATAGCTGCTAGGATCATCACTACGCCCTGCACTGAATCTGTCTTCACCACACTGATGAAGCCGCCGATCATCGTGTAGAGCATGACGATAAAGAAAACAATTACGATTGAGACCTTATAAGGAATCTCCAGATAAACTTGTAGTAGGTTGCCGATGCCCTTAAAGACTGCTGTCATATAGAAGAACGAAGCTGCAATAACGATCAGGGCAGCGAAGACTCTGGCGGCGGTGCTGTCAAAGCGGAAGCCTATGAAATCCGGTATCGTGAGAGAGTCCATCGCGCCGGTGAAGCTTCTGAGTCGAGGGGCGATTACGAGCCAGGCGAAGAGGCTTAGGCCAACGGAGGTCGGGACGAATAGCATCCATGGCACGCCCCAGTCGTATGTCTGGCCACTGAAGCCTACAAATGAATTTGTACTTGCATACGTGGCAAAGAATGAGAGGCCGATGATCCAACCACCCATATTCCGTCCACCAACGTAATAGTCCGTGAGCCCTTTCGTTTTCTGTTTTCCGGTCCATGCGTGGTGCGCGAGCATCACGGTGTATAGCGCGAGGAGTGAGTGAACCATCCAGTATTCGCGCAGGTTTGCAATCACTGAGTCAATCATAAGGGGAAAGTAGAGAGTTGATGGTAGACCACTATTCTTTGTCCGATTTGAAGAACTTGAGTACTTCCGGTTTGGTCACCTTACCCATCGTATTACGTGGTAACTCGGAGACTATCAAGATTTCCTTAGGGACCTTGTAAGGGGCGAGCCGCTTCTGGGCAAATGCTAGAAGCTCATCTGCCAAAAGGCCATCTTTGTCCTCGGACACAATCGCTGCGCAGACTCGATCCCCCCAATCGACGTCCGGCACACCTACCACTGCGCACTCACGGACTCCTGAATGGGTGAGCATAACCCCCTCAATTTCTAGAGCCGAGATTTTCTCGCCACCCGTTTTTAAGATATCAACACTGGAACGTCCGAGTATGCGGTACGCACCTGCCTCCACAACTGCTTGGTCACCAGTTATGAACCATCCATCAGACGTGAAGGCTGCCTCTGTTTCCTTGGGTTGACGCCAGTACTCATTAAATACTGTAGCTCCGCGGACTTGTATCAGGCCCGGCTCACCTTCTGCGACTAGGTGGTCAGCCTCGTCCACCAGACGAACCTCTATCCCAGGTAGTGCCTTGCCTACATATCCAGGTCGTCGTTCACCATCAAGGGGGTTTGAGAGTGCCATTCCAATCTCTGTCATACCATAACGCTCAAGTAGGCGTTGGCCAGTCATTTCTTCCCACAGTTCCAGCGTTGTCACGGGTAACGCAGCTGAGCCGGAAATCGAAAGTCGACAGGCACCAGCGCCCGAAGCCCAAGCAGTCCGTGTAGTAGAGTTCACGCGCTTCCAGGCCTCTATTAGACGACGATAAACGGTTGGTACAGCCATATAGAGGGTGATATCCCTGCGACTCAATCGTTCCCAGACTTCGACGGCATTGAACTGAGAGAAAATCTCGCATGTGCTCCCGTTCCATAGTGCTGACAGCAAAACGTTTACGATGCCATGAACATGATGCAGGGGAAGATGGAGGAGGATGTGATCGTCATGATCCCAACCCCAGGCAACAGTAAGGGACTCGACCTGACTACGGATATTCTTATGGGTCAGGACGACTCCTTTGGGTTGTCCGGTGGTTCCAGACGTGTAGAGGATCATTGATGGACCCTCCTCCTGAACTATCGGGATCTCACAGAGGGGGATTTCTTGGGATAGAGTCGAACTCTCAAGCACTGGGAGCCCGCGTTCGTCGGCTAGAATATTGATCCGAGCAGAGAGGGTTGGATGAGCGACGATCGCTTCAGGTTTAGCATCTTCTATCACATGTGCTAACTCAGCAGGAGGATGTGATATTGCCATCGGTACCGCCACACCGCCTGCACGCCAGATGCCCCACATCGTAACAACGTAGTCCCAGCCGGGTGGCACTAGGATGCATATGCGGCCGGCATTTAGATTTTTCCGGCCAGAGAGCAGCCGGGTAGCAACTATACTGGAAATTCGTAATAGGTCTGAGTATGTGTAGGCGTCCTCTTCTACTACGATGGCCGTGCGGTTCGAATAGGCTTCGGCGCGGTCAACCAAATGAAGGGTCAACGGAGATTGGACTCTGTAAGGGCATCAAACATCCGGCCAAGCTGCTTGAATGCTCGGCCCCTTTCAAGGTGTCCTCTGTTTCCTATTTCTAGATCTGAGTTCTGTAGTCCTTCTCGATGAGCGATTCTCTCTGCCATTCCGAGGACAGTGAAGGGTATCTGAGGCTGATCTCTTACTAAGACAGTACATTTCACAGATCTGGTATCACTCAACCTGTATGAGCATGCCCTATATAGAGCAGATCCCTTTATCAGAAGCTGAAGGCTTACTCAAAAAGCAATTCGACGATGCGATCGATCGAGCAGGTCGCGTATGGAATATCGTCCATGTGATGAGCCTTAACCCGACTGTGATGGAAGCTTCCATGGGGCTTTATCGCGCATTGATGTTTACTCCGTCTCCCCTGTCGCGGGTGCAGAGGGAGATGCTAGCCGTAGTCACATCGAAGGCGAATGACTGTTTCTATTGAGTGCAATCGCACGCACATGACCTCCGGGAAGAGGTTACGGAAAGGTTCAAGTCCGCAGATGAAGCAGACGCGTTTGTAGAGGCCATCGCCACGGACTGGCGCTCTGCGGATCTGTCTGAAAAAGATCGAGCACTATGTCTGTTCGCGGAAAAACTCACCCTAGATCAGCAAGAAATAGGTCCAAGTGACCTCGAATCTTTACGTATTCATGGCTTCGAAGACAGCGCGATCCATGATGCAACGCAGATCATAGGGTACTTCAACTACATCACTCGGATTGCGGATGCTCTCGGGGTTGAGTCGGAGTCAGACATCGGTGAATGGGGACTATCGAATCCCTGATCCTATTGAGTGTTTTCTAATATTTAGTGGTCTGTTGTTAGGCCTGGTGACTCCATTCCAAGTAAAGAAAACCGTCTCTATCGAGGCTTGCGATGTCGGCTATATTCGGGCTCCCTGTTCTGTGTGATCGAGAGATGATCCTTCGATGAGTCTGAAAACAAAACGACCTACAGTGGAGGCGGCCGAAGAAATTCTCGGGGGCTATTTCCCGGCGCTTGACCATGGCTTCGTGGCCTTGGTGGACTACATGGGCACCGATGAGGATGTCGAGCGAGCGGCCCGAGTAAGTTATGGCGCGGGCACACGCAAGACATCACTTACACGTGGATTGATCCGCTATCTCAGGCGTCATCGCCACACCACACCAAGTGAGATGGTCGAGTTCAAGTTCCATTGCGCAATGCCGATGTTCATCGCGCGGCAATGGGTGCGTCACAGGAGTGCGTCTATTAATGAATACAGCGGACGCTATAGCCTTATGCCGTTGCTGTTTTATATGCCGGATGAAGAGCATTTTGCTCTCCAGAGCCAGTCGAACAAGCAGGGACGCGAGCAGCTTGCTTCAGCAGAGATTTATAAGTCTGCGGTAGAACGTTGGGAGAGAATCCGAGCTGATGCCGGTGAAGGCTATTCTTGGATGATTGGTGAGGACATTGCAAGGGAAATTGCTCGGATAGATTTGCCTCTCTCTACCTACACACAGTGGTACTGGAAGATTGATCTGCACAACTTGCTGCACTTTCTATCACTCAGGGCAGATCCACATGCGCAGTGGGAGATCCGCGTCTTTGCGAACATTATCGCGGGTATGGTAAAGCGTGTTGCTCCATTGTCGTTCGAAGCGTGGGTTGATTATGACCTGCTTGGTCAAAGAATGAGCCGGGCTGAACTCAGCGTCCTAGCAGAGCTCCTAGATGCAGATGGATCCAGTATCTCTGCCAGGCCAGGCATGAGTGTCTCTTCCGAAAAACTCAAGAAAAACGGGCTATCCGGACGAGAAATTGAGGAGTTCCTTGGCAAGCTTCGTCATCCTAGTGTCGAAGATTTTGAATTAGATCTTTCGACTATGCGCAAAGCAGAGGATGTTCAGTCTGAGATGCATAAGGCAGCCCCTGGACATTTTGAATAACCCCTCTTTGAACCGGGCGTTGACTGTTTATCCTGAACTCCGATGAGACTTCCTACTTCACCCAGATTGTTTTTGGGTATGTGAACTCAAGAATTCCTAACGGGGAAAGCTCACGTCCATAACCGCTATCCTTCGTGCCGCCGAATGGTAGTCTCGGGTCAGACTTTACGATGCCATTCACAAAACAGTTACCCGCATCTATTAGTTCAGCAGCAATTCTCTCTCCTCGTGCGGAATCTTCAGTGTACACAGAAGCTCCGAGGCCGTAAGGGGTGTCATTCGCGACCCGAATGGCTTCTTCTTCACTGCACACCGGCAGGATGGATGCCACAGGTCCAAAGAGTTCTTCCTCGTAGGCTGCCATGCCAGGGCCCACATTTGTCAAAACAGTGGGAGGGTACCACCACCCTGGCTCATCAGGAGGTTCTCCGCCTGTCAGAAGAAGTGCGCCATCGTTAACTGATCGTTGAACCTGATTATGGAGCGTATCCCGCAAGTCTTCCCGGGCTAATGGTCCAATGTCACTCGTGGGGTTCAGGGGGTCACCCATCACAGTAGCTTCCATAGCACTGACCAATTTCGCCTCGAACTCCTCGCGGACAGGTTCAACAACCACAAAGCGTTTTGCTGCAACACAGCTTTGGCCTGAGTTGATAGTGCGCGCTAACCTGCAGCTGGCGACAGCATCATCGATATCGGCATCAGCAAGGATCACTGACGGGTCACTACCGCCCAACTCGAGTACACATTTCTTTATTGCAGCACCCGCCCTAGAAGCAACGGATCGTCCTGCCTGAACACTCCCGGTTAGGCTAATCGCCCGAACAAGCGGGTGGTCGATCACTTCTCCGGTTGTTTCAAGATTGATCACGAGGTTGGTAAATAGACCATCCGGATAGCCAGCTTCCGCGAAAATGTGTGCGAGTACTTCGGCACATCCGGGCACACTCGGTGAGTGTTTTAGTAGTACTGCGTTGCCGGCGGTCAGTGCAGGAACAGCGAAGCGCACTGCCTGCCAGAAAGGGAAATTCCAGGGCATAATTCCTAGCACGATGCCCAGTGGACGATGGGTCCAATAACTGATCGTGGCATCTGTCGGTGCTGGTACTGGCGCCAAGAAGTGCTCAGCATGCTCAGCGTAATAGTCGCACACCCAAGCACATTTTTCTGATTCGGATATTGATTGTTGTATCGGTTTACCCATCTCCAGAGTCATGAGTCGGCCGAACTCTTCCTTGCGTTTTCGGAGAATAGATCCCAGGTCCGTGAGTATCTCCGTGCGCTCTGGGATCTCGCACTTACTCCAAATGAGTTGAGTTTCTTGTGCTGCTAGTATGATCTCGTTGACACCCTCTTCGGACATCATCGGGTACGAGGCGATCATGTCGCCAGTAGTTGGGTTGGTTGCAACGAATGTCATGTGTCTATCCACTCTTGAATTCTTAGCGATACCGTAGCTTGAGCGTGAGAGGATGCAAGCCCAGATCAAAATGTTTGTTGGGTTTTACGAGTGTCAGACTTCGGGGTTGTATTCACGCCTCGAAGAGGGTTGTGGGGGACTTGATTTGTAGGTTGGCATGTCTAGATACATATCCCGACTACTACATTAGCAGACGCCGGTCATATGACGGGATCGACGATGCAGATTCACTACCTTGATGGCTCGCGGCTGCGCCGCTCACTCCTTGCGGCATGCAATTATGCTCAGCAACAACGAGATGAGTTGAATCGGATCAATGTATTCCCGGTTCCTGACGGGGATACTGGAACGAACCTCACTTTGACAGTTCGGGCGATTGCGGACACCATGGAACCCAGTCGAGCCACGTCGGTTGCCGAGGTCGCACGAGGGGCAGCTGATGCAGCTGTTATGGGTGCCAGAGGTAACTGTGGGATGATGCTATCTCATTTCCTACTTGGCTTTGCGGATGGCTTATCCGGTTATGACCGTGTCAACACAGCTGAGTTCTGCTGTGCTTTCCGTCGGGGTGCCCAAAGCCTGCGAGAAGCACTAGATAAGCCTGTCGAGGGTACGATTCTCACAGTTGTCCACGATACCGCTTTAGCTGCTACCCAGAGTGCCGCAAAGGATTTTGTGGCCTTGCTGCAGCATCTCGTTAATGAGGCTCGAGATTCGCTTGAGAGAACGCCTGATCTTCTGCCTGTCCTCAAAACAGCTGGGGTGGTTGATGCAGGGGCTAAGGGCTTCGTGAGCTTACTAGAAGGAGTTCTTTACTTGGTGGATGGGTCACTACCCATCTCTATTGAATCTCAAGTGCATGAGAAGGCCTTAGCCCCTCCTGCGTCTCTCATGGAATATCCGGTGAATCAGGAACAATTTCGTTTTTGCACCGAGGCGCTAGTACACAGTGACTCGCTCCCCACACAAACCAGTGTACAGAGTAGGCTCCGAGCTGCGGGTGACTCTATGATTGTGATCCGTTCGGACCATGTGCTGAAAATTCATATCCACACCGATGATCCTGAGCAGGTTTTCGACTACCTCAGAGGCTTGGGCGATTTGGTTACACACAAAGCTGAGGACATGCGTGCACAGCACCGTACTCTTCAACGTGCGGCGGAAGGTCACATTCAGCTTGCCCGTCGGCCCGTCTCAGTTGTAACGGATTCAGCAGCTGATCTGTCTGAGGATATCCTTCGCGCGCATGGGATACATGTAATACCTCTCTTATTGATCGACGGGGATCGGTCTTATCGAGCTGGAATTGACATTGCCACTGAGGAATTTCATAAGAAACTTGAAGATGATTCTGAATTACCAACGACTAGTCAGCCCAGCCGAGCTGACATCACAAAGACTTACTCCCGCGCGGCAGAAGAAGGGGAAGCTGTAGTAGCAGTACTCGCGGCGTCCACGTTGTCAGGGACCTTCGCGGCAGGTGAGGCTGCAGCATCAGGATTTCAGGGGACCAATATCTATATGGCCGATTCGCTCAGTGCATCGGTTCTTCAGGGCTTGCTAGTCGTGAAGGCCTGTGAACTGGCCGAGCTGGGGTGGCAACCGGAGGAGATAGTTAGGGAGATCACAAGGGTTCGTACCCAATCCGGGATTTTGTTTACCGTGCAGACGTTAAAGAGACTTGTCGCATCTGGACGCGTTGGATCGGGCCAGGCGTTTCTCTCGAGGCTCCTAGGAATTAAGCCTGTGCTAGAAATCGACAAATGCGGGCATGTTACTTCTGCAGGGAAGGCTATCGGTGTGACTCGGGCCCGAAGTCAATTAATGAAACTTGTCGGTGAGCGCATTCCTGATGGTACAGAACGTATGCGTTTTGGGATCTTTCATGTCGGGATGCCCGAAATCGTCCAGCCAATCACAGATGAACTCAGGGGACGGTATGGGAATAGAGTCGAGGTTCTCGCAGCTCCCGCGACACCAGTGATAGCGACACACCTCGGTATAGGAGCTTGGGGAGTTGCTTATCTTGTGGAAGATGTGTGATCTATGTTGGGGCTCAACCTGACATCCGATGTTTTCCAGATACCAAGACATCATAGGTCGCCCGTTGGGCGGGGCTTAGCTCGCTGGGCAGGCCCACAAGGATTGCTCTGCCGCCTTTCCCAGATTCTGGGATGTGGAGCACCAATCTTCCACTAGCCGTCGTTGGATCGTAGGGATGTGATTCGCCGGATGGATCTATGCTTACAGCTTGTCCGGGCGTGAGCGATTCAGCTAGAAATCTGCCGTATTCCATCCAGGCGACGATGGGCTCTGCCTCTCCTGATGCAACCAGGGGGATGAGCTTATTTCGGTAGTACTCAATTGCAGCATCGTATCTTTCTGGGTTGCTCCCCTTTAGTTCTTTTAACTGATCCCGATAATAATCACGCGGATCGCGTTCACCGGATGCGTTTAGGGCTTCTGCAAGCAAACGGTCAGCTTCAGCGGTCAGATCTTCAAACATAGTCCGAAAGAATGGTGGCCCAACGGTGTGAGCGTCAATGTCATCTCATTCTCTAACAAAATGATGAGACAGGAACCAACTCGCACCCATGAATCGAGGTGACTATGCATGGGAGAAAGTGATTACGTCTAGACGGGGCTGTCCATACTAAGCCAGCTACCTCTAACAATCCAAGTCTGTTAGTCCCCCTGAGTCATCGAGTCCAGGAACTCCTGATTTGTCTCGGTACGCGCCATCCGAGCGAGTAAGAATTCAATTGCCTCTTCTGGTGGCATGTCCGCTAAGAAATTTCGGAGTAAATATACACGGTTGAGTTCGGTTTCATTCAGAAGGAGTTCTTCTTTCCTCGTACCTGAACGGCTTAGGTCGATCGCAGGGAAGATTCGCTTGTCGGAGATAGTACGATCTAGCAGAAGTTCCATATTCCCGGTTCCCTTAAACTCTTCAAAGATCACTTCATCCATTCGGCTGCCAGTTTCAATCAATGCAGTCGCAATGATTGTCAAAGATCCGCCGTTTTCGATGTTTCGTGCAGCTCCGAAAAAACGTTTCGGTTTGTGCAGAGCTTTAGCATCTACACCGCCAGACATGATTCTCCCCGAGTGTGGCATCGTCGAGTTGTAGGCTCTAGCAAGGCGCGTGATTGAGTCCAGCAGAATCACGACATCCTTCCCGTGCTCGACAAGACGCTTAGCCTTCTCCATCACCATTTCCGCGACCTGAACATGCCTTTCGGCAGGTTCGTCGAAGGTTGATGAGATTACCTCGGCATCCACGTGTCCTGCCATGTCCGTCACTTCTTCAGGCCGCTCATCGATGAGTAGCATGATCAGGTGGATTTCCGGGTCGTTAATCGATATAGAGTTGGCTATCTCCTGGAGGATGATGGTCTTACCTGCCTTAGGAGGCGATACGATAAGTCCCCGCTGCCCTTTCCCGATCGGAGCAATTAAGTCGAGGACTCTTGTGGAAATGCTGCCTGCCTCCCCGGGAACTTCTAGGTCTAAGCGTTTCTCTGGGTAAGTCGGGCGCAGGTTGTCAAACTGAACTCGCTTTCCACTTTCTTCAGGGGATAGGCCGCTCAGGCCTTCGATTTTCAGCAATGCCAGGTAGCGTTCTCCCCGCTTGGGGGGGCGAACTTGCCCAGTTATGGTGTCACCTGTGCGTAAATCGAAGCGCTTGATCTGGGACGGGCTAACATAGATATCATCAGGACCGTATAAGTAGTTAAACTCCTGTGAGCGCAAGAAACCGTAGCCTTCTGGGAGGATTTCAAGGACGCCCCCGCCTCGGAGCACTACATCAGAATCGAATAATTTCTGTTCAATTCTAAAGGTCAGGTCTTGTCTGCTGATACCTCTGAAGTTGCTGAGTTCCAGCTCTTCAGCCAGGTCATGCAGTTCACCGACGCTCTTAATCTTGAGGTCTGCGATGTCCACGCTGGGATTCCGTAGGGTGTGCTAATGTGGGCTGTGAATTAACCGTTTGCTTGATGTTGGGGATACTAAATAGCAGCCGGAGAGTTATTGGTTCAAATTAGCCTTAGCCAATGGAAGCTCTCTCGGTTAGGCGAGAGTGGCCAAGAAAAATGTGATTGTGGAGGGTATCCTTATAGTACCAACGCGAGAATAATCACCTCCTCTAAATCGGTCAACCCTAATCCGAAGGTCTCGTTTCGACTCTTCCTATACATGATTACTTCTTGGGGCCGGGCTGCATTTGCGGAACTCAACTTGTTGTCATGCATCCAGGAACGTTTATTCTGATGTGTTTTTGTAATCCAATTGGGTTGTGGAGGACTTGTATTGGCACGTCACAATCGAGAAGGCCGGGGCACCGACCAGTTAGGTTTTAAGTACGCCATCAGTTATCAACCGGATTGGCTCAAACGGATTAAAGTCAGACGGCAGCTCAAGAACGGTCGACAGTCAACCAAAGGACTCTTCCGAAACCCTGTGCGTGGTCCAGAGGCTGGCAGCGGTGACCGGATACGTGCCGGTATTACTTCCGATGATCAGGCGCTTGGGTTTGAGATAGCTCTGACAGATCCACAGTCAGCTGTTAAAAGCATCAAGGTTGTTTATGTATTGCCGGGCAAAAATGATCAGATGGACGAGATTGAATTCGCATTCGAAGGCATCTCGGAGACCAGAAAGTAGCTCTGACAAAGTCGCAAGATCTATTTGGTGGTGAAGTAATGAGTCGCCTTATAGGGTTCTTGCCTCCCGGTCGTTGCAGTTGCCTGAGCCCTCGAAGCCTGTGACGCAGTCCCGAGTCAACAGGACTGCAGGTGGTGTAGTGGCCCGAATGATCGAAGGTGTCATTCACTGCCTTGTGATCCGTGATCGCTATGGACAATGGGGCCTCCCAAAGGGTCATCTCGAACATGGGGAAAGTTCCAAACAGGCGGCCCTGCGTGAAGTGAATGAGGAGACCGGACTCTCCGATTTGGAGTTAGGAATACAGCTTGGAGTTACCGATTGGAGTTTTCGTACCGAGAGCGGTGTGGTCCATAAGTCGGGTACGTTCTACCTAATGTACTCTGAAGAAGGGGACCCCAAGCCTGAGTTCGAGGAAGGGATCACTGAATGTGTCTGGGTGCCTGCCCATGAAGCCTGTAGTAAGATCAATTACCAGAACTTGCACCAAATCGTACAGGAAGCTCAACGAGTCCTCGCCGGAATAGGATGTAGGCTCAAGATTGATAGACAGCTAAAGCCAACTTTAGAGACGGACGACTGCAGTTGACCCCCTGGAGGGTGCGGTTAGACTTTTCCCGCTATGGCTGATGAAATACGCGACATCACTGTCATAGGTGGCGGGCCGACCGGCCTCTTTGCCGCCTTCTATGCAGGCATGAGAAATATGTCATGCAGGATTATTGACTCTCTTCCTGAACTCGGAGGACAGCTCACCGCGCTATATCCAGAGAAGTATATCTTTGACGTAGGTGGCTTCCCGAAAGTCCTCGCAAAAGATCTAGCAGTGAGCCTGATTGATCAGGCAATGCAGTTTAAGCCAGATATCGTGCTTGACGAACAAGTTGAGGACGTACAGTGGGTTAAGGGACACTTTGCATTGCATTGTGGTGGCGGTGTTCATCTGACCAAGATTATCGTGATCGCAGGAGGGAAGGGGGCGTTTGAGCCCATGCCACTGCGGTGTCCGGGCTATGAAGAGATGATGCACCGGGGCATAGAGTATTCTGCGAAAGATCCTGAGGCATTCCGCGGTAAACAGGTCGTTGTGGTTGGAGGTGGTGACTCTGCACTCGACTTTGTTTTGATGTTAAAGGATGTTGTCGCATCGATGACCCTTGTCCATCGTCGAGATGGGTGGCGAGCGCATGAAGTGACAGTGCAGCGTATGCAAGAGGCCGTTGCATTAGGTGAGGTCAAACTCCACACCTTTCATGAGGTGCGGGAAATTCTGGGTGAGAGTCGCGTTGAGAAGTTGACAATCTACGAAAACCGAACAGCTGAAGAGTTGAGTCTTGGGTGTGATATTCTATTGTCGTGTCTGGGCTTCAAGCCAAACCTCGGACCGGTCAAGAAGTGGGGAGTTGAGGTTACCAAGAATCGCATCACAGTAGATCAATTGATGCGCACGAATATCGAGGGGATATATGCGGCAGGTGACATCGTTAGTTACGAAGGAAAGCTAGATTTGATCGCCAGTGGCTTCTCTGAAGCTGCGATCGCAGTGAATCATGCAGTGCACTATGTCGATCCAAGTGCCCGGATGAACCCTGGGCATTCGACTAACATGAAGGTGTTCAACAAATAGGGTTCCAGATCTGTTGGAGAAGTGATATGCCTTCTGGTGCTAGTAAAGATCCGCACTCTGCCAGGAAGACGTTAGGGAGCAAGGCAACATGAGTAACCAGGAAATCAGAGAGCGAGAGACTGTCGTCATTATTGGGTCCGGGCCTGCTGCTTGGACAGCGGCGATCTATGCCGCCAGAGCTCAGATGAAGCCGTTTGTTTTCGAAGGAGCCGGAAGTCGGACAATGATTCCCGGTGGCCAGCTCATGTTTACGACAGAAGTAGAAAATTACCCGGGCTTTAGGGCGGGAGTAATGGGCCCGGACTTGATGGTAGAGATGCGGGAGCAGGCCCTCAGCTTCGGCACCCGTTCTATCTGGGAGGACATCGTTGATATTGACCCTGGTCAATATCCCTTCAGGCTGCGCTCAAATACAGATACAGAAGTGCTTGCGGATTCCGTGATCTTAGCTACGGGTGCAAATGCGAAATGGCTAGGTCTAGAGAATGAAGAACGACTTGCACAGTCGGGTGGAGGTGTAAGTGCATGCGCAGTCTGTGATGGGGCACTCCCTCATTTCCGAGGGGATACTCTTGCTGTAATAGGTGGAGGGGACTCGGCTATGGAGGACGCACTTTACCTAACCAAGTTCGCAGAGCAAGTCATTGTCATTCACAGGAGAGATAAATTTCGAGCCTCAAGAATCATGTCTGAGCGGGCTCTAGCTCATGATAAGATCCGCGTCGAGTGGAACAAGTTGGTGACGGAGGTTATTGGAAATGAGACTATTACTGCTCTTAGGCTGCAGGATACTGTGAGTGGTGAAGTGAGTGAGCTTGAAGTGAGAGGGATGTTTGTTGCGATCGGTCACACACCCAATACTGGATTCCTGAATGGAGTTATAGAACTCAAGGAAAACGGCTACGTCCAGACACCCACAGCATGGCGAACTGAGACATCTGTGCCTGGTATCTTTGCTGCTGGGGACGTGATGGACGACTACTTCCGTCAGGCTGTTACGGCTGCGGGGACAGGTTGTATGGCAGCACTAGAGGCTGAGCGTTGGTTGGCCCACGGTGGAGCTAAGGGACACGAGGAACCTTAACAACTAGCGTTTGCGGATCAGATCGGCCGACCGTTCATCATATTCATGCTGAAGTCGGAGGTCCGTCAGGACCCAAGTGCCGGCCTCCGTCCACGGTTAGGATTTCTCCGGTCACAAAGTCCGCGTCTGCAAAGAATAGGACTGCTTGCGATACATCGTCTGGTGATCCCGAGCGTTTCAAGGGCGCGGCTTCGGCTATGGCTGCCCATCGCTTATCAGACCAAGCGTTAGGTCGTAGTGCGGCTCCGGGGGCGATTGCATTAACCCGAACTTCGGGGGCGAGTACTCGTGCCTGAATGCGTGTGAGATGAGCTAAGCCGGCCTTTGAGACCGCATGCGCCGGGAACTCGGTCCATGGTTGGAATGCCGAAAGGTCCACGATGTTGACTACGGAACCGTGACTTTCCCTTAATAGATCTGCTGCTGCTTGAACAAGGAGGTGAGGCGCGCGACAATTGAGAGCCATCACAGAATCCCATTCATCCACACCTAATTCTAATAGAGAGCTACTTTCGAAGCTCGCGGCTGAGTTAACTAGTAGATCCAGTTGACCAAACGCTTGCCGCACTGATTCCACCACTATATTTGGCGCGTTTGGCTCTCTGAGATCTGCTTGAACGAGTTTGCATCGGCGCCCAAGGCTAGAGATGATCTTCTGTACCTCAACCGCCTGATCCACAGAGGAGTGGTGTGCGAGAACGAGATCATAACCTGCTTCGGCGAGCGCAATGCTAATTGCTCGACCGATACGGATTGCACCTCCAGTTACTAGCGCGATTTTATTGGAGTTCGGATTGCTCATTGAGACACTCATAATAGCTATAGGGCCGCTCTTGCTAGTCCTGTCACTGATCTTGAAATGGAAGGAGTCCTATGCCTGACCTTAATGGCAAGGTCGCAATCGTTACGGGAAGCTCCAAGGGTATTGGCCGTGCGATTGCCAAACACCTAGCTAGGGCGGGTGCGTCTGTTATCGTCAACTCGCGCTCAGTTAACGAAGCACAGGTGGTATCCGATCAGATTGGGAATGGGGCGATCGCGATTTCTGCGGATGTAGGAGATCCGTCAGCGTGCCAGGAGCTTATCAACGAGACAATAAAGCAGTTTGGCCGCCTTGATATACTGGTCAATAACGCCGGCCTAGGTATCATCAAGCCAATATCTGAGATGACGATCGACGAATGGAAAATTCAGATCGACGTAAACCTCGGTGGAGTGTTCTACTGCTCGAAGGCCGCGCTGCCTCACCTTATTACAACTGGAGACGGATTCATCATCAACATTGCATCACTTGCTAGCAGAAATCCGTTTTCTGGAGGCACAGCGTACAACGCGAGTAAGTTTGGTGTACTTGGCTTGACAGAGGCCATGATGCTTGACGTACGGTATGACGATGTTCGTGTATCAATTGTGATGCCTGGTAGTGTTAACACAGAGTTCCGCCATCGTGAACAGAGCCCTGTACGCACCTGGAAGCTTGAGCCCGAAGACTGTGCAACCGCGGTTACTCAACTCTTATCCTATCCTCGGGAAGCGCACGTAAGTCGTATAGAGATGCGCCCGAGCCAACCTAAGAAGGGGTGACAGGAGTCTTGGGGCGCTCCCCTTCGACACCAGCCTCCTTTAGATTTCTGGAGGCTCCACAGTGATAACCGAGGCGTACTCGTCATAGTGAATCAATAATAGGAGGCCGTTCTCCCATGCCTGACGGATACCGCATTGAAAAGGACTCTCTCGGCGAGATGAAGGTTCCCGAGAACGCTCTCTACGGTGCCCAAACTCAAAGAGCTGTCGAGAACTTTCCAATTAGTGGTCAGCTTTTCGGCCGACGCTTCATTGAAGCCCTGGGTCTCATCAAGAAGTCAGCTGCCGAAGTTAATGCCGAGCTCGGAGTCTTAGATGAGAAGATCGCCGAGGCGGTAGCGAAGGCAGCAACCGAAGTTGTAGAGGGTAAGTGGGATGACCAGTTCATCGTTGATATCTACCAAACTGGTTCTGGCACCTCTACAAACATGAATATGAATGAGGTCGTGGCTTACCGAGCATCCGAGCTTCACGGAGAGAAGGTACATCCCAATGACCACGTGAACTTTGGCCAATCTTCGAACGATGTCATTCCAACGGCAATCCATATGTCCGCAAGGGTATCAATTGAAGAGGAACTCCTGCCGGCGCTTGGGCATCTAAGTACAACGCTCACCGAAAAAGCAAACATATTCGATGAAATCATAAAGTCAGGCCGTACCCATTTGATGGACGCGACGCCGGTAAGACTTGGCCAAGAGTTCAGCGGATATGCAGCTCAGGTCACCAAAGGCATTGATAGGGTCCGATCTGCTTCGGCAGAACTAGAAGAGCTCGCACTGGGTGGCACTGCGACTGGAACAGGCATCAATACTCATGTTGATTTTGCGGAAAAGGTGATTGCCCGGATCGCAGAGACTACGGGGATTGCATTTCGCGAAGCTGAGGATCATTTCGAAGCACAGGGTTCGAAGGATGCGGCCGTCAGTGTATCCGGTGCGCTCAATACAGTTGCCACCAGCCTTATGAAGATAGCTGATGACATCCGTTGGCTTGGATCAGGACCGACATCTGGCATCCAAGAGTTACGGTTGCCTGCAATACAGCCTGGTTCTTCGATCATGCCCGGTAAGGTTAATCCTGTAATGTCCGAGGCGATGATGATGGTGTGTGCCAGAGTGATGGGAAATCACACCACCATCACGATTGCCGGGAGTCGAGGAAACTTCGAGTTAAATGTGATGATGCCTGTACTAGCCCAGTCTCTCCTCGAATCTATCACACTGATAGCAAATATTTCGAGGCAAATCCCGAGCGGGCTCAGGAGTTACTTGAAAAAAATCCTGCGATTGCGACAGCGCTCAATCCTTATATCGGATATGACCAAGCGGCACTGGTCGCAAAGGATGCAACAGATCGTGGATTGAGTGTCAGAGACATAGTACTCTCTAAAGGGTTGCTCTCTGAGGACAAGGTGAACGAGGCCTTAGATGTCCGGGGTATGACAGAGCCAGGCTTGCCGGAAGAGTAAGCGCCACATAGGTAGCTCGAAGCTTCGAGTTTTGCCCAAGAGCTTCTTCTATCAAGGCCCTAGACAACGGGCTGAGGAGGTGATCGATATATTGCTGAGCTTGAAAGAATGGTGAATAGAGTCGATGACGAGTTAGGTGCTCACGTATCCGCAAGCGGTGGTGTACAATTTGCGCCTGAACGGGCTGCAGCGATCGACGTGAACAATATACAACTGTTCACGAAACAGCCGAGTCGATGGGCGGAACCGAAAATTGAGCAGGAATCAGCAGAGACTTTTAGGGCTGCCCGAGAGGAGTATGGAATTCGAATCGCGGGAGCCCACGACTCATATCTCATAAACCTCTCAACCCCTGACAAACGTCTATGGCGTATGTCTCAACGTTGTTTCCAGGGAGAACTCGAGAGGTGTTGTCTATTGGGCCTAGACTTCATGGTAACCCATCCTGGCAACGCGACGGACGGTGATGAAGCAGCAGGTCTAGAACGCAATGCACGTGGGGTGGCAGAGTCACTTAAAGCAGTCCAGGGCGGGACGCAGGTCCTGCTTGAGCTAACCGCTGGGTCAGGCACAAGCGTGGGAGCTACGTTCGAGAACTTACAGTCCATTATTGAGCAGATTCCGGAGAACCATCAACATAGACTTGGCATTTGTTTTGATACCTGCCACGCGTATTCAGCTGGGTATGATCTCCTAAACGACTATGACAGTGTGTGGGTGCAATTTGATAAGGTGATCGGCCTTGGGCGGCTCGGCCTTATTCATATGAATGACTCGAAGCACCCGTTCGATTCACGTAAGGATCGACACGAGAATATCGGACAAGGAACGCTTGGCCCTGAGCCTTTTGAACGGATTATGCTCGACGAACGCTTACGGCACGTACCGAAGATTCTTGAAACGCCAAAAGGTGACGAAGGCAATACAGCGGATATTGCAAATCTAGGTTTATTGCGGAGTTTCCGAACATCGGCCTAGCGTACTGCCTTTCTCTGCTCTTGTGTTCTCATAAGTGGTCCTGGTCTTAGCGGCTGGTCCCGAACTTCAGGCCAATCTATATTTGCCCGTGCGCATCGGGGGGCTCCTTTATTGAGCCAATGCACCGAAGCCGGGACTGACTCTCGAGTCGGACGCTAGGCCCCGGAGGAGGGGAAAGCGAATTACTTGAGGAGGTCACCATAGATTTATCCCGGGCTTCAATAACTCCCCCTCCGTTGTGCACGAGAGGGCTGGCGCCTACGCACGTTATGTGCAAGATGCCGGCCCTTTCGTTCTATAAGAATTGGGGTATGCCGGCCATGCACCTTAACTAGCGAAGACTATGGCTTTAGTCCGAATTACTAGAAAGGCTCACTTTAGTGCAGCGCATCGACTTTACAGACCTGAGTGGTCTAAAGAGCGCAATGCCGAAGTTTTTCAGGATTGTTCGAGTCCTAACTGGCACGGTCACAACTACGAATTAGTTGTGACCGTCGAAGGGGCAATTGATCCAGAGACAGGATTCGTTATGAATCTGAGGGAGCTCAAGGATATCCTAGAAGACAGGGTGGTCTCTGACATGGATCATCGGAATCTCAATACGGATGTACCATGGTTGTCCCAGGTGAATCCGACAACTGAAAACCTGGCAGTCTCGATCTGGAGCCGGATTAGTAACTCACTCCCGTCAGGAGCTAATTTAGTCAGCATCATAGTGAACGAGACGCCCCGGAACTCAGTCGAGTATAGGGGCCCCCAAGAGGATGGCCGATCATGAGCGATATTGCCATTGAGCCCGCAAAGGTTTCTGATCTGTCAGCTGCTTCATTTGAAGATTTGGTCGCCGAGATTATCCTGCGACTTGGCGATAATCCTGATCGTGAAGGGATGCGGAATACCCCCAAACGGGTTGCCAAGTCACTGGCATTTCTAACTGAAGGTTATCACAAGCGTCCTGAAGAGGTGGTCGGGGATGCGCTTTACGAGCAAAGCCATCAAAACATGGTACTCGTCAAAGACATTGAGGTTTACTCATTGTGCGAGCACCATCTCCTTCCGTTCTTTGGCAAGGCTCACATCGCTTACATACCTGACGGACATATACTGGGGCTATCAAAGCTTGCTCGTTTGGTAGAGGTCTATGCCAGGCGTTTTCAGGTTCAGGAAAGGATGACTGAGCAGATTGCGCAGGCGGTGTGGGAGACTACCACGCCACAGGGGGTTGCCGTTGTTGTCGAGGCATATCACCTGTGTATGATGATGCGCGGAGTGCAGAAACAGAACTCGAAAACTATCACCTCAGCAATGAGAGGTGCCTTCCTCGAGGACCAACGCACTCGAGACGAGTTCTTGAGGATGACAACCAGCGCTCACGAACCGCTCTGATGTCAGTAGGCCGGGTCCTTTCAAGCCGCACTGTGCTTATCACTGGTGCAAGCCGGGGTATAGGCCACGCTATCGCTACAAGGCTGGCTGAGGAAGGAGCGATAGTATGGGGTATGGGCCGTGTCGAAGCGGCATTAACTGAACTCGCCTCCGAAACAGGCGGTAACTCACTTGTAGCAGATCTTTCGGACGACGCATCAGTTTGGAGCGCGCTCGAGAGACTTACCGATGAGATTGGAGGGGCACCTGATATCGTCGTTAACTCAGCCGGCGTTTTCGGGCTCTCATCTTGCGCTACGGAATCGGTGCTCGCGTTTGATGAAAGCTTTAGTGTAAATCTCCGAGGCACTTTTCTGGTTGTGCGAAAATTGCTTCCGGAAATGCTGGATCGAGGGACGGGCTTGATTATCAACATTGGTTCCATATCAGGCCGGAAAGCTTTCCGAGGCAACGCTGCATACTCTGCCTCCAAATTTGGACTCAGAGGTTTTCATGAGGTTTTACTCGAGGAGATTCGCGGAACCGGCGTACGCGCTACACTTGTTGAGCCAGCTGCAACCGACACTGCTTTATGGGATGAAATGGATCCGGACAATGACCCTGCCTTGCCCAACCGGAGTCAGATGATGCAACCCGGGGATGTCGCTGAAGCAGTGGCTTTCGTAGTGACTCGGCCTAACTCGGTGGGTATACCCCTTATCCAGATTGAACGGGCGTGAGTGAGCGGGTTGCTATTCTTATCTTCCGGCTAGGTCATTGTGCACGTACTTGTTGCAGACAGGCTCATCTGCTCTAGGTGTGGGCCAGATTTCGGTCTAATCCTCAGAGCTGACCAAACACGTGACCGGCGGGTTACTGAAGGTGTGCTGGGGTGTCCCAACTGCAGGGACCAGTATCCGATTATTGGTGGATTCGCGGACCTGAGAGCTCCTCCTCGTCTTGAACTTCCAAAGGGACGGGCCGGAGACCCCGTGATAAGAGCCCAGGAGGAAAGTGAGTATCTGCTACCCCTATTGGGTGTCATTCAGGGCCCTGCAACCGTACTACTCATTGGTGGCCCCGCTGTACTTGCTGGAGGCCTCGCGGCCTTGCTAGATGATATCCATGTAGTCGGGGCAGATGCGGATTTGGCAAGATGGCCTGCTGACCCATCATGGAGTCGGATCGTTTCTCAACCAGGAATACCATTTTTTTCTCGGACGCTTAGAGGGGTGGTGATTGATGGCAGGCTTGAACGGCATTGGTTCGAAGAGGCGGTGAGAGTAATCGCACCAATGTCCAGAGTTGTTGTGGTGAATGCAGCTACAACCGCGCATGAATGGCTTCAAGTTGCTGGGTTATCGATCATGGCTGATGAATCGGGAAGGGTTGTAGCCATCAGTAGTTGAGACATCAAGAAGTTGCGTTTCTCTGAGGAATGATCCTACCTTCTCAGTACTCTAAGCCTCATACCCCGACCGCGTAGTCTGCTCACAGATGGCGTTCTGGAACAAGCTTTTCGGCGGCGGCAATCCGCAGCGCGTCGACTACTACAACGAAGGCCTTGAACTCCTCGCGGACAAGAATTTCCACGAGGCGCTCACCTCTTTCCGTCTCGCTCTAAAGCAATCTGGGGGTGACACGGTTATCCTTCAGCAGATTGCGATCTGCTACACTCGGATCGGAATGATGGAGGAAGCAGCGAAAACCTATCGACATGTTCTCCACAGGGATGCTTCCGCGGCAGGGGCACACTACGGTTTAGCCTTCATTCTTCTGAACAGTGGTGACCCTGAAGGTGCCATCCAGCACTTTGAGTTCTTTCTTGCCTGTGCGCCGGACGACTCAGAAGCAGGTAGCCATATTGCTCACGCGCGTGCCACCCTTGCAGGTCTTTTAGGCGATCCGAGTGATTCTCTCCCCCCGCCCCCTCCTCCAGATGAACTTTTCTGATACTCGGAGCATCGAGCTCCGTTGGTCCGGTGATGCACTTGTCTTCACGGGGGGCACAGGTGATGGCCCTGAGATTGCCATAGACGGGGATAGTTCCCAGGGGCCCTCACCCATGGAACTCCTTCTCCTCTCTCTTACAGGATGTATGGCAATCGACCTGAGAATGATCTTAGAGAAATCAAGGGTTCCCGTTGAATCACTCGAGATTGATGCTACGGGGGAGCGAGCGAGCGAGGCGCCAAAGAAATACGAATTAATTCGGCTTGTTTGTCGGATTACTGGCCCTGGCGAAGAACACGAAAGCCAAGTGCAGCATGCCCTTGATCTATCACGGGACAAGTACTGCAGCGTGCTGCATTCGCTGAACCCAGAGATTAGTATGGATATTAGGGTTGAGCGCACTTAGAGACTGACGAGAGGAACATATATGACGACCCTCAACTACTTCGCGGACGAGTCGGTTCTTCCCAGGTCGACACTTACTGAACTCTTTCTTAAGGCAGTTGACGAACACGGTTCTCGGGTTGCGTTTGAACGGATGGTATCCGACGCAGAGTTGTCTGGCATCGTATATAGTGAGGCCTTCTCTGTAGTGAAAAAAGTGGCTTATGCGCTGGAGTCTCAAGGCATCATTCGGGGTGACCGAGCAGCGATCCTCTCGGAGAATAGGCCTGAGTGGGCTTTGGCGGATTACGGGTGTTTGTGTACCGGGGTGATTGACGTCCCGATTTATCCGACATTGACGTCTTCTCAGGTGGCTTATGCACTCAAGGATTCAGGTGCGAAGCTCGTATTTGCCTCCTCGTATGAGCAGGTGATAAAGGTGCTCGAGGCAGTAGTGGAGTGCCCCCAAGAAATCCAAATCGTTGTATTTGATTCATTGTCTGAGATGCCCGCTGGAGTGCTTTCGTGGGAAGGGTTCCTGAAGTCAGGCGCAGCGGCCCCCTTCTCGGCAGTATCCGATAAGGATTTTCGAAGAAGTGCTCTTGAGGCTCAGCCGGACGATGTGGCTACGATCATCTACACGTCAGGTACAACTGGTGACCCCAAGGGCGTAATGCTTACCCACAACAATATTTCTTCAAACGTACAGGTTTGTAGTAGCCTGCTTTCAATCGTAGCAGGAGCCGATAATACCGTCAGCTTTCTTCCCCTGTCTCATATCCTGCAGAGGACCTCTGACTATCTGTTTTTCAGGACCGGTTGCCGGATTGGTTACCCTCGCTCCATGCCCACGTTAATCAAGGATATGGGGGTTATCCGTCCAACAGTGGTTGTTTCTGTGCCGCGTATCTATGAAAAAATCTACAATAACGTGATGGGTGCGAGTGGGATCAAGAAAGCTTTAATCAACTGGGCCGCTGGCGTGGCAGATCGTGTTGCAGATCTGCGCCTTACTGGACGTGAGCCTTCGGGGGTGCTCACACTTCAGTATGGACTAGCTGACAAGCTTGTCTTCTCGAAGGTGAAGGCTGGAGTGGGAGGCAGGGTGAGGCTCTTTCTGAGTGGCGGTGGGCCCTTGGCTCCGGTACTGAATCGCTTCTTCTATTCGATTGGCCTCACCATCCTTGAAGGTTATGGGCTCACAGAGACCAGTCCTGTTACAAACGCGAACACGCTTGAGCACTTCCGGATAGGAAGTGTCGGTAAGCCAGCGCCTGGCACAGAGGTCAAGATTGCTTCCGACGGTGAGATCCTGATTCGAGGCCCACAGGTTATGAAGGGGTATTATAACAAACCGGAAGCCACTGCTTCCGTGATCGATACCGAAGGATGGTTTGCGACGGGTGACATCGGTCACATCGACGGAGAGGGATTTCTTTATATCACAGATCGCAAGAAGGATCTCATAGTTACAGGTGGTGGCAAGAACATCGCTCCACAGCCGATAGAGAATCGCCTAAAAACGAACATATTTGTCGAGCAAGCTGTCATAATTGGGGACCGCCGCCCTTACTTAGTTCTGCTCATCGTTCCGGCCACAGAGCCTCTCCAGCAGTGGGCGTCCCAAAACGGTGTCGAGTGGTCGAGCTTTGAAGAGCTTGTTTCCAATCAAGAGGTTCTCTCCCATTTGGAACGTGAGACACTAGGGGAACTCAGCGATCTCGCGTCCTTTGAGACTCCCAAGAAGATTGCGCTTCTATCAGAAGAACTCTCGATTGAAAACGGGATGCTTACACCTACTCTCAAGGTGAAGCGGAGTCTGGTTGAAGAACGTTTCGAGGGAGTCATAGAACAGCTCTATACCGGTGCTGTAGCAGACAAGACTGCATCCTGAAACAATGAGTCCTACAGTATCGACTCAAGTCGTCACTTTGCTTACGGCCGCCCCCGGAATGGAAGAAGCTAAGCGGATCGCACGAGCGCTTGTGAGCGAACGGCTTGCGGCGTGTGCTAATGTTATTCCCGGGGTTTCGTCAGTGTACTGGTGGGAGGGGCAAGTGCAGGAAGAGCAAGAAGCTATGCTTGTCATTAAGACGACTGCAGCCCGAGTGAACGCACTAGAAACCAGATTGGTTGAACTCCACCCATATGATGTTCCTGAGTTGCTCTCGATTCCGGTAACTGGCGGATATCCGCCCTACCTTGCCTGGGTTAGTTCCGAAGTGGAGGGATAAGAGATGCCGAGTAAGGGCCCCACAAAGAAATCGGTGGCCGAAAAAGAGGCCCTTGAAGAAACTTTATCTACCACCAAGAAAAAGGTGTCAACGAAGAAGGCAGCCGAGAAGAAGCAGCGAGAGAAGCTTGCGGCTGCAGAAGCGCAGACCGAATTGCTCCCGGCTAAAGGTGAGGATTTAAACGATGATCCTGGCCAGCAAGAAATAGGTGAGGGTACATTCCTGCCGTTGTCAGACCGTATTTCTCAGGAAGATGCTACACCCTCCGCAGAGATGCTTAGCCCGAAAAAAATAAGGTCCTCGGATCAGGAGGGCACAACCCAGATAGCAGTCGAAGATTCATATTCCCAAGACCTTGATATAACCGATACTGACGACGCGCTTTTCAGCGCAGAGAATTCGCCGCACCAGGATGAACGCCTGGGTCGAGCTCGAGACCTTGTACAGGAAGGGCAGATCGGGAACGCGATCGAACTCTATCGCGATATCTTGGCCGATAGCCCTAGAAATGTGAAGGCGCGTAACAACCTTGGGGTTCTGTATGATGAACTCGATCATCCCGAATTAGCACTAGAACAATTTGAGGCAGCGGAGAGCATTGACCCTCAAAATGTCGAGGTACTTGTCAACTACGGGTCGGCATTGGGTGTACTAGCACGGTATGGAGAGGCCGAACATTTACTACTTCGAGCGGTAGCTATTGCTCCGAATAGCGTGGCTGTGCGAGCGAGTGTAGGGATCCTCAGTTTTCGGCGTGGAGCTTATGCTGCCGCAGAGTTGGAACTGCGCTGGGTTTGCGAGCAGGATCGTGAATCAGCGCGCGCATTCTACTATTATGGCGAAACCCTCAATAGGCTCGGCCGGTTTGATGAAGCGCTTATTGCTCTGGAGCGGGCTACAGTCTTACAGCCAAGAAACTCCAGAGCTTTCTACACATTGGGGCACCTATATGATCGCAAGCACATGACTGAAGAAGCGGCGTTGATGTACCGGCAAGCCCAGGAATTACATCGGGAATAAGCCACATCTAACTGAGTTAACATGGGTGAATTCAGGGGTCATTAGACGGAGATACGGATGCTGGATTCTATAAAGAAATTCTTCTACTCTTCCATGAGTCCCGTTGAAGAGTCTGATGACGAAGAGAACAAGAAGGACATCCGATTGGCGGCATGTGCCCTTCTGCTTGAGCTTGCTTACGCGGATGAAGAGTTCACGGAGGATGAGAGAGAGCATCTGGAGTCTGCGATCCGGAGGCAGTATGGACTCGAACCTGCTCAAGCTACACAGCTCATAGAGTTGGCAGAGGAAGCACGAGCGGGGGCAGTGGACCTATGGCAATTCACAAGTCTGATAGCCGACAATTACTCCGTTGGTCAGAAAATGGTGCTTGCAGAGATCATGTGGGGCTTGGTGTACTCCGATGGAGAATTGGCCGATAAGGAGCAGCACCTGATGAGAAAGATTTCCCACCTGCTCAAACTCGAACCTGGATACCTGACCTTAGCTCGCAAGCGCGCAGAAGATATCAAAGATAGTGCGCTAATAGACGACGAATAGTAACTCCTCTCTATTAGCCAACATGGGGGTGACAGGTTGAAGTATCCCCGACATATTTCCGCGTCTACCCCTTATCTCTCTTTCTTCTTTCAGCCATGAGTAACTTGGTGCCCGGCGGATACTTGTTTACCCACGCTGTATTCTGGCTGGTTGTAGGCCTTGTTGCAGTGGGTACTAATGCGGTTGCAATCATTCTGTCTATTGGACTAGGATTGCTCGCCTTCGAAACTGTAACAAAGAGTTAATTCTCAGGTTGCTGTGATTCTCGCACTGAAGATATTCGGCGGGCTTTTAGCTTTTGCGCTTGGAATATGGTTTGGGGTACCGGGGCGCTACTCCCAGACTGCAGAGGAAATCGAGGAAAGCATGGCTCGGGGTCCGGGACGCCGAAAGAAGGTCAAGCGCCACTTCACTCCGATGGCATGGCTTCAGCGTCATGTTAAAGTGCAGACTTCCCGGGAAGCCGGGTCTCGCCGCGCGCGTGGCTTTCGGGTGGAGTTGCCCGACGAGTAATTCCGCAGTTACCAGCATCATCTTATAGCTCTCTTCTAACACAGATTTAAAGAGAAGTATCAACCATCATCTCCTGCGATGGTTGAATAGGCCGCGCACTGGAAATGAGAGCCCATCAATCGAAATTGTACCGACCACCTCGAACAAGGCGTGAACTGGCAGTACCGGACCTGATTCCGTACCCGTGACTATCTCGGAAGCCAAGACTTCTAGTGTCCCAACAACTGATGCAATCGGAGAGGAAAGGGTCCACGATATGGGCAGATCTCGTCGAGCCGGATGATATGCACTCACTTGGGCCCAATCGATTCTGAGTGAGGGCCATTGTAATTCTTTAGAATCTAGCAGCCCCCACCCGCGGTAGTTCGGTGGAGCCTCAATATCGTGCTCCAGATCTCCTTGGACTACGATCTGGAGTGAGTCTCCAGAGGTCAAGAATGCCCAATCACCACGCGCTGGTGTATCAGATGAATGGAGGCGTGCCATATCAAGTACAATTCCATTCAATCGCTGCTCACCCAAGTGGAGAGACGCCTCTAGAAGTCGTAATCGCTCTTCGCGCGCGCCGCCCCATTGGGCGACTGACCTACCAAGCGCAAGCTCTAGATTCCGTGGCCCATCTATGTAAATGATACCGTCTACTCTGTCGCTTTCTCCGACAACGATTCGAAAGGTTCCATAGGGAAGAATCCGAGCGGGATAGCGAGTTGGAGGGGTTTGCCATCGCTCAGCTAGGAACGGTTCCCAAGTGCTGCCCCGGTTGACCCATCCGCGTGCTTCCCTGAAAACCGCATTCGAGTCCAGGGTCGTTTCCAGTAGCCAGGGCATCAAGAGTAGACTGTCTGTAGTTGTTGTCATGAAAACGAAGCTTCTCTCATAGGATGGTCCTGAAAATCCAGTTCTGTTAACCATCGCTTGAGTACTCGATAAATCTCCGGATGGCGCTGGCTCATCTGGATTGCACGCCGCGAGTGAGATCGCTAACGAAAGGACAGCGACTTCAAGTAGAATGTTTTTCACACGTTCACCTAACTCTGATTTAGGATTTGGTCAGGGCGTGCAGAAAGCTCCCTATCAAGAAGACGCAGGAAGCTCAAAATCCTCCGGCGATTCCGACCCCAATCCCTTTTCCCTTGGCGGGAGGTAGACCTCAGGTCTACTCGGGTCTGACCATTTTCATCAAGACCGATCGAGATTCTGACGTCATCTTTATCTCTCCATGGAAGCCTTAGCGCTTCTGCTACGATCACTCCAGTTTGGTCGTCGATGTAGAGTACGGACCAGCCTCGCATTTGTTTATTAGAGATTCTTAATGCTGTTTTCCAGACTCCGTCGAATGGGATCGCGTAAGTGCGTCCCCGAAGTCTCGGATCTGTCGCTGACACATCAGTGTGAGCGTGATTGCCTGAGAGGCCCTGCAAAATCCACTTCAACGAACGAGGAAATCCGACTGCAGAGCTTCAGTGTCGCCATACGAGGTCGGTGTTCTGGGGTCGGTCATTCTGTCACATCAGAAGTGGGACATGGGTTTAAGATTATAAGAGAATGTTCAGTTGAACCTATCTATAGTGTGGCTTTAACCACTGTCCTGGCTACTCGGGACACGATGAAATCTCCGAGGATGGGAACGATTGTGTGACCTCTCCGGAAAAGGTGGGTATCTTTAGATTGTACAATAGTAAGCCACATTCGAATTTCGACGTTCATGCAAGAATCTGAATTGATTTACGACTGGAATCAGTCCAGCCCTGCGTTCGACTGGTCAAACACTAAAGGGATCCAGTTAAACGACGAGACGCTTCGGGACGGACTGCAAAACCCTTCGGTCGTAGATCCGCCAATCGGCGACAAGATTCGTCTACTGCATCTGATGGATCAACTGGGTATCCATTCAGCGAACATCGGCTTGCCGGGAGCAGGCCCGCGCGCCGTAGAAGCTGTGACTGTATTGGCAAAGGAGATCGCGGATACTGGACTGTCTATTCATGCGAATGCGGCAGCCAGGACCCTTATAGAGGATATCCGTCCGATAGTCGAGATCAGCCAGAGCGTGGGGCTCCCCATTCAGGTATGTGCCTTCATCGGGAGCTCACCGATCCGGAAGTATGCCGAGGGGTGGGCCTTGGGCCAGATGTTGGAAACCATCGAGGAAGCGCTAAGCTTTGCAGTAGCGGAGGGGATGTCGGTGATGATGGTTACCGAGGACACGACACGGGCCAAACCAGAGGACATCAAGGAACTCTACGGTCGGGCGATCGAACTCGGTGCAGAACGACTTTGCATTTCCGATACGGTCGGCCACGCTACCCCAGATGGAGTCAGGGCCCTGGTTCGGTTCGTGATAGAGGAGATCGTGCAGCCTTCGGGGATGGACATCGCGATCGATTGGCATGGACATCGCGATCGCGGTCTTGCTCTAGCCAATGCATTTGCCGCAATCGAGGCGGGAGCCACCCGGGTGCATGCAACTGCGCTCGGACTCGGTGAGCGATGTGGAAATGCCGAAATGGAACTGCTTTTGGTCAATCTACATCTACTCAGTGGATACAAATTCGATCTATCTGTTCTTCCGGAATACTGTCAGTTAGCAGCAGATATGTGCCAGATCCCACTCATCCACTCATCCCCGGTTGTGGGTCGAGACGCTTTCCGCACCGGCACTGGAGTCCATGCGGCAGCGATCATGAAAGCCGAGGCCAAGGGCGACGTTTGGTTAGCGGATAGAATCTATTCGAGCGTCCCTGCGTCACTGGTTGGTCGAGAGCAAGTCATCGAAGTCGGGCCTATGTCGGGCCAGTCGAACATAAAGCACTGGCTCCGGAGGCATGGATACAACGAGGACGACGAGAACTTGGTGCAGAGAATTTTCACCGCGTCTAAGAAGACGGACCATACTCTTACAGAGGAGGAACTTGAGCACCTCTGCCGTGGCACTTGAGCCCAGTACACAGTTACCAACTACTCGTCCCGGGACAGTTACTTAGCAGTTAAATGAAAACGTTTGTCAATGATAGTAAGGAACCCGGTTCCCAGGTTACTTCCGGGAATCAAAGAGTCCTAGTCGTAGAGGATGAACCTGACATTGCTGCTCTTATCGGCTACCAACTGACCCGCGCAGGTTTCAGGGTTGAGACTACTTTGAATGGGATTGAAGCTCTGAGGGCGGTGGGACGAGACATTCCCGACCTCATTGTTCTGGATCGTATGCTTCCTGGTATTAGTGGTGATGAGGTTTTGGGTCGCTTGAAGGATGACCCGGAAACTGAGGGAATCCCCGTCTTAGTATTGACTGCCAAGAAGGAACAGGAAGAGCGCATTGCAGGTTTGGAGTTGGGCGCTGACGATTACTTAACCAAACCATTTAGTCCACGAGAGCTGGTGCTCAGGGTTCAGGCTATCCTGAGGAGAGCACCTGAATCTGGAGGAGGATCTGCGGGATTAAGAGTTTTCCGAGTGGGCCCCATTCATATGGATGTTAGCGCGATGCAGGTCTCGGTTTTGGACGAAGATGTATCCCTGACGCCGACGGAGTTCAGATTGCTCCGTGCGCTTCTAGAGTGCCGTGAGCGAACACTAAGTAGAAGGCAGCTTTTGGAAAAAGCTTGGGATGTTGAGGCTGATGTGTCGGATCGACTTGAGACACGTACAGTTGACATACATGTGCAGCGCCTACGAGCCAAGCTCGGTACAGCTGGTGATTCCATTCAGACTGTGCGGGGATTTGGTTATCGCCTAAAGAAGAATCTGGAATAGTTTTCCTGATCGGTATTACTAGAAATCCAAGTTTGTTCTCCATTGTATTTGATGCCCAACCTAGAAGTGCACGTGAAGGCGCCGTACCGATAAGGCTATAACCGTATGCGCATAAGGATCCAATACCCTCTCTTTGCCGCTTTCTTAGGCGTCATTGGGCTTCTTCTAGTCCTGATTGTGCTATTAGTAAGCAGTGGCCTCAGAAGGGAACTTGGATTGACGGTTCGGGCGGATTTGGAGCGGCAGCTCGCCCTAGGTGAATGGGTCGTTCAGGAAGCTGAATTAGTCGACCTGGATTCGGTTGCAGGAGAGATCACGGATCGCATTGGCTACAGAGTCACCTTCATTGATCCTGATGGCCGTGTACTCGGTGATTCTCACGTAGAACTAGCGCGACTGCCTGAGGTTGAGAATCACTACGACCGCCCTGAGGTTCAGGGCGTGTTAGTTGGTGGTGAGACCGTGAGTTTTGCGGAACGCACGAGCGAGACTGTTGCCGAGCCACTTCTCTATGCAGCTAGACTGATCATACTCGACGGCTCCTCGGTTATTATGAGAATTGCTGCCCCACAAACAGGTATAGAGCGTACAGTCTCTGGAGTGCAGAGGACTGTTGCTCTGACTGGTTTATTAGCCATGCTCTTTGCTCTTGCAGCGGCTTATATGATCAGTATCGCTCTAACGAGGCCACTGGTACTCTTGGCGCAACGGGCGAGACAGTTCAGTAAAGGGAATTACAGGGTGAGAGTTCCGGATGCGAAGGTCACCGAGCTTCAAGATGTTACTGATGCGTTCAATCTACTCACTGATGAACTTCAGTCTCGGTTGACCGAGCTTGGGCATGAGCGTGAAGAAATGCAGACACTCATTGATTGCATGGCTGAGGGTGTTATTGCGCTTAGTGAGGATGCCAGGGTAATCCGTATGAATCGGAGTGCTCGTGCACTCCTTGAGTTACTAGATACACCAGTTCTTGCTCCAGTCAACTCCGTGGTCAGCGATAACAAACTGCGCTCTATCCTGGAGGATTCCGTAATCAGGCCAGGTAATTCAGATGAAGTTGAGGTCAATGGGAGACACTTACTGGTCTCATCTCGTGCCTTAGATCCAGGGGGTGCCGTCACAACGTTGTTAGACATCAGTGAAATTCGCCGGCTTGAACAAGTAAGACGTGACTTTGTAGCAAACGCATCGCATGAACTGAAGACACCTCTTACCTCGATTCGAGGGTATGCGGAAACACTGCTTGATGATGACCCGCCAGAGAAGCTCAAATTGGAGTTCCTTACCTCGATTCGTAAGAACACGCTCCGACTAGAGCACCTAGTGGAGGACCTCTTAGATCTATCTAAACTGGAATCAGGTGGATGGACTGGGCGCCGAGAGTCAGTGGATACGAAGGAGGTAACACAAGAGGCATGGCAGGTGGTAAGAGACATCGAAGGCAAGGAAGGAATTTCCTTCGATATCCGCGGTAACCTGAGGGTCATGGGTGACCGCGAGGGGCTATTTCACATCTTTAGAAACTTGCTCGAGAATTCTATTCGGCATACCGATAGCGGGGGCTCAATCAATGTTTCTATGGCCCTGACCCAAGATTCTATGGTTGAGGTGGTGATCTCAGATGACGGTGACGGAATTCCTGCTGAGTCATTGCCACGAATTTTTGAGCGTTTCTATCGAGCTGATTCTGCTAGAGCCAGAGACTTTGGAGGAACGGGCCTCGGGTTAGCGATTGTTCGCCACCTAGTATCGGAAATGGGCGGAGAGGTTGTCGCGGAGAGTCAACTCGGTCAGGGAACAACAGTTCGATTTACCGTGCCGACGGAATAGGTCATCGTGCGGTGGTACGGCACTACTGCCAGAGAGATTCATTGTACCTAGAATGTCCTGGGAGGACGCTGCCTCAGAAATAAAGGTAGGTCTGGACCTTAAATGATAGGGCTGTGTCGCCTGATTGGGGTGAGTAAATGTCAAGGTTTGCCCCGATCTTGCTCTTGCCCTGTAGGTAGAACATCAACCCTGGGGTAACGACGGTCCCTGCGTTCTTGCCAACAGCTGTGTCAGGGTCACCAAAGCTCAGCCGCAGTAGAGGCTCGATTCCAGCTAATTGACCGCGATGTTCAGTGTAATAAGACGCGACAATCTGAGTAGTGAAAAATGTCGCTTCCGAGTTACTTGAATCGAGTGACTTCCAATTGTCTCCGCGGATTATTGATGCTTGGATGTGAGCGCCATCTCTCCAAGTACCAAACTCCACATCTCCACCCCAGGCGATTCCCCGCGCTGTGCTTTTTTCCGCTGACTCGATCAAATAGTCGTGGACACCGAGTTGCCCCGAGAGGCTGACCTTTTCAGATGCAGCGAAAGTGACACGTCCCGAATAGGACTTAGCATCGTTTTCGTCGGAGACATTAATCCCGGTGCCATTCGTGAGAGTGGCTTGGTAGCTCAGGCGACCCGAGGAGCCATCAATCTTGATACCCTGATCTCGCTCGGCGTACTTCAATTGCTCTGTAAGCCGTGAGTAAGAGCATATGCCGGATACCCCAGAACATCCCGAGACCCCTTCAACACGAGCATCTCGTTCGATGATTGAAAGGTCGGTTGAACTCGATAGTTTAAAGATGTCAAACGCACGTTTGAACTGCCCCACCCAAACTCGGAACTTGCTGGAAGATCCGAGCCTCACGTAGACGTCTTGAAGGGCGATCTTTCCGCGGGCAAAGTCCGGCTGAACACGAGCAGCAACGAAATCGCTCAATGTGATATCAGCAATCAAGCGTACACGTCGCAGAAAGAAGTCATTGTCTGCACCACCAACTGATGAGGCGGCGTACTGAGCATGCACCCTTCCCCCGACTTGGATTGATGATGCTCTTGAGGAGATTTTAATTTGGGACTCGGCGACGTCAGGAACTGCAAGCATGGCCAATAGGAGCGTCAGAAAAACCCGACGATGTCTCATGAGTCCGTTATCTCCTTGGAGGGAAATTGCAACCTTCGTACATGTAGAGGTTGCCACGTTGACGTCACGGATCGCCGGATATTGCGTAACGAAACAGTCACAGAAATCCTGGCATGTACTGATGATTCAGTGCTGAATTCCACAGAGCTCTCAAAGTGTAACTCGAATAAGTCTTGATTAAGAGTAATAAGTTCTTGATTTAAACCCAGATTTCAGGCTGATACGATTGATACATTGCTGATACAATTGAGGCGTTGTAGGAGAGTAGTTCGGGTATAGCTTTTGATATGAGCAATTGCGTCATGACCTCTAGTATGAGGGTGTGCCTATGAACCGAATGTTCGGAGCTCTTCTGGTTCTTTTTGTAGCCCTAGCCTGCGGAGGCGCTGATGGAAGTTCAGGTGCAAGACGCACCGTCATCCAAAATAAGGGCTCGGACACGATCGTCTTTGTAGCCTTGGCCTGGGCAGAGAGCTACGGTGATATCAATCCTAGCGTTGCCGTGGCGGTCAATGGTGGTGGTTCCGGGACTGGGATTAGTGCAATGGTTAATGGGACGGTGGATATTGCCAACACAAGCAGGGCGATGACTGAGAGTGAGATTGAGGAAGCACGTAGCCGAGGGATAGATCCTATAGAGCATGTCGTAGGCTTTGACGCCCTTGCAGTATTTCTTCACCCTGACAATCCGATCGATGCGCTCTCCATCTCACAGCTTGCTGAGATCTATGCAGAGGGTGGTGCTTACGAGACTTGGAGTGAACTGGGAGTAAGCATTCCTGGTTGCTCAAGCGATGAGATCATAAGGGTGAGCCGGCAGAACAACTCAGGAACATATGCCTACTTCAAGGAAGCAGTGCTAGGTCAGGCTGAGTACAAGCCTGGATCGCTGGATATGAATGGATCGTCAGAGGTGGTCGACCTAGTCGGAAATACGCCCTGTGCTATCGGATATAGTGGTCTCGCTTACGCCACGGAGAGAGTAGAGATGCCCTGTATCTTGACTGACAGGGGGGACTGTGTGTCACCGTCGGCAGAGAGCGCGATTGATGGAAGCTACCCCATCGCGAGGCCGCTTTTTATGTACACTGCTGGGGAGCCGACAGGAATAATCAAGGAGTACATGGACTGGATTCTTGGCGAAGCCGGTCAGTGTATTTTGGTGGATAAGGGATTTGCAGCAGCTGGTTCAGTTAGCTGTGCGTAGTCGCTTTTCGTACTAGAAACCGAGGTATTTCTCAGAATGACACCTCAATATGAGCAGAGAATGCAGGCGGATCTCAATGAGATTCGGAGAAAGCTGCGCAAGGTAGCCGGACTCGTCGAAAATCAGGTGAAAGACACCGTCCAGTCGCTTATTGGATGGGACAAGGATCTCGCGAACAATGTGATCCTAGGAGACCGTCAGGTAAATCGGCGGATCAAGGAGATCAACTACCTGTGTCATGCCTTCATCATCCGACATGCGCCGAGTGCGGGACACCTTCGTTTCGCCTCAGCAGTTCTCCGACTTAACGTGGCGCTGGAACGGATCGGTGACTATGCCGGCACGATCGGAAGAGAAGTTTTACGATTGACGGTACGTCCCCCTGAAAGTGTCACGCGTGATGTTGAAGTCATCGCTCAGCAGGCAGGCCATGCACTGGGCGAAGCACTAACCGCCTTCTTTGAAGAGGATGTTGAACGTGCGCTGCAAACGCACGAGGGGTTGGTTCGCCCTGTAGATGTGACGTTAAAAACAGTGCTGGACCACCTAGTGGAATTAGCAAATGACCGGGTGGTCCCGCTACAGGACAGCTTTGCGTTGGTTAGGATCAACAACCTGCTCAAGCGGGTTGCTGAGCAGGCGGATAACATCAGTGAGCAGGCGATCTTCGCGATCACAGGAGGAGAACGCGACCCACGTATCTTCAGGATTTTGTTTGTGGGTGAGGAGAACAATCGGGCAAGTCAAATGGCAGAAGCTTATGCTGAAAAAGCTTTCCCTGAGAGCGGCAGATATTCGAGTGTCGGGGTCAGCCCTGCTGGAGCGCTTGACCCAGTCCTGATCGAGTTCATGGATGAGCAGGGGATGGATGTTAGTCATAAGAGACCGTCCCCTATTGAAGGCTTGGGAGAACCTGCCCAACCCTATCATGTCATCGTCGCTCTCGAAGACGGTGTGCTGGAGGATATAGCTGAAGTTCCATTCCGAACGATTGTCCTAGAGTGGTCAATCGATATCCCGAAAGGGTTCTCTAAGGATGTGCTGGAAGACCTGTATAAGATGGTCGCAGTGCGGGTTCAGGATCTCATGAAGACCCTGGCAGGGCCGGATGCTCACTAAGCGAGTCAAACCCTCTGCACCAATGGACTTTGATCACCGTGGGAGAGATTGGTACGTCGATAAAGCGGTAACGTTCTTGGTGTTTGTGGGTGGGATTTCCGCGATCATCTTCATCATCGGGATCTTTGTCTTCATCACCAAAGAGGGTGTGGGTTTCATAGCGGGGCCATTGAATGTCCGGGAGTTTCTTGGAAGCATAACCTGGCGGCCAACATCCCCTCAGAATCCTAGGTACGGGGTTCTCGGGCTTATAGCAGGAACCGCTAGCGTAACGGGTCTTGCCATGCTGGTCTCGGTGCCATTCTCACTTGGTGCGGCCATCTTCATCGGTGAGTTCGCCACAGGCAGACTCCGAGAGTCCCTTAAGGTGTTGGTTGAACTCTTGGCTGCTATCCCGTCGGTTGTATGGGGCTTCATCGGCCTATCGATCATGAACCCCCTGATTATTGACATGTTTGACGTCCCGGTCGGAATCGGAGTCCTCAACTCAGGTATTATCCTCGGGCTAATGGCTGCCCCGATCATGACAACGATTGCTGAAGATGCACTCAAGGCGGTTCCGGATACCTACCGTGAGGCAGCTGAAGCCATGGGTGCCACAAAGTGGCAGGTGATTTTCAGAGTTGTACTTCCGGCAGGCAGGAATGGTCTTGTCGCGGCGGTTCTTCTTGGAGTAGGTCGGGCTTTTGGCGAGACAATGGCGGTGCTCATGGCAAGCGGGAACGCGATCCAGATCCCGACGAGCCCATTTGATTCAGTGCGCGCAATCACTGCAACAATTGCAGCAGAACTCGGTGATGCTCCGGTTGGCTCGGACCATTACCGAGCCCTTTTTACTTTAGGAATCTTGCTTTTTGTGGTGACGTTTATCATCAACCTTACAGCAGACTTCGTGGTTAAGGGGGCGAGGAGAACGTGACCCATTCTGAAGGGGATGGTGGAGTTTCTGGGCCGTCCCTGATGTTTGCGGCGACCCCGCTCAACACGCGTAACCATCGGCTTCAATGGCTTTTTAGGGCTCTCTTTGGTTTGATGACTCTGATCCTGGTTGTGCCAGTCGGGATTATTTTTGGAGTCCTGTTAGTTAGGGGCGGGCCAGCGATCTCTTTTGAATTCCTTTTTTCTTATCCTAGTGACGGGATGACTGCAGGCGGTATTTGGCCAGCCCTTGTGGGGACGATATGGCTCGTAGCGGTCTCACTGGTTGCTTCGGTGCCTGTGGGCGTGGCAGCTGCGATCTACCTTTCAGAATATGCGTCGGATAGCTGGCTGACCCGAGGAATCAACCTCGCGATTATCAACCTCGCGGGGGTGCCCTCAATCGTACACGCACTATTTGGGGTTGGCGCTTTCGTGATCTTTGCCGGATTCGGGACGAGCATCTTAGCAGCGAGTCTCACGCTTGCAGTTATGACACTACCGTTGGTTATTGTCGCTACTCGTGAGTCTCTCCAGGCAGTTCCAATGGCCTTTCGAGAAGCTTGTTGGAACATGGGCGCCACTCGCTGGCAGACGATTAGAACAGTCGTACTCCCTAACGCGATAAGTGGGATCCTCACCGGTGTCATTCTGTCAGTATCGCGAACAGCGGGGGAAACTGCGCCGATCATGTTTACTGGAGCAGCATTCTTTTTCCCATTCCTCCCCACCAGTGTCTTTGATCAAACGATGGCGATGGCAATGCACTTATTCGTGATCTCAACTGCCGTGCCTGGTGCGCCTGATGAACTCAAATACGGGACGGCTCTCACGTTGATCACACTAGTTCTCCTCATGAATGCAGGATCAATCTGGTTCCGGAGCTACCTGAGAGGAAAAAAGAAGTGGTAGTTACGGACGTGAAACTTGCTGTGAGAGATCTAAACATCTTATACGGTAGCCAGCAGGCTCTCTCTGGCGTTTCTCTAGATGTTCATGAGCATGAGATCTTTGGCATTATCGGGCCTGCTGGCAGCGGGAAAACGAGTTTTCTCCGGACGTTGAATCGGATGGAGATGCTACAGGAGAATATGACGGTCGATGGTTCGATCGTATTCGATGGTCACGACATCTCCGAGATCAAGAACGTCTACGCATTACGCCGTCGCATTGGTGTCGTTTTCCCTCTACCTGTAGGGCTACCGTTGAGCATCTATGACAATGTCGCACTAGCTCCGCGGCTCTCAGGAATCAAGGATAAGAGTGCCCTCGATGAAATCGTGGAGCAGTGCCTCATGCGAGCGGCACTCTGGGATGAGGTGAAAGATCGTCTTGATGTCCTTGGCAGCCTGCTTTCAGGCGGTCAACAACAGAGGCTCACGATTGCGAGGGCACTTTCTCAAGATCCCGAACTTTTGCTGCTTGATGAATTCTCTATTGCCGTAGATCCGGTGACCACGATGCGTATCGAGGACGTGCTCAAGGAACTAAAGGAGGAGATCACTATCATCTTGGTGACAAATCTCGTGCAACAGGCACGTCGGCTTGCTGATCGCACTGCTTTCTTCCTGGATGGTAAGTTGATAGAGGTAGGAGAAACAGAAGCCCTTTTTAGCGGTGAAGTAAAAGACCGTCGCACCCTGGACTACCTGGAAGGCCGCTTTGGTTGAGGCCCCTACGCTCGCGATCGACATCCAGAACGTCAGCTTATGGTACGGAGATTTTCAGGCGCTTTTCGAAGTTGATCTTCAGGTCAAGCGAGGATCAATCACTGCGCTCATAGGCCCATCGGGGTGTGGAAAATCGACCCTTCTCCGCGCTGTGAATCGCATCAATGAGCGATTGGGTGACTATGTGCGGACGACAGGGGAGATACATGTCCTTGATCAGGACATACTGAGTGATGACGTCGAGTTGTCCCAGCTTCGGCGTCACGTAGGGATGGTCTTTCAGCGCCCTAACCCTCTCCCCCTGTCAATACGAGATAACGTGCTCTTTGCTCACCGGATCCACCGTGCCGATGAGAAATTCAACAAACTGGAAGAGGACGAAATTGTCGAGAATGCGCTCCGTCGTGTTCTGCTTTGGGATGAAGTGAAAGATCGACTTGGTCGAGAGGCTACTGGACTGTCCCTTGAAGAGCAGCAGAAGCTTTGTATAGCGAGACTTCTACCGGTCAAGCCAACCGTGCTTCTTATGGATGAGCCTACTTCAGCGTTGGACCCCAAGGCTACTGCGGCACTTGAAGAACTCATTTGGGAACTGCACGGAGACTATACGATTTTGATTGTGACTCACAATATGGCCCAAGCAAGACGAGCGAGTGAGGAGACCGCGTTCATGCTATTGGGCAGAATGGTTGAGCACCGTGTAACCGAACAAATCTTTCTAGCACCCCAAGAAGAAGAGACCGCTGACTATATTGAGGGTCGCTATGGCTGATCAGTGGTAACCTACTTGAATCAGCCTGAAGCTTAGGAGCTTGTGAATACTCGGTAGAATGGTGTAGCGTATTATTTACCTAGAACTGCATTCGCAATGCTTTGAGTGACTGTGAACTCATAGAGCAAAAATCCTGCTGACATTGCGTAGTAATTCTCCCAGTCGATAGGGTGTCTTATGTCGGATTCTCCACTCTCGGAGACGGCCACCAACGCCGTCGAGGCACTCCTCGATGAGGTCACGGCAGAACCCCAACCCCAGCCTGTCCTGCAGGTCGAGAACCTGAGCGGGAAAGTTGCAATCGTGTCAGGTGGATCGAGTGGGATTGGCCGTGCGGTTGCCTTGGAACTCGCGCGTTGTGGCGCTCATATTGCGTTTTGTTATCTGGATGACGGAGGTCAATCTCGTAGCGAAGCTAAAGAGGTAGCGAGTGAGTTACGACAGATGAAAGTGCAAGTGCTTTCCTGCTCTTGCGATGTAAGGGAATCAAGTGACGTCAATTCTTTCGTGTCCGAGACAGAGGAGGAACTTGGGAGCATTGATGTCTTGGTGAACAACGCTGGGATCGGACGTGATGCACCGATCTGGCTTATGACTGATCATGACTGGGAAGCTGTGCTCCGAACTAACTTGGACGGCGCCTTTCACTTCACGAGGGCTGTAGCCCCCTCAATGCGTGCCCAAGAATATGGGAAGATTGTCAACATCACATCGGTGCATGGAATGCGTACTGAGTTCGGTATCTCCAATTATTCTTCGTCTAAGGCCGGTCTCATCGGCCTAACTCGCAGTAGCGCGGTTGAGCTGGGGCCAAAG
This sequence comes from Gemmatimonadota bacterium, assembly GCA_012960225.1. GTDB lineage: Bacteria > Gemmatimonadota > Gemmatimonadetes > Longimicrobiales > Gaopeijiaceae > UBA1142. The sequence continues at coordinate 22,047 of DUBS01000003.1, read as the reverse complement.
AACATCAATGTGAATGCTGTCGCTCCTGGTTATGTGCGCACGACCCGACTCACCGAAGGTGTGTCACCTGAGATTCTAGACCATGCTCGAGAGAGATCCGCTCTTGGCCGTTTGGGTGATCCGCAAGATGTGGCGGGTGTGGTTTTGTTTCTTTGCTCCGAGGCAGCCCGGCACATCACCGGAGCGATCATCACTGTTGATGGTGGATACGTTCTCTAGGACTCATTGCCTATAGTTGCAACGCAGCCCATCATCCCGACCATGTCAATCCTGAGTAGAGTGGCCAGGGCCATCGATGGCTTCAATGAGAGGATTGGCGCCATGATTCGTTGGCTGACGTTGGTCATGGTGCTCGTAGGAGCAGCTACTGCGGTTCTCAGATATTCCTCAAGAGGTCTGGGGCTTTCGTTCAATCTTACTCCTCCGACTGAGCTGCAATGGTACCTCTTTAGCCTGATTTTCCTACTGGGTGCAGCGTATGGGTTAAGACATGACGTACATGTTCGCGTGGATGTACTCTATTCGGAACTCAACCCCAAGAAACGAGCTTGGATAGACCTTATAGGGCACGTTCTTTTTCTCATCCCGTTCTGCGTTGTAATGCTGTACGTGTCATGGCCTGCAGTCCAAAATTCCTGGTCCATACGTGAGATGTCACCAGATCCTGGTGGCCTCCCGCGGTACCCTATCAAGATGGTGATCTTGCTCTCGTTCGTTCTGCTGGTTGGCCAGGGCTACAGCCAGATTTTGAAGCAGGTAAGTATTTTGAGAAGTGATGGCGACCAAGAACTCTCAACTGTAGACTCGCAGCATGAGGCAGGCTCATGAATTTGTGGGGACCCGCGATGTTTATTGGGGTTCTTGTTATGATCTTCAGCGGGTATCCAGTGGCGTTTTCGCTAGCTGGTACTGCACTGATATTTGCCGGATTAGCATCGATGTTTGGTCAATTCGATCTAGTGCTCCTCTACGCTCTTCCGGAGCGGACATTCGGTACTATGTCGAACCAAGTTCTGCTTGCGGTTCCGTTCTTTATTTTCATGGGTACAGTCCTTGAGAAGAGCAAGCTTGCTGAGCAACTCCTTGAGACAATCGGAGTTCTATTCGGTCGATTTCGTGGTGGCCTCGCCGTTGGCGTGATCTTTGTCGGGGCGCTGCTTGCAGCTGCAACCGGTGTGGTAGGAGCTAGCGTGACAGCTATGGGTCTCATATCGCTCCCCGTTATGCTCCGTAACGGGTATGATGAAAAACTCAGCCTTGGGGTTATTTCGGCCGCGGGTACACTGGGGCAGATCATTCCACCTTCGATCGTCCTGATTGTACTTGGTGACCAGATGGGTGTCAGTGTTGGAGATCTCTTCCGCACTGCATTGGTTCCGGGGCTTATCCTCACCGGAGGATATGCAGCCTACGTTGCTATTCTCGCTTTCTTCAATAAGGAAGTTGCTCCAGCGCTACCGGAACACATGCGCTCTACTGGGATGGAGTTGGCTAAGCAGGTAGTGCTATCACTTCTCCCACCGCTTATTCTCATCATTGTCGTTCTAGGCAGCATTTTTGCTGGGATCGCTACACCAACAGAAGCGGGAGCGCTTGGTGCTGTGGGTGCGATGCTTCTCGCGATGGCCAATCGATCACTGACGATGTCGGCACTTAGATCAGCAATGGAGGATACGAGCCGCCTCACGATCATGGTGGTGTTTCTTCTGATTGGCTCAACTGCCTTTGCTCTCGTATTCCGTGGCCTGGAAGGAGATCTTTGGATTGAAGGTGCATTGACTGGTATCCCGGGCGGAGCCTTGGGCTTCCTCATCGTGGTGAACCTAGTGGTTTTTGTACTCGGATTCTTTATCGACTTCTTTGAGATCGCATTCATCATTGTTCCACTTATTGTGCCGCCGGCGTTGATCTTAGGTGTGGACCTTGTGTGGCTTGGAATAGTGTTGGCGGTGAATATCCAGACATCATTCCTCACACCGCCATTCGGGTTCAGTCTCTTTTACCTAAGGGGTGTCACTCCCCCTGAGATACCAACGATCTCGATGTACAAGGGTGTGGTCCCATTCATCGCAATCCAACTCGTTGTTCTTGCTGGATTGATATGGGTGACAGTTCCGAAATAACTAAGCGAGCCTCTGCCGACTTTTTGAAAGGCTGGGACGTATGACTGAAGAAGAGCTCGCTCGCGTCTGGGTCGGCGGACACAGAAAGCTTAGAAGGGACCCAACCTTCGGGCCTTGGGTGAGACGTGTCGGATCAATACATCTGCCCGTATCAGACGTCACGCCCTTCTTTTACTTGGTCAGGACGATCTGTTATCAGCAACTCGCTGGGAAGGCGGCTCGCACGATTCACGGCCGATTCATTGAAGCTGTGGGACGTGATGTCTCTCCAGAGAACGTTTTGCGCTTGTCAGAATCTACACTCCGCGGTGCCGGGCTTTCGGGTAACAAGTTGGGCGCGATTCGTGATTTGGCGAAAAAGATTCAGTCCGGCGAATTAGAAGTACACGATCTGGAAATGAAGTCTGATGAAGAAATCGTGAGCAGGCTGACCGTCGTCAAAGGAATCGGTGAATGGACGGCCCATATGTACCTTATGTTCCGGTTACACCGTCCGGATGTGTGGCCAGTGGGTGATCTGGCCGTGAGGGTAGGTTACGCCAAAGTGCAGGGTATGTTAGAGGATCCGAGCAAAAAAGAACTCAGACCACTCGGCGATCCTTACCGTCCATGGCGCAGCGCAGTTGCTTGGTATTGTTATAGAGCGCTAGAGACTGAACTTACGTGATAAGGTGGTTGGGGTAGGTACGGTCGTTCACGAGTTCCTATCACTCATCCTGCTTCGATTTTTGGGAACGTAAACCTGGCGTATGCGCCCTCATTTCCTGCGGAATAGGGAAACGCTTGGTTCCGGAATGCACTGAAGGACTCGAAGACCGTTCGAAATACAGGATCAGCCGCTGCCTGTTCCTCCAGGTAGGCGTTTGATTCCCTCCATGCTGCCTCCATGATCTCTAACGAAAATTCATGGAGCATGACTCCCTCTTCTTTGATCAAGCGCTGGAGTGCAGCTGGATTAGCTTCATCATACCCAGCTAGCGTCCAAGAGAGTATGTCACCGCACGCGGTCTTTATGATTTCCTGGTACGCAGTTGGCAGCTCATCCCAAGCTTCTCTGTTGACCATAAGGCTCGCGGTGGAGCCAGGCTCCCACCAACCAGGGTAGTAGTAATTCTTTGCAATTTGATGAAATCCCAGCTTCTCATCGTCATGTGGCCCAACCCACTCAGTGGCATCGATTGCTCCTCTTTCGAGTGCTGGGTAAATCTCAGGAGCTCCGAGGTTCTGAACTGTGACGCCGAGTCTCGACATGATTTCGCCGCCAATCCCAGGGATCCTCATTCTGAGTCCCGTAAGATCCGAGAGGCCCCCAACAGGTTCACGGAACCAACCACCCATTTGCCCCGCTGTGTTCCCCATCGGAAAGCTGATTACACCAAAGTCTGCATAAATCGAATTAATCAGATCAAGCCCACCTCCGTGGGTAAGCCATGATACTTGCTGGCGCGGATCAAACCCGAATGGGACGGTAGTGTCAAAAGCCAAGGCTGGATGTTTCCCCGTATAGTAATACCCAGGGGAGAACCCACATTGCGTCGTACCCTGCATGACGGCGTCCATGACTTGGAGAGGCGGTACGATTTCCCCTGGTGCATAAACGCGAATCGTGAAGTTGCCACCAGTCGCTGCTGAAACTTGTTCGGCGAGTCGATCCGTCGCCCCGTAAAGGATATCGACACTAGGGGGATAGCTCGTAGCCAGTCTCCATTCTACACGTGGGCCACTCACCACCCCTCCATCAACTGCTTCGGTTGTACCCTCACCACCGCTACATGCGCCGAGCGCTGCTAATCCCGTCCCTGCACCAGCCTTCTTAAGGAAGTCTCGTCTCTTGATTGTCATCTCACCTCGATCTTGTGCACGGCCACCCTCAGGTATTGGAGGGCAATGAAGTAACCGGTGACTCGGCTGCCGGCAATCTAGCGCTGAAGGCCCGTTGGTCGGATCTTCAAGCACATGATGCTCGTCAAGTGTCCCGCTTCGAGGTAGATATGCTAAGTATCCGTTGGCGTACCGTTCTGTTCGCTTTTGTTGTCACTCTTGCTCTAGCGCCGTCCAAGATCTCGACTCAGCAGGTTGAGTCAGTCCGATCTCAGGAGGGAATGGTGTCCTCTCAGCAATGGATCGCGAGTCAGGTTGGCGCGGACGTTCTGTCCTCAGGAGGGAATGCGGTTGATGCTGCAATCGCTACTGGCTTCGCACTTGCCGTCACTCATCCGACAGCCGGAAATATTGGCGGTGGTGGTTTTATGGTCATTCGTTTTCCTAACGGGCAGTCCACAGCCATTGATTTCAGGGAGAAGGCGCCACTTGCATCAGATGCTAAAATGTGGCTCGATGAAAACGGAGAGTACTCTTCTGATATTCATCACAGATCACATAAAGCTGTTGGGGTTCCGGGAACAGTGGCTGGTTTTGATAAGGCCCATAGACTTTATGGCGCAGCCGCTTGGGCAGATTTGGTTCAACCTGCAATTGACCTAGCTGGGGAAGGATTTGAATTGAGTGAGTCTCTAGCAGGTTCGATCGAGCGCTTTGCGAGCAGGAGCCCCTATGAAGCTACTGTTAGTGTTTTTTCCAAAGGTGGCACACCCTATCAAATCGGTGAGAGCTGGAGTCAGCCTGATCTAGCAAGGTCTCTTGAGCGCATTCGGGATGATCGCCGAGACGGATTTTATCAGGGAGAGACAGCGGACCTCATAGCAGCGGAGATGCGTCGTGGGGAGGGGCTAATCACCCTAGAAGACCTAGCTCGGTACCAAGCAAGAGAGCGAGCTACGATCCAAGGCACATACCGCGGTTACGACATCATCTCAATGCCGCCACCAAGTTCAGGTGGAGTCGCCATTGTGACCATGCTCAACATTCTCGAAGCGTATGATCTTCCAGGCATGGGCCACAATAGTGCGGAGTATATCCACCATCTTGCGGAAGCTATGCGCAGGGCTTATCGGGATCGTGCTCAATTTCTTGCCGATGCTGATTTTAGCGATGTCCCTGTGCAGCGATTGACGAGTAAGAAGCACGCGACTTGGCTGCGCAGAAACATTGATTCTGAACGCGCCTCGGTCTCCCATCCGACGGACATAGAGATGGCCCCTGAGAGCCCTGAGACAACTCACTATTCTGTAGTTGATGCGAATGGCATGGCAGTTTCGGTGACATATACTCTAGAGTCTGGCTACGGATCTGGCATTGTAGTCCCAGGGGCCGGATTTCTGCTGAATAATGAGATGGGTGACTTTAATGCCGGCCCTGGGCTGACGAATGAAAGCGGGTTAATCGGCACGGCTGCGAATCTTGCTCGACCACAGCAGCGTATGCTGTCTTCAATGTCGCCCAGCATAGTGGCCAGAGACGGAGCACTGGTTGCAGTAATTGGATCACCGGGAGGGCGTACCATCATCAACACAACGTTGCAACTCATTCTGAATATGGTGGAGTTCGGAATGAGTATTCCGGAGGCGGTAGCTGCTCCACGAATCCACCATCAGTGGTTGCCCGATCGAATACGGGTAGAATCCAATGGTATTTCGGCGCAAGTACAGTCTCAGTTAGAGCAGATGGGCCATATTGTTCAAGTAGGGGGTAGACAGGGATCTGCCAATTCAATTGGTATTGACTTGACTACCGGTGAACGCATTGGTGCTCCAGATCCGAGGAGCCCGGATTCGGGCGCCCGGGGTAACTGATTTTAAGCCTTGTGGGAGCGCGGATAACTTGTATCTAGATTTGAGTAAGCCTGCAGTCGGAGAAATGATGAGAAAAATGATGCTCAAGTCAGCGATATTGATTCTGTCAGGGCTGTTTCTTGTAGCTCCTGTACGAGCTCAGTCAACTGGCCCCTCGCACGCGGGCTTTGATCCAAATGCACCTCTTGGAGGCCACTACCATGACGGTGAATTAGGGGACAAACTTCTCGGCCTAGAGTCCGACCTCAAGTGCAACTGTGGCTGTGGCTTAGACCTACATTCATGCCAGTTTCAGATGCAGTGTGGCGTATCGCCTGTTTGGTCCAAACGCATCCGCGATGCGCTTGAGAGCGGAGAGACAGTCGAGGTGGTTGAGGCGGGCTTTGTAGCTGATTTCGGGACAGCGGTTCTACTGGCGCCACCACCCGAGGGGTTCAACTTGGTCGGCTACCTTCTGCCTGCAGTTGCGATTTTGGGGGCGGGAATGCTATTAGGGCTGCTCGCCAGAGGCGGGACTGTGTCTGGTGAATATGTTCCGGTTACCGAACCTAGCGATGAGGATGTAGCACGTCTCCGCGAAGAACTGCGGAAGCTAGATGAGGAAGAAAGTCCGGACTGGTAGAAGGAGTTGCTGTGGCACCCCTAGAGCGTTTCTTATTTGAGTAGGGCAGGAAAATGGTGAGAGCGCTGGCGCTTCAGTCGTTCACATAGGTAAGCCAACCATGAGGGTCATCATTAGCACCCTTCACAGTTTCCCAGAAGTTAGCTTGTAAATTTAGGGAGATCGGTCCAGCCTTTCCCTCACCAATGAAGATCCCATCCACACTTCGGATTGGGGTGACTTCGGTAGCAGTGCCGGTGAAGAATAACTCGTCAGCAGTATAGAGGCTCTCACGGGGAATGTGCTGTTCTCTCACGTCATACCCGAGGTCTCGAGCGATGGTGATTACGGCGTCGCGAGTAATTCCTGCTAGAGACGTTCCATCCAAGAACGGACTAATGACGACACCGTCGCGAACCAAAAAGATGTTCATCCCACTTCCTTCACTCACCAGTCCATCTGGACCAAGAGCGATCGCATCTCCGTACCCGTTCTCAATAGCTTCCATCTTCATGAGCTGAGCACTTAGGTAATGGCCGCCAGCTTTGGCTCGTGATGGATACGTGTTAGGAAGCGCACGTTGCCAGGAAGAGACGCACACATCTACGCCATTCTTTAGCGCTTCTTCACCGAGGTAGGTACCCCACGGCCATGCTGCGACGAATGTTTCCACAGGGCTCCCAAATGGGTTGATTCCCGGGGATCCATAACCACGCAGTACCATCGGTCTGATGTAGCCGTTTGTGAGTTCGTTCTTTCTCACGGTTTCTAAACATGCGGCCTTGATCAGCTCTACTGGATGTTCTGGTACCATCCGGTAAATTTTTGCCGAATCCATCAAACGCCTAATGTGTGCGTTGAGTCTAAAAAGTGCCGGTCCGTTATCGGTTTCGTAAGCTCGGATCCCTTCGAACACCGAAGTACCAAACTGAACAGCTGTTGAAAGCAGATGCAGGTTTGCGTCTTCCCAATGGACAAACTCACCATCTCTCCAGATCCATTCAGCTTCTTGGAATCCGACAGCACCCATCAGACAAGCCCCTTTATCCAGCCGCCATCGACGGCAATTGATTGTCCAGTAACGTAAGACGCTTGCGTGGAACACAAGAAGGCCACAACCGCAGCCAGTTCATCCGGATCCGCGAGGCGACCCATAGGAATCTCACGTTCCCAGCCCTGGTAAGCGCCTTCCAAGCTAACACCATCACGCTCTGCCACGACTTCTGCTAGGTGAATCAGCCTCTCTGTTCGAGTATATCCAGGGAGGACATTGTTTACTGTCACATTAAATGGGGCGACTTCGTTTGAGACAGTCTTCGCAAAGCCTGTGACTCCTGCCCGAATCGCATTTGATAGGATCAATCCATCGACTGGTTGCTTGACCGAGATTGATGTCACGTTCACGATCCGCCCCCACTTGCTCTCCTTCATGCCCGGCAAAACCGCACGGACTAGATTAACGACGCTCTCGAAGTTCTGGGCAATTGCGTGTCTCCATACTTCGGGTGTGTGCGATTCGAATGGGCCGGCCGCGGGTCCCCCAGTATTGGTGACCAATACGTCTATCTTTCCAAAAGCTTCTTCAGTTTGAGCTACGAGTGAATTAACTCCTTCGGGATCTGTGAGATCAGCTGCGATACTAGTAACGGTTGCTCCCGTAGCCTCCACAATCTCAGCCTGGACATTGGCAAGCTTATCAGCTGAGCGGGAGTTGATAACCAGGCGTACTCCCTCCATGGCGAGTGCATGAGCAATCGCCTTTCCTAGGCCCTGGCTCGAGCCACATACGAGTGCTGTTTTGCCTTGGATTCCTAGGTCCATATCACTTTTGATGGAAGTAAGTATCGGTGCCGTCCAGCCAATCCTGGCGGGGCGGGGAAAAGACGTCTACATCAAACGTGTCTTCGAGGGCCTCAGCTTTATGAGGAACGTTCGATGGTATGTAGAGGGTTTCACCTGCTGAGACGATAAACTCTTGGGAGTCATCTGAACCTTCTTCGCCAATCCAGAAACGGAGTGCCCCTTCGATGATCCATGTGAGTTGCTCATTTTCATGGGAGTGCATCGGTACGATCGCACCTTTATCAAGATGCACGTGAGCGAGCATCATGCGTTCTCCCGAGAATAAGCGGCGCTTGATGGTGTCCGTGACATTTTCCAGAGGGATATCATCCCAGGGTGTGGGGCGTAGTGGAGTGTCGCTCATTCTTTATTCCTGGTTTGCTTGGAGAACCGGCCAATCGGAGCCCCAAGGTGCTCGATGTCAATGGTCAGCATAAGCTTTCTGTTGTTACGAGCGGATCCTCGAATCTCCGAAAGGGCAAATGAGTCCACTTTTATGGAGTGAATACCATGGATGATGGAAGTCCCAAAACTGATGCGGAGTGGAGAGAGCTTCTGAGTGGTGAGGAGTACAGAGTTCTCCGCGAGCAGGGTACCGAACCGGCCTTTTCGGGAAAGTACTGGGATGAAAAGCAGCCTGGAATCTATCGATGTAGAGGTTGCGGATCTCCTCTGTTCACAGCCGCTGCAAAATATGATTCGGGTACAGGTTGGCCCTCGTTTTATGAGCCAATTGACAACGACGTGGTCGAAACCGAGACGGACAGTTCACTCCTGATGACCAGAACCGAAGTACATTGTTTGCGGTGCAGGGGTCACCTTGGCCATCTCTTTCCTGATGGTCCACAGCCGACTGGTCTGCGCTACTGTTTGAACTCATGCTCACTTCAACTAGACCAGACGGAGGCCTCGGGGGACTCGTTATCAGGAGATGAACCCAACAGTTTTTCTGGCGAAGTAAGTGATGGCTAAGGCAATACCGCCACGCCAAGGGTAAAACTCCCTACTTCAGTTCGCCAAAGTATCTCTCCAGTGTCCACATCGATCGCAACTACTCCACCGAGCGTCCGTGTGTCTCCCTCGTAAGTCACGTACACTACGGTTGGGTCCTGACCAAATGCGACACCATGTGGGTGTGGCCCAGGCACATCGATTTCAGTAGACTTAGCACCGTCTAAAGTGGCAATTGTTACGGAGCCAGAACCTCTGTTTGCAACAACTACGGTTGATCCACCAGGGGCGATTGCCAACTGAGCTGGCTGGCTGCCGGTGATTATTTGAGAGCTTTCACGAATTTTCTTGCTGATCTCTAGCTCCAGGGTTTTACTCCCATTAGCCAATGTCACTAGAAGGTTTTTCCCTTCTGGCATCCAGGCCGCATTCAAGGGCCTGCCTCCGGCCTCCCCGACGGTAAGACGGTTAATTTCAATAAATCCGGCAGTTGCTATGATCACCAACTCGTCACTGAGCGGGCAGGTCACTGCTACCCGGTCTCCGCTTGGTGAGAAGACCGCATCGTGAGGTGCTGGGCATAGTTTGGGGTTTGCCAGAACGGTTAGGTCATCAGTCCGGACGAACGCCACTCGACTTTTCACTCCCCCCCCGCTTAGCCAATAGTCAGGAATTGCCGCGATTAACCCGTCAGGACTTAATCGGATGCGGGAGGCTCCATTGGTTGGGAGGGCTAACCTCCCAACCAAACGGAGTCCATCTGATTCATATTTCCAAAGGGATGGTTCTCCGTGTGACAGGGTTGCATAGAAATGGGATCCATCCGGTGAGACTGTGACAGAGTGAGGTTCGTCCCGCTCGCCAGGACGGCGGTCAAGTGACAAAGAATCCGTCACCCTACCAGTGTGAGCATCGAGTACAAAGATTTGATCAGTGAACCCCGAGGTGATGAGGAGGCGTTCCCCAGGAACAGGAGAGCATGCGGTGGCCAGGATCACCACTCCCACAAACACTCGGAGCGGCACTCTGACTAGGTAATGGATCACCTCGGCGGCTCGAGTCCTAAAAGTCCTTCGTTCATGTCCGCGACCCAGACGAGACCTCCGTGAAACTGTGGTGCCCAGCTGCAAGTATCTCCACTTCCCCGGTTGCAAGTACCAGATCCTCCGTTATAGGCAAACCCGGCTATCTCACGACCCTGGTGATCTAGTTCTCCCAACAGATCACCAGTCACATCAAGTGCTCGAACTCCGTTTCCGTACCAAGCCAGGTAGAGCGTCCCGCTACCCTCATCAAGCCAGAAGTTATGCGGAGTCTGACCGGGCACTCTAAATGTGGCCACCTCTCGGGGTTCTAGAAGATTTCGTAGATCCACGACGTGCATAATCCCAGGGGAGTCGAAATCTTCCTCACCGACGAAGACGTAGCCTGATTCCGGCCAGTACCATGCGTTATGTGTTTGTCCACCGAGTTCTGAGAGCCTAGATACTTCAACTGGGTTTTCGGGTGATCCGTCAGCGATACCGTTCCCAACATCTAGGATTACTAGTCCAGCATTCCAATGTGAGAGAAATGCCAGACCATCCCGTACATAGACGTCGTGAAGAAAGCTTTCTCCGGCCCAGAAACGAGCCACAACACTCGGATTTTCAGGATCAGAGATATTGAGTATACGGAGTCCATTTCCTACTCCGTCCACCACGAGATACGCGTAATCTCCTTCGATCCATACGTTATGGACGCCCGACTCCAATTCAGTTGTGAACCGACTGACAACCGTGGGCTCTAGTGGGTTGTCGAGATCTAGGATCGTGATCCCGTTCAGGGCATCATTCGAGCCTTCATGGGTAATAATTGCTAACTCGCCGTCTGTCCTGACTTTGACGTCATTCACCACTCTCGCATCAATCTCAATCGAGAAACTCTTCTCAATGTTTTGAAGAGTTGTTCCAGAGGTTGAGATATCCCAAATGTTGAGGGTGTTACCGAAGCTCGACTGTGTTCCAGTTTGTCGTGTGCCCCACGTACCACTGTACAAGACATCCCCATGCAGCCAAAGGTCCGAGGTATAGCGTCTGACCTCACGGCCGGTACGAGCCACGATGAATGAACCGTCAATGTTTCTATGCAGGACATCTAGTACCAAAGTGTCCGCGACGGTTCCAGCCTGGGCGATTACAGACATTGGTCCAGTCTTATAGCCGACAAATCGGCCATTTTTCGTAACATATCCGGCTTGTGATGGTTGGACTGACCAGTATACGGGGACTCCCTGGAGTAAGGTCCCAGCTTTATCGCGGGCTTCTAGGGGTAGGTTGATCACGTCCCCAGCCCTAGGGTCGAAGGAAGGGGCCAGGATCTTCACACTCGTAACAGCTGTTTCCAATTCGCTAAGAACCGTGAAGCGGACGGCAAGCAAAGCACTTACTTCTGGACCACGAGCGCGCACCCAAGTGTCGTACTCACCAGAGTTCATAGATCCATCTAGAGAAAGTTCCAAGGTAAGAAGACGCTCGTCTCCTGGATTGAGAGTAGGGACCTCGACAGGATCCAGTGACAATCGTGATCCTGGTACCATCGATCCACCTAGATCACGAATCTCACCCGGTATGAGTTCTACCGGACCAATCGACTGCCCTCCTGTGTTACGGATCTCTACCTGGCCTGTTCGCTCGAGTCCAAGCTCGAGGACCGGCTGCGAGAATTCAAGGTGTGGTGGAAGTTCAGGCTCAGAAACCCCACAAGAAGAAACCAAGATCCCTAATGTTACCGTAGCAAGCAGGCTTGGTTGGACCCGTATGATCAACTCAGGTCTCCTCTTCGATGAGACGATGATTACCTTATAAAACTACACCTATCAAGGAGGTATCCAACATCTTGAGATGGTGTCTGATGTGAGCGGTGCAGAATTGTTGGCCCGAAGATTGCTGTGGTATATCTGAGTAGGATAACGTTCGCACAACGGACCTATGAGATCATGTTTCGGCTTGAATTAATGGTATTGCTTACTCTCGCCCTCGTAGGGTGCGGAGAGCCAGTCGATTTGGTTTTGCCCTCCAGTGCCGAGATTGAAGCTCACTACCTTTATGAAGGTTCCCTTGGCGCTGAGGTTAAAGGCAACGTCGCGGTGGTAACTGTTGGCCAATCTGCGCGACAGCTCCGGCGTGGAGGTACCCTGTGGGCGAAAGTCGGTCCTTACATTTTCCTTTTTAGTGAAGAAACTCAACAACTGTTGAATGATTATCCGAATCTGGCTGCTGTCAGAGTTATAACCATGGTTGGAGAGAGTGAGGTCGCGAACGTACTCCTGGGGAGGGATGCCCTCAGTGATATCCAGTGGCGCAGGGCACTCAATATTGCGGGCCGAGCACGTGTGAATGGTACTCGACGCGTCACACTTCTCCAGGATCTTGTCCGTTGGGGTGAAGACCACGCGGAGGAATACAACTACAATCCCAGGTACACGCGCAGTAAATGAGCTGGGTCCTCTATGGACCTGGTTAGAGCACTGAGAATATCTGAGACCCGATGTCGCAAACTATTACTGTGATCCCCGGAGATGGGATTGGTCCGGAAGTTACTCAGGCCGTGCTTGCGGTTCTGAAGGCAGCTGATGCGGATCTTGAGTATGATGAGCAAATTGCTGGTCTTGTAGCGCTGAAAGAGGTTAGAGATCCGCTACCGAAGGCAACTCTGGATTCTGCTGAACAGAATCGCGTCATCCTCAAGGGGCCACTAACTACTCCTTCCGGCTCAGGCTTTCGGTCTATCAACGTTGCGTTTAGAAAGGCCTTTGATCTTTACGCCAACGTGCGTCCAGTCAGGACACTTGTACCCGGGGGCCGCTACGAAGACATAGATCTCGTACTAATTCGTGAGAACACCGAAGGCCTCTACGTCGGTGTAGAGCACCATATCGGGATGCATGGAGATCCTCGTGCGGCTGCGGAGTCAGTAATGATCATCACGAGATTCGGTGCGGAAAGAGTATGTAGGTACGCATTTGAGTATGCCCGAGCGAACGGAAGGAAAAAGGTTACCTTGGCGCACAAGGCAAACATCTTGAAGTTCACCCAAGGCTTATTCTTGGAAGTAGGACGCAAGGTTGCTGAGGATTTCCCTGACATCGAGTGGGAAGACCGTATTATTGATGCTACTGCGATGCATCTTGTCCTAGATCCCTATCAATTTGATGTGCTTGTTATGGAGAACATGTTCGGAGATATCTTGTCTGATCTCATGGCTGGACTTGTCGGTGGACTTGGCTTTGCACCAGCCGGCAACATTGGCATAGATACCGCAATGTTCGAGGCAGTGCATGGTTCGGCACCGGATATCGCGGGTCAAGGGATCGCGAATCCCACGGGACTGCTCTTGTCAGCTTGTCTAATGCTAGACCACATCGGCCAGCATGAGGTTAGTAGTCGCATCAGGTCTGCCATAGATGACGTGATCCGTGCTGGCCAGGCCCTTACCGTTGATATGGGTGGCGGTGCGTCGACCACAGAGTACACTGATGCCCTTGTTGGGGCTTTAGCGTAGAGAGCGAAGAGGGAGCAGATGGGGAGTGACCGCCCAACTTGGCGTAACGGATACCCGGAGGAGGTTACGTGTGTTCGTTGCCTAGATGTGCATGATCAGATGTACCTAGATCGGTTACTCTGGTGTGACCGTTGCAGGATTCGGGCTCGGAACCGAGCCTCTTGGTGGGGTTGGGGAGGTGGGTTCGCATTTGGGGTTGGGGTTGCGATCTATGTTTGGACTGTGGTTCAGCCGACGGATCTGGTGATTGGAGGCTGGTTTGGGACAATCGCTGCGGCGATTTGGATTGGGTCAAAGGTTGCTAGAGAGATCATTTATGGTGGTATGCGATTCCGGAATGCACGAGCAGTTGAAGCTACACCACCTGCCCTTGACTCCCTTTAGCGCGCTACCCCTTAACAGAGGACGAGCTAGATTTCCGCGCACCCGAAACTTATCGGGTACCTAACACTCTCAGAACGGAATCCAGACGATGGCCCGCTTCCAAGGCATCGACTTTTATGACCTAGACGCCCTCTTCTCTGAAGAGGAACGGATGGTCAGAGACACTGTGCGTGACTGGGTAGAGGATCGACTGATGCCGGTCATCGGAGAGGCGTACCATAATCGTCGCTTCCCGACCGAACTTATCCCTGAACTTGGGGAACTAGGTGTGTTCGGTGCTAACCTGCCAGAACAGTACGGCTGCGCTGAACTGAACAACGTGGCTTATGGAATCATCATGCAGGAACTCGAGCGTGGGGATTCCGGTGTGCGATCCTTTACTTCAGTTCAGGGTGCACTTGTGATGTACCCCATCTATGCTTTTGGTAGTGAAGAACAACGCACAGACTGGCTCCCGAAGCTGGCTTCAGGTGAAGCGATTGGTTGCTTTGGGCTGACTGAGCCGGACTACGGTTCAAACCCTGCAGGGATGATCACCACCGCCAAACAGACATCAGATGGCTGGCTCTTGAACGGAGCCAAGATGTGGATCACGAATGGATCGATGGCTGACGTTGCAATTATCTGGGCTCAGACCGGTGAGATTGGCGATGTGAAGGGTATCAGAGGCTTCGTTGTGCCGACGGACACACCAGGCTTTAGTGCAAAGGACCAGGAAGGAAAGCTGTCACTTCTAGCATCCGACACCAGTGAATTAGTCCTGCAGGATGTCGAAATACCTGATACTGCGGTGCTACCTGGTGGAAGCGAGGGTCTCAAGAATCCTCTTATGTGCCTGACGCAGGCACGGTACGGAATTTCGTGGGGAGTTGTGGGGGCAGCGATGGCTTGCTTCGATGAAGCGCTCTCTTACTCCAAGGAACGCTTGATGTTCGAAACGCCGATCGGTGGTAAGCAGATTCAGCAGGTGCGCCTCGCTGATATGCTAACCGGGATCACCCAGGGCCAGCTTCTGTGCTACCGTCTGGGCCGCATGAAGGATGAAGGTACGATGACACCACAGCAGGTATCACTCGCAAAGCGCGCCAACTGTGATATGGCAGCAAACGTAGCACGTGAAGCTCGACGGCTCCTTGGTGCGAACGGAATCCTGGTCGAATACCACTCGATGCGGCACATGGCCAATCTTGAATCGGTCTATACCTATGAGGGTACCCACGACGTGCACTCCCTTATCCTAGGTCAGACTCTGACGGGTATAAGCGCCTTCTAGGGGCGCCGGTCTACCCTGTGAGGATCTTGGTCGATGCAGATTCTTGTCCGGTCAAGGATGAGGTGTATCGGGTGGCTAAGCGCTACGAACTGGATGTCATATTGGTTTCAGAGCGATGGCAGCGGGTGCCCAGTGAACTGTGGATTGAGTTGATTGTGGTGGATAACGAAGGGAGACTTGATGCTGCAGACGATCGGATCGTCCAAGATGCTAGCCCAGCTGACATTGTCGTAACCGAGGACATTCTCTTGGCAGGCCGCTGTCTAGAAATCGGCGCTAGTGTATTGAGCCCGAGAGGTCGAGTGTTCACAGAAGAGACAATCGGGGAGGCAATCGCCACTCGGACACTTATGGCAGAACTTAGGGAATCCGGTGAGATCACTGGTGGGCCTGCCCAGTTCGGAAAGCGCGACCGTTCGGAATTCCTGCAAAGGCTAGATGAAATCATCCAGAAGACACACTTGAGGAAAGATTGACCGAATTCTGCACACGGATAGCTTTCCGCTGCAGTCACACCTGGCCACTATGCCCCGCTAGCTCAACTGGTAGAGCAACTGACTCTTAATCAGTAGGTTCGGGGTTCGAGTCCCTGGCGGGGCACTCGGATAAGTCAAAGCCTCACAAGCACTTACACGCTTGTGGGGTTTTGCTTATGGGACCCTACTGAACTCTTGAGTCTACCATAAGTCTACCAAGGGACTCGTTTTTAGGGGTATTCAGGGGCTAATCGGAGGCAGAGAGATTTCTGCCGATACCCCCCCCTCATTGGCGGCCACGGGGCGGTACTGGTGCGACTCCGCACACATCGCCGCTACTGAAACGCCGTTTCCTGAAAAATATTTGGTAGCTCGGGCGGACAACTCCGGTTAGGGTCTCAAACTGGGCGTGCGGCAGGCGATCCAAAACAAGGTCCTTGACCCTTACGTAACGTCAGGGTCTACCTTGGTGTCATGACGACTCAGACGGAGGCCACGCTCCTTACCGTGAGCCAGGTGGCCAAGATAGCCCACGTGACCGTGCGCGCGCTCCACCACTACGACCAACGGGGACTCCTCGTCCCCTCGGAGCGCAGTGCGGCCGGGTACAGACTGTACAGCGACCGGGACCTGGAGCGCCTCCAACAGATCCTCCTCTTGCGGCAGCTCGACTTCAGTCTGGAGGCGATTGGTCCGCTCATCGATGCGACCGCCTACGACCGGAAACAGGCGCTGGAGGCGCAGCGGGAGTTGTTGCTGGCGCAGCGCGGTCGAACGAACGCGATCATCAGAGGGGTCGATGCGGCACTCTCGGCACTCAAAGGAGATTCACCGATGGACAAGAAGAAGATGTTCGAGGGGTTCGAAGAGATGGACGCCTCGAAGTACGACGTTGAGGCCAAGGAAAAATGGGGCGAGACGGACGCCTACAAAGTGTCCATGCGCCGCACCAAGGCCTACTCCAAGGACGACTGGGCGAGGATCAAGGCGGAGGAGGAGGCCATTCAAGCGGGACTCGCCGAGCTACTGACCTCCGGGGTGTCAGCGGAGTCCGATGAGGCCGTGGACCTGGCCGAACAACATCGGCAGCACATCGACCGCTGGTACTACCCCTGCAGCCCCGAGATGCACGTGGGGCTGTCGGACATGTACACGGCGGATCCGCGTTTCGAGGAGCATTTCGAGAAGCGGGCCAAGGGTTTGGCTTCATACGTGCAGACGGCGATCACGGCGAATGCTCTGCAGGAGTGAGGTATGTGGGTGGGCGAGCGAATCCTGACGCCGGGTGCGCCTTGCCGTTTCACCTCCTCCAGCACATGCTGACAGCTCACTTTCGTCCCCCTCCGAAGGACTGTTAGAGACACCATGAAGATCCCTGTTTTCCGGGCCTCCACGCCCCTCGCAGCTGCGCTTGGCCTTACGCTCCTCATGCTCAGCCTTGGACCCGCTTTCTCCAGCACCGGTGCACTTCTTGCGCAGGACGAGGTACCCATGCGAGGAGACAAAAAAGTCCTCACGATCGACGACTATGCGAAGTGGCGTTCGATCGGGCAGACCTCCATCTCACCCGATGGGCTATGGGTGACGTACGCCTACAGCCGGCGCGAGGTCGACGATTCTCTGTTCATCAAGGAGATCGACGGTGGTGATCCGGCCGTTGTGGTCCGCGGGAGCAGCCCCGAGTTCTCGAAGGACTCTCGGTGGGTTGCTTACTATATCAACCCGCCTGAGCAGGAAGACGGCGGTGGGCGCGGGAATGCGCGAGGCGGGAACGATACCGACCGACCTGCCCGCGTAGTGGAGCTGCGCGACCTGGATACGGGAGAGACACGGAAGTGGGACAACTCCGAATCCTTTGCCTTCGCCGAGGCAGGTCGGGCCTTCATGGTGAAGAAGCGCTCCGCTGATTCCGAAGCCGAGCACGAGGGCACAGACCTGATCGTTCGTTACCTAGACTCGGGCATGGAGGAGTTGATCGCGTATGTGGACGAGTACGGAGCTGATGAGTCCGGCGCGCGGTTGGCCTACACGGTAGATGGGCCGGACGGCGAGTCGAACGGCG
This sequence comes from Gemmatimonadota bacterium, assembly GCA_012960225.1. Classification (GTDB taxonomy): domain Bacteria; phylum Gemmatimonadota; class Gemmatimonadetes; order Longimicrobiales; family Gaopeijiaceae; genus UBA1142. The sequence goes on along the minus strand of DUBS01000003.1, from coordinate 4,101 downwards.
TAAGCCTACTTGTGCTCGACACGCGCGTCCGGACTGTGCTTGATGCGGAGCGCGAAGTGACTTACGCGCGCCTGACCTGGGGCGGGGACCCCGATGAACAGGTTGAGACCGCCTTGGATGCGTTAGCGGTGCTCAAGGGGAAGGACGACGACGAGCTGACTGAACGTGTAAATGCGGTCCTACTTTGGCCGGCGGTTTCTGACGGTTCAGAGCCCTTGGTGCTTGATCCACGGCCTGAAGGCAACGAGGAAGATGAAGGAGCCGACGAGGATAGCGAGAGTTCGGACGTTGCCGCAGGTGCCGACGCCAATGGGTACGGCTTGCCCACTGAGCGCGTGTTGAGTGAGAAGGGCGCGCTGCGGTGGTCACCGGACGCGACTCGGCTCTTTGTGGAGACTCGTCTGCAGCACCCGGCACCTGCTGCACTTTGTGAACCCACTGAGAAGAAGGAGGGCGAAGCTGACGAGGAAGGGGAAGGGGCGGATGAGGATGAGGGCCCGATGATCGTGCAAATGGCCACACGTGTTTCGGACGACGGCCGTCCTTTGGGACCTGAAGAGATCTCTGGGGGGGTCTGCCCAGAGTTTGTCGCGGACGTGGATATTTGGCATGTCGGAGATGAGCGGATCCAGTCGATCCAGGAGTCGCGTGCAAGCGCGGACCGCAACCGGACACACACCGGTGCCATCCACATCGAGGGCAGAGGGGAGCTACGTTTCGTCCAGCTGGCCGACGAAACGATGGAGACCGTCCAGATCTCTGACGACGGGCGCTCAGCGATCGGTGCGGATAACCGTGCGTACCGCTCAGATTGGCGCCCGAACTACCAGGACCTCTACCTCGTCGATGTGGATACAGGTGATCGCACGCTGATCCTCGAACAGCAACTTCGAACGCTGGGATTCGACCCTGATGGTAAACACTTCCTCTATTGGAAAGACCGTGACATCTGGAGCTACGACCTAGAAGCTGCACAGCACCGCAACCTTTCAGCGGATGCGCCGGTCAACTTCGAGAACGATCTGTTCGACCGCTTCGGCGAGAAACCGCCGTATGGTATTGCCGGGTGGGCCACGAACGGGGATGCAATCGTGATGCATCGCCACGACCTATATCGTGTCTCCCTGGCCGGTGACGCAACGGAGAACCTCACTCAGGGCTTTGGCCAGGAGAACAAGATCCGTTTCCGCGTGATCGACACGGATCTTGATGAGGATGAGTTCGACCTTTCGAAACCCTTGTACCTGTCAGCGTACGGCGAATGGACGAAGAAAGCCGGATTCTACCGGCTAGACGGTGGAGACCTCGAAGAGCTCGTGTTCGATGATGCGCGTTACGGAAATCTGACAAAGGCCGAGGACTCCGACGTCGCAATCTTTGCACGACAGGACTTCAAGACTTTCCCGGATTTCTGGCTGTCAGACCTCGACCATGAGTCGCGGGTGCAGATTACCGATGCGAACCCCCAGCAGGCCGAGTACAACTGGGGCCGACGGATTCTCTTCGATTACTACACATCTGACGGCATCCGGAAGCAGGGCACGCTTGCCATCCCCGATGACTATGAGGAGGGTGAGCGGCGGCCGATGCTGATCAACTACTACGAGCAGAATTCACAGAACCTGCATAGTTATCCGACACCCAGGTTCCAAGGCTCGCCTAACTTCGCCGGATATGTGAGTGATGGATATCTCGTGATGCAGCCCGATATCCATTTCCGGATCGGACCATCACACGAGCACATGCTTGAGTCGATCGAACTCGCACTCGACGCCGTGATCGAGATGGGATACGTCGACCCGGATCGGGTCGCGCTCCACGGCCACTCCTACAGCGGGCAGGGCTCGACCTACATCGCGACCCACTCCAACAGGTTTGCCGCGATCGTTGCGGGCGCGGCCGCCACGAACCTCGTGAGCGACTTCAATGCGCTCTGGGGCGGGGGTAACAACGCGCACAACTACGATATATATGGACAGGGCCGCCTTGGGACAGACCTCTACAGCGACTTCGAGCTGTACGTCGATCAGTCGGCGGTGCACCATGCGGCCGACATGAATACCCCGCTCCTTCTGCTCCACGGCGAGGACGACGCTACCGTACGCTGGATGCACGCGGTTGAGTTCTACAACGGGCTGCGCTGGTTCGGGAAGGACGTGATGCTGCTGTCCTATCCGGGTGAGGGTCATGGACTACGTCAGTACGAGAACCAGAAGGATTTCCAGATCCGCACGCGGCAGTTCATCAATCACCACTTAAGGGGTGCGCCGACCCCTGCATGGATGGAGTCGGGCCGCACCTTTATCCAGAAGGAGCGGGCCATCGAGATGATGAAGAATGACGAGAAAGGGAATGGCGCCGGTACCGGTGTGAGCCGAGGTCCATCGCCGTCACTCAACCCCTACTTTCCATGATGGAGGCTGCCGTAGTGTGTTGCTACGTGGATTCATCTGTTAATCCACGTAGTAGGCTCCAAACAGGATCATCATCTCGTCTGAACTGAGAAAGCCAAAGTTTATGGTGCTATTCGTATCGTTATTGTAGGTGGCCTGAATCCTCAAGCCCTGACCTGCTTCCAGGGTTAACGTTGGATTCAGTTCCAGGATGGGTGGGTGTTCCCAGTCGTAAGCGATGTAGACCAGTTCGCCATCGCGTGGGCCGCCATCGATGAAAACCCGGAACTCGGTCATATGCTCATGCGCGTGTGAAAAGAGTTGAAAGATCTGAACTTTTTCATCCACCACGAATGTCTTGGTCAACGTAGTGCTTGCTTGAGGAGGCAGGTTGATATCCAGGTTGTTCATGAAGAGGCGCTCAGCCACGTGTTCCACCTGTGAAGAGTCTACGGTGTGTAGGTTAGCGTAGATCTCACCTTGGATGATTTGGCTTGAGCGGTTTACATAGTGCGCATTTATGTCGAACCCGGTGCCCGCGGGGATACGCAGAGCCACACCCGGAGGGTAGTGATAGGTCATGAGAGGCCACTGCGTACCCGTCACGAAGTTCAGGTGCGAGGTGATCATAAGGGTGCTAGGAATATAATTTCCGTTGGTATCACGTATGTCCCTGAAAACCTGAGGGTCTGGAACCAAGATGTCTGGGATGTCGTCGGAGAGGTCGTACAAGATCAGATGATGGCTACCTGGCCGCATCGCCATGTCTACGCGATTGACGAAGAGTGCCTGATCGTTGTTCAGCGGTTCGTAATAGAAGAATTCTCTCTCAAAATTTGGCGCTACATCCCACGGGCCTAGATGCAACTGTACACCACTGGTCGGTACCGGTAGTGGTTCAAATTCAGGGGGCTCATAGCGTTCTATATTATCCAGAACATCTGGGTCAACGACGTTTCCGTCAGCTGGTGCACCGGCCAGGATCCATTGAAGGACAAATTCCAATTCACCGTTCGTGAGTGGTGGCTTGCCCAGCGGCATCAGCGCCCCGTAGCCCGGGTGGTCATCGAAATAGTGCGCTTGATCCGGGGCATTGATCTTTTCCCACAAGAAGCTCTTATCGACGCTCGCCAATCCTTCTGTGCCCACAAGGGTAAGTCCGTCGGCTAGAGCTACTGGATTCTTGGGTGCGCGGTTCACGAGTTGGCTGTACGCGACGCTCGACGTCAGTACGAGATCTGATTGTGTAGCGAAGGATGCCCCTGCGACGTGACATTCAACACAGTTCTTGTCAAAAATTACGGTTTGAATGATGTCCCAGGTGGAAGTTGCCACAGGATCCTGTGGCTCCGGTTCCAAAGAGTTGGAGCTGTCGCTGCAGCCCCAGGCTAGCAGGCCAACCATTGATCCAAGTAGAATTCTATGAATAGGCTTCATAACATCACTCGAGGGTGAGGTATTGCCATGAGATATCTGTTCCAAGCGAGCACAGTGCTGATCTTACTAGTAACCAACACTCTATTTAATGGTGTTGAGGGGCAATTACTAAATATGCCATTGCCTGAGTTGCCAGAAAACCAAGAGATCTTGGTGTCTGAAATAACCCTTGTTCCCGGACAGGAATCCTCACCCCATCGTCATAATGCCCATGTTTTCGTCTATGTATTGGAAGGTCGAGTAAACATGCAGGTTGCGGGAGCGGAGATGG
>DUBS01000002.1:8206-8744 GCA_012960225.1 Gemmatimonadota bacterium | reverse complement strand
TCGCGCTGCATCCCAGCTTGGCTAATCGTGAGTTGAACAGCCCCCGACAATGCAGCCAACCGAATACTTTCCGTGGCTGCTTCTAGCCCATCGCCTCCGAGAGGTAACCGTGAACCCTCTACTGCAAGTAGCTGATCCCCTTCTTGTACTCCCGCTTCTTCTGCTGGCGATCCCGAGGACACACTAGTGATGGTAAGAGCATCACTTAGTCCGAGGGCAGAGCGCGCAGCACTCCTGTATTCACCCTCATACATATCAGCTGTCTTCCAGCTCATTCCCAAATCGGGAGCCACATCATCTTTGCAAAGTCCGGCTGCTGCTACTAGAAGCTCAAATGCAATATCATCAAGACGCTGCTGTGCCTTATTCAACTCAATGAGCACAATCTCTCTCTGTCTAACCTCCTCCGCCCGAATCGCAGCGGGTGATACCGGAGCCAGTTGAGTTGTCGGCGTTGCACACCCACTAAAGACTGATATCCCAATCACAAGAGCAACGTTAGCATGCCGCATTTAGGACCCCTCTTTCATTCCTGCAT
>DUBS01000002.1:0-8196 GCA_012960225.1 Gemmatimonadota bacterium | reverse complement strand
CAGCCAAACTGCACAGCGAAGCACTAAGATTGAGCTATCGCACCTGATACGCAAACCAGGGCAATCCAATGAGAAGATCGAAGTAGTAAAAGATAATCGGGCATCCTCCGTGCTAGCCCTCTGTTCTTAGAACTAAGGCGAAAGTGCGGATGTATCGCCTACACGGCACACCTCGGTGGGCTCTTCGCTGGATTCGGTCTGGTTTTTTTGTTCCGTAAGACGAAACCAGCAACCGCCTGGATTTGAACTAGACAAAGGCCTTTAGCCTCAGAGCCAAGTGATGACCCTTGCCCCATCGCAATCACCTCTTGGTCGAGTACAACCTCGTATCGGCCATCTTTGTACCCAACGATGGTGATCTGCCCATCAAGGTCAGTACGAAGCACGGTCTCGGCTGCGGAGGTATACGCCTCTAGAGCTTCGGCGTGCGGATGGCCGTAGGTGTTAGTTCCTACTGAGATCGCAACAATTTCAGGCTCTGCGTCCTCAAGAAATTCCGAGGTGAATCCGTTATAGCTTCCGTGATGTGAGGCCTTGAGCACGGTTACATCGGGCACGACATCCTGTTGGGTCCAAAAGCTCAACTCTTCGACTTCTGAGTCTCCGCCTAAAAAGGCCACAAACTCTCCGTATCTCACAACTAACCCAATGGAGCGGTTGTTAAAGTCGGTCGAGGCAATCGGGAGCAGTGGAAGCACTTCTATCTCGACACTGCCGAGGCTGATCGAACGTGGCTCAGCGATCAGATACGTGATGTCGGTTCGCTGCTGAAGGGTGCTCGCTAGGCCCTGGTACGTCGCGGTCGTATGGGTTTGGCTGTTGTCCATATAGAAGCGAACCGGAATCGAGTTGATTACATCGGCCATCCCTCCGATATGGTCGGCATGGGGATGCGTCGCTACCAACAGATCGAGCTCGTCTACGTCCAAAGCTCTTAAGCTGCTTACTGGACTGCCCCAACCCGCATCTACAAGTGCAGCCTGGCCTTCCGGGGCCCGGATGAGTACGGCGTCTCCCTGTCCCACATCGAGGAATGTGACCCTGACCGATTCACCGACTGGAGCTGGAGCGGTAACGCCACAGCCCACGAAGGCAACAAGAAGAATTCCAGAGCAGAAAACGCGTGAAAACCGCACAGTCTATCCTCGCAGTCGCAAGGCCATCGCACCGCCACCGACCAATCCTGCGTGTTCGACCACGCAATGTGGGAATTCTTCGCGAAGGAGTCGGTCAACCAGACCTGGGAGAACCGGAGGCCCATCAGAATGTGTTCCCTTCCCGGTGATAATGTGAACTACCTTTCCCCTTGAACTTCGGACATGTCTTTCGAGAAAGTGGCAGACCCTGATCTCAGCTTCCCTAGCGCTTAGCCCGTGCAGATCAAGCTTAGCTTCGGGAATCTCGCTGATCAGAAGTGCCGTGCCGCTTAATGTTGGAGTCGTTCCATCGTGGACTTCTCGCACCTTCCTTCTTCGCTTGCTCACACCCTCAACAATCAGCCTGGGGGCAATAACAGTGTCGGGAATCCGTCCGGTGGGCGACGGTGCGCTGTGCCTTGCTCGTAGGCATACGCGAGACGGAAAATGACGCCTTCCTGGTATGGTCTCGCCAAGATCTGGAGTCCCGCAGGCAGCGCTCCACGAGTGTAGCCCATGGGTACTGTCCCAGCCGGTAGTCCGGTTCCAGGTGCGACGATCTGACTGTTGTCTCCCCGGTAGTCCTCAGAAGCCGTTTCAAGCGGTGCCGGCGGGTTGGTCCACGTAGGATACACGATGGCCTGAACGTCGGCAGCGTCCATCGCCGCGACGACAGCGTCCTTGTACGCCTGCCGCCCAGGGTTCTCTGCATACGGCAAGCAGGGCGGATCCCACTCACTGGGCGGGTCAAGAGACGAGTTCAAGGATCCCCGAATGCGTCCTTCGACATATTCAGCATACTCACCGGTCTCCAACACCTCGACAACGTCCCGGATGGGTGCCTCGTCTCCGAGCGATGCCAGATACTGAGCCATGTCGTACCGGAAGGTCGAGCATCCGCCTCCACCACTCCGTAGCTCCCGTAACGGCGCGATGTCGAGGGGGTCCACGATCTCGGCACCCAACCGCTGAAGATCAACCAACGCCTGCTCGAAGACCTCGATTACTTCCGAATCGGCGTCATCCGTGTCCACGAGCTCGCGGAGAACTCCGATCCTCGCCCCTACGAGTCCTTCCGCGTCCAAGAACGCCGTGTAGTCGTCGGCCTTTCGCCCACGGCCTTCCTCCGTATAAGGGTCCGCGGGATCGTAACCTGCCACAACGTTGAAGATGCGGGCCGCATCTTCAACCGTGCGGGCCATAGGGCCGGCGATATCGGACTGGAATGAGAGAGGGATGACGCCGTCACGGCTCGTGAGACCGATCGTAGAGCGGATCCCGAACAATGCGAGGTGGGACGACGGTCCGCGGATCGAGTTTCCCGTGTCAGTTCCCATTCCGGCGATACCGAAGCTTGCAGCTACTCCCGACGCGGTGCCCCCACTCGAGCCAGCTGGTACCCGGTCGAGCGCGTAGGCGTTTGCTGTCGTCCCATAGGATGAGGAAATGGTTTGGCGAGGACTGAACGCCCACTCGGCCATGTTGGTTTTCGCGAGCACGATCGCGTCGGCCTCGCGCAGCTTTTGTACCATGAACGCGTCGTCGGGTGGGATGCTTTCCTTCAGCGCGATCGATCCGCCGGTCGTGGGGAGATCATATGTGTCGTAGTTGTCTTTGATCAGGAGAGGGGCACAGAACAGAGAGCCAAGTGGATCCCCGTTGCCGACGGCCTCGTCGATCTCGTCCGCCCGAGTGAGCGCATTCGGATTCACGACCGTGATCGCGTTCATCCCCATCGGCTGATCGTAGGCCTCGATGCGATCCAGATACGACTGCACCACCATTCGGCACGTCGTCTGTCCACTTGTGATCGCATCCTGGACCTGAGCGATGGTCGTTTCGACGACCTCGATCGGCGCGGGAGGAGGAGCGCACGCACCGAGGACGAATGCAGCGAGCGACCAGCTTAACGGATAGTGGTTCCTCACGGTCTTCTCCATTATGTAGGGCTAGAAGCCTATGTGTCTTTAAGAAGTAGCTTCAACGACTCAGGTATCTTGATGGGATCGGATTCTCTGCTCCCTCAGATTGCCAGTAGATCGATACCACCCACCATCGATTTCCATCATTCATCAGCTGAAATGAGTTGATGCCCCGCGCGAAAGGTGCTGTATCGTCTTCTCGTCGACGTGACTCATATGTACTGAACACGTGGGCAATCATCCCGTAAGATTCCACTACTTGGTGGATTTCGTTCTCGAAAAATCCATTCCGTTCTAGAGAAACCCCATTGCTTTCGATATAGCCATTGGGGGTCCATATATTGCGACTGTATGCGCCATCCTCGTCACGCCCGACGTAGCTCAGCGTCGCACCTTCGGCGAAGAGGCCCCTAAACCGATCCCAATCTCTCTCCTCTCCTGCCGATCCAGATATGACATCGTACGTGGCGGTGATGATGCTACCAATTGATTCAACATCAGCCATGTCAGTACGCTGTGCTTCCGCTGATGAACTCAACAGGAAGGTACCGATGAATATTGCACCACTAAGGGTGAGTAACAGCTTGGTCATAAAGAGTTCCTCCAGATTCGGGCATAGCCCACTCTTGTATTCTTAAAGTGCTTTACAGGGAGGCCCATGCTATCGCACGTGTCAGTAACTTCTTGAGAGACATCCCCATAAATCTCAATCGAAAGCCCATCTGCTAGTTGGAAATGTTTTTCTATGTAATCCGCCGCATATGTGCTTGAGCCATGCATTAGCCAGGCTTTGCTATTCTCAAAAACCTCACTCCATGTGAACACCAAAGGATCATCAGGATCTGCACTAAAATTATGTATTAACAGGCCCGGCGTACTTGCCTCAGCAGCCTTATCACACGCGTCCGCAGCTTCCAGATATTCGTCAATCATTCCCTCTTTTACCTGAACCCGAGCGATTACAATGAACGGATTCTCGCCTGTAGTACTGTCCATATAGTTGGCCTAACCTTTCTTGAGTGCCCCTCAATTCTGTCCCCTAACCCCGCGGGACCGCAACGTAGCCGGAACCGGATACTCGCTTTAGATGTTAGCAGATTGTTAGCGCGGCATCTCCTTCACATATACGTCCTGCTTCATGTAAGGAATTTCTATTTTCTCCTCGTTGAAACGGCGATACACCTCGGTGTTAAGTGCGTCAGTGATGCGACCACGCAGAACGGGCTCTTCAATCCAGCACAGGAGTTGCAACTCAAGACCGGAAGCTCCAAAAGTACGAAATCGAACACGTGGCTCGGGGTCGGCGCACACACCTTCGTGACGAATGCCGATATCGAGAAGCACCTGTTTGACATGGTCAATATCCGATCCATAAGCACACGCGACTTTGATGCGGACACGTTCCTTCTCGGTAGGTCCCCCAGTCTCGTTAACGATCTTAGTGTTCCCCATAACAGCATTGGGTACTGTCACTTCGATGTCGTCACGAGTCAGGAGGCGCGTGCTGCGTAGTCCGATGTGGGTGACCCGTCCCCGCTCTCCAGTATCGAGAACGATAAAGTCGCTAATCTTGTATGGCGCATCGGCCAAGATGAACACACCAGCGAAGAAATTTGCGACGGTATCCTTGGCGCCGAAACCAACCGCGATACCGAGGATTCCAGCCGAAGCCAGCCACGCGGTTACGTCCAGGCCCCAAACCAGGAACAGAAAGTATGCGGCCGCTCCAAACAGCAGCACATTCGACAAGTTACGAAACATGGGTAGTGTGCCTTCGTCGACAAATTGGAAGCGGTCGCGGTGCTGACCCAGAGTCTCTAGGACCAATCGACTCACGCGCATGGCGAGACCGGAACCGATGAGAATAGCCATGGTTCCCAAGACACCGAACGTGATCGTTTTGATGCCACCTTCTAGTGCCAACAAGTCCGCGGCCAGCGTCAAACCACCGAGAAGTACGAACAGAAATATGGGGCGATGCAGCATCTCGACGATGCGATCATCAAGGTCAGTTGTAGTTTTTTGCGCCCAGCGAGTAATCATCCTGGAGATGACCAAGTCGGCCACCTTCGCGATCACAACGCTGAGAACGACAAGAACAAGGGCTTGAAAGCGCGGATCTGCAGCCAGGTCCCCGAATACACCGAACTGGTTCAGGAATCTCTCTATGTCCTGCATTACTCACCTCCGGAAAGTTATTCTCCTAATCTTAGATTACTCGAAGATCAAACCACAGAGCAGTCCTTGAGAAGGATTTTTCCATCTGAAAGCACCGGTTCACCATCGATCCAAACTGTCGGGGCCTGGGTGATCGCATCGAAGTGCGTCTTTGCGGTCACCTGCCCACCCAAGTTGGCTGATGTTCCAATACCGATATGGACCGTTCCGTTCACGCCTTCATCGTTGAGCATCTCTCCTGTGAACTCGGTACAGGCCGGATTCAATCCGAAAGCGAACTGGGCCAGATTATAGACCTACGGATCCTCCTGACGGGCCAAGAGATTCTTGAGGAAATTCGCTTGGTCGCCACCTGAGATGTCAGTGACGAATCCGTCTGAGATCTGAAATGTTACGGGATCGCGAATCGGGCCACACCTCATTCAATTCAAGAACACATCCCCGTGAGCACCACACTGGACTAGGTAGTCGCTACCCATCCAAGATGTCGTCGATACGCGCCACAACGTCGTCCAAGTGATAGCGCGTCATTTCATCCGAGCTACCCGCTGCCTCTGCGTCGGCACGCAAAGCATTGAGTTGGGCACGTACGAGGGGCCGGATATCCGACCGTAGCACATTTGTGGAGTTTGCAGCACCCGGCCCGTTGCCTCTACCACCGCTCGGAGGCTCCTGATCTTCCATGAGAAAGGCTAGGCGTTCGAGATGAGTCCTTTGGAGGCTCCTCCGGTATGTATCGATCGGCGCACCTGTGTCGAGCTCAGTCCAGATACCCGCCCGGAGGTCGCCCAAAAACGCCATTAGGGTATACGCGTTTCCGTCCACTAACGCGGCCTCGGTCATCCGTACCATACGCGCCGGCGTGAGTAGAGCATTGAGGTTACTGGCCTGGACCTGTTGAATACGGGCAACCGCGCCGCTTCCCTCAATGCGATTGAGGATTTCCTCATGGTTCAGCCAATCGACGTCGGTAAAGACATGCTCGATGATGAACCGCGTCGCTTCCCGTTGATTGACGCCTGGCACAGGTTCGTAGACGGGCCCAGCCTGATCGGTCGACTTCATGGTGGCGTACACGCCCCCAACTACCGTGCGCACATGCCCTGTGTAGCGGTTCCACATACTCAGCAACTCACCGTAGAGTTCACTCAAGTCTGAGTAGTCTTCACCGTCGGAAGCCGTCCATTCCGGAAGGTTCGGAAGAACGCGCTTGAGGTTGGAGATCCCGTATCCACTCGCCCGCACTGGATCGTCTCCCATGTCCTCAGTCTGGATTTCCGGACTGAAGTTCGGGCCGACTGGACCAAAGCGGTACATGGGATCCCCCGCCCTCTCCTCTATCCATTCATCCAGAATCGGCTTCTCATCCTCGGGATCCTCCGCTTCGGGAATGATCCGATATCCCCAGTTGATAGCGTAGTGATCATAGGGGCCGATTTTTCGAACGAAGCGCCTAACCCCGTCACCAGGCTGAGCAATGTAGTTCTGTCTGGCATACTCCATGATCGACGCAGCCACACCGTACTGATCCGTGAACGCGGGGGATCGGAGCGAGTCCACTGGGAAAGCCGAGGATGCGATCCAGTTATGAGGTAGACCGAGGGCGTGACCTATTTCGTGAGCGATCACCTGACGCATGGTCTCACCCATCAGTTCTTCCGGGATGTCGAGACTACGGGCGAGCGGATTCGCCGCACCAGTCTCCACCATGAGCCGATTCCTGTAGGACCGCATGTGGTTGTGATACCACACAATGTCGCTCTCGATGATCTCCCCAGTGCGCGGATCCGACACACTCGGTCCCTGTGCGTTTCGAGTTTCATTGGCGGCCCACCGTACCACCGAGTACCGCACGTCCTCCCCACTCCACTCCGGATCCTCCTCAGGTGAAGGTGGATCCCGCGCGATGATCGCGTTACTGAAACCCGCAGTCTCGAAGGCGTCTTGCCAGTCCTCCACCCCTTGTTTCACGTAGGCACGCCACTGTTCAGGGGTACCGGGATCGATGTAGTAGACGATCGGTTTGATCGGATCCACCAACTCTCCCCGGGCATAGGCTTCGACGTCGCTCGGCTCCAAACGCCATCTCCGAATGAAGGTTTCCTGAGCTGCTTTTTGCTCGTCCAAGCCGAAGTTGGTTCGGGTCACCGAGAACCAACCAACCCGGGGGTCGGCATACCTAGGCCGGAGAGGCTCCTTTGATAGGAGGATCATGGATTGGTGCATCTCCATGGACATCGTCCCGGTACGGGCCTGAGCCGGAGCGTCCGTAGCTTCGTAGGTCATCGTGTGGCGTACATCAACGTTCAGGGGAAAGCTTCGAGCGTAGTTGATGAAACTCCGGTCGGGATCCAGGCGGCGAACTCCATATTGGTCTCGCTGCCCCGAATTCAAACCGGTCAACGCTGGTGTGTCCGCTTCATAGAACTCAGTAACGTCGATCACGACCGAGTTACCATCCTCGCCTTCGACCTCGATATCGAAGGCTGCGATGATCGGACCAAAATTGTTGGCCTCAACCGAGATTGAGACGGCGAGGGTATCATCTGCCACATTCGAGTAGGAGACGGTCCTGAGAAGAATCTTGTCCGCATGCCGTTCCCACCTCAGTACCTGTTCACCGATCTTCACACCTGCCGGGGAGAATCCGGGAAAGCCTACAGGCACCTTACCGATCCGGGAGACAAGTAGCATGTCACGCCCCAGGAGTGAGTCGGGAATCTCGAAAAGGAACGTCTCATCTGTCCGGTGCACATCGAAGACGCCTTCGTCGGTCTCCGTATCATCGGTGATCACGTCTGAATAGGTCTTGGGCTCCTCCTGCTCTTCTTCTTGGTCCTGAAGAGGCAGAGCCGCTAGCGGCGTGACCGACGCCAGCGAGAGGATCAAAACGGAACTAAGAAACATGTGGATACCAGCTTTCATATCACTTCTCTCCCCGGATTGCTCGTTATCATTTT
>DUBS01000001.1 GCA_012960225.1 Gemmatimonadota bacterium | reverse complement strand
GCGAACTCAGATGCGGCTATGGAAGCAGATATTACTGACCGAGGATCACCTATGTACGTGACAACAGACCGATGGTGGTCCGGGTCCGCTGACCAATCCAGAATGTCCACACCCTTTCTAGCAATTGTGTCGACAAGTGCCTCTACCTTCTGAAGGTCGCGACCTTCAGAAAAATTTGGGACAGCCTCAAGTACCGGAATCATAGGTCAAGAACTTGTATACATGTTCAGCGAGGTAGCCCTACATCAAGGTTCCGTTGCTTGTAGTCGAACTTGAGATCCCGATTATCGATCAAGCTAACTTCGAATCGGAATGTCCAATTTCCAGTGGCAGTTTGAAGGAAATCAAAATTCGCTTCCCAACGATGTAGATCTCTCGATAGCCGGATGGTATGGTCATTGAAAGCTCCTCGCTCCAGATCATATGCGGTCCGCCAACTCAGGTCCCAGTTTTCGGTTGGCCGCAAAGTAATTGTACCGGTAAGCATCTGACTCATCATGACGTCGTCGCCACGCGGTCTCTGGAGAGAGTAGGACAGATTAGCATTCCAACCACCTCGATCCCCACGACGAGCTGGCTCAACAGAAGACATCGGGCGGCGCCCAGTTGGAATGATCGATGATTCGTCAGTTGTCCCGGTAGGCTCAAATGGATCGATAACGTCTGGCTCTTCAGCTTGAGGCGTAGGAGTTTCTCTCTCATCGCCACCACGGAGAAAGCCTAGCCATCGGAAGATCGGTGAGTTCGAACCAAGTGAGAACCCGAGGTTAACCTGAGCAAGATGTGGAGCAAAGGTTCTGGTAATTTGGCCATCTACCTCTTTGTCCTCGAACAGATCGTGGTTCACCGAAATTGTTAGACCTCTTAAGAAGTCAGAGGAGATCTGATTAGATAGACGGGTCGTTTCGAAGCCAGCTAGAAACGCTCCAATCGAGTCAGCTTCTACGAAGTCATAACGCAAGACACTGGTGCGAAGGGCCAGAAGACTAACAGTCTGTCCCTGTTGAAGGCGGGTTGGCCCATCAGAAGGCGAAAGTTGGGTATTAACAGCTAAGTCGAGCGAATCGAGTTGGGCTGCTGAATTGGCCACAGCAGAATCGCCCTCCGGTGGCCTGCGTTTTGCTTCCCAGGTCTGATTAAGCGTCAACGAGACAGCATTCTTCGGCTGGAGTGCCCTGGACCTAAAGAGCTGCTGTTGCAGTTGAGTAGGCGATGTAGCAGGACTCCACTCGTACTGGATAGAAGGTGATAGTTTGTGACGGATTGCTTCAAAGCCACCAAAGCCGCCGTAGAATCCATAGATATCGGTCTTCAGGGTGCCCCCGAATGATACCCTCGCTGGAGCTGACACTAACGAGGATGCAACAGCGGAAGTGTCTGATCCGAACATATTTCCTGACATCGCAAGTCTAGGTGTGATCGTCGTTGATCCGATGAGTTGCTGCTGGTATGAGACGGACGATTGCCAAGTCAAGTCGGAGTCCATGATGTCCTGGACCGGGGAGCCTGTGATCAGGGCCGGGGTTTCTGATTCACGCATCACAAGTAGCGCCTCAGGTACGCCGAGTGTTCCGGATTGGCGCAACTGCACTGATTGAGCCAGAGAGAGATTGCCCAGGCTAAGCGTACTACGAACAGATCCTGTAGTAGTTTCGGTGTTCGCCCCTGAAAAGCTGAAGACATCCGGTTGGACTCGATCCAAAGTCCGACGAGTAAAACTCGCACTACCTGACCAAGTCATGTTGTTATAGAAGCGCGCGTCGCTAGAAGCATTCCTAAACAAAGTGATGGTGGAAAGTGACAAATTCGCAGAGGGCAGTGTCCACTCAGTGCGATCATCAGATAGGTACTGCTTACGATTCGCACCTACGGATGCGGTCCCCCAGTTGAACCGGCGGTTGATGCCCCCTTCTGAGTCAATCGATTGTGTTACTTCAGCCGGATTGAAAGAGTTCTCCCGGATGAAGTCATTGCTGGAAGCATACCTTCCCGACATACGCAATTGCGTGCGTTCATCAAGGTCCCAATTGTGCCGAGTGTCCAGTGCAAGCTCGCTCGATCCATCAACACGCCAATAGCGCCGAAAAGTCAAATCCCCATCGAGAAACTGACGGTTGAAGCTATACCTCAGCGAGCCGGTCATGCTAAGAAACGTCTGACTAAACCAGTCGAGAGCCACCAGTGCGTCCGAGTAGTCACTCATAGCCCAATAGAAACCAATGTTACTGACTCTTCGGCGGTACCGACCAGACGTGCGAACGATATCGTTTACGCTAAATCGAGGGGTCAAGATACCCGATGAGCGACCCTGCGATAAACTCTGTGCAACAAAAGGCAACCAGGCCACTGGAACATCCGCGAAATACAGGCGAACGGGACGTGCAACCAGCACATTTCCCGCGACGATCTTGATCTCATCAGTCTCAAAATGGTAGTGCGGCTCCTCTAAATCGCACGATGTGAAGCGAGCATGTGACATAAAGGAGGAATCCGCTGCCGCGAACGGCATGTCTCCGGTGACTAACCAGTTCGCTCCACCTTCACTGTATGATGTTTCGGCGCCGAATGCGGAACCACGTTCCTCGCTTATGTCGAAAATGAGGGACGCAGACTCGATCGGGTCACCTGTGTCCGGGGTAAAGGTGGATTGCCCTACAGTCTGGAGCCGTCCTGTCTCTTCGTTATAGAGGATTGATGTATCTGCTTCGACTCCCATCCCTTCGCTGCTCACCCGTGCCCTCCCACCATCCGGAGCAATGAGTGTTAGGATACGTTTGGCTGCCTCAAAAGTGGCGGCACCACCATCGTACTCCGTCAGGGTGAAACCAGGCAGGGCTATTAGCTCAGCCACAACCGAATCCGTGCTTACTCCCCCACCGAAACCCCGACCAGCTTCAATTTCGGCAACCCTCATGGAGTCTTGTACAAACAGGATACTGTCGAAGCCAGGTGCTCGAGCGAGTCGCTCAAGCCGTTGGATTACACGAAGGCGTGTTGAGTCTACCTGTTCCTGAGCACTTGCAGAACCGAAGGCACCCATGGCAGTGAACCCTATAATCCAGAGTGTCTGGTTCACCAACCGCATGGGTGTCACTGCGTTTCTACAGATCCAGTGGGTGGAGTGGTATCTGTTTCGAAGTCCTGCTCCCTCTGTGCTTTCCTCCGGTAAATGCCTACAGACAGGAAGATGCCAACCTCATAGAGGAGGATTAGGGGGACCATCATCATGAATGTCAGTACAATTACATCCCCTGGAGTAATAAAGCTCGCCAGAACGGTTATCAGAACGATTGCATGTCTTCGTTTCTCACGAAGGAAGTCAGGAGTGACGATCCCCATCCAGCTCAGAATCATGATTACAATTGGCAACTCGAAGACGAAGCCGAATGCCATCAGCATCTTCACAATGAATCCAAGTGTAGCATTGATCTCAAGATTGGCCTGAAGTGACTCAGTCTGGAATTTCTGGAAGAACTGAAGAGTCACGGGTAAGGCTATCCAATATGCTAGGGCGACACCGGCTGCAAAGAGAACAAGACCTCCGTAAAGCGGAGGTATGATTACCCATCGCTCCCGAGGCTTGAGAGCAGGAGAGAGGAACGCCCAGACATGGTAAGCTAGGAACGGGAAGGCCATTAGCAGTCCTGCATAGATAGCTAGCCTGAGTGTAACAAAGAATGAGTCAGATGGTGACAGATAGATCAGCTTTAGGTTCGGATTGCCGGAAGCCTGACGCACAGGCTCGACCAAAAGCTCGAGCACAGGGAAGTAGTAGACCAAGCCAAAACCAATTACAGCGCCAATCATGACCGAGAGAATGCACCAAAGGATCCTCCACCTTAGTTCCTCAAGGTGGTCGAGAAACGGCATCTCTCCTCTTGATTTGCGGCTACGAGCCATCTAGTAAAAAAATACCTGAAGAGGTTTCTGTTCGGTCAACTGCTGACTAGAGCGGAAGTTCGACTTGGTTGCGTCGAAGCTCTTCACGTTCCTTGGCGGCAGTGATCTCGTCGACGAACTCTTGGAACTCTCCCGCGTCTTGGAAGTTCCGGTATACGGAAGCAAATCGCACGTATGCAACTCGGTCTATAGGGCTTAAACGCTCCATTACTAATGTTCCAAGTTGTACACTCAAGACCTCAACACCCACCTGAGCTGACAGTATGTCTTCGATATCATCAACGAGCGCGTCCATCTGTGAAGCTGAGATCGGGCGCTTCGCACATGCCACCTTCACGCTACGAAGGAGCTTTCCTCTATTGAAGTCCTCTACTGCTCCAGAACGCTTGAGTACCTGGATAGGACGTTCTTCGATGTACTCATAGGTCGTAAACCGCGCGCCACAAACAGTACATTCCCGCCTCCGCCTGACAGCCCTACCGCCCCGGCTGGCCCTCGTATCAACAACGCGATTCTCGGTAGCATCGCAAGCTGGACAACGCATACTTCAAATTTCCGTTCGAGATCGCACCGTGACAGGGCCGGCAAGGGCGTGTCGCCTAGTCAAGAACCGATCTCTTCGAGCTTGTCAGCTGCGATTTCTGCTATGACCGACCCTGGATAGGTGTTGGTGATCCTCTCGAGCGTACCGATTGCAGATTCAATTTCTTCCATCTCAATCTGAATCAGCGCGATCCTGTATAAAGCATCCGGTACCTTGGCAGCTGTTGGGAAACGAGATTGAATTTCTCTGAACGCTTCCAGGGCAGCATCAAAGTCTTCCTGCTGATAAAGAATATCAGCGAGAGAGAAGTGAGCTTCAGGCGCAAGTGCGTGATTAGGATGGCTTTGCACAAATTGCTGGAATGCCATCCGGGCTGTATTAAGTGACCCTCGGCCAAACTGCTCCGCGGCTGTCCGGTAGAGTTGATCTGCATCTCCTACAGCTCCCCCGACCATGCCAGTAGAATCGAGGACGGGAGAAGCAGCGGTGACTGACCCGCTCCTCAGATTCGTAATCTGTCCTCGGATACCCATTATGGCACGTTGATTCTCGCCAGCCAGCACCTCCAGGGTCGCTAAACCCTCTCCGATTTCTCTCAATTGCTGTGAGATCTCCCCGCGAAAATCAAATAGCTGAGTAGATTGGCTGCGTAAAGTGTCTCGGGTTGAGTTTGCCTCAGTCTGCATTTGGGCGATCAGTGCAGCTTGTCGCTCCGCAAGCACACGCAATTCAGCTTGCAATTCAACCTGAAGGTCTCGGATATCGTTCTTAGTAGCGCAACCCCCAAGTACTACGATAGTGACGATCACGACGGGGACGCGAAGCCCTAACCAAGACAGGGCCAAACCTTTTATCATATCACGGACCTCTCCCCCGGCTCGCCGGCGGGAGAGGTCCCGCAAAGGTCACGCTGTCAGTTACCTGGGTTGATAGCGTTTTCACCAGCGGTAATCACAAACTGGCCACGACGGTTCCGAGACCAAGCGGATTCATCCGAGCCCGATTCGAGCGGACGCTCCTCACCAAAGGAAACGACGCTGAAGCGACTCTCTGAGAGTCCAAAGCCAGTCAGGAAATCCCGCATAGCCACTGCTCGGCGATTCCCTAGCGCTAAATTGTACTCGGTCGAGCCGCGTTCATCAGCATGTCCCTCGATACGCAGCTGTACCTGCGGACTAGCGCGGAGAATATCGACCTTCGCGCGCAGTGCCGAAGCAGCATCATCACGAATTTCGGACATGTCATAATCGAAGAAGACCATCTGAACCAGTGTCCGCGCAGCACCTTGTCTTGCTCTCTCGCGTGCTGCTTCCTCCGCGCGACGGGCTGCCTCTTCTGCAGCTAGGCGGCGAGCTTCCTCTTCAGCCTCTTGGACTGAGTCTTGATAGGCCCGAAGTGAATCCATGTCCGGCCCCGGTGGGGCTGGAGGCGGTGGGGGTGGGTCACCACCACAGGATCCAACGACAAGTGTAGCAGCTGTAACAGCAATAAAGAAATGACGTACGATCATCCCTGCTCCCGGGTTGAACGAACTATTTTACGCTCATCTAGGCGTACTAGTGTAGGCCTAGCACAATAACGAAGCTAACGTGCTTCGTGATCGTGAAAAGACCCCCTGCTATCTAGGCAAAAATGTGAGCGAGCGCAACGCTTTACGTATTAAGCACTAGTTCGCTCAATCTTCACTGCAGGATGAATTCCCTGGTTGGAAGCTTAGCGCTCTGCACTCAAAGCAGGTGACCAGTCCGGCAAACCGACCCGTCGGCCTGCCAGAAGCGGCCTCAGTCGTCCGGTTGCAACATCGACTACGAAAAGGCCGAACCCCCACCTACGTTCTCCGACAAAGGCGAGATGTCTCCCGTCTGGTGCCCAGCTTGGGTCTTCGTTGTTCCCTTCCCAAGTGAGTTGGTTGAGCCTCCGTCCGTCATTCGACACGCTTGCCACAAGTATGTGGTAGGTGCCCCGATTAATCGAACCATGAAAAGCCACCATATCACCTACGGGCGACCAATCCGGCGCAGTGAAGTAACCCCTGCCACCGTACTCGTAGGGTGAAAGCGTTTCAGCATCACCACCCCGGGACGGCATTAGCATAACCTGGGGAACAGCATCTCCGAACCGGTTTGTGTTAAACGCCATCCATTGTCCGTCTGGAGAATACGTTGGCGACAGATCATACCAGCGCCCACCAGACAGGAACACCAGACAGCAGTTCCTCTCGACGTTATAGGTAAAAATGCCACTTCTAGCATTGCCCGTGACCGCAAATGCCAGAGTAGTGCCGTCAGGATGATAAGTAGGTGTTATGTAGTCTCCCCCGCCTCTAACTTCCGGAAGCATATTCTCTTTTCCTGTGCGAAGGTCGAGCTCGTAGATGCGTGGTAGTTCCGACTTATAGGATGTAAACGCAATCTTATTTCCATCAGGAGACCAGGTCGGAGAAAGTGTTAAGTCACGATAATTAGTGATCCGATCTAGATTTTCTCCATCTGAATCAATGACGTAAATATCCTTATTCCCTTGATTGTCCGTCATCGTGAAAGCAATCCTGCTCGCGGCCATCCCAGGGTCACCAGTAGCCCACCTAACTAGTTCGTCCGATGCGCGGTGCACTGCCATGCGAAAATCAGAATCGGCTTCATCAGGAATCCGGAAACGGCCCCGTTCTACACTCTGGCCATAGACAACGTCGTGGAGCTCTAGAATGAGGATATAACCTTCCCCTGCCCCTTCGACCTGGCCAGTAATTAACCATACGGCTCCGAGCCGGTCCCAGAGTGTGTAGTCCACGACGTCACCGACGAGCCCGGCGGGGATGGAATCCATTACTTCGAAGCGGTCAGAATTACGGAGATCTCGACCAACAATCACCTCAACGTCGTCTACTAGATCAGCTCCCCCAAAACGCCCAGTGAATGGTTGGATCGCAAGAGCCGGCTGGGGTTGATTCTCGTAGACGAGACCTAAACTCACACCCGGTAGCGAGTCGCGTTCCTGTGCAAACCCTGAGGACGCTAAGAGACCCATCGAAACGCATAAGGTTACAGTCCATCGGAGGCCAAACGATTGAACCACTCCCAACGGCAAGTTCATCAACGATCCACCACTCTGCCCGAGTGGGAAATCACTGGAGAGATCAGTTCTTGGGCTTGGCCCGGTGGCCTAAAATCAAATTGCACAGGAAGGCGATCGTAAGGCAGTTCGTCTGGCAACTGCCCAAACCGACCCTGACCCGCGCACTCGACAGCTCCAATCGCTTCAAAGTCGAAGGCCGTGCTACCCGAGCGATTCGTGAATCTCATGTCGGTCACAGTACCTTCCCGTTCGATCGTGAAGAAGACGGTAGCCTCCCAGTTCCCACCACCCCTCCACCGAAAACAGTTAAAGATCTGCCGAATGATATTGTTGTAGTAGGCCGGATAGTCACGGCGAACTCCCTCAAGGCGCACATTAATACCCTCTCCAGAATCTTCGATTTCCTCAGGAGGTGGGTCTGGTGCCGCTGGCGGAGTCTCTTCTTCTTCAGCCTCAGTTAGTTCTTCAGTCGGCCTATTCTCTTCGGGTGACGGCTCGGGTTCGGGGTCATCCGGCTCTTCGATCGGAACAACTTCCTGCTCGAGTTCTTCCTCTATTGGTGGCGCAGGCTCGGGCGGCTCGACCACAAGTTCTTCCGTCGCAGGTTGGATCTCAGCTTGGACCGCCGGTGGTGGACTAACCATTTCGATCTGGTAGGTCACAAACTCCATGGGCGAGGGGTCAACGAGTGAGGTAAACAATGCAAGTGTGAACAAACCCCCGTGGAGACCAAGGGACATTGTCATGCTCCGCTTATCGAAGGGCCCTGGTTCAAGCATGGATCCTTTCTAGTTCCCGGGCCGGTAGGGCTCAGCAACAACAGACCAATTCACACCACTGTTGACGGAGGTAGCCATAACCCTAAGCACAGGGCCATACGGGGCGAGAGAGTCACCGCGGATATAGATGCGCTGAACGTTCCCGGTAGCCATAAGCTGAGGCAATCCCGCTTCAAGCTCCTCGAGTGTCACCTCAGTCTCCTCCATGAAGATGGTTCCATCCCGTAGGACTGTGACAAAGAACGGCTGATCCTCTGACGTTAGTGGCGGTACATCTGCCCTCGGGATCGCTACTTCGATCCCACCCTGTAGGATCGGTGCCGTGATGATGAAAATCACTAGAAGCGTGAACGCAACATCAACCAGACTCGTAACGTTGATCTCCGCGTTCACCGGCAGATCATCACGGTTGGCACGATTCCGACGCCGAATTCCTAGCGAACTCACGGACTCGTATTCTCCGGTGCCGCAACCAACAACTCTGCCGTGATTCTAATCATGAGACGAGGCCCTCTCGGGCAAGAGTGCCAATGAACTCACTCGAAAAGCCTTCGAGTTCTCCACTCACCAGATTTAGCTCCCCAACGAAGTGGTTGTAGGCGATCACTGCTGGGATCGCTAC